>NZ_JAOVTW010000010.1:0-11326 GCF_027737585.1 Campylobacter sp. JMF_14 EL1
GGGGTTGGTAAGGGGGAGGGTAGCGTCTCCTAAAAAGCGCGCCCTCCCCCTTACAGAGAATTTCAAATTTCGCTTAAAATTTAAAAAATCGTTCAATGCTAAATTTAGGTTGAATTTTGAATTTAAATTTTACTGGATTGCTTCGAAAACTTCGTTTTCTTGCAATGGCAAATTATACAAAATTCAAGGTCAGTATTTGGCGAAATTTAAAATTCCACAAACGAAACGCCAAGGCCGATTTTATCGACACTTTTTTTATAATCCGCTAGGCTTTCAGCGTATCCGCTAAAATACCTAAAATACCCATAAAGCCCGCTGTTAAATAGCGGAAATATAAAATCAAGCTCGATTGCACCGCGATTTTGCGAGTTTAAGCGCAGATTGTTGCGCCATTTGGCCATGACTTTGTGTCGCCCGAAGCTATACGAAGCACGCAAATCCCCATAGCCCATATACTCGCTAATGTCCTTGTTGCGCTGATCTAGCCCGAAAGCATACCAAAGTCTCGGCGTGATTTCAAAGCCCCCAAATCTCCACGAACTTTGCGCGTAAAGATGATTTATCGAGCGCGAATCCGCCCCGTCCTTGCCGTTTGATTCGTGCAAAACGCCAAGTTTTAGCTCGTCTGAAAAGCCCGGCTCTAAACTCATAAAAAGCTCTGGCTTGTAGTTATTTTCCCTAAATGGCGCGCTATCAGCGGTGATTTGCCACCACGAATTTTGCGTGTAAGCAAAGGAAATTTTCTCGCCAAAGCCAAAATAATCATAGCTTATAGGCCGTTCAAAACTAAACGCAAAGTGCGCTTCGTTGGGGCTACGACCCTGTTTTTTATGGTGATCGTGAGTAAAGAGAGCGTAAATTGGCTCGTAATATTTAATGCCCAAAAATTCGCTAAAATTTTGTTTTTTGCTTGGTTTTGGCGTGGAATTCAAATCTAAATTCGCTAAATTTTGCTTTTTCGGATACTGCGCCGAAATTTCCTTTGAATTTGACGCTAAATTTGGCTTTGAAATTCCGCTTGAATTTTGCGCGCTAGTGTTTGCAAGGGCTAATTTTTTATAATAAATCATAGCGTTTTTATAATCGCCCTTTGCCTCAAAATCCCTAGCTTTCGCCAAAATTTCGCCATCATCTGCGCACAAAACGCTAAATAACGCCAAAAATAAAATTTTAGTTTTCAACTTTTTCTAAATCGCTTTCGTAATTGATATTTAAAAACTGCTCTTTGTCTTCAAATTTTAAAATTTCACTATCGCAAGAAGTAATAAATTCGCCGATTTTATGGTTGTTTTCGCGGTAAAATTCCAGCGCACGCTCCGCCAAATCCCCGCTAAAAAATCCGCATAAATTATGCGTTTTTTCGCCATCACTTGCAAGCGAAATCTCAGCCCTACTCTCCCAAAGCGCGCGGATTGCCTCTTTGCTCACAAATGGCGTATCAGCAGGCACGATGAAAACCCTTTCCCCAGCAAATCCCCTTAGTGCTGAATACAGCGCACCCATAGGCGAAAAATCCTTAAAATCGTCTTTTATCAAAGGAAGCGGGGGACTAAATTTTTGCGATTTTGCGCAGACGAAAACCTGCGAAAAAATGCGCGAATACCTTTTAAAACAAAAATGCGTCATGCTAGGCTCGCCCAAAAATGGCTCTACTGCCTTATCTCTGCCAAAGCGAGAGCTTTTGCCACCGCACAAAATCACGCAAATTCTAGGCTCGCCCAAACCTATCCTTCTTGCATATATTTTGCCTTGCCAAGTGCGTTATTTCCGATGAAATGATACAGGCTTGGGGCTTGAAGTTTGGCTAGTTTTGGGTATTTTTGCCTTAGTGTTTTCCAGATATCATAGACCCTCATGCCGCTTTTATACAAGCTCATAATCTCGTCGAAATGCTCATCATACAGGCTTGGTTTTTTAAGAAGCGAAATTTTGCGCCCCATATCGAGTTTGGCATTGGTTTCGATAAACTCATGGATTTGCGCCTCTGTGATTTTGGTGAAATCCTCAGGGTATTTTTCCCTCATTACTCGCAAAATATCTTTGTCAGAAATGCCCTTGAAATGGAGCTTTTTAAGCTCAAATTTATACGCTTGCAAAAGCTCGTTTTTGCTCTTTGCGATTGCGCGAATTTTGTTTTTTTCGTCCTTACAATTCGTAGCGATGAAGTGCGTTAGCCCCGAAGCGCTCACGGATTTTTTAAACTCCGCGTCCTTCTCGCCGATATGGGCTAAAATCGCTTTGACCGTGTATCCCCTTGAAACCAGCTCCTCGATATCTTTCGCGTATGGAGTATAGTCGAATTTCGCACGCGAAAACCCGGTTTGCGCGGTGATTTTTTTGTAAATTTTCGTATATTGCGACTTGTTAATATAATTTTTTTTCAGGGCTTTTCGAAGCTCTGCGCTAATCGCGCTAAAATCATCATACGACGCAATACTTATAATCAAATCAGATTCATTTACGACACTGCCATCTACTACAACAATACTTACAACCTTCATACCGCCCTCCTTAAAATTTGTCCTAAAAGCCTTTTGCTTTTAAGTGAAAGATTATACTACTTTTATAGCAAATAAAGGGCAAAATTTCGGATTTTTTTAAATTTTAATAATTAAGAATTTATCTGTATAATTTCGCAAAATTTCAAATTTAAGGCAGGATTATGATAGAGGTTTGGAAGCTGACAAAACGCCATGTAGATGAGCCAGATACTGCGCCGAAATTTAGGGATATCACCATTTTTACGAGCCTTGGGCATGGGGTTGGCACGATTGATTTTAGCGAGAAGATTTGCGAATTTAGCGAAAACGAGTGGGAAGAGATACTAAGCGCGGGCGATGAATACGCGAAATTTAAGCTAGGAAATATCGCCACGATAAATGAAATCGAAATTTTCCCAGAACACGCCATAAAACTTTTGCAAAGCCTTAAAAATTCGGCTTTGGGTGAGTTTTTAAAGAATTTAGATGAGGGTTATTTAACGCTTAGGAAAGTTTTTAGATGAAAAAAGCGATTTTGTGCGTAGGAAACGAGCTTCGTGGCGATGACGGCGTTGGCATAGAAGTCGGTAAAATCGCCCTAGAAGAGCTGAAAGAGTGGAAAGTTTTTTTCGGAAACGATATGCCAGAAAATGAATTTTCCAAAATCAGAGCTTACGCGCCAGAAATTTTAGTCGCTGTCGATGCAATCGGCGTTATAATGGACGAAAACGCCAAATTTGAGTGCGAATTCGTGGATTTAAGCGATGATGTGAGTTATTTTTACAGCGCACACAATATCCCAGCGTGCGTGTGGATCAAATACCTGCGCGAATTTATCCCAAAAATACTATTTTTAGGCATTAAGGTTGATTTGCTAAATTTGGGCGAATTTTCCTCTACACTCTCGCAAACAGCCAAAACTGGCGCACTTCTTGCAATCGAAAAAATCAAAGAATTAGACAAAAATTTGCAGGATTAGGCAAGGGATTTGGAGGATTGTTCTACCAAATTCCACCCCAAATTTGGTAAAATTTCTGCGAAATTTTAAAATTTTCAAGGAAATTTTATGCAAAGACGAAGTTTTTTGAAAAATTCTGTAATTTTTGGCGCAGGCGTGATTGTGGGCGCAAATTCGCTTTTTGCAAACAAGGGGGCAAAAATGCAAAATTTAGTTCCAAATTATGAGTTAAACAATGGCGTGAAAATCCCAATTTTGGGCTATGGCACTTGGGATATTCGTGGCAGGGACGGGCTAAAAGCCATAGAAAATGCCCTAGAAGTGGGCTACCGCCACATTGACTCAGCGCAGTATTACCGCAACGAAGACATCGTAGGCGAAGCTGTGCGAAATAGTGGCATAAAACGAGATGAGATTTTCGTAACTTCAAAGCTTCAATGGGGCGCAAATGTAGGCAAAGAAGGCGCAAAAAGGGCAGTTTATGAAAGCCTAGATGCGCTTAAATTTGATTATATAGATTTGTATCTAATCCACGCTCCTTATGGCGATATTAAGGGCATTTGGGCTGGGTTTTGCGAGCTAGTAGAAAAGGGACTAATAAAATCAATCGGCGTTAGCAATTTTAGCGTGGATTTAGTGCGAGAGCTTTGCGATGAATTTGCTATAAAACCTGTGCTTAATCAAATCGAACTCCACCCTTTCAAACAGCAAATTTCAACCCAAAACGGGCTTGATAAGCTGGGTGTCGCCACTCAGGCCTATTCGCCTTTTGGCTCAGGTAGTGCGAAAATTTTAAACAACGAAACGCTTCAAAAAATCGGCGAAAAATACGGCAAAACCGCGGCGCAGGTCATTTTGCGTTGGCAAATCCAAAGAAATATCATCACTATCCCAAAAACCGCGACAAAGTCCCGTATGATCGAAAATATTAGCATTTTTGATTTTAATTTAAGCGATGATGATATGAAAAAAATCGCAAATCTTGAAAAATTTTAAAGGAGAGAGTATGCTTTTTAAAAAATCAATCTTAACACTAGCCCTAACTTCGCTATTTTGCGGGGTTTGCATGGCAAATGAAACGGGGGAGAATATGCAAATTTCACAAAGCGAAATCAAAAATTTAAACCAAAAAGAGCTAAATTTAACCAAAATTTCAGCGTTTTTGGCTAGTTCAAATTTAAGCGAGTTAAAAAACGCCGTAAATTCTGCGCTTGATAGCGGTATAAGCGTGGCTGAGATTAAAGATTTAATGGCGCAACTTTATGCGTATTGTGGCTTTCCAAAAGCCCTAAATGGACTTGGCGTTTTGAGCGAAACGCTTAAAGAGCGCGAAAAAATGGGCTTAAAAACCACGCAAGGCACGGAAAATAAAATCATAGAGAAAAATTTAAATAGCCTTGAAATCGGCTCTAAAACCCAAACCGATTTAGTGGGCTCAAAAGTCGATTTAAGCGCACTTAGCGCAGATGTGGATTATTATTTGAAGGCGCATTTATTTGGCGATATTTTTGCGAGTGAAATTTTTTCGTGGAAGGAGCGCGAGATCATCACGGTCGCAGCATTAGCGGCGATGAGTGGCACCGAGCCACAAAGGGACGCTCACATAAAAATCGCTAAACTAAACGGCGTTAGCGACGCGCAAATAAATGAAATTTTAAAAATTTCAAATTCGGCCAAATTTAGCAATCCTAGTGCCATGAGCAAGGACGAATTCGCCAAAATTAGCCCATTTGGCGTGGGCGAACTAAACAGCGCGTATGCGAAGTATTTCAGCGGAAACAGCTACCTAAACGCTATTTCGACCCAACAAGTCAAAATGTATAATGTGGTCTTTGAACCAAGCTGCCGCAACAACTGGCATATTCACCACGCCAAAAGCGGTGGCGGTCAAATCCTAATCGCCACAGCAGGTCGCGGATACTACCAAGAATGGGGCAAGGAAGCCGTGGAAATGAAACCAGGAAATGTCATAAATATACCAGCCGGCGTCAAACACTGGCATGGCGCGGCAAAGGATAGCTGGTTTGCGCATATCGCCGTCGAAGTCGAGGGCGTGGAAGCTAGCAACGAGTGGCTAGAACCAGTAAGCGACGAGCAATATAAAAAACTAAAATAAGGAGCAAAAAATGGCAATTATTAATGTCGATATTCAAAAATCCTACCACATTTTAAACCACGGTGCCACGACGATAGTCTCGGCTGAATTTGACGGAGTGGCAAACGCTATGGCGGTTACTTGGGCGTGTCCGCTGGATTACGACAAAGTTACGATAGTGCCGCACAACGGCTCATTTACACGCACCTTAATCGAAAAAAGCGGATATTTTGCCGTGCAAATCCCAGTTTTTACGCAAAAAGATCTACTTTTAAATTTGGGCGATGAAAACAATTCTCGCTTCGACAACCCGCATAAAATGGACGGCGTGGAGCTGTTTTATAGGGGCGAATTTAAAGTTCCGCTAGTCGCAGGTTGCGCTGCGTGGATAATCTGCAAGGTTATCCCAGAGCCTCACAACGAGCAGGCGTATGATCTTTTTATCGGGCAGGTTGTGGCAGCTTATGGCGACGATAGGGTTTTTGACGGCAGCCACTGGCATTTTGATGAAGTGGGCGATGAGCTAAAAACGCTTCATTATGTCGCAGGGAAAAAATTTTATCTTGACGGTAAGGGCGTTTGAAATTTAAAATAAATAAGGAAAAATATGTCAAAAGTTTTACTCATAAACGGCAGTCCGAACAAAAACGGAAGCACAAATTTAGCGTTAAGCGAAATCGCAAAAGAGCTCGAAAATAACGGCGTTCAAAGCGAAATTTTATACCTTGGCAAAAAGCCGATAAATGATTGTATATCATGCTACAAATGCCAAAAAACCGGGCTTTGTTCAATAGATGATGTGGTAAATCAAATAGCTGCTAGACTTGATGAATTTGACGGCATAGTAGCCGGAAGCCCTGTGTATTATGCCGGACCTACAGCTAGAATTCAGGCGTTTTTGACAAGGCTTTTTTTCGTGGGCGGAAATAAATTTAGCGGTAAAATCGGCGCAAGTGTCCTTATAGCTAGGCGTGGCGGGGCTAGTGCGACTTTTGATAGGCTAAATAAATTTTTTACAATCTCAAATATGTTTGTAGCTGGTTCGCAATACTGGAACGAAGTCCATGGCTTGGTGCCAGAGGATCTGCCAAATGACGCAGAAGGTATGCAGACCATGCGAACACTAGCCAAAAATATCGCTTGGTTTATCAAATGTAAAAATTTAGCCATGCAAAACGGCTTAGAATTGCCAAAATACGAGCCTATAACCCTTACGCATTTTATTAGATAGGTTTGGGTAAAATTTATAAATTTAAGGAGTGATTATGAAACGCAGAGAATTTTTGAAAAATTCAGCAGTTGTGGGCTCTGCGGTAGCCCTTGGAGCGACAAATTTGGGCGCACAAGAAAACGGAGTAAATTTTGCAAATTTGAAAATTTGGGATAAAGGAGAGGGAAAAAATATGAAAAAAATCTACATAATAGACGGATCAAAAGAATTTTGGGGAAGCAAGGGCGAGCTTAGCAAACTTTTGTGCGAGACAGCAAAACAGACGCTTGAAAGCCTAGGCAAAAGCGTAGAAATCAAAAAAATCGACAATGGATATGAGCAAAAAGCCGAGTGCGATAAAATTTTAGAAAGCGATTGTGTGATTTGGCAAATACCTGCGTGGTGGATGGGTGAGCCGTGGATAGTGAAAAAATATATCGATGAAGTATTTATGGAAATCACTATGAAAACAGGCGGAAACGACGGCAGACACCGCACTAATCCTACCAAAGACTACGGCAAGGGTGGCAAACTCACAGACAAAAAGTATATGTTTAGCGTAACATGGAACGCCCCGCTTGACGCGTTTGAGGATAAGGACGAATTTTTCGGCGGAGCGGGCGTGGAGGCTGTGTATATGCACCTGCACAAAACAATGGAATTCGTGGGAATGACGGGCTTTCCTACATTTATGTGCAACGATGTCATAAAAAATCCGCAAGTCGAAAAATATGTGAGCGAGTATAAGGCGCATTTGCAAAAGATTTTTGGGTAAATTTATTGAAATTTAGCGCAGTTTTGGTGCGTTTATAATGCCAAAAATTGCAAAATTAGGCAAAATATCAAAATGAAATTTAAAGAGAAATTTTACTCGATTTTTGAGATAAGGCGCGAGGAAATTAAACTTTTACTTTACAGTGCGTTTTTTATTTTTTCGCTTTTTTGCTCGTATGCGCTACTCCGCCCGATTCGCGATGCGCTTGGGATTCATGGCGGAAGCGACGAGCTAAAATGGCTATTTTTAGGCACTTTTGTCGCTACGCTTGTTTGTTCGTTTGTGGCTATGTGGCTAAGCGGGGCTATTAGGCGCAAACTCTACACCGACGCCATTTTTATATTTTTTGCCCTAAATTTGCTAGGCTTTTTCGTAGCTATGAGATTTATTGACGCCCAAAGCCCCGCATTTGCCACACTTTGCAGGGTTTTTTATATTTGGGTTAGCGTTTTTAATCTCTTTGTCATAAGCTCGGCTTGGAGTGTTTTGGCTGATGTTTTTAGCAAAGAAACTAGCAAATCAATGTTTGGCATAATCAGCGCAGGAGCGAGTTTAGGCGGGATTGCAGGGGCTAGTTTGGTTAGCTTTTTGCGTGGAGTTTCGACGCAAAATTTCATATTTTTATCGGCGTTTTTGCTATTTTTTGCCTTGATTTTGAAAAATTTAATCATAAAAGAGGGGCTAAATTTGCTCCAAAACGAGAGTGAAAAAGCAAATTTCACTCAAAAATTCAGCACTCCACTACCTAGCAAAAATCCGCTTGATGGCTTTAAAATCATCGCTAAATCACCTTATTTGCTATCTTTTGTAGGCTTTGTTTTGTTGCTAACAAGTGTTAGCACATTTTTATACATGGAACAAGCTAGAATCGTCCGAGCCGTCTTTGAGACGCGCGAAGCCAGAGCCGCAGCCTTTGCAAATATCGATCTCATCGTGCAAAGCACTAGTTTTTTTATACAAATTTTCCTAACGGCAAAAATCGCTAAATTTTTTGGCATAAAGTGGCTTTTGGCTCTGCTTGGATTTGTGATTGCGCTCGGATTTATTATGCTTGGTTTCACGCACCCAGCATTCTGGGGCATTGCGCTTGTGATGAGCCTGCGCAGAATCGGCGAATACGCCCTAGTTAAACCTGCACGCGAAATGCTTTTTGTCCCGCTTGATAGCGAGAGTAAATACAAGGTCAAAAACTTCCTTGACACGGTCGTTTATCGTGGCGGAGACGCGCTTTCATCACAGGTCGAGGGCATAGCACTGGCTAAATTTGGCGTGAGTGGAGTTTTGATTTTAGGTGCAATAATCTCATTTGTTTGGGGAATTTTGGGTCTAAATTTAAGTAAAAAATATGAGAAATTAAAATAAAATTTGCAGAATTAGGCAATAAAAGGAGAGATTATGAAATACACAAATTTAGGGCAAACTGACATTAAAATTTCACAAATTTGCCTTGGTTGCATGGGTTTTGGCAGACCAAATCCAAACTTTCTTACTTGGACTGAGGCGGACGAGAAAACCTGCGAAAAGGTCGTCGCAAGGGCATTGGAGCTTGGCATAAACTATTTTGATACTGCAAATGTCTATACCAACGGCGATTCTGAGATTTATCTAGGCAAGGCGCTTCGAAATTTAGGCGTCAAAAGAGAAGATGTCGTCATCGAAACTAAGGTATTTTTCAACGAAGGTAAACTAAGCAAAACGGCAATCATGCGTGAAATCGAAGGCTCACTAAAACGCCTAAACACGGACTATGTCGATGTGTATATGATACATCGCTTCGACTACGACCACGAAATTTTTGAGACTATGAGCGCTTTGCACGAGTTAGTAAAAGCCGGAAAAGTCCGAACGCTCGGGGCTAGTGCGATGTATGGTTATCAGTTTTTTAACATGCAACTATGCGCCGAGCGTGAAAATTTAACCAAATTTAGCGTTATGCAAAACCATTATAGCCTGATTTATAGGGAAGATGAGCGGGATTTGATCCCTGTGTGTAGGCAGTTTGGCACAAGTATCGCGCCGTATAGCCCACTAGCTGGGGGGCATTTGGCTCACACTTCGTGGGACGGGTATTCAAAACGAGTAAATGAAGACAAGGTTTTGCGCGTAAAATACGATGAATTTAAAGAAAGCGATCTTAAAATCATCGCTAGGATTGATGAAGTAGCGAAAAATCGTGGCGTAAATATGGCGCAAATCGCATTAGCGTGGCACTTTGCTAAGGGTGTGGATAGCCCAGTTCTTGGAGCAATTAAAACAGAGCATTTAGACGACTGGGTAAAAGCCCTTGAAATCAGCCTTGATGAGAGTGAGATCAAATACCTCGAAGAGCTGTATGTTCCGCACAAAGTGGTAGGCGCTATCAACAAAGGCGGTCCAGAGCGAATCGAGAGAAAATAAAATTTGCAGGATTAGGCAAGGAATTTACTTAGGCAAAATCGCCTAAGTAAATTCATAACGCATTGTATCCGCTAAACGCCAAGACTTCCACTTTGTCATTTTCAATTATTATTGATATTGCGAAATTTTGTCTTTTGACGACACCTTTAAAAAATGCACTTGTGCGTTCGCTTTGCGAATTTACGCTAAAACCTTGTGATTTTAGATAATCTAAATATTATATCCACTAAACGCCAAGACTTCCACTTTGTCATTTTCAATTATTATTAATATTGCAAAATTCCGTCTTTTGACAACGCCTTTAAAAAATGCACTTGTGCGTTCGCTTTGCGAATTTACGCTAAAACCTTGTGATTTTAGATAATCTAAATTTTGTGATTTTATGGTTTGTATAACTTGTGGTTTTAGATATTTTGTGATATTTCCGTCTGAATTCGAGATTTTTTTAGCCAAAATTATTTCGCCCACCAAATAGCTTGGTTCTTTAAAAGCATAATTATAAAATTTTACGCCGACTGCCGGCAACATAATGAAAACAAAAATCAAAGCAAAACCAACCATTTGCCTTTTGGTTTTTTTATCTTGTTTGAAATAAAAATACAAAGAAAAGAGAAAAAAAATAGCACTTACGGGATAATATAAAATTGCAAAAAAATCACCACTCAGTTGCATAAAAACGGCATAAAAAAATGAAATCAAACATAGCAAAAGTGCCAAAAATCCAAAAAATTTACGCAAATTTAACCACATTATAAACCTTTTTTATATCCATTTTTATGAATTTAATTTCAAAATTATATAAAATTTAAGATAAATTTTTAAAACAATTAAAATTTGCAGGATTAGGCAAGGAATTTGGAGAATTGTTCTAGTTGATTTTTTTAATTTTGGCTAGAATTTCCTTGTAAAAATTTTATTTTCAAACAAGGAGAAAAAAATGAAAAAAGTATTGATTTCATTTGCACTAGGTGCGATTTTAGCGACAAATTCGGTAGCAAAAGGCGAAGTAGATTTGCCAAAAAATGTGGTTAGCCAGTGGGATAAAACTTTTGCAAAAAGCGAAAAGATTGAACACAAAAAAGTTGCTTTTAAAAATCGCTATGGAATTGTAATCGTTGCAGATTTATACACTCCAAAAGACGCCACTGGCAAACTCCCTGCTATCGCCATTAGCGGACCTTACGGTGCGGTTAAAGAGCAATCTAGCGGACTTCACGCACAAAGTTTAGCCGAGCGTGGCTTTGTAACACTAGCCTTTGATCCAAGCTTCACAGGCGAGAGCGGCGGAGATGTGCGTGATATTTCAAGCCCTGATATAAACACAGAAGATTTTAGCGCGGCCGTGGATTATCTAGGCGTGCAAGACTTCGTCGATAGAGAAAAAATCGGAATTTTAGGCATTTGTGGCTGG
>NZ_JAOVTW010000011.1:0-3439 GCF_027737585.1 Campylobacter sp. JMF_14 EL1
TTAAATATTGTAAAAGCAATTTATCAAATTTAAAATTTATAAATTAAATCTTTTATCTTTAACAAGGAAGTAATGCAAATTAGAATATTAACATAGTCTAATACTTCATTTTATTATGAAGTAAAAAAAGGTAAGCTACTAAGAGCAAACGGTGGATGCCTTGGCTAGTAGAGGCGATGAAGGACGTGCCAGGCTGCGATAAGTCTCGGGGAGCTGTCAAGGGGCTTTGATCCGGGAATTTCCGAATGGGGCAACCCAGTTAATAGTAATATTAACTACCTACGGGGGCGAACGAAGGGAACTGAAACATCTAAGTACCTTCAGGAAAAGAAATCAAAAGAGATTACGCTAGTAGCGGCGAGCGAACGCGTAAGAGGGCAAACCACTAGCTTGCTAGTGGGGTTGTAGGACTGCAATAAAGACTAAAAGCAGATAGCAGAATAAACTGGAAAGTTTAATCATAGAGGGTGATAATCCCGTATGCGAAATCTCCTTTTTACTTAGCAGTATCCTGAGTAGGGCGGGACACGTGAAATCCTGTCTGAAGCTGGGTAGACCACTATCCAACCCTAAATACTACTACTAGACCGATAGTGCACAAGTACCGTGAGGGAAAGGTGAAAAGAACTGAGGTGATCAGAGTGAAATAGAACCTGAAACCGTTTGCTTACAATCATTCAGAGCCCTATGATTTATCAGGGTGATGGACTGCCTTTTGCATAATGAGCCTGCGAGTTGTGGTATCTGGCGAGGTTAAGGAAACCCGGAGCCGTAGCGAAAGCGAGTCTTAATAGGGCGATTAGTCAGATGCTGCAGACCCGAAACGATGTGATCTATCCATGGGCAGGTTGAAGCCGGTGTAAGAACCGGTGGAGGACCCAACCGACGGCTGTTGAAAAAGCTCCGGATGACCTGTGGATAGGGGTGAAAGGCCAATCAAACATCGTGATAGCTGGTTCTCTCCGAAATATATTGAGGTATAGCGTTGTGTCGTAATTATAAGGGGTAGAGCACTGAATGGGCTAGGGCATACACCAATGTACCAAACCCTATCAAACTCCGAATACTTATAATGTAATCACAGCAGTCAGGCGGCGAGTGATAAAATCCGTCGTCGAGAGGGGAACAACCCAGACTACCGACTAAGGTCCCTAAATCTTATTTAAGTGGAAAACGATGTGGAGTTACTGAAACAACCAGGAGGTTGGCTTAGAAGCAGCCATCCTTTAAAGATAGCGTAATAGCTCACTGGTCTAGTGATTCTGCGCGGAAAATATAACGGGGCTAAAATAAGTACCGAAGTCGTAGATTTGCACCTAGTGCAAGTGGTAGGAGAGCGTTCTATTCAGCGTCGAAGCCATACCGGCAAGGAGTGGTGGAGCGGATAGAAGTGAGCATGCAGGCATGAGTAGCGATAAAATATGTGAGAATCATATTCGCCGTAAACCCAAGGTTTCCTACGCGATGCTCGTCATCGTAGGGTTAGTCGGGTCCTAAGCAAAGTCCGAAAGGGGTATGCGATGGAAAATCGGTTAATATTCCGATACCAATATTAGTGTGCGATGGAAGGACGCTTAAAGTTAGGGGAGCCAGCTGATGGAAGTGCTGGTCTAAGTGTGTAGGTTGAGTTATAGGCAAATCCGTAACTCTTTATCCGAGACATTAAAGGCTCTTGACGCTCTTCGGAGTAGATTGAGAATCCTTGATACTATCGAGCCAAGAAAAGTTTCTAAGTTTAGCTAATATTGCCCGTACCGTAAACCGACACAGGTGGGTGGGATGAGTATTCTAAGGCGCGTGGAAGAACTCTCTTTAAGGAACTCTGCAAAATAGCACCGTATCTTCGGTATAAGGTGTGCCTAACTTTGTTAAGGATTTACTCTGTAAGCAAAGAAGGTTACAACAAAGAGTCCCTCCCGACTGTTTACCATAAACACAGCACTCTGCTAACTCGTAAGAGGATGTATAGGGTGTGACGCCTGCCCGGTGCTCGAAGGTTAATTGATGATGTCAGCTTTTGCGAAGCATCTGATCGAAGCCCGAGTAAACGGCGGCCGTAACTATAACGGTCCTAAGGTAGCGAAATTCCTTGTCGGTTAAATACCGACCTGCATGAATGGCGTAACGAGATGGGAGCTGTCTCAAAGAGGGATCCAGTGAAATTGTAGTGGAGGTGAAAATTCCTCCTACCCGCGGCAAGACGGAAAGACCCCGTGGACCTTTACTATAGCTTGACACTGCTGCTTGGATAAAGATGCGCAGGATAGGTGGGAGGCTTTGATCCATATACTCCGGTGTATGGTGAGCCATTGTTGAGATACCACTCTTCTTTATTTGGGTAGCTAACTAGCCTAAGTTATCCTTAGGTAGGACAATGTCTGGTGGGTAGTTTGACTGGGGCGGTCGCCTCCCAAAATGTAACGGAGGCTTACAAAGGTTGGCTCAAAGCGGTTGGAAATCGCTTGTAGAGTATAAAGGCATAAGCCAGCTTAACTGCGAGACACACAAGTCAAGCAGAGACGAAAGTCGGTCTTAGTGATCCGGTGGTTCTGTGTGGAAGGGCCATCGCTCAAAGGATAAAAGGTACCCCGGGGATAACAGGCTGATCTCCCCCAAGAGCTCACATCGACGGGGAGGTTTGGCACCTCGATGTCGGCTCATCGCATCCTGGGGCTGGAGCAGGTCCCAAGGGTATGGCTGTTCGCCATTTAAAGCGGTACGCGAGCTGGGTTCAGAACGTCGTGAGACAGTTCGGTCCCTATCTGCCGTGGGCGTAAGAAGATTGAGGAGAGTTGACTCTAGTACGAGAGGACCGAGTCGAACTGGCCACTGGTGTATGGGTTGTTCTGCCAAGAGCATCGCCCAGTAGCTAAGCCGGGATGTGATAAGAGCTGAAAGCATCTAAGCTCGAAGCCAACTCCAAGATGAATCTTCTTTTAAGAGCTCAGAAAGACTATCTGTTTGATAGGCCGGATGTGTAAGTGATGAAAGTCATTTAGCTGACCGGTACTAATAGCTCGTTTGCTTATCTTTTTAAGCATTACTTCCTTGTTAAAGGTATTAGAAATCCTTTAACAATATGGTAAAAGATTTTATTAGGCTTGATGACTTTTGCAGTGTTAATTAAGAAAATATCAAATTTTATAATTTAGAATTTGTAAATTTGCAATTTCTAAAATTATAAAGTATTTTTTCGCTAGGCGAGGCAGATGAGCAAGCACAAAGGAGCGAACTTTGGTTCGTGACTGCGGTGCGAAGCGAAATCTAACGAAGCATAGCGAAAAAAGACGAAATAATTTTTTTAATTAACACTGTCCGTGACTATACAGATGAGGAAACGCCTTGCTCCATACCGAACCAAGAAGCTAAGCTCATCATGGCTGATGATACTCTCCGTTACTCGGATGTCGGGAAAGTAGGTCGTTGCGGACTTTGTTTT
>NZ_JAOVTW010000001.1:0-665043 GCF_027737585.1 Campylobacter sp. JMF_14 EL1
CGCTACCCTCCCCCTTACCAACCCCCACCCCTGTAAAACCTTAGAAGTGGCTAAATTTAGAAAAACTTCGTTTTTCTAAATTTAGCTGGTTTTATTTTTACGGAAATGCTTCGCATTTCTCGCAATGCAGGTTGTAAGCATTGCGAGAAAAAGTAAATTGAAAGGAAGGATACTTTGAGTTCTCCCGCGCTAGCGGGAGGTTGCTGAAATTTATCAAATTTTAAATTTTGGCGAAATTCAGGGCGAAATTTAGTCAAATTCGCCCCAAATTTCACACTTACGACACTAATTTTGTCGCGTCTTGGATATTTATATCAAGACCTAGTTCTTTATCGCTAAGTCCGAGTGCAAGGCCAACGAGCTGAGATAGGTGGATAATCGGCTTGCGGATTTTGCTACCTTGCGCGTCTTGATAGCGGTCTTGGTAGATATCAAGTTGCATTTGACACAATGGACATGGAGTTACCACGACATCTGCGCCGTTTTTATCGGCGTCGCCGACGATCTCGCTAGACATTTTTTGCACTGATTTTACCGCTGGATAGCTAGCGTGGAAACCACAGCAATCAAGCCTTTTTTCAAATGGCACGATTGTAGCTCCAAGCGCGCCAACTACGGCTTCAAAGCTTTTTGGGTTTGTTGAGCTCTCTTTTTTAAGCACTCGCTCTGGGCGCAAGCTGTGGCAACCATAAAAAAGCGCTACTTTTAGCCCTGAAAGCGGTTTTTTCACCTTTGATTTGAGATTGTCTAAATCCTGATAAAGCTCCCAAAGTAGGCTTGTAACCTCGACCGAGCCTTTATACTCCATATTTCCGACTTTCAAAAACTCGTTTATGCGGTTTTTCGCGCCCATATCTAGGGATTGTTTTGCCTTGCTTAGGGTTAGCATACATGTCGAGCAAGTAGTTAGCACAGGCATATTCATACCCTCTGCAAGGGCTAAATTTCGCGCATTTGCTACTAATGAAGCCTCGGGATCGACGCATTGTGCCTGAGAGGCACCGCAACAGCTCCAACCCTTAATCTCATTTAGCTTGTATCCTAAAATCGGCGCGATTGCTTCGATTGAAATTTTTGACTCTTTTGCTGCTTGGCTTAAAACACAGCCTGGGAAAAATGCAAATTCTTTACTCATAATTTATCCTTTTATTTGCTTTTGTTTTGCGCCGCGCGTGCAGCTTCTACCATTTTGACTAAATCGTCGTGTCCTTCGATTTTTTCGCCACCAAAGACATGGAGCGGATTCATCTTGCCAGCCATCATCAAATCCACTGCAATGCCTGTTTTGCCGACATTGCCCCAGATACTCTCTGAGCGAAGGGCTAGTTTGATTTCATTTAGGCGTCCATCGCCCTCGACCATATCAAGTAAGAACGCCTCAGCGTGTCCTGGACCGCTAACATCTGTCATGATATTTTTTTGCATAGCCATTGCTCTTAGCATTGATATATCTTGCCATGCGCTAATGCCTTTTGGACATCTATCCATACACTCTTGGCAATGCACGCAGTTCCACAAACCGTTTGTAATAGCTGGTTTTAGGTGAGTTAGTGGCTCAGACTCGCGTGAATCATAAGCAGAGCGAAACGCATGAACAAAGACAAATGGTTGCATATAATCATTTGCGTCCGCGCCTAGTTTGTTACACTCTGACGCACAGCAACCGCATAAAATGCAGTCCCAGGATTTTTTGATGAAATTTATCTGCTCTTGGGATTGCTCGACACCTTTTTGGCTGTTGTATTCGCTGCCTGGGTTGATTCCAGGGCGAACCTTGCGCAAATTATCAATGCTAGGCTCCCAATCGACTACTAAATCATTAATAACCGTGAAATTCGCAAGTGGTGAAATTCTAAACTCATCAGCGTTGTCGTATTCTTCGAGTAGCTCTGTCATTTTGGTATCACATGCTAGATACGCATGGCCATTTACTCTCACACCACAAGCGCCACATATCGCCATACGGCACGCTGCTGTGAAATTTAGAGTAATGTCTAAATTTTGTTTAATGTATTGAAGTAGCATTAAAAGCGTCATTTCTTTGGCTTTTTCGTTATCTACTTCGTAAGTGCTTACATATTTTTTGGTGCCGTCAAATCTATCAATGATAATTTTCATTAGTATTTCCTTTCTTGTGGTTGAAATTTAGTTATTCTAACCTCGGTGTAATCAACTTGTGGTTCGCCGTCTTTTAGTGTAACTAATGTGTGTTTTAAGAAATTCGCGTCATCTCGTTTAGGGAAATCCTCTCTTGTATGCGCACCACGGCTCTCTTCGCGTCTTAGAGCGCCGATACAAGCACATCTTGCGAGTGTGATTAGGTTGCCAAGCTCTAAATAATCAATCAAAGCTGTATTAAATTTCAAATTTGGATTTGCGATTTTTAAATTAGCATGGCGTTTTTGGAATTCTTTTAGATCCTCAACATGTTTTTCTAGTTTTTCGCCAGTTCTGAAAATCCCCATATTATCCCAGTTTGCTTTGCCAAATTCTTCTCTTAATGCGTAAAGTTCGTTTGCGTCGCCATTTCCGCTTGTGATCTCTTTGATTTTGGCTCTCCACATATCTGCTAGTTCTTGCGCTTTTTTGCCTGAACCAAATGTAGGATTAGCTGCTGCATAATCAGCCGCACCTTCGCCGCCGATTTTACCAGTTACAGCTGCGTCTGTTAGGCTATTTCCTCCCAGGCGGTTTGCGCCGTGAATCGAAGCACAACTTGTCTCGCCCACAGCGAAAAGTCCTGGCATTTGAGTGCTCATTACTTTATAATCAGCAGTTTCGATTCCGCCCATTGAGTAGTGCGCGGTCGGGCGAATTTTGATTGGTTCTTTTACTAAGTCCATGTTTTCAAAAAGCATTCCGACATGGCGAATTTGCGGTAGTTCGTTCATAATCTTTTCTTCGCCTAAGAAGGATACATCTAGCAATACATACGCGCCCATACCTTCGCCAAATGCTCTACCTTCGCGAATTTCAGTCTCGATTGAACGCGCTACGATATCGCGTGGGGCTAACTCTTTTTTAGCCGAATATCGCTCCATAAATCTCTCGCCTTGATTATTTAGCAAAATTCCGCCTAATCCGCGGGCAGCCTCTGTGATTAGCGCGCCACCGTTTCTAACGCCTGTTGGGTGAAATTGAAGCATTTCAGGATCTTTAAAAGCTAGGCCTGCGCGAAGTGCTGCTGCTATGCCATCGCCTGAGGCGTTAAATGGCACAGAGGTGCGGTTGAAAAACACCCTAGTATAACCGCCAGTAGCCAAAACTACGGCTTTGGCTAGCACTGGGACTACATCGCCGGTTTTGATATCTAGCAAGACTACGCCCTCGCATTTGCCATCTTCCACGCTAATGTCTAGCAAATAGTGATCGAGCAAAAATTTCACTCCGCTTGAAATCGCCTGATCTAGGCATGTGTGCATCATACTAGCGCCTGTTTTATCGGCTGCGTAGTTGCAACGCTCGTATTTCGCGCCACCTGCGAAACGGCGCGCAACTGTGCGGTCAGCCATGCGGTTAAATGGCATACCTGCGTTGTTTAGCTCATGGATTGCCTCTGTGGCTTTGATAGCGAAATTTTCGATTGCGTCTTGATCGCCTAGATAGTCGCCTCCCTTGATAGTATCAAACATGTGAAGTTCGTGGTTGTCGCCGTGCTCGAAGTCGATAATGCCGTTGATTCCGCCCTCAGCCATACAGGTCGCGTTGCGAGAAGGCATACCTTTATTTACGACGACGACGCCAAGATTTGGGTTTTTCTTGCGGACTGCGACCGCTGCTCTTAGACCTGCGCCACCTGAGCCGATCACCAAAACATCGACGCTTGGTAGGCCATTAGCGTTGCCAAGTGGTTTTGGGTTGCCATTTTCGTCTTTTGGTGCGTCGCTAGCTAGGCCATTGCTTGCCATACCAAGCGCACCAACGCCGATACAGGCGGATTTGATAAAATCGCGTCTGCTGAAATTTTGCTCTTTCATTATCTCTCCTTACAGGGAATTTTAAATCAGTCTTAAAAAATAAAACTAATGGGCAAAATTTAGCCTAATATTTAATATAAGTCAAATATTATTAATGATATAATCTCATAAGATTTTTTATATCACAGGGGGTAGAAAATGAGATTTAGACGCATGGAACTCGTGCTAAAAGTGGCGGAGCTTAGAAGCTTCACCAAAGCCGCAAATGCACTCAAAATCCCGCAACCATCGCTTTCTCAAAGCATAGCTGCACTTGAAAAAGAGCTAGGGATTGAGATTTTTAATCGCAAAGAAAATCCCATAGCCTTAACCCAAGCAGGTGAAATTTATCTCGAAAAAACAAGGTTGATTTTGGGAATTTTAGATGATTTACACACTGAAATTTCAAATTTCAACTCTTTAAGAAAAGGTAAAATTTCGCTCGGTTTTTCGCAAAACGGCTATATACTTTTGCCAAATTTGCTTTCAAATTTTGTAAAAAAATACAAAGATATCGACGCCAAAATCACGCAGTATGGCTCGACGCTGAGGATTAGGCAGATGATACTTGACAATGAACTAGATGTAGGCATGCTGATACTGCCTATCGATACGCAGGGTTTGGAATACACTGAAATTTTGACACAAAATGTCTATTTGGCTCTGCCTAGCACCCACCCTTTGTCGCTGAAATTTAGGGACGAAAAATACCCAGAGATTTCGATAAATTTGGTAAAAAACGAGAAATTTATCCTGCCAACGCAAAATTTGCGCTCACGAAAGGGCTATGATGAGCTGTTTGCGCAGTGTGAGATAGAGCCAAAAATTTTGTGCGAAATCGAAACCTTTGAGATAGCCAACACTATCGTCGCAAATGGCGTGGGAGCGTGCTTTACGATACCGCAAATGATAAAAAGCGATAAAGCAAATTTGATAAAACTTTTTAAAATTTCAGAATTTAATGAAACGAAAACTTTGGTTTTGGCCTATAAAAAAGACAAAAAATTAAGCAAAATCGAAAAGGCATTTATTGTTCTTGCCAAAGAGCTAGCGGGTAAAATTTAAAAAATTTTGTCTTTTTTCTTGTTGCAAAGAAAAGCAAAGCATTTCCGTAAAAATCAAACCAGCTAAATTTAAAGCTTCGCTTTAAATTTAGCCACCTTAAAAGCGTCGTCGGGGGTTGGGGGTTTGTAAGGGGGAAGGGGCGCGACCTCGCAATTCAAGCCCCCTTCCCCCTTACAGAGAATTTCACGGCACAGGTTAAATTCATAAAATCGTTCAATGCTAAATTTAAGTAGAATTTTGCTCTAAATTTTTCTGGATTGCTTCACTTACTGCGAAAGCTCGCAATGACAGCGAAAATTTAGCGTTTGGTAATTTTGGCTCGTAGATTGCTTCGATTTACTTCGTAAATCTCGCAATGACAAATTATGCAAAATTTGCTTGCCATTGTCATTGCGAGGAGCTGTTTTACAGCGACGAAGCAATCTACGAGTTTTAAATTCCTTACGCTAAAATTTGCAAAAACACTGACCTTAAATTTTAAATTCGTAGATTGCCACGAATTTTTCTACGCAAAATTCTCGCAATGACAAATCTAACAAATTTTAAATTTTAGGGGCGATTTCGGGGCGGAAGTATGCGAAAACGAGCAAAAACACCATTGCTACGAAAAATACCGCGCTAAACCCCTCTGCGCCGAAAACTTTCATCGCCCCGCCTATGATTATGGGCGAGAAAAACGATGAGAGCGAATACGAAAACAAAAGCGAGGCCGAGATTTGCACGCGCGAGATTGAGGAGCTGTTCGTAAAAGAATCGTTCGCGCGCGCGATTGCGAGCGAGTATAGCGGAAAAACGCCAAATCCTAGCAAAAAGGCTAGGGCGCATTTGACCTCGAAATTCCTGGTGGCAAATAGCCCCAGCGCCGAGCATGCGCCGATTGCGCACACTAGCATTATCGCCTTGCGCCTGCCGAAAAAATCAGACACGGGGCTAGCAAAAATCTGCGAAATGAAGCCTCCGACCATGGCTAGCCCCATGAACCAGCCCACTTGGCTGACATTTCCACTGCTTAGCACATACACGCTCGCCATTGAAAAAAATCCGTTTATCAAAATCCCGCCACAAACTGCCGTCGCAAGCGCAAGTGGCGGTAGAACCGAGATTTTTGGCATGCAGATTGTGGCTTTTTGCGCTTTTGCGGGCGGGTTGAAACGCATAAATTTCAAAGGCACTAGCCCAAAAAGTATGAAAAATCCGCTTAGAAAAAAGATTAAATTTGCACTTAAATTTAGCGCGATTATCCCCACGCCCACGGTAAATGCGCCGTAAAATACGATCTCATACACGGCTAGGACGCGTGAGCGGATAGAATTTGTGATTTTGGAGTTGATCCAGCTTTCGATTATCATCAAAAGTGCGTAGTAGCAAAACCCAAGCCCGAAGCGAAGTATCGCCCAAAATGCCAAATTTGCGCTGATATCGTGGGCTAGGGCGCACAGCGCGAAAACCACGCTAAAAATATAATACGAGCGCACATGGGCGAAGCGGCCGATGATCGTTGGCGTGAAAAACACGCTAGAAATGGCGCCTAAGAAGAAAAACGATGAGATAATGCCGATGATTAGGTCGCTTTGGCCTCGCATTTTGAGTATGACGCCGGCTGATGATAGGGCTAGCGCGTCCCCGATAAACATAAAAAAAATCGCTAGAAATAGCGCACTTAGCGTCCTTGCCGCACGCAGGCTTTTAAACATAAATATCCTAAAAATTGAAATTCAAGCTAGTATTTTACTCGAAATTTGAAAAATTCAAGGTTAAATTTGCAAAATTTGCGATTGTTTTAGCGTAGCAAGCAAGCGCAAAATTTTTGCAATGACAAATTTGACGAAAAATTTGCAAAAATACTGACCTTAAATTTTAAAGTCGTAGATTGCCACGAATTTTGCTAACGCAAAATTCTCGCAATGACAAATTGGGCGCAAAATTCTTGCAATGACAGTGAATTTATCGCAAGGAATTTTAAATTCTCGCAATGACAAATTGGGCGCGAAATTTGGGCAAATTTTGCAAAATTTAATCCTTCGCTAGACCCTTTAAAATCCTGTATTCATCGCAATTCGCGCTTAGTGTTTCATCATCTCCCATTGCGATAATCTCGCCGTTTTTGACCACAGCGATTTGGCTGGCGTTTTTGATAGTGGATAAGCGGTGGGCGATGAGTATGACGATTTTATCGGACTTTATCTTTTCTATGACAGATGAGATTTCCTTTTCGCTGGCGTTATCTAGCGCACTCGTGGCTTCGTCGAAAATGAGAATTTGCGGGTTTTTATACAGCGCGCGCGCAATCGCTATGCGCTGGCGCTGTCCGCCTGAGAGGTTTGCGCCAAACTCGCTTAAAAGCGTGTTTATGCCATCTTCCATCTTGGCGACAAATTCATAAGCATTGGCAAGGCGCAGGGCGTTTATGACGCGCTCTTCGTCAAATTCGGCGCCGTAGCTGACATTTGCAGCGATTGTATCGTTAAAAATATAAATTCGCTGGCTCACAAAGCCGATATTATCCCTCAGGCTTGCGATGTCAAATTCGCTAATCTCGTTGCCGTCAAAAAGTATATTGCCGCTTTTGGCGTCGTAGTAGCGCATTATGAGATTTACTACCGAGCTTTTGCCACCGCCGCTATTTCCCACAAGGGCTAAAATTTGCCCCTTTTTGACGCTAAAATTTATATCTTTTAGCGCGATTTTTTCATCATAGCTAAGCGAGACATTTTCGAAAGTCAGCGTGGATATATCGCCCATTTTTAGGCTTCCGCCGATTATGGCTGGCTCTAAATCAATTAACTCGAAAGTCCGCTCAGTAGCGGCCGTGGCGTCTTGCATTTTATTATGCAGTGATGAGACCTTTTTTATCGGCGTATAGACCATAAAAAGCGCGGTTAAAAAGCTAAAAAAGCTTCCTATGCTCATCTTGCCATCGATGACCTCTTTGCCACCTACGATGATAACCACAGCCACGCCAAGTGCGCCAAGCATTTCCATTACGGGGCTTACGAGCGAGTTTGTAATTATTGCCTTTAAATTTAGCTTGAAAAATTTTGAGTTTTCTTCCTCGAAGTGTTTTACCTCGAAATTTTGGGCGTTGCTGGCCTTTACGATTTCGATATTTGTAAAAATTTGATTTAGAGCCGATGTGATATCAGAGGTCTTTTCTAGCGATTGGCGCGAGACCTTTTTCATGCGTTTGGCTAGGCGCGATAGCGGATAAATCGCAGCCGGAAAGACCACGAGCGCAAAAAACGAAAGCTTAGGGCTATTGTAAATCACCACGCCAAGAAGCCCAAAAATAGTGATGATTTGCGTCACAAAATCAGGTATCATGTTTGAAACCACAGTGCGGATTCGCTCGATATCGTTCATCGTCCTAGAAATCAACTCGCCCGTGCTGTGAGTGTTGAAAAATTTCAAATCTAGCCTAATTAGCTTTGAAACGAGCAAATCGCGCAGTCTGCGCACGGTATCTTGCCCGATAAATGAAGTGTAGTATGTCTGGATAAATGTGCCAGCGCTTTTCATCGCAAACACCGCTATAATCGCAAACGCAAGCGGGTAGAGATAAAGGGTGTTTTTCTCGACAAAGATATAATCAAGCACCGGTTTTACCAAATACGCACTCGCTGATGTCGCAAGCGAGGTCATAATCATACCCAAAAATGCCAGCGCAAACTGGATTTTATAATCAATCAAAAATGGTTTAAATCTTGTCAAAATGGTCTTAAAATCGTTCAAAACTCTTCCTTAAATTTACTTATTGCGCGCTTTTTTCCCAAATCGTGCCACTTGGCGTATCCATAATCTCGATTTTCATCGCTGTAAGTTTGGCGCGAATTTCATCGGCTAGGGCGAAATTTTTCTGCTTTTTAGCTTCGCTTCTTTGCTCGATTAGACGCAAAATTTCGGCTCTCTCATCATCACTTACGCCAAATTGAAAATAGCTAACCTCGTCCATATAAAGCACGCCAAGGGTGTTTTTGACAAATTCTAAATTTGCTAAAATTTGCGCTTTAAAAGCCTTATCTTTTGGGTTTTTATCGAGTGCTTCATTTGCGCAAGACACCATTTCATCGACACAGGCAAGCGCGCCAGATGTGTTTAGATCATCATTTAAAAACTCTAAAATTTTGCCCCTAAATTTGGCTTGCTCGCAAGGCAAATTTTGCGCCATATTCACCCTTTTTTTAAGGCGGTAAATTTTATCAAGGCGTTTTTTGCAGGCTAGCAAATCATCGATTGTGTAGTTGAAATTTGCCCTATAATGCGAACTCATCAAATAAAACCTCAAAGCCTCGCCAGGCACGAGGGCTAGGGCGTCTTTGACAAAAAAGCTATTGCCTAGACTTTTGCTCATTTTTTCGTTATTTACCTGCACAAAGCCATTGTGCATCCAGTATTTAGCCAAGGCTCTATGCTCGCTACATCTGCACTGCGCAGCCTCGTTTTCGTGGTGCGGGAAGAGCAAATCAGCCCCGCCAGCGTGGATATCAATGCAAAATTCGGCGTCATGGCTATCTAAATGGGCTAAAATCATCGCCACACACTCGCTATGCCAGCCAGGTCTGCCACGCCCAAATGGCGCCTCAAACCACGCCTCATCGAATTTCCACAGCGCGAAATCTTTTTCATTTTTTTTCTGCTCGTTTGAAATCACGCGCGCAAACTCGCTGTTTTGATCCTCTGCTTTTTTGCCACTAAGGCTTAAATAATCGCTATCTTTGGTGGTATCAAAGTATATTCCATCGCCTGAAATTTCATACGCATAGCCCAAATTTAGCAAATTTGAAACAAGGGCGCAAATTTCATTAATATTTTCGGTCGCTTTGGGCGAAATGTCGGCGTCACGGACATTTAGCGCGCTCATATCGTCCAAATATCGCTTGGTGTAAAATTCTGTAATTTCGCTTAGAGTTTTTCCACTCTCACTCATTTTTTTTAAAATTTTATCGTCGATATCGGTGAAATTTCTGGCAAATTTCACATTTTTGCCCTGCGCTTCTAACGCGCGCCTAAGCAAATCAAAGCTAATCGCGCTTTTAGCATGCCCCAAATGCGCGTCATCATACACAGTCGGCCCGCAGACATAAATTTTAATCTCATCTTCGTTAAGCGGGATAAATTCGACCTTTTTTTTACTTGCAGTATCATAAATTACCATAATATAAACCTTTTAAAACATATAAAATTCCTATTTCAAGCGCGCAAAGCCCTAGAATTAGAAGGATTTTTTTAGCCTTGATTATAGCTAAAAAGTTATTAAATCCAAAAAAATAGAGATTGAAAACAAACAAAAATCCCCCTGTAATCGAGCTAGCAAGCGCCAAACCCACAGCCCCAAATGGTTTAAAGAATAGTGCGCACAAAACTACATTTATAAACACGCACCAAAGCGAAATTTTCGCACTTAGCTTTTGTTTCATGTGCGCATACAGCCAGTGCGAAAAAATGCGCGATAGCCCAAACGGCAGCAGTCCCACCATATACGCTGCCAAAACAGCCGCGCATTGGGTCGTGTTAGTGGCGGTGAAATTTCCGCGCTCAAATAAAATTTTGGTAATCTCGTGTGAGAGCATGATTCCGCCGATTGTGGAGAGTGCCAAAAGTGCCAAAAGCATGTAAAATCCGCGCTCGATTAAATTTAGTGCCTCTTTTTGGTTGTTTGTTTTGATTTGTTTGGTTAGGCGCGGAAAAATCGCCGTGCTAAGCGCGATTGCAAAAAGTGCGAGCGGAAGCTGAAAAATGCGGTTTGCGTAGTATAGATAGCTGATACTTCCGCTGGCTAAAAAGCTAGCAAAAAATGTATCTATAAATGAGCTAAGTTGCAAAGCGCTAGCCCCTACAACTCCGGCAAAAAAGTTGTTATAAAAGCCCTTAGTTTGCGCTTTTGCGCCGTTTTTTAGCCTAGCAAATCCACCCAATAGCACTCTTAGCATACCGGTAAATTTCAGCGCATACACATGCACCAAAAACTGCAAAAACCCGCCCGCTACGACGCCACAAGATAGATACAAAACGATACTTCGCTCATCTTTGCCACGAGCCAAAAGCAAGGTGGCAATCATAGCTAAATTTAATAAAGCGGTCGAAAATGCCGTAGTGGCGAAATGATCGCGGTATTGCAGCATCGAAGCAAAAAGCGTAACGATAAAAATAAAAGCTAGATATATGAAATTTATGCGCACAAATGGCGTTGCCAAGGTGATTTGCTCGTCCGAAAAACCATAAGCTAAAATTTTAGTAAAAAACGGCGCAAACACCCATACAACCGCAGTTAAAAACAAAATAAAAAGAAAAAATCTAATCAGCACGGAAGCTGCGAAAATCCCCTTTTTTTTCGAAGCGGTAAAATTTGGCAAAAACGCCTGCGTAAAGGCACCCTCACCAAAAAGTCGTCTAAATAAATTTGGCAGTTTAAACGCCACAAAAAATATATCGCTATACACACCAGCGCCCAAAATTGAAGCCGTCAGCAAATCGCGCACAAAGCCCAAAATGCGAGAAGCTAGCGTTCCGACGCTGTTTGTAAAAAACCCTCTAAACATAATTCCTCGTTAAATTTTATAAAATAAAAAGATAGATTATAATATAATTTCGCCTATTTTTTGATTTTGAAAGAGGATATTTTGCAAAATTTGCCATTTTCGCTCGATACGCAAAACTTCATCAAAACCCTAAAATTTGAGGGTAGCTGGACATATCGAAGCGGAAAAAAACAGCTTGATTTACTTAAAAAAACACTATCAAATTTAGACAATTTCGTAGCAGATTTTACAAATGTCGAAAAGCTGGATTATTTCATGGCTTATAGCATTAAAAATTTAATGCGTGGCAAAAGCGTGGAATTTAGGAGCCAAAATCCAAAAATAGAGAAAATTTTCGAATTTATTAGCGATGAGAGCATAGACCATAATTTTATGCCAAAAGTGCATGGTATGGGGATTTTGGCTCAAATAGGGCTGTATTTTTGCGCAGGCTGGGCTGGGATTGTAAATCTAGCCACATTTTTGGGCGAGTTTTTTTGCAAGATATTTTCGCTATTTTTGCACCCGCGCAAATTTCGCCTCAAAGAGACCGTAAATTTTATCAAAGATAACGGCATTGATTCGCTTTTTATCGTGGCTTTGACCGCGTTTTTAATCGGCGTGGTGCTAGCTTACATTGGCGCGGACATGCTATCGCAGTTTGGGGCTAGTATTTATATCATCGATATTATGGGCGCTCTAACTATGCGCGAGATTGCCCCGCTAATCGCAGCGATTGTCATTGCTGGGCGTTCTGCGTCGAGCTTTACGGCGCAAATTGGCGTCATGAAAATCACAGAAGAGATCGACGCGATGAAAACAATGGGTTTTGATCCGTTTTATTTCCTCTCAATGCCACGAATTTTGGCTATGGTGATTTGTATGCCATTTATCATTTTTATCGCAAATTCAATATGTATTTTCGCTCAAATGATAGTTTGCGAGGCGTATTTGGAGATAGGATTTTTGGATTATTTGGATAGATTTAAATCAAATGTCGAAATTCGCCACTTTTTCGCCGGCATGATAAAGGCTCCGTTTTTTGGCGCATTTATCGCAATAATTGGCTGTATGAGAGGATTTGAGGTCAAGGGAAATACTCAAAGTATCGGCGAATACACCACAATTAGCGTGGTAAATGCGATATTTTGGGTCATCGCCATAGACGCGATTTTTGCGATACTCTTCTCGGAGATTGGGCTGTGAGCGAGATAATAAGCGCAAAAAATGTAACCACAGCGTATGGTGCGCGCATAATGCACGATAATGTGAGTTTTAGCGTGAAAAAGGCTGAAATTTACGGCTTTTTGGGCGGAAGTGGAAGCGGAAAAACCACTCTAATGAAGACGCTAATTTACCTAAACCAGCCAAAAAGCGGCGAGATTAAAATTTTTGGTGAGGATATTTGGAGCGCGGGTGAGGATAGGCGCAATGAAATTCGCCTAAAATGCGGTGTGATGTTTCAATTCGGCGCGCTGTATAGCTCGATGAATGTGCTAGAAAATGTAGGCGTGCTACTGCGCGAATACTCAAATTTTAGTGACAAAGAGATTAACGAGCTTGCTATGTTTTGGATACAAAAGGTAGGCCTTAAAAAAGAGAGCGCAATGCTAAATCCAAACGAGCTAAGTGGCGGTATGAAAAAGCGTGTTGCGCTCGCTAGGGCATTGGCATTAAGCCCTGAGATTTTATTTTTAGACGAGCCAAACTCGGGGCTCGATCCGCTTAGCTCACGCGCCCTTGATAGGCTAGTGTGCGAGCTAAGAGATAATCTTGGCGTAACCGTAGTAATGGTAACGCACGATGTGGATAGTATTTTTGATATACTTGATAGATTTTTGATAGTCGATAATAAAAAAATCATCTTCGAAGGGGCTTTGAGCGAAATCGAAAAGCTAGAAAACAACCCGCTTGAAGAGCTATTTAAAATGAGAGCGAAATAGGAGCAAAATTTGGAAAATAGAACCTCATATACAATCGTGGGCGCATTTGTTATGGCGTGTGTGTTTGCGCTTACAGCTTTCGTGTGGTGGATGCTAACTCGCACCGATACTAGGGAGACTTACAGATCGTATTATATCCACACCAAAGAGCTTCCGACTGGAATTCGCGAGAATTCAGATGTCAAATTTATCGGCGTAAATGCTGGAATCATCAAAAAAATAGATTTTGTCGATATCGAAAATGCAATAATCGAAATCGAAGTATCGCTTAAAAGCAAACTCCCTATCTCGCGAGATAGTATCGCCAAGGTCGAAACGCAAGGCATTAGTGGAATTTCGTTTTTAAATATCACAAAGGGAAGTGGCGAGCTATTTAGCGAAAATGAAGAAAGGCCAATCATCGAGCTAGATAAAACTTTGCTTGATAAAATCGGCTCCAAAGCAGAAGTTATCACAGATAGTGTAGGGCAGATGATATTTAAAATCAACTCGCTTTTATCGCAAGATAATATGAAAAAAGTCGATGAAATTTTAACTTCGCTTAATAAATTTAGCGCCGAACTTAGCGATGAGAAGAAATTTAACGAACTAAACGCATTAATGGCGAATTTCAACACCCTAATGACGAATTTAAACGAAAGAGAGCACGAATTAGACGAAATTTTGGATAAATTTAATGCTTTTGCCAGCAGTGCGACGCGCCTTTCAAATTCGCTCGAAAAAACAAGTCAGATTATGGCAAAGCGCGTAGAGCGGGGCGAATACAATCTCAAAGCCATACTAGATCCTACCCTAAACGAGGCCAAAACCACGCTAACCGAGTTTAACAAGGCTTTGCGAGAATTTCAAGGCGCGATGTTTAGGCTAGAAGAAAATCCGTATGAATTCTTTTTTAGAGATACCAAAAAGGACTGAAAATGAGAAAAATTTTATGCGTTTTTAGCGCAGTTTTGGCGGGAGCTTTGCTAGGAGGCTGTTTGGCAAAGAGTGCCAAGCCATATACTTATTACGAGCTTAAATACGACCACAAACACTGCGCCGCGAAGTCAAATTCACGCAAAAATATCTATATCGAGAGTGTAACTGCGACAAATTTAGTCGATAGACGCGATATTTTAATCGTGGATTGGAAATCTCGCACAAGATACGCAAGCGACGCTAAATATATCACAATGCCAAGCGAAATGCTCTATAAAGCCCTAATCGACGCGGCGTTTTCGACATGCGCGCTAAATCCGATTTTTGTGCCACAAGAGAGAGATTTGCGCCTAAAAACCACGCTTATCACGCTTCAAGTCGATGGCGATCACGCTAAAATCACGATTGGCTACGAGTTTTTAAACGCTGTGCAAAGCATAAAATCTGGCGTGATTACAAAGCGAGTTTTCGTGCCAGATCCAAGCTCACAAAGCATTTATAACGCGACAAATTCGGCGTTAAATTTGGCAATTGATGAAATTTTAAAGGCAATTCAATGATAGTAGGATTAGAAGGAATCATCACGCACAAAGAGCCCACTAAATGCGTGATAAAATGCGCTAGTGGCGTAAGTTATGCTGTGGCGATTTCGCTAGGGTGCGGCGCTAGGGTAGAGCGGGGCGAGAAGGTGGAATTTTTGATAACTCAGATTATCAGAGAGGACGCAAATTTGCTCTATGGATTTTTGGAGCCAAAAGAGAAAAATATGTTTGAAATGCTAATCAAGCTAAGCGGAATAGGGGCTAGCACGGCAATGGCTGTGTGCTCATCGCTTAGCGCAGAGAGCTTTTCTCGCGCGATTATCACAGGCGATAGCGCGCTACTAACGAGCGTGCCAGGAATCGGCCCAAAGACAGCTAGGCGCATAATCGCCGAGCTAGGGGACGCGAAATTAATGGAGTTTGGCGAGAGCGAAGTGTATAAATCAGAGGCGATGAGCGCGCTTGAAAGTTTAGGCTTCAAACGCGATAGAATCAGTAAAATTTTGCTTGATTGCGTCAGCACAAATACGGCTGATTTGATCAAAGAGGCATTGAAAAAACTAGCATAAATTTAAAATTTACAAGGAGAAATAATGAAATACGGTATAGTTTTTGGTGGTCAAAGTTACGAACACGAGATTAGTATAATCTCTGCAATCGCGGTCAAAGACGCGTTAAAGGGCGAGAATTTGGCGTTTGTTTTTTGCGACAAAGATAGGAGATTTTTCTTAATCGAAGAGAAAAATATGCGCGCAGTGTATTTCAAAAACGGCGAATACACAAAATCAAAAGAGCTAAATATCTCAAACGGCGGATTTTATATGAGCGGGGGTATGTTTGGCAAAAAAAGCATGCTTGAAGTGAGCGTTTATGTGAATTTGATCCATGGTTGCGACGGCGAGGATGGAAAATTCGCAAGCCTTTTTGAGTTTTTCTCAATCCCTTATATCGGCCCTAGAATCGAGGCTAGCGTGCTAAGCTACAACAAAATTTTAACCAAATACCTAGCGCAAATCGCAGGTGTAAAAACCGTGCCATTTGAAATCGTCAATCGCAACAGCTTGCCGAATTTCAACTTCCCAGTCATCATCAAACCCGCTCATTTGGGTTCTAGTATCGGTATTGGCATAGCAAAATCAGAAAAAGAGTTTGACTACTGCATAGATAAGGTCTATGAGCTAGATGATAGCGCAATCGTCGAGCCATATATGGAAAATATCAAAGAATACAACCTAGCAGGGGCTAAAATCGACGGCAAAATCGAATATTCCTTCATCGAAGAGCCGAAAAAAGAGGGATATTTGGATTTTGGTAGAAAATACCTTGACTTTTCGCGCACTGGCGTGGTCGAAGAGGCGCAAATCGGTATGTCAGTCGAGGATAAGATGAAAGACGCGTTTGCCAAGCTTTATAATGTCGGTGGATTTGAGGGGGCGCTGATTAGGTGTGATTTTTTCGTGCAAAATAACGAAGTGTATCTAAACGAGATAAATCCAAATCCAGGAAGTATGGCAAACTACCTATTTAGCGACTTTGCAGAGGTTTTGAGCAAGCTAGCTACTTCGCTTCCGGCGGCTAAGGAAATTCCGATTTCGTATGATTTGATAACAAAAATTTCAGCGAATAAATAAGCTAAATTTAAAAATTTTACGCTAAATTTTGCGTAAAATTTTACATAAGGATTGTTTATGTTAAATAAAGACGAAATTTACACAGCGACGGAAATGGCGAGAAATTTTAGCTCAATTTTAAAAAAACTAAATAGCCAAGAGATTAAAAAGGCTATGATTGTCAAAAATAATAAATTTGAGGCCGTAATGCTTAGCATGAGCGAATACGAGCGCCTAGAAAAGGCAGTCGAGCTACTCAAAGCGATTTATGGTAAAAAGGGTCAAGATGGCCAGTAAAACCATAAAATTTGGTGGCAACGAATACAAAATCAGCTACGAAATCGAAAATTTAAGCGTCGAGCCGTATATTTTGGTTTTGCACGGCTGGGGCGCGAAAAAAGAGCTTATGCAGAGGGTTTTCGAGGCGAAATTTTTCCCAAATTATAGGCTAGTTTTCGTAGATTTGCCCGGATTTGGCGCTAGCTCGCAACCAAAATTTGCGCTTACAAGCGAGGATTATGCGGGCATTATGCGTGAGTTTATCACTGCGCTTGGAGGCGCACCAGAGGCCATTATGGGGCATAGTTTTGGCGGCAAGGTCGCCACACTGCTTGCGCCAAAAAGGCTGATTTTGCTAAGCTCGGCTGGGATAATCGAGCCAAAGCCTTTGAAGGTGAGGGCGAAAATTGCGGTGTTTAAGTGCCTAAAATATATTGGGCTCGCGAAATTTTGGCGATTTTTTGCCAGCAAAGACGCTTCTGGTATGAGCGAAGAGATGTTTGGGACGCTAAAAAATGTGATTCGCGAGGATTTCGAGCCGATTTTTGCCGAGATTAAACTCGAAAAAACGCTGATTTTTTGGGGTATTAGCGATACAGCCACTGCGCTTGGTAGCGGAGAGAAAATCCACTCGCTCATCAAAAATAGCAAATTTTACCCGCTTGACGGGGATCACTTTTTTTTCATAAAACACGCGAAATTCATCGCAGATACAATCACGGCTGAATTCAAATAATCCAAATTTAGTTATTTCTCACTATTTGTCATCGCGAGCGAGCATTGCTCGCATGGCAAAGTGGATTTAAATTTGAAATTTTTACGCTTTCCATTGTCATTGCGAGGAGCAAGGCGACGAAGCAATCCAGAGAAATTTAAAGAAAATTTAAAATTTACTAAAATTTATCTAGAAATGATATTCGCAAAAGTGAAAACGAGAGGATACAACTATGATTTTACAAGCAATTATTGAAAAAGATGAACTTTAAAATAATGAGATCGGATATAAAAGTAAAAATGAAAATTGCAGTTTTCAATACTAAAAATAAAATTTAAAAATACATAAACCTAAAATGTAATCACGCTTCTAATTTTATATTAAATTTATTGCGCTATAATGCCTAGACCAATCAGATGAGAAAGGTTTGACATGCTTTTTGATATCAGTTTAATTGGCGATACAAAAAATTTATATTTAAAGCGGTTTGGTCGCTCGAACCTAAACGGCGTCCCGCACTACCTGAAATTCGACTTTTCTGCGATGTCTTTCGTCAAACTAAACAACAAACTTTCTATCAAATCCACAGGTTGCAAATCTGATTTGGACTACGGATTTTACCTCGTTTTCGAGGACAATAAATTTTTTATAAACAACAAAACCCACCTTTCCAAAAAAGAAATTTTTTATATGCTAAGCTATCTTTTTGATAAAATTTATGACAAAAATGTCAAATACCCGCGCGACAGCTTGCACGCAAAAATAAAAAAAACGATTGAATTTTTAAACAAAATTTACAATTTTACCAAAGAAAAAGACCATAAATTCAACATGCACGCGCAGTATCGCAATGTGTTTGTGGGGTGTTTGAGTATCGATCATCGCGAAAATTTGGCGCAAAATTTAGTTTAAATTTCATTGAAAATTGTGAAATTTGGCTTACAAATTTACCGAGTTTTTACCCAAATTTATTAAAATTATGAATTATATATATGATAAAGGTTTGATATGCTTTTCGATGTTGTAATAATCGGCGATAACAAAAATTTATATTTAAAGCAATTTGGTGGGCGTTCGAATTTCAGGGGCGTTCCGAACTATTTTCAATTCGATTTCAACGAAATGAAATTCGTGCAAATCAAAGAGAAAATTTATGTCAAATTTGACTACAACGAAACCGAGCAAAACACCGATCCTAACTATGGTTTTGTGTTGATTTTCGACGAAAAAGAGTTTTTCAAAAACAAGCAAAATTTAACGCGAAAAGAGGCGTTTATCTTGCTGAATTATATTTTTAACAAAATGTATAGCAAAGATGTCAAGTATCCGCGCGACAGCCTACATTTCAGGATAAAAAAGGCGATTGATTTATACAAGGCCGTCTATAAGGACGATGATTTCGACGGATACAACCTCCACGCCCAATACCGCAATCTCTACGCCGGACAGATAAGTATCGACAAAAGAGAGCGAACGCTCGGCGCAGCGGAATAGTCCGCGTTGCGAGATTTTGCGAGATAAAATTTATAAATTTAAACGCCAAAAACGGCGTTTAAATTTAAAATTCACTCTCTACTGCCATAGCCCATTTATCAGCCCTATTTTTCCAGTTTTCATCACCTTTGAAATCAATAGTTAGACCTAGAAATTTCCCATTTACAAATGCCCTTGAATAGCTAAAATTATATCCATCGGCATCTGTTAGCCCTACGAGTTTTGCGTTGCGCAATATCGGCAAAAACGCACTAAGCCCACTACAAAAATCATCGCCGTGTCGTTCGCAGTTTCCCACGCCCACGAGCCCGACAGGTTTGCCCTTTAAATCAATGCTGTTTAATAGCTCTAATTTGTTTTCAAAATTTGCGAAAATTTGCCCCTGAGCATGCGTAGAAACCGCTAAAATCAGCGCACTAGCCTCCTCGATATCTGCTTGGCAAATCTCTTTTGCGTCCATTATCTTAAAGTCTAGTTTTTCTGCGATATACTCAGCCACAGCCTTTGTATCGCCACTTTTTGAGGCATAAACTAACAATTTTGACATAATTCTCTCCTTTTGTAAAAATTTATTTTAAATGCAAATTTGGATAATCAAAAAGCAAAACTTTCCCGCTATGCTCGCTAATCTCGGCGAAATTTTCAGCTTCAAATTCTAGTCCGAAAATCGCACAAGTTGGAAATTTTTCGATTACTGAGTTGCTGAAATACTCGCACACTGCGCCGATTGTGGGGTTGTGGCCCACTATGAAAACCACTTTGTATTTTTCATCGAGCATGCGCACAAACTCTGCTAGCTCTCGCGCGCTAATGTCGTAAAGCTCTTTTTTTTCTTTTAAAATATCTTTGGCGCCAATATTTTTGGCTATGATTTTGGCGGTTTTTAGTGCGCGTTTGGCAGGGCTAGCGATGATGATATCAGGCATTATGCCCTCTTTTGCCAAAAGCTCCCCTAGCCTGCCTGCGTCATCTTCGCCCTTTTGGCTTAGTTTGCGCTCGAAATCTGTCTGTGCGAAAGCCTCGGCTTTGGCGTGTCTGATAAAATAAATTTGTTTCATAAATTTCCTTTTCGTATAATTTTACGCAAAATTTTACAAAATTTTAAATTTTTGTTGTATCTTGCCGAATCCAAACCCTGCCCCAAACCCTATCAAATGCGCATACCATGCTACATTTGAAGCTAGCAAAAGCGGAGCAAAGCTAATAAGCGCAACCATAGCCAAAACGCTTTTTAAATTTTGCCTCTCATAGCACAAAATCACGCCCAAAAGCGCGCAAATTACGCCACTTGCGCCGATTAAATTTATATTTTGTCCCATAAATTTGTAAGCGCAAAAAATGTAAATCAGGCAGATTAAATTTGTAAAAATTCCAAGCCCGAAATATAAAATCGTAAATTTAACACTACCGAAAAATCGCTCTAAAATAGAGCCGAACTGATACAGCACAGCCATATTCATCGCCAAATGCGCAATTCCAGCGTGCATGAAAAATGATGATAAAATTTGCCAAAAAAATCCGTCAAAAAATAGCAAATTTAGCCCCAAATACGCGCCCAAATTTGGGATTAAATTTGCTAGGACAAAAAGCACGCAGTTTGCGATGATGATAGCTAGCGTGACCTTGCCTGCCTGCCCGAAATTCGCCCTTTGTCCGAAATTTGCCATTTGCATAAATTTCCTAAATTTATTGTTTTACGCGACCATATCCTGCGAAGCGATTTGAAGCTAGGCAAGAAACTTTGTTGCTTCCGCAGCGCACGATATAGCTATTTTCGATTTTTTTGCCGTTTTTGTGAGTATTTTTTTTGTTTAAATTTACAAAATCGACCTTGTTTCTACCGCGCGAATTATGCACGAATTTTATCCTGCCGTCTGCGTAAATTTCGCGGATCACGCCGATATGGCTGATTTCGTTATTTATGCGTTTTTTGTTTGATTGAAGGGTGTTTTGGAAAAATATCAAATCCCCTACTCGCGGGTTTTTGTGCGCGATTAGGTCGCGTTTTTTGTAGTAATTATAAATCGCTTGTGATTTTCTGCCGTTTGTGAAATACTTAGGCAGCTCTTTTGAGTTGAAAAAAATCTCTTTGTTTTTAGAATTTAGCGCTGTGATAAACCCGCTACAATCCCCGCCTACCTTGGTTCCGGTGTATTTATCGACCCATGAAATTAGCGTAGCGTTGTAGGTATTTCCTGGGATTTGCGATGAGCCAGAGTTATCTTCATAAACCTCATAATCCCCTTGCGTAGTGGGGTTTGCAGGCGATGAAAACGGAGCCAGCCACGAGCAGCCACTCATCAAAAACGCCCCTAAAAATAAAGCAAAAATTTTTTTCATAAACTACCTTAAAAAATACAAAATGTGTTTTCATTTTAGCAACCAAATGTAATAAAATAGTAATTTTAAAGCAAATTTATGTATAATCACGGCGAAATTTTTGCAATCAAAACGGAGAGAAAATGCACTATTTACAAATCAAAGGCGAAGCCAAGCTTAGTGGCGAAATAAAAATCTCAGGCGCCAAAAACGCGGCATTACCGCTAATCGCGCTAATTATACTATCCAAAAACCCAGTCACAATTAAAAATTTACCAGATGTTTCAGATATCAAAACCCTAATCCAGCTTTTGGCAAATTTAGGCGCAAAATGCGAGTATCTAGACGCTCACACCGCCATAATTGATCCAAGAGGGATAAACTCAACTAAGGCAGTTTATGACATCGTGCGCAAAATGCGCGCTTCGATTTTAGTTCTTGGTCCATTGTTAGCGCGTTTTGGTAAGGCAGAAGTTAGCATGCCAGGCGGATGTGCGATAGGGGCAAGGCCGATTGATTTGCACCTAAAAGCAGTCGAAAAAATGGGCGCACAGGTAAAAATCGAAGAAGGCTATGTCGTGTGCGAGGGCGCATTAAAGGGTGCGAATATTTCGTTTGATAAAATCACCGTTACAGGCACCGAAAATGTCGTAATGGCGGCCGCGTTAGCGCATGGGGAGACTTGCATAATCAACGCCGCCAAAGAACCAGAGGTCGTGGCTGTGTGCGAAGCCCTAGCCAGTGCTGGCGTAAAAATCGAAGGAATCGGCACTGACGAGCTTAAAATCACAGGCACAGCGGGCGAACTTTTAAATATCAATAAAATCACTGTAATCCCCGATCGTATCGAGGCTGGGACATATCTATGCGCTGGGGCGATAACGAACTCAAAAATTAGCGTTACAAGCGTAAATCCTGCGCATTTGGGCGCTGTGCTAGCGAAATTTGAGGATATGGGATTTAAATTTGAAATTTCAGGCAGCGGTAACGACTCTAAAATCACCATTTTGCCAGCAGACGAAATCAAAGCGACCAAAATCATCACTACCGAATACCCAGGCTTTCCAACCGATATGCAAGCGCAGTTTATGGCGCTAACCTGCGTCGCGCAGGGCACTAGCACGGTCGAGGAAAGGCTGTTTGAAAATCGCTTTATGCATGTGAGCGAACTAAACCGCATGGGCGCAGATATCAAATTAAACGGCAATATCGCTACAATCAATGGTGGCAAACTCGCAGGCGCAGATGTCATGGCGACGGATTTGCGCGCTAGCTCGGCTCTTGTTTTAGCTGCTCTTGCAGCAAGTGGCATTACGCGCGTGCATCGCATATATCACTTAGACCGCGGATATGAGAGCTTGGAGGCTAAATTTAGCGCACTAGGCGCGCAAATTCTAAGGCTAGAAGAATGATTGATATAAACACTGCGCTGGAGTTGATTTTTAGGCAAAATTTAGGTCTTTTTGGCGAAAAAAAGATTGAAATTTCACGCTCTCTTGGGGCTATTTTAGCGCAAGATATAAAAGCGCGAAAAAATGTGCCAAGCTTCGATAATAGCGCACTTGATGGCTATGCGTATAACAGCGAAAAAATCGGCGAGAGTTTGCAAATCGTAGAGCCAACTATCTTTGCTGGTGATCAAAAATTTTATGAAATTTCGCCAAATCAAGCGCAAAAAATAATGACAGGCGCACCTATGCCAAAGGGCGCAAACAGCGTGCTTCGCGTAGAGGACGCGTACATTAAGGACGGGTTTTTGCAAATTCCAGCTATCGCAAAAGCAGGCGATGGACTTCGCAAAATGGGCGAGGAAGTGCGCGAGGGCGAGGTGTTACTTAGCGCAGGAGAGCGGATAAATGCTGCTAAAATCATGCTTTTAGCAGCGCAAGGCATAAATGAAATCCCCGTACGCACCACGCCAAAAATCGCCGTGCTTTCGAGTGGCGATGAGTTAAAAGAGCCGTGGGAAAGCGCAAATGAGCGCGAAATTTACAACGCAAACGCAAGTGGAATTTGCGCACTTTTGCAGAGTGAAAATTTCGCAAACGACTATCTTGGAATTATCAAAGACGAAGCGGACGCAGTGCGAGAAGCCCTAAAAAACGCAGCGCAAAGCTATGATGTGATAATCACAAGCGGTGGGGCAAGTATGGGCGAGGCTGATTTCATGGCGCAAATTTTGTGCGAGCTTGGATTTAGCCCAGTGTTTGAGCATATCGACATAAAGCCAGGAAAGCCGATTAAATGCTACCATGCGGGCAAAAAGCTTGTTTTTGTAATGCCAGGAAACCCGCTAGCGGCGTTTATTCTAGCAAAAATCATAATCTTACCGGTGCTTAAAAAAATGGTTGGTGAAAATTTTAAGGCGCGTGAAATTTTAGCCAAATTTAATGGTGAGCTAAAATTTCGCCCAAATCGCATAAATTTAAGCCTAGGCGTGTATGAAAACGGCTATTTTACGCCGATAAAATCAAACTCGGCTATGATTAAGCCACTATGCGGGGCGACGCATTTTATGCTTTCAAAATTTGAGCAATGCGAGCAAAAAAATGGCGAAATTGTAAAAATTTATGAAATTTAAGCAAAATGGTATTGACAAATGAGAAATTTTAAGCTAAAATCCAAGTTCTTTTTTACTTCGTGCGGGAATAGCTCAGTGGTAGAGCGCAACCTTGCCATGGTTGATGTCGCGAGTTCGACTCTCGTTTCCCGCTCCACTTTTTTAAATCCAAATCAAAAAGTTTGCTTATGAAAATCCTAGTTTGTGTAAGCGGTGCTAGTTTTTGCGAAATTGGGTTAAATTTAATCAAATTTTTATCGACCACGCCAAACGAAATTTACGCAATCATAAGCGAAAATGCAAAAGTCGTCTTAAAATCCGAAAATAATATAAATTTTGCAAATTTCATTAACGAAAATCAAGCTGTGAAATTCTTCGATGATAGCGATATCGGCGCGAGTGTGGCGTCTGGTTCGTTTGGCATAGATGCTACGATTTTTGCCCCCTGCTCTATCAACTCATTAGCGAAAATTCACGCAGGTATCGCCGATACTCTTAGCACTCGCGCAGCAGCCGTCGCGCTAAAAGAGCGCAAAAAACTAATCCTTGGCGTGCGCGAAATGCCCCTTTCGCCTATTTCGCTTCGTTCAATGAGCGAGTTAGCAAATCTCGGCGTCATCATCGCTCCGCCCATTATCGGCGGATACAGCGGTGCGAAAAATTTAGAAGATATGCAAAATTTCATAATCGGCAAATGGTGCGACGCTATGGGCGTGGCAAACAATCTCTTTAAAAGGTGGCAAAAATGAGAAAATGTATCTATCCTGGTACTTTTGATCCTATCACAAATGGTCATTTAGATGTAATCAAACGCGCGCTCGGGCTTTTTGACGAGGTCGTCGTCGCAATCGCGCTTAGCGAGAGCAAAAGCCCTTGTTTTTCGCTAGAAAAGCGCTTAGAGATGACAAGGCTTGCCCTTAGCGATCTAAAAAATGTCAAAGTTGAGCCGTTTTCGAACCTGCTAGTCGATTTCGCTAAATCACACGGCACGAATTTTTGCATTAGGGGACTGCGCGCGGTGAGCGATTTCGAATACGAATTACAGCTTAGCTACACAAATACATCGTTATGGAATAAATTTGAGAGTGTGTTTTTGATGCCAAGCCTGAAAAACGCCTTTATTTCGAGCTCTATGGTTCGCACGATACTGCGCCACGACGGCGATGTTTCGCAGTTTGTGCCAAAGCAAATTTTGCCACTGCTTAAAAAGGAAAATTGATGTTTGTAGCCTTCGAAGGGATTGACGGAGTTGGCAAAAGCACGCAAATATCGCGCCTAGCAGAAATTTATCCTGGTGCGATAGTTACCAAAGAACCGGGTGCTACGAGGTTTGGCGAAATTTTGCGTAGTATAATTTTAAACGAAAATTTCAAATTTAACGGCGATAATCACATAAATTTAGGTCAAATTTGCGGAAGTATCTCAAAAACTGCCGAGATGTTTTTGTTTTTAGCTGATCGCGCCGAGCACCATGAGAAGGTTATTTTGCCAAATTCGCACAATCTAATCCTAAGTGATAGAAGCTTCATCTCAGGTATCGCTTACGCCCTAGCCAACGATGAAAACGCTAAATTTGACGAGCTTGTAATGCTAAATAAAATCGCGCTTGGTGGTGAAATTTATGGTAAATTTGTATTTTTTGAGATTGGTAAAGATGATTTGATTTCTAGGCTAAATACTCGCGCGGGATACGATAAAATCGAGCTTCGTGGCGTGGAGTATCTGCTTAGGGTGCAAGAAAAGATAAAATTTACCTTACAAAAGCTAAAATTAAATTTTTTAATCGTCAATGCAAACGATGATATTGATAAAATAACAAAAAAAATAAAGGAATTTATAGATGATTAAAGCACTGCGTGGTATGAACGACCTAATGGGCTATGAAGCCGAACTTTTCGCAAAAATCGTGCGTGTGTGTGAAAGTGTGGCGAGGAATTATGGATTTGAGCTAATCGAAACCCCAAAACTCGAACAAACTGCCCTATTTCGCCGAAGCGTGGGCGAGAGTAGCGATATAGTCGGCAAAGAAATGTATGAGTTTAGCGATAAAAGTGGCGATAGCGTCTGCTTGCGCCCAGAGGGCACGGCTGGGGTCGTTCGCTCATTTATCGAGAATAAATTTGACAAGGCTGGTGGCGTGCGCAAATTTTACTACACCGGCTCGATGTTTCGCTACGAACGCCCGCAACGAGGCAGACTACGCGAATTTCACCAATTTGGCGTAGAGTGTTTTGGCGAGGGAAGCGTGTATGAGGACGCGAGCGTGATTTTGCTTTTAGCCGAAATTTTGCGCAAACTAGGCGTAAAAACCACGCTCAAACTAAACTCCCTGGGCGATAGCTCGTGCATGCCAGAGTATAAAAACAAACTAATCAAATTTTTAAATGAGCGCGAGGATAGGCTTTGCGAGGATTGCAAAAGGCGCATTATCACAAACCCAATCCGCGTGCTTGATTGCAAAAACGAAGCCTGCCAAAGCGAGCTCGCCACCGCTCCGCTAATCACCGATAATCTAAGCGATGAGTGTAAAGGCGAATTTGAAAAATTGCAAGAAATTTTGCTTGCAAATGGGCTAAATTTCGAAATCGACAAACGATTGGTTAGAGGGCTAGATTATTACTGCAAAACCGCATTTGAGTTCGTCAGCAGTGAGCTTGGCGCACAAAGCGCAGTCGGTGGCGGCGGCAGATACGATAGACTAGTCGAGTTTTTGGGTGGCAAAAGCACATTTGGCGTGGGTTTTGCGATAGGAATTGAAAGGCTAATCGAAATTTTAAAATTAAAAGAAACCCCTAACTCTCGCAATGGAATTTACATCGGCGCAATGGACGAAGCAATCGTGCCTTGTGCGTTTGCTATCGGACAAAAACTGCGCGCAATCACCAAAACTCATATCGCATACGAGCCAAAAAATTTACAAAAACACCTAAAAAGCGCAGATTCAAAAATGGCTAAATTTTGCCTATGTATCGGCGAAGATGAGTTTAAAAACGCTAGCGTATGGTGCAAAAATTTAGAGGATAAAAGCCAAGACATGGTTAAATTTAACGAAATCGAAGACTTTTTTAAGGATAGAGTATGAACGATTATGGACTAAATATTTGGGGAAATTCAAATTTCGTCATTGATTCTGGCAAGTTGTGCGTGAATTCTGACTTCAAACAGCCTCTTGTCGATATGGTTAAAGAAATCAGGGCTGATGGCATTAGAGGCCCTATTTTGCTTCGTTTTCCGCACCTTATCAAAAAACAAATTGTCGAAATTTACTCGAATTTCAACCGCGCGATAAAAGAATTTGACTACAAAGGCAAATTTAACGCCGTCTATCCGCTCAAAGTAAATCAATTCCCAGGATTTGTGAAAAATTTGGTCGAAATCGGCAAGCCTTACGGGTATGGCTTGGAGGCTGGATCTAAGCCAGAATTGCTTCTAGCCATGGCGTATAATAACGACAACGCGCCAATCACCGTAAATGGCTTTAAGGACAAAGAGCTTATCAATATCGGCTTTATCGCCGCTGAGATGGGGCATAATATCACGCTTACAATCGAGGGGCTAAACGAGCTAAAAACCATAATCGAAACCGCCAAAGAGCGCTTTGCGCCAAAGCCATTTATCGGGCTTCGCATAAGGCTTCATAACTCAGGTAGCGGAATTTGGGTCAAAAGTGGCGGAATAAACTCCAAATTTGGCCTTACTTCGACCGAGTTAATCGAGGCTGTAAATTTGCTCAAAAAAAATAATCTAATCGAGCAATTTACGATGATTCATTTCCATATCGGTTCGCAAATCACTGAAATTCACCCGCTCAAAAAGGCGTTAGTCGAGGCTGGAAACATCTACGCCGAACTTCGCAAAATGGGCGCTATAAATCTAAATTCGATAAATTTAGGCGGTGGTTTGGCGATAGAATATTCGCAAGTGAAGGAAAATTTCAGCAGAAATTACACCCTCAAAGAATACGCAAACGATGTTGTTTTCCTTTTAAAATCAATCGCACAGGATAAGAACGAGGTTGAACCAAACATTTTCATCGAAAGTGGCCGTTATGTCGCAGCTAGCCACGCTGTGCTGGTCGCGCCTGTTTTGGAGCTTTTTACCCAAGAATACACAGAGGCCAAACTGGCTTTGAAAAAGGAAAATCCGCCAGTCATCACCGAGCTTTACGATCTTTATACTTCGTTAAAGCCCTCAAACGCCCTTGAATACCTGCATGACGCTATGGCGCACATGGAAAGCGTGCTGACGCTATTTGATTTGGGCTATGTAGATCTCACAGATCGCTCAAATGGCGAAATTTTGGTGCATCTAGTCGTGCGCAAGGCTTATGCGCTTTTGGGAAATAAGCAAGAGTATGGAAATTTCTTAAATTCACTCGGAAACGCGCAAGAGCGGTATTTGGTAAATTTCTCACTTTTCCAATCCTTGCCTGATTTTTGGGGCATTAAACAGCATTTCCCAGTCATGCCACTCGAACACCTCGACGAGCGCGCTACGCTTTCAGCTACGCTGTGGGATATCACCTGCGATAGCGACGGCGAGATTACATTTGATAAAGAGCATAATCCTTTGTTTTTGCACGATATCGACCCAGAAGAAGAAGAGTATTTCCTCGGATTTTTCTTAGTCGGGGCGTATCAAGAGGTGCTTGGTATGAATCACAACCTCTTCGCTCACCCAAATGAGGCAACCGTGATTTTAAAAGACGGCGGATTTGAGATTACGGATTTTATCGAGTCGCAATCTGTCATTGATATTTTAGATGATATGGATTATGATGTAGTCGATATCAGAGAGAGCCTAAATGAACGAATCGCAAACTCGCCATTGCTTTCAGAAAAAGAGAAAAAGCATGTCCTAGGCGAGCTGTATTTGTTCCTAAACGATAATAGCTATTTAAAAACTATCCAATAAGGCGGGATTATGACTTTTTGGCAAACTATAAAACACGATTTTACCGAGCCATCTCGCCAAGATCCGGCGTGCAATAGCGTATTTGAGGTGATTTTTTGCTATCCGGGTGTGTGGGCGCTGATAAATTATCGTTTCGCACACTGGTTTTATGAGCGCAAATTTCGCCTTATCGCGCGCATAATCTCAGGCATTACGCGCTTAATCACCGCTGTGGATATCAACCCAGGGGCGAAAATCGGCAGTGGCGTGTTTTTTGACCATGCGGCTGGTTTGGTTATCGGCGAGACGGCGATTATCGGCGATAATTGTTTGATTTATCAAAATGTAACCCTAGGTGGCGTTAGCTTGGAAAAGGGCAAACGACACCCTACCCTAGAAAACGGCGTAGTCGTGGGAGCCGGGGCGAAAATTTTAGGCAATATCACAATCGGAGCGCACTCTAAAATCGGCGCAAATTCTGTCGTGATAAAAGATGTCCCCGCAAACTCCACAGCTGTGGGCGTGCCAGCTAGGATTTTAGGCGAGTGCGACAGCGATCCGCTAGCGCATAACAAACTCCCAGATATCAACAAAGAGCTGATGAAATATCTAATCAAACGAATTGAAATTTTAGAAGATTGCATACAAAATGGCGATAAAAATCTCTGCGACAAAGAAAAAGAGATCAACCAAGAGTATGAAAACTATCTAAAATCACTTAAATAATTAGGGGGAATAATGAGAAAAATTTTGATTTTGCTTGGAATTTGCGGTGCGTTAAACGCTGGGGAATTTAATAATCTTAAAATAGAAACAGTTAAAAAAATATATCAAAATCAAGAAAATTTTGATAAAATTTGTGGCGAAATTTGCACAAATTCTTTAAAAATCGCATTTTTGAAAGATGAGGAATTCGCAAACGGAGAGATTGGTTGCCTAGATTATGCTCCTACAATCTCTGGGCAAGATGTTTGCGATAACCCAGAATATAAATTTGAAATTTCAAAATTTGGCGATGTAGAGGTGGAGCAAATTTGCAAAGGTTGGACGCCAGAAAGTCAAAAAATAATCTATAAATTAGAGTGCGGTGAAGATGATTGCAAGATAAGTGATATTTACAATACCGCAAACTACGAAGGCAAAGACGAAACTTTCAGCGTCAAAGAGATGATTTATGATTGTTTAAAAACACACCAAAAGGAGAAAAAATGAAACTTGCTTCACGCATAAACAGACTAAGCGAAAGCCTAACAATCGCCATTAGCACACGCGCAAAAGAGCTTAAAGCTAGTGGAAAAGATGTGATTATTTTTAGCGCAGGCGAGCCTGATTTCGATACTGCACAAGCTGCGAAAGACGCAGTAATCGAGGCTATGGAGAGGGGTTGTGGCAAATACACTCCAATCCCTGGAACAAATGAAATTTTAAATGCAGTCGCACACAAACTAAAACGCGATAATGGCCTGGATTACAAACCTAGCCAAATCATCACAAATGTAGGGGCAAAACACTCGCTTTTTAATATTTTTTCATGTTTGATAGATGATGGTGACGAGGTTATAGTGCCAGCGCCATTTTGGGTAACATATCCTGAGATTGTTAAATTTTGCGGCGGCAAACCTGTCATAATCGACACAAAGCCAAAAAATAAATACAAAATCACAGCAGATGAATTAAAAGCAGCTATCACTCCACGCACGAAAGCGCTTAGCCTTTGCTCTCCGTCAAATCCAGCAGGAGCTGTGTATAGCAAAGATGAGTTGGTGGCGATCGCTGAGGTGCTAAAAGGCACAGATATCGCTGTAATCGCAGATGAAATTTACGAAAAAATAATTTTTGATAAAGAATTTGTAGCTTGTGCAAGTATCAGCGAGGATATGTTTAATCGCACTATCACCGTAAATGGCCTTAGCAAATGTGGCGCAATGCCTGGGTGGAGATTTGGCTATACAGCGTGTGCGAACGACGAGCTAAACAAAGCTATGAAAAAACTTCAAAGCCAAAGCACGAGCAATATTTCAAGCATAGTCCAAGCAGGTGCCGTGGCTGTGCTAGAAGGCAAGGCCGATGAGTATATCGCTATGATGAATAAAGAGTATCAAAAACGCCGTGATTACGCCGTAGATGCGATAAATGCGATAGATGGTCTTAGCGTAGTCAAACCTGACGGCGCGTTTTATCTATTTATCAACTGCGCCAAGGTAGAAAAAGATAGCATGAAATTTTGCACAAAACTGCTAGATGAGGCACTTGTAGCGACCGTGCCGGGCGTGGGATTTGGTATGGACGAGCATTTTAGGATTAGTTATGCTTGCTCAATGGACGAGATAAAAGAGGGAATCGCGCGCATAGCAGAATTTGTGAAAAATTATAAATAAGCTAAATTTGCGAAATTTAAAATTTCGCAAATTTTGTAAAATTTGGGAGAAAATATGGCAAATTTTAAAAATTCACTTATGATGACTTTGGTAAATACAGAGACAATCCCTGGAAAAGAGATCGAGCAGGTTTTCGGCGTGGTGAGTGGAAGCACAGTCAGAGCTAAGCACTTCGGACGCGATATCATGGCGAGCCTGAAAAATATCGTAGGTGGCGAGCTAGTAGGATATACCGAGCTACTCGAAGAATCGCGCGAACAAGCAATCGAGCGCATGTGCTCTCAGGCCAGAGCCATGGGGGCAAATGCGATTGTAAATTTGCGATTTTCCACTAGTTCGGTTGCGGCTGGTGCGAGTGAAATTTATGTCTATGGCACGGCAGTTTTGGCAAGGTAAGCTATGAGCGATATTATAATATTTCTTATTTTGCTTGGGGTTGGATATATCTTTGGCAAGCAAGCTGAGGTGCGCCATTTCGCTAGAATTCGCAAAAAAGAGACTCTGTTTTTACACATACCCACCACAAACTCAAAACACCCATTGCTAAATTCGGGCAAAATCGAAAGGGTGAGATTTGTAAGCGGAAATGTGGTTATAAGTATTGATTATTTCAAGCGAATTTACGCCAGCGTGATAAATTTTTTCGGTGGCGATGTTGTGCCGTATGAAAGCCTGCTAGACCGCGCTAGACGCGAGGCTGTGATTAGGCTAAAAGAAAAGGCCTTGGGCGCGGACGAGATTATAAATTTGCGCATAGAAACAAGCTCGATAAATCAAACCACGAAAAATGTCGGAAGCGTGGAAATCCTAGCCTACGCTACGGCGATTTATTACGCCAAAGAGCCAAAACAGGCGAATTTCAATGGCTAAATTTATTCTCTCGCAAAACGAGGGCGAACAAAATTATTCCAAAGAAAATCATGCTATAAATTTCCTAGCCCTTGGCGTGGGGCTTGTCGCAGTTATCGCGTGCGCGTTTTTCGCGCTAAATATTTTCGTGGGCGTGGCTGTGAAATTTATCCCAGAGGGCAAAGAGTATAAAATTTTCAAAGCCAGTGAAAGCGAGCGTGTAATCGAGCCAAAACACGAGAAGCTCGTCAGGCAAATCCGCACCCTAACCTCACGGCTAAATTCATGCGCCAAGGTCAAAAACGAATATTTCATCGTGATAAACGAAAGCAAAATCCCAAACGCAAGCGCAGCCCTAAATGGCGCACTCACGGTTAATACCGGGCTTTTTTCGCATATTAAAAGCGAAAATGGGCTAGCCTTTGTTTTAGCCCACGAGCTAGCGCATTTTAAGCACCGCGATCACATAAAAGGTCTAGGAAATGGCGCTGTAATGGCGATTTTGTTCGGTTTTAGCGATGAGAGACTAAGCCAAATTTTAGGCGGAGCGATTGCTGGCAAATACTCGCGCTCGCAAGAAGCCGCTGCCGATAGCGAGGCGCTTAGGATTTTAAACTGCGCTTATGGGCATATCGGCGGTGCAGATGAGTTTTTCGCTAGCGCAAAAAAGCTTGGTGATAGCGATACCTTTATCAATCTTTTTGAATCGCACCCACTTTTGCAAAAGCGCATTGACGCGATAAAATCATCAAATTTTGGCACGCAAAATACAATCAAACTCAATGAAAATTTAAGCGAAGTAGTGAAATTTAAAAGATAAATTTGGCGTTAAATTTGCAAATTTAACGCCGTTGAAATTTAGCTAAATTTATTGTTTTTTGAAGAGTGCGCAGCTTTTTTCGTTGCCAAGAGAGCAGGCTTTTTGGTGAAAAGCTATGGCTTTTTGATTGTTTTGTTGCAAATACTCGCCTTTGGCAAACATATTTCCGATTAGTCCGCACGCTGGGGCGTAGTTTAGATCGCAGGCTTTTTCGTAGCTAGCTATGGCCTCTGGTATGTTTTGGCGGTATGCGTTGCCTTTTAGATAATAAAACCCTAGATTATAGCACCCGCTTCCCTCGCCTAAATCGCAAGCTTTTTTGGCTAATTCGATAGCTTGGGTTGTGTTGCTATAAACTGAGCTGTCGTAGTAAATGTAGCTTAAATTTACACATGCTGGGGCGTAGCCACTATCGCAGGCTTTGGTATAATACCTAATCGCCTCTGGCTCCATTTTAGCCACGCCAAAGCCGTTGTCAAACATAACGCCTAGATTGTAGCACGCATACGCGCTTTTTAAATCACAAGATTTTTTGAAATACTTTTGCGCTACTGGGTCGTGGCTGTTTTCGAAGTATTTCATACCGACATTTAGGCAGCTTTGAGCATCTTTTGCGTAGCATTTAAGCTCGTCTTTTTTAGCCACGCCCAAAAGCGCTCCCACAGCGCAGAGCGCTAGCAAAACCAAGATAAAAACATATTTTTTGTTCATTTTTATTCCTTACAAATCAAATTTGATAATTTTTTCATATCGCGCGCTAGGCGTTTGTTTAGCCAAATAGCGTTGTAAATCCCATCTTCGCTTAGCGCACCGCGATTGATTGCACGAAAGCTCTCACCCTCACCTATTTCGCGCGGTATTTTACCGCTCTCATCAGCCTCGTAATCACTTAGCCAAATTTTACTAGAATAATATCTGCTAAGTTTTTTGATAAGTTTTTGCGAATTTTTATACTCATCAAGGGCGAGTTCAAATGCGTCTAGGCATCTTTGCACTTTTGCCAAAACCTCGCTCATCTGCTCTACTCGCTCTACTCGTTTTATCGCTTAGCCTAAATTTATTCTACCGGGACAGTGTATTTGCGAGGAGTGCCATTATCCACCTTTGGCTTTTTTTCCGTAGCTGGTGGCTCTTCTCTTTTTAGAGAGTCGATATCCACAACCCAACGCTTCTCTGAATTTTGCGCGATAGGTTTTTTCGTGCTATCTTGTTTGGAGGCGTTTTGTTTTTTCTTAATTCTTTTTGTTTTTTTAGGCGGTTGTTTGGAGCTGTCTTTGACTATCGGATATGGCTCCACGCGCGGTTTTGGCTTGTTTTGGACACACCCTGCTAGCCCTAAACAAACGGCAAAAATAACAAAGGAATTTAAAATTTGACTTCTCATATTTTCTCCTTTTAAAAAGCCTTGATTTTACAAAAAAAGAATTAAAAATTTAATAAGATTATAGCGAGAAATAGAATAAATTTTGCAAATTTAAGAGGGAATTGCCCCTCTTAAATTTGCCTTTTAAATTTGCGCTAGGCAAGCTTACATCATACCGCCCATACCGCCCATGCCACCCATATCTGGCATTGGAGGAAGAGCTGGTTTGTCCTCTTTGATTTCGCTGACTGTCGCTTCTGTGGTTAGTAGCATGCTAGCGACTGAAACCGCATTTTGCAAAGCTACGCGCTCTACTTTTAGCGGATCGATGATTCCAGCGCTATACATATTTGTAAATTCGCCACTTGCAGCATTAAAGCCTTGCGCCTCATCGCTTGCGTTTTCGACTGCGTTTGCGATTACGCCTGCGTCATATCCAGCGTTTTCTACGATTTGGCGAAGTGGAGCATAGAGAGCTCGTTTGACGATATCTGCGCCGATTTTTTGATCGCCACTTAGATCTAGGCTGACATTTTTGCTAGCTTTGATTAGCGCAGCGCCACCGCCGATTACGATACCCTCTTCGACAGCTGCTTTTGTTGCATTTAGTGCGTCATCGACACGATCTTTTTTCTCTTTCATCTCAGTTTCGGTTGCTGCGCCTACTTTGATTACGGCTACGCCACCGCTTAGTTTTGCAAGGCGTTCTTGCAATTTTTCTTTATCATAATCGCTTGTTGTCTCTAAAATTTGAGCTTTGATTTGTGCAATTCTAGCATCTATTGCGCTTTTTTCGCCTACGCCATTTACGATTGTAGTGTTGTCTTTGTCGATTACGATACGCTCAGCCTGACCAAGATCAGCCATATTTGCGCTTTCTAGCGTTCTGCCTAGCTCTTCGCTTACGACTGTTCCGCCTGTAAGGATAGCGATATCTTCTAGCATTGCCTTTCTTCTATCGCCAAATCCAGGGGCTTTTACCGCTGAGATATTTAGCACGCCACGAAGTTTATTTACGACCAAAGTCGCAAGCGCTTCGCCCTCGATATCCTCTGCGATGATTAGAAGTGGTTTGCCTGTTTTTTGCACTTGCTCTAAAACCGGAAGCAAATCTTTTAAATTTGTAATTTTTTTATCGAAAAGTAAAATTAGCGGTGAGCTAAGCTCTACTAGCATTTTTTCAGGGTTTGTGATGAAATATGGGCTTAGATAGCCTCTGTCGAACTGCATACCCTCGACCACATTTAGCTCGTCGTTGATTGATTTTGCTTCTTCGACTGTGATTACGCCGTCTTTGCCGACCTTTTCCATAGCCTCAGAAATCAAATCACCCACGCTCTCATCGTTGTTAGCTGAGATTGTAGCGACTTGGGCGATCTCTTTTTTGCCACTTACTGCTTTTGCAGATTTTTTTAGCTCTTCGATTACGGCTGCGCTAAATTTATCCATACCGCGTTTTACTTCGATAGGATTTGCGCCAGCTGTTACATTGCGTAAGCCCTCTTTGAAAATCGCGTGAGCTAGCACTGTCGCAGTAGTTGTGCCGTCGCCTGCCTCGTCGTTAGTTTTACTTGCGACCTCTCTAACCAAGCTTGCGCCCATGTTTTCGAGAGTGTCTTTAAGCTCGATCTCTTTTGCTACGCTTACGCCGTCTTTTGTGATAGCAGGTGCGCCAAAGCTTTTTTGAATAAGCACATTGCGACCTCTTGGTCCCATTGTTACTTTAACTGCGTCGTTTAGTTTTTTTACGCCTGAGTAAAGTTTGTTTCTAGCTTCGTCTGAGAAAAAAATTTCTTTTGCCATTTTGATTCCTTTTATTTAAGTATTCCTAAAACATCTTCTAAATTTAAGATAAGATATTTCTTATCATCGATTGTGATATCCGCGCCAGCGTATTTTGCGAACGCTACAACATCGCCAAGTTTTACGCTATCGCACTCTGTGCCGACAGCCACGATTTTGCCAGTTGATGGCTTTTCTTTTGAAGCGTTATCTGGGATAATGATACCGCTAGCTGTGGTTTTGGTCTCTTCCTCGCGCTCGATTAAAACGCGTTTTCCAAGTGGTTGAAAATTCATTTTCGTCCTTTCTAAATTAGTTTTGATTTTCTAAAAGTTGTCACTCTGTATCTTTGAGTGCTAGATTATATGCAAAATTTGATTTTTTGTCAATAGTTTTAGGCTAAAATTTTGCTTAAATTTTAGCCTAAATTGCGAATTTTAAATTTTAGTTTAAAGCCGATTTTACCGCTTCGCTTAGGCGTTTGCCATCGACACTGGCGCCGAATTTTTCTTTTGCGGCTTTCATCACGCGCCCCATATCTTTGGCACTCGTTGCGCCAAGCTCGCCAAGCAGTGCGCTCAAAGCCGCGCTAAGCTCGTCATCGCTAAGTTGTTTTGGCAGATACGCGCCGATAATTTCGGCCTCGCCAAGCTCTTTTTGCGCTAAATCCTCGCGCCCACCGGTCTTGTATTGCGCTGCGCTTTCGTTTCTGCGCTTGATTTCGGTTTGCAAAACACTAAAAACCCTCTCATCGCTTAGCGTAATTCTCTCATCAACTTCGATTTGTTTAAGCGTAGAATTTAGCATACGCAAAGCGTCTCTGCGCACCGTATCACCGGATTTCATAGCGGTTTTGATATCTTCTAGAATTTGCTCTCTTACCATTTTTTCTCCTTGATAAAATTTGGGTATGATACTATTTTTGGTTTTAAAATTTAATTCTTAATCGCCAAATTTTGCATTAAATTTATACACACGCCCTCTCGTAATCCATCATCAACGACTATAAAATCCGCGCCGCTACCGCTAAAATCGCTCAAAATCGCTTCTAAAAGTAGCGCCCCAGCCACGATAACCTCCGCCCTATTTTCGCCCATTGCCTCATCGGCTTCGCGCTTTGAGAATTTCAAAATTTGCCCTATTGCCCCAGCAAAATCGCTAAATCTCAAAACGCTTCCATTGATTTTGTCTGCGTCGTAATCTTTGGCACAAATTCCCAATTTAAGGGCGCTTATCGTGGTTGGCACACCGCTTGTGAGCACGATTTTTCCTGCACCAAAACTGCGCAAAAACTCCCTTGCGCTTCTTGTCTGTTCTCTTGCGATTTGGCTAAATTTGGCGTAATTAAATTTTTGTAAAATTTCAGGATTTTCGTTACAAAATCTCACAATGCCAAATTTAAAGCTTTGTCCAAATTTAGCACTGCTTATCTCTGTGCTAGCCCCACCAAGGTCGATACTGACGGCATTTTGCGCTTTGATACCTAAAATTTGAAGTCTGTTTTCGATACCAAGCCTGGTCAAATTTGTCTCTCTTTCGCCGTCGATTATGCTAAATTTTACGCAAAATTCTTTGTAAAGTTTTTCGAAAAATTCTACGCTATCGCTGGCGACACGAAAGGCTTCCGTCGCCACAGCGGCGTAAGGCAGGCTAAATTTGGCATTTTTAAAATTTCGCGCGCAAGTATCATCAAAATCCAAATTTCGCGCGCAGGTATCCCCGCTCTCTAAATTTTTAGCACAACTATCCAAAATCTCTAAATTTCGCTCATAAATCAAATCCGAAAGTTCTTCTAAAATTTCGCCCAAAGCCCGCCAAATACGCTCTTTGGCGTCATTTTGCAAAGGTTTGTTTGCCACTAATCCCCTAGCCGAGCCGACTATGCGCTCGCTAGATTTAACTATCTCAAAGCCCACCCCAGCGCGCTTCATCACGCATGCGCGCAGTGTATTCGAGCCCAAATCAAAGCCTAAAACCATAAATTTCTCCTTACCTTTTTTGGTTATAATAGCGAAAATTTTCTTAGGAGTTAAAATGCTACTTGGAGTAAATATCGATCATGTCGCGGTTTTGCGCGAGGCACGGGCGATGAACGACCCTGATATCTTGATGGCGGCATACACCGCAATCAGCGCGGGTGCAAATCAAATCACACTTCATTTACACGAGGATCGACGCCATATCAACGAAGATGATATCGCCGATATCGTGCGCCACTCAAAGGTGCCTGTAAATGTCGAGTGTAGCGGTGGGAGCGAGCTTTTGGAGATTTTGGTCAAGGCTAAACCATATCGTATCACGCTAGTGCCACACTCTGGCGAGGATTGTGGGCTAAATCTGCACTCTGAGCAAATTGCGAGCGATATCGAGTTTTTGCAACACTCGGGCGTGCGCGTGGGGCTGTTTATCGAGCCTGTGCGCGAAGTAATCGACATGGCAAATGATTTTAATGTCCGCTCGATCGAGCTTCGCACCGGCACATACTCTGCGTTGTTTGCGACGATTAGGTCAAATTTAGCTTTTACGCCACATGCGATAAAGGCGTATAATCTCCCGCTTGATACGCTAAAATCGATGTTAAAAGATGAAATCTCCAAGCTTCGCCACATGAGCGCGTATGCCAAAGGGCTAGGTATGAATGTAACTGCTGGTGGGGGTCTGAACTACCAAAATGTCTCTGCGCTCGTAAAAAACAGCGAAATTTCGCTCGTAAATATCGGTCAAAGTATCATTTCGCGCGCGATTTTCGTAGGGCTTGAAAATGCGATAAAAGAGATGAAAGAGGTGATAAGGTAGCCAAATTTAGGTTACCTTGATTTATAGAATTTTATTCTAAATTTAAAATTTTATTCACCCCAAGCTTTTCGTTCAAATTTGCCATAAAATGGTTTGATTTGCTGTTTGTTAAGTGGGATATCCAAGTCGATTTTGAACAAAATTGCCTCTTTTTTGCTAAAACCTTCGGTTATAATCTCGTGATTTAAGATTTTTTGCGAGATGTCATTATAATAACTTTCGCCACCAATCAAAACACCATTATCTATATTTGCAGTGCAGTTTATTTTGGTATCTGGTGGATAAGCACTACTTTTAATTTCATTTAGTAGATTTCCGTTTAGATCAAATTCTTTAAAATCAAATCTGCCTTCCGTTTCATCATCAAATCTTTCCAAAAATGTAATCAACAAAAAACCGTTTTTAAATTTGGCTATTTTAAATTTTGCAAACTGTCCATGAACTCTATTTTCAGGCACAAATAAAGCGAGTTGTTTTTGTAAAATTTGATTAAAATTTTTATCATAAACTATTAGGTATGGAAAAAATTTATTTGGCGCGGTATATTTGTGTGCAAGAAGCAAAATATGATTATTTTGGCAAATAGCGTCATCTACAATAAATTCTTTATCTAAATTCAGGCTTTTTATCAAAACATTTTGTCTAAACAATTTTTTGGATTTTATATCAATGCGTGTATCGTCGCATAATCTGAGAATATCAAAAATTTTAGGAAATTGAAAATTTTTTGAGATTTTTTTGGTTGAAATAGAAATTTGATTTCCGATTTTGTCTAGTTTGATTGTTTTTTCTTCGCCATTTTCATAATCTGTGATAATCTCGTAGCCTTCATCGTTTGATATTATACTTTTAATAGAACTATAAGAATATCGTTTTTGGTTCCAAAAGATTTTTTTTTGCAATTTTTCTGTTTCTTTTTGTTTTAAAACTATGATTTTTTGCTCAATCTCCTTTTGTTTTAATTCTTGCTCTTTTTGCTTTTGTATTGCAATTTGATTACTATAAAACGAGAAAAAATTAGTTATCAAAATAGCCATAACAGCCAAAATAGATAACAAAATTAGCCCAAATTTTTTGTTTTGATCTTTCATTATCTTATGCTAACTGCGCTTACATAATATGTTCTACCGCCCAAAAATCCGACAAAAAATCTTTGTTTGTCATCGGATAATGCGATATGAGAAGCGTATGCTTGTGGAAAAAGATATGTTTTTAAGACTTCGTTATTTGAATTGAGTAATTCGAGTGCCTCGCTTTCGTATTCATCTCCTACATCATAATGCGAAACATAAAAATAAAAAAGATCTAAATTTTCCAAAATGCCAAATTCTTGATACATAAAACGGTATTTATCTCCAAAAGTCTGTATAATCTCAAATTTATCGATATCAAAAATAACAAATTTACCTATTTCTGCATAATACGCTTTTTTGCCGTCTTTTGAAATTTTCATCTTCCACGGTGAAGATTTGTTTTGTAAATTTTGCTTGACGCATTTTATGTTGTTTGGATTTGAGACATCAAAAATATAAGCTCCACCGTATGTCATAAATAAAATTTCATAATTATTGATGAATTGCAAATCACCATTTGCGATTTCTTGGAGGTTAATCATCAATTTCATGTGGAAATTTTCGCTATCAACATACGAATTTCCGTTTAAATCTGCGCCTGCGTGATATTCATCGAGTTTAATGATATCGTTTTGGATATCCAAGCTAATAAGTCCATTATTGCTCATAGCAAATGCTGTTTGATTATCGTTTGATAATATCACTCTGTGTGCAGTATAAATCGGATAAGACGACACGATTTGCATATTGGCAAAATCTGTTGTATCGATTTTGTAAATTCCACTTTCTGGATCTGCCATAATGATAAATTTACCATCACTAGATGGCGCCAAATCAATACTTGCAATGCGACCGTTGTGTTTGTATTTGAAAAATCCAAGTGGCTGTATATCATCGGGATTGGCAATATCAATTACAGCAAAGCCATCTTTGTTGCTACCTGAAACATATAAAATATCGCCTATTTGCGTAAATTCTCGTGGGTGAAAATGGACTTGGACTGAATTTGCAATTAGCTCTTTGTTGTAAATTTTGGTATAAATTGTTTTGTTTTCTTTTGTGTTTTTACTTAAACTTTCTAACTCTTTTTTTATGGTTTCAATTTCATTTTTTGTATTTAAAATATCATCTTTTGTTGCAGGATTTATAGGAATTTGTCTTTCATAGATTTTTTCGTTATTTTGCTCGTTTTCTTGCACAAAGTATTTGAAAAACAAAAATCCAAACGGCACTATAACTAAAACAAATATCACAAAAAAGACAAATTTTTTAAAAATTAATCTATTTTTATCCAACATAACTAACCTTTAAATTTGCAAATCTAACTCAGCTTTATATTTAGCAATTTTTTCATTTAACTTTGTTTTTTCTTCTAATTTGTGGGTTAAATCTTTGAAATTTGCAATTTCTACTTTTAGTTTTTCGTTGGCAGAATTTTTTAATTCGTCCATTTTATTTATTGCTTGTTCTATTTGTTCAAAAGCCGATTTTAGGGTTTCTAAACTAAGTGTCGCACTCGAAGATAGATTAAAAATTTCCTCTGTTTGTTCGTTCATTGTCTTGGCATTTTGCAAGATTATCTCATTTGCCAAATCAGCACTTTGTTTGGTAGCCGTTGCGACTTGTTTTTGATTTTCTAGCGATATTGCCGTCGCAACACCGATTTCAAGGGCTCTTTTGGTTACAATTTTGATATTTGAGATTGCATCGATAAGCTCTAAATTTGTGTTTATAATTTGATCACTACTTAACAGACCTTGTTGCGTTACGGCTAGTATCTCATAAATACTTCTTGTTTTTTTTCTCAAATTTAAAAGAACATTATTTTCATAAAATTTGCGCTCATCTAGCGAAAATTTATCCAAATTTTCACTTATTGCATCGATTAATTTTCCAAATACAAAACCTTTTCTTTGGAGAGAAATTGCACGGTTTTTGTAAAATTCCCTATCGTTTAGAAGTATCAAATTATCATCTTTTAAGAGTTTCGCTCCATTTTGCAAATTTTCGCAAATTTCTTCTATCGCACCTTTTGCGCTTTGGAATTTTTTAAGATAACGATTTATTGGATTTCCGATAAATGGGATTAAAGATAGAATTTTACTTGGTTTAAATGTGCTTGGATTTAGTTTTGATAATTGTTCATTTAGCTTAATTATTGATTTGCCAATATTCGAAACATCGCTATTTTCTATATTTTCTAGTTTGCCGATTTTAGAAAGCAAAATTTCTGATTGATTTTCCAAATTTGAAACATCATCAATAATCAAATTTTCTAAAATTTGGTGAATTTCACCAGAACTTTTTCCTGATAAAAATGTCAAAAGTTCGGTAGCTTTTTCGTTGATTTTAGCTTTTTCTTCGCTATTTAATTTGTCTTCAAAAACAAAATTTTTATCATCAATCTCTTTGTTTAGTAAATTTTGTTTGATTAATTCTAATTGCATTATTTCTCCTCATTTATTTTTTTCAAAATTTCAGCAGTTCGTTCAAGCTCTATTTCGGTGATTTTTTGCTCTTTTTTATTATTATTCATCTTTAAAAATTCATCGATATAAATATCTAAAAGAGATAAAAACTTTTCATTTTGTTTTTTTATATCATTTGAGGCATGATTTGTTTGACCGACTATACTTTCGCCTTTTGATACAACTATTTTGCGAGATAAATTCGAAATGTAGATTTTTAGTGTTTTGTTTAGCAAAGATAAAATTCTCAGCGAAGCAAGGCTTAATTGAGAAAAATTTTGATTAACAAAAGTGCTAATAATTTCAATTTTTTCAAAAATATTATTGTTTCTATCAAGATTAAAATCATTTATTATTTGATTTTTATAAAGTTCAAATTTTTCTTTTTCTCTTTCAAATTTATATGTTTTTAAAGTCGATTTAAATTTGATATAAAATACAATCAACCAAATCAAACATAGCATTAATAAAATTGTAAAAATATCTTGTCCTAAATTTGTTTTTTCTATGAAATATAGCCACATAAGATAACTATATAAACAAGCAAAAACCACAAAAAAAGTCCAAAAGAAAAATGGCTTTTTTCGCAGAAAAAAGATAAATTGATCAAAAAACATAAAACCACCTTTTTTTTAATACAAATTTTAAAACATCAATCCGTCTTCTGCATTTGTTTCAACCCTTCTTGGAAGTGGGGAAATTTTGGTGTAATACTCATCGCCAGCGCCGTATCTGCGGGTAAATACTCCACTTGGGACGCTGAAATTTCGCTTAGCTTGCGGGTATTCTTTAAGATAATTTTCCAAAAATTTCGCAAACACAGGCGCAGCTGTTCTACCGCCACCTTCTACCTTGCGCATAGGCTTGTAATCGTCGTTTCCATACCAAACAATGATTTGCAAATCAGGCGTAAATCCGCAAAACCACGCATCAATGCTGTCGTTTGAAGTGCCTGTTTTGCCCGCGATTTCGATGCCTTGCACGCGCGCTCTGGTGCCAGTTCCTCGCTGGACGATATTTTTCATCAGCGTCGTCATCAAATACGCCTGTTCTGGGCGCAAAATGCGTCTGCGCTCAGGCTCGATATAGTGCGTAGTGCCGTTATTATCGGTGATTGCGGTGATGAATTTGGACTTCGTGCTAATGCCAAGACCAGGAAACATCGAATACATAGTCGAGTATTCAAGTGGCGAAATGCCATAACTTCCGATCGCCACGGACAGCGCTGGCGGGACATTTTTAAAGCCGTATTCGTTTAGTTTGCGAATCGTGCGCTCAATGCCGATTGATTGCATTAAATTTATCGAAGCGAGGTTGCGAGAGCGTTGCAAGGCCTCTTTTATCGTGATATAGCCGCTGTATGTGCTATCGTAATTTTTCGGTTTCCAGCTTTTGTTGCTTCCATCGTCAAATTCGCGCGCGATATCAGGGACCTCTGTCATCGTCGAATACCCGCTATCTAGGGCGATTTGGTAGATAAATGGCTTGAAGCTTGACCCTGTTTGGCGTCTGCTTTGGCTAGCGCGGTTGAAATTTGACTTGGCATAATCCACGCCACCAACAAGTGCGATAATCTCGCCACTTTGTGGGTGAGTAACGATGATTGCGCCATTTACGTTGCTTGCGTTTGCGTCTTTGTTGCGTTTGAGGATCTCATTATAGCCAAAAATAAGTGCTTCTTGTGCCATTTCTTGCGCTTTTAAATCTAGGCTTGTTTCGATTTTGTATCCACCTGTGCGCACATCTGGCAAAATTTTCTCTGCCTCTTTGACGATCTCATCGACGGCGTATGGAGCTACATTTTGGGTTAGGGTTTCATCATAGACAAACGGCTCTTCTGCCATTGCGATTTCATACTCGGTTTTGTTTATCCAGCCAAGCTCGTGCATACGGTAAATTACATTGTTTGCGCGAGAAAGTGCCAAATCTAGGTGCTTGGTAGGGTCATACTGGCTAGGGGCTTTTGGCAAACCCACCAATATGGCGATTTCTTTGATACTAAGGTCGGCTAAATCCTTTTTGAAATACCCAAGCGCGGCAGTTTTGACGCCGTAATACCCGTGTCCGAAATACACTTCGTTAAAATATCTTTCTAAAATTTCCTCTTTGCTTAGGGTGTTTTCGATTTTTAGCGATAAAATCATCTCTTTGATTTTTCTATCTATCTTTTTTTCGCTAGATAAAACCAAATTTTTGACAAGTTGTTGCGTGATAGTCGAGGCTCCCTCCACAAATTTCATCGCTTTTATATCTTTTACAATCGCGCGAAAAATCGCCTCTGTATTGATACCCTGATGCTCGAAAAACGCGGTATCCTCGATAGCTACTAGGGCTTCGACCATACGGCCTGGAATTTCGTCAAATCTAGTATAAAGGCGGTTTTGTTCGTTGAAAATATTGGCAAGCAAGTTGCCGTTGCGATCGTAAATTTTGGTCGTTAGCTCCGGGTGATAATCTATAATGGAGTTCGATTCTAGGCGAATTTGCGTATAAAAATACATAAACACACCGCACCCTGCGAAAAAACAAACCGTAATAAAACTAAATAAAATTCTTACCATCTAAATACCTTTTTAAAATTTCCACATTTAAACCCATAGCGGTGCTGGTATCGCCACGAAAGCTTTGGATATATTTTTGATTAAACCCCTCGATACTCATAGCCCCTGCTTTGCCGCGCCAATCGCCACTTTTTAGATACGCTTCTAAATCTGCCTCGCTAAATTTGGCGAATTTATAACTAGCCACCAAAAGCGTGCTTATCTCAAAACCCTCGCCCACAAAAATCATCGCCGTATAAACCTCGCTAATAGCGTCAGATTGGGCGTTTAGCATAGCTCTTGCGTGGCCAATGTCCTTTGCTTTGCCTAAAATTTTGCCACCTACCAAGACCGAGCTATCGCAAAAAAGCAAATTTTTTGCATTTTTGTTTTTGGCTAAAAACTGCGATTTTTTCGCGCTTGCCACGCGGTAAGCGTATGTTTTGGCATCGGCTATGTCGCCTACATTTTCGTCAAATTCAAAGCTAATTTGCTCGAATTTTATCCCAGCCTCCCGCAAAATCTGCGCCCTTGTCGGCGAAGATGAAACCAAATAAATCAAAATCTACCCACCGCTACACAAAGATAGGTGCAAAGCACCGATACAGCGATATTTAGCGGGACAAAATATCTAGCGATGATAATCAAATGCTCGCTAGCTTCAAATTTATCGCCTGCTAAAAGCGCCTTTTTAAACGAGTAAAATTTAAAATAAACATAGCCAAAATTTATCAAAATAAACACCGCCAAAACCCACAGCGTAACGATTACAGCATTTATCATAGGATCTGCGAATTTGAAGTTGTTACCTATGCTTAGAAAAAATCCACTCACAATTATAATCAAAAAAAACGAGCCGAAAAAGAGATTAAATTTTGAAAGATAAAATTTGATTTTTTCGAAATTTGAGTTTGTGATGTTTGTTTTATCACTGAAAATTCGAATCAGCATGATAATGCAAACATGCGCGCAAATAAAGCAAATCGCCCCTAAAATGTGAATTAGGGGCAAAATTTGATCGCTTCTGGCAAAGCTCGTTTCTAATTCGTTCAACCTAGCTTACCTTTTGCAAATTCTAGTGCCCCAGCTAGCGCGCTAGAAACCATGCTAGTATCTTTTCCGCCAGCAGTAGCGAAATCATCGCGTCCGCCGCCGTTACCGCCTAAAATTTGAGCCGTCATCTTGACCCACTCGCCAGCCTTGATTGGGGCGTTTTTCGCTCCGGCTGCGACTGTGATTTTATCATTTTCGCCCACTTGCATTAGCAAAATCGCAGCCTTTTCGTTCGCGTTTTTAAACTCATCAATCATGGTTTTAATTTCGCCGTTTTCTACCACTGCTACGCAAAGCTTCACGCCTGAGATTTCTTGGCAAGGCAGGGACTTTTGATCGCCTGCGTGTTTTAATTTTTCTTTTAAGCCTTTGATTTCATCTTTTAGCTTTTTAATTCCATCTAGTGGGTTTGCACCTTTGAATTCAGCTTCAATTTCGTTAATTTGCGATCTTAAATTTAGCGTGAAATTTAGCACTTCTTGCGAACAAATCGCCTCGATTCTACGCACGCCAGCACTTACGCCACTCTCTTTTGAGATCAAAAACGCTCCGATTTCGCTTATGTTTTCGACATGGGTGCCGCCGCAAAGCTCCTTGCTTACATCGCCAAAGCTCACCACACGCACTTTCGCGCCGTATTTTTCGCCAAAAAGCGCAATCGCACCTGATTTTTTGGCCTCATCTATATCTAAAATTTCGGTTTTATTCTGTGCGCCCGCGCTAATCCAGTGATTTACGATTTGCTCGACTTTGGCGAGTTCTTCGCTACTCATCGCTTTTGGGTGCGAAAAGTCAAATCTAAGTCTGTTTGCCTCTACAAGCGATCCAGCCTGCGCGATATGATCGCCTAGCACCTCTCTTAGCGCAGCGTGAAGCAGGTGTGTCGCGCTGTGATGACGCGCTATCATCGCTCTTTTGCCAGCGCTAACCACGCATTTTACGAGATCGCCGGTTTTAAGCAGGCTTTTTACTTTGATTTGAGATAAATTTAAATCAAAGAATTTTTGCGTGTCGATAACCTCGCTTTTTTCGATAGTGCCGGTATCTGCGCACTGACCGCCACTTGTAGCGTAAAATGGCGTGATATCTAGCATTACCCAGCCAGTGTGTCCTGGCTCTAAACTATCGCAAATTTTAAAATTCTCGTCCAAAAGGGCTAAAATTCGGCTTTCAGTTTCTTGGCATGAATACCCCACAAACTCATTTTTGCCAAATTTTTCGATAAGTTGTGCGAAATCGCCTTTGGCTTGTGCTTTATCTCCTGAGCCTTTCCAACTGGCTTTGGCTCTGCGTTTTTGTTCCGCCATTAGCTCATCAAATTTAGCCTCATCGACTTTAAGATTTTTCTCTCTTAGCATATCGGCTGTGAGATCGAGCGGAAATCCATAGGTATCATAGAGCTTAAATGCGACATCGCCGGAGAAAACATTGCCTGAGGTTTTGGCTAATTCTTCGTTAAATAGCTCGATTCCGTTTGCCAAAGTGGCGAAAAATCGCTCTTCTTCGAGTTTTACTAGCTCTTTTACAGCTTCTTTTTTCTCGTTTAAATATGTGTAGTGAGAGCCCATACTAGCGCAAACATCATCGACTAACTTATACATAAATGGCTCTTTTATACCTAGCAAATATCCGTGTCTAACCGCCCTGCGTAAAATCCTTCTAAGCACATAGCCTCTGCCCTCTCTATCAAAGTTCGTGCCTTGGGCTAGCAAAAATGTAACCGAGCGGATATGATCTGCGATGACGCGGTAGCTCGCGCCAGTTTCATACTCGTATTTTTTGCCACATAGCTTTTCTACTGCGCCGATTAATGGCATAAATAGCGAGCTGTCGTAATTGCTAAATTTACCCTCTTTTATCGCTGTTACGCGCTCTAAACCCATGCCTGTGTCGATTGATGGTTTTGGAAGTGGCGAGAGTTTGCCGTCCGCGCTTCGCTCGTATTGCATAAAGACTAAATTCCAAATCTCTAAGAAACGATCGCCGTCTCCGCCCATATAATCCTCATCGCTATGGAAATGCTCGCTTCCTTGATCGTAAAAAATCTCGCTACATGGCCCGCAAGGTCCAGTATCGCCCATAGCCCAGAAATTATCGTGATCGCCGAAGCGATAAATTCGCTCTTTTGCGATATGGCGCGACCAAATTTCAAACGCCTCATCATCGCTATCATGGACGGTAACATAAAGTTTTTCTTTTGGGAGTTTTAAAATTTCGGTTACAAACTCCCATGCGTAGGCTATCGCGTCTGTTTTGAAATACTCGCCGAAACTGAAATTTCCAAGCATTTCAAAAAATGTGTGGTGGCGCGCTGTGTAGCCGACATTATCAAGGTCGTTGTGTTTGCCGCCTGCTCTAATGCAGGTTTGGCAACTCGTGCGAATCGGTGGAGTTGGGCGTGGTACCGCACCTGTAAAAATGCTTTTAAACGGCACCATACCGGCATTTGTGAATAATAAACTATCATCATCTGGCACAAGCGGTGAGCTTGGCATAACCTCGTGTCCTTTTGACGCAAAAAAGTCTAAATAAGCTTTTCTAATATCCATTAACTATCCTAAATTTAGTAAAATTTAGTGCCCATTTTAGCAAATTTTGATTTTAAGAAATATAAATTTTTACTCTTATTCGTTATAATGAAAAATATGCAAAATTTACAGGATTAATTAATGAAGAAAAAAATAGCCATAATAGGCTTAGGGGAGCTTGGCGCAAAACATTTCAAAGAGCTTAGAAGAAGCGATTATTTCGATTTGGTCGCGCTTTATGACAAAGAAAAAACCGAGGATTTTGGCCCTAGATATCCACTTTATAATGATTTAGCTAAAATGTTCGAAAGTGCCAAACCAGACGCTGTGGTCATCGCTACACCGCCTGCGACGCACAAAGAAATCATTTTAAAATGCATACCTTTTACCAAAAATATCTTTGTAGAATCCCCGCTCGCTGGGAATTTAGCTGAGGCTAGGGAGATAAATTACTCTATTTCGATTAATGGCGCGAAGCTTGGCGTGGGATATGCTGGGCGCTATAATCCTGTCATAATCTCGCTGTGTAGGGAGCTGGCTAAGGACGAGAAAATTTATTCGATAAATTTCGTAGATGGATTTAGCTCTGAGAGTGCGAATTGCTTACAAAATGCGCTGATTAGGGATTTGGATTTGATTGCCCTGCTTAGCAAATCTGAAATTTCATCACAAAATATCTGCAAAAATGGCGATTCTAATGGCATTGGCGTCGCATTTCGCACAAAGTCAATGAGTAATTGCACGATTTTGCTATCAAATTTATACCCGCTCAAACGCCACGGCGTGGAGATTTGCACAAATTCTGGCGTTTATTTTGGTGATTTAGAATCGCTAAATTTATTCAAGGTTACAAACGACGGACGGATAAATCAGCGCGTCGATCGCGATGATTACGCGCTTAGATACCAGCACAAAGCGTTTTTAAATTTAATCGAAAATTCTAAATTCGAGGGGATTGCGACCCCTGATGAAGCAATCAAACTAAGAGAGTTAATCTCGTGAAAAAAGCCTTAATTCTCCTAAATATGGGCGGTCCAAATAGCCTAGACGAGGTTAGTGTATTTTTAAAAAATATGTTTTGCGATCCAAATATTTTGGGTGTTAAAAACAATATTTTGCGCAAAATTTTAGCTAGTTTGATTACCAAAATGCGCGCCAAAGAAGCGTGCCAAAACTACGAAAAACTTGGCGGAAAGTCCCCTATCGCCGGGCTTACAAAGCGACTTTGCGATAAGATAAATTTATACCAAAATGAGTTTGTTTGCGATTTTGCTATGAATTACACTGCCCCTTTTACTCGTGATGTTTTGGCAAAATATGCGAAATTTGATGAAATTTTACTTTTTCCACTTTATCCGCATTTTTCGCAAACGACGGTGAAATCGAGCATTGACGACGCTAAAAAAGCCCTAGTGGATTTAGAAATTTCAAATTTTAAAATAGTTGATATTTTTTATAAAAGCGAAATTTACAACCAAATTCTGCTAAATTTAATCAAAGAAAAAATTAAAAATTTAAGCGTTGATGAAATTTCGCGCACAAGCTTAGTTTTCTCGGCTCACTCACTGCCTGTAAAAATCATCGCCGCTGGCGATCCTTACGAGGCGCAGGTTAATGAGCATGTCAAAATTCTAAGTGAAATTTTGCAAAAATCTGGCATAAAATTTAAAGATATTTCGCTCGCCTATCAATCCCGCCTAGGCCCCGTAAAATGGCTAGAACCAAACCTAAACGAGCATTTGGCAAATTTGCAAAATGAGCGCGCGCTGATTTTTCCGATTTCGTTTTGTATAGATAATTCTGAGACGAAATTTGAGCTTGATATGTATTTTAGAAATGTGGCAAAAGAGCTTAAATTTAGCTATTTTGAGGTTTGCGAGTGTCCGAATTTCGGCGAAGAGTTTGCCTCATTTATCATAACTCACGCCCAAAAAACCCAGGGCTAAATTTAGCCCCAGATTATAGCTTATTACAGCCTTCCTTGCGCGCCTTCGTAGATATTTTTCACATCATATACTAGTGAGCCAGAGTAGTCGAATTCTTTAAATTGATTGTGCGCCACAGCGATTACAACGCAGTCGAAATCGCCTAAATTTGGCTTTTCGATTAGCTCGATATCGTAGTAGCGTTTCGCGTCGTCCTTGCTCGCCCATGGATCATACACACTGACCGCGCAACCGAAATTTTTAAGCTCGTCAATCATATCAATAACGCGCGTATTGCGTATATCTGGGCAGTTTTCTTTAAAGGTAAGACCTAAAATCAAAATTTTGCTATGTTTGATTTTTTTGTCAAATTTTATCATCATCTGCACGACCTGCGTGGCGACATATTTGCCCATATTGTCGTTGATACGGCGACTTGCGAGTATGATTTGCGGGTGATAGCCTACCTCTGTGGCTTTTTGGGCTAGGTAGTATGGATCTATGCCGATACAATGCCCTCCCACAAGCCCTGGGCGGAAGCTTAGGAAATTCCATTTCGTCGCGGCTGCGTCGATGACATCATTGGTATCGATTCCTAGTTTGTTAAACAAAATCGCAAGCTCGTTGATAAAGCCGATATTTATGTCGCGCTGTGTATTTTCGATGACTTTGGCAGCTTCTGCTACCTTGATACTTTTGGCGCGAAAAGTGCCGTTTTCTAGGATAGAAGAGTATGTTTCATCGACGATATCGAGGGTGTGCTCATTGCTACCTGAGACGATTTTTTTGATTTTTGTTACAGTGTGAATTTTATCGCCCGGATTTATGCGCTCTGGCGAGTATCCGCAGAAAAAATCCTCGTTAAATTTAAGCCCGCTAGTGCGCTCTAAAACAGGCACGCAGTCCTCCTCAGTAGCCCCAGGATAGACCGTGCTTTCATACACTACGATATCGCCCTTTTTAAGCACCGAGCCCACACTCTGGCTAGCTTTGATTAGTGGCGTGATATCTGGGCGGTTGAATTTATCCACAGGCGTTGGGACGCAAACAACATAAAAGTTGCAATCTTTTAAATCATTTATATCGCAGGTAAATTTAAGCCCGTTTTTTAGCGCAGTGGCAAGTTTGTCATCTTCTAATTCTAGGGTCTTATCATGGCCCCCGTTTAGCTCGTCTATGCGAGATTTCATTATATCAAAGCCCACTACGCTGTGTTTTGCGCTAAATGCCGCTGCTAGGGGAAGCCCCACATAACCAAGTCCGATAATTCCTATTTTCATCGCTTATCCTTTAATCTTTGATTTCATTTAAATCTTTAATATCTACATGATTTATCTTGTCGCTATCGCCACTAGGGGTTAAAAATCCTTTTTCGACTAGCAAATCAACTATGCTTTTAAACACAGGTAAGGCGTTTTGCGCCGCGTAATAACTGCCTTTTTTAGGCTCTCTAACCAGCACGCCTATGGTGTAGCTAGTGTGAGCGTCGTTCGCAAAACCAAAAAACGAGCTATTATACGCGCTAGAATATCCGCCGCCTTTGGCAATCCTAGCAGTGCCTGTTTTGCCCCCTACTTCGATACCGCTCGTGCGCCCCTTGCGCCCTGTGCCGCCCTCTACTACCTTGATTAAAATTTGTCGCATAACATCTGCTGTTTGCGGGCTTAGCACGGTGCGTGTTTCGCTCTCATTTACAGGGTAAATTTTACCGTTCATTTCTAAATTTTCGACCAGCCTTGGACTAATCCAAACTCCGCCGTTATTAAAAACTCCATACGCGCTCAACATCTGCAAAAATGTCATCTGCGCGCCATAACCATAGCTAATCGTAGCCTTATAAACCTTGCCTTCCAAGCTTCGCACGCTAGGGATATTTCCAATCTGCTCGTAAGGCAAATCAATACCGGTTTTTTGCGCCATACCGAAATTTAAAAGCCCGTCATAAATCATCTGCCCACTCATGCGTTCTGCGATTTTAATCATACCGATATTTGATGAATGCACGATGATTTCTTCGCCACTCATTGACTTTGCTGGGTGAGTGTCGCGGATAGTGCGCGAACCTAGCTTGTATGCGCCATTATGGGTGTTTATAATCTCGGTTGGTTTGACTAAATTTCCCTCATAAGCGATTGAGAAAATTATCGGCTTCATAATCGAGCCGACCTCGTAAGCATACTCGCTAGCGGTCGAATTTAGATTTTTCACATCTTGTTTTGTGATATTTTCGGGATTATACCTAGCGTTTGTGGCAAGAGAGAGAATTTTGCCTGTTTTTGAGTTCATTATGCCTACGACTATCTCTTTGGCATCGTAAGCTAAGCTCGCTTTATCAATTAGCCTTTCAACATCTCTTTGTAGCGCCAAAGGCACGCTTAAATGGACATTATATCCGTCGATTTTGTTTGTTTTTTTGGTGCTTTTTTCTAGAATAATATTGCCTTTTAGATCCCTTGGGCCCGTGATAAACTCATCTTTTAGTGGGGTTAGATAATACTCATAGTATTTCTCCACGCCCTTAATGCCGACTACTTTGGTAATCCCTGAAACCTCTTTTTTGTTGATATAGCCTAAAAGCGGGGTTAGGGAGTTTTGGATATTGTAAGTGCGCTTTTCGCCACTTTCGCTTACGCTCATACGCACTGGCGGATTTACACGCCCGCTAGCTGTCTCAAAGGCTACGAAAAATTTCTTTAAATTTAGCTTGTAGGCTAACTCTTTTAAATGCACGGCTGTTTTGGCGTCGATTTTGTATGATAAAACCGTGGTGCCCTTTGAGCTTTGGATTGTTTTTTTGACCCGTTTTTCGCTATCGCCTGTGTAAATGCAGTAGAGTTTGACAAACAAATCGAGCTTGTGTGGATCAAGAGAGCGAGAGTCTATGCTGACCTTGTAGAGTTTGGTCGAGTTTGAGACGACATATTTGTCTTTGGTGATGATTGAGCCTCTGATTGCGCTGTTTGTTTCGTTTATGTCAAGGCGTGGAAGCCTGCGATCGCTACTAGCTGAGTAAAACATCATCCACACAAACACGCACATTAGTAGCCCCAGCACAGCCGCAAGCACGCAAATACCGATATTTGAGTTTTTATCCCGTAAAATCATATCAACTTTTCTAAATCTTTAAATTTTTCAAATCCGCTTGGCAAGTTTTGCAAAATTTGAAATTTGGCTAAAAATTCGCCCCTTGGCATATCTTGCGCCCCCATAAAGCGCAAATGCTCGTTCATAATCTGACAATCAATCAAAAAGTCAAATTTTTCCAAAACCCTACAAAGCGTGATTAAAGCGACCTTCGACGCGCCTGTTTTTAGGCTGAGCATACTCTCGCCACAAAACACCTTGCCCAAAATCAGCCCGTATAATCCGCCAATTAAAACGCCTTCTTCATAGACTTCCACGCTGTGAGCGACGCCTAAATTTGCTAAATTTACATACGCCTCTACAATCTCATCGCTAATCCAAGTCCCATCATCTGAGTTTTGGCGGGTTTGTTTGCAAAGGGTGATAAATCCAGCAAAATTTTGGTCGAATTTTACTTCATATCGTTTTAAATATGGCTTTATCGACTTTTGGGTGCGCACAGCCTTTGGCTCTAAAATCGCGCGCGGGTTTGGCGACCACCATAAAATCGGCTCTGTCTCGCAAAACCACGGGAAAATCCCCTGCGTGTATGCGCTTAGCAAACACTCTGCGCTCAAATCTCCCCCGCTAGCTAACGGGGCGAAATCTGGCGCGGTTTTTGGGTTTGGGAATGCGTAGAATTTCGACATTTTTATTTTATGACCGTAGCGTTTTGGGGTTCGTCTGGACTTTTGGTTAAACCGCCGTTCTCATCTGCGCTAATTTGGGCAGTATTTGATACCTTCGCATCTAGCATTGGCACACTTTCGAAGTCAAATTTAAGCTTTTCATCAGCGAAATCCACAAAAACCCTACCGCCATTTTGCAACGCTCCAAATAAAATTTCCGAGCTAATCTCATCTGAGATTTGCAACTGCACCTCTCGTTTGAGATTTCTTGCGCCAAATTCTGCGCTATAACCTTTTTTTATCAAATACTCTTTTGCGCCTTTGCTTAGCGAAATTTCGATATTTTTGAGCCCTGATTGTATTTCGCGCACTGTTTTATCGACGATTTTTTCTAAAATTTCGCCTTTTAGTGGGTTGAAATTTATGATTTTATCTATGCGATTGCGAAATTCAGGGGCAAAAAAGCTCTTCACAGCGTTGTCGATTTTATAGCTTTCATCTTTGGTAAAGCCCACTTGTGGCGCTTCTTTGGTGCCTAAATTCGAGGTCATAATGATAATGGTGTTTTTAAAATCGCTACTCGTGCCGTTTGTGTCAGTTAGCACGCCATTATCAAAAATACCCAAAAATATATTTGTCATGCTAGGGTGAGCCTTTTCGATCTCGTCGAAAAGCACGACGCTGTAAGGGTGTTTTTTGATCTGATTTGTCAAAATTCCGCCGTTTTCAAACCCCACATATCCCGGAGGCGCGCCGATTAGGCGGCTCACGCTGTGAGCTTCCATATACTCGCTCATATCAAATCGCTCGAAATTTACACCTAAATTTTTAGCCAAAACCTTGGCTAGCTCGCTTTTGCCCACGCCTGAGCTTCCTGTGAATAAAAACACGCCAATTGGCGAATTTTCGTGCCTAAGTCCCGCATAAGAGCGCAAAAGTGCCTTGCTTAGGCTAGAAACCGCTTCGTCTTGACCGAAAATTTCTCTTTTGATATTTTCCTCTAAATTTCGCAAAGTCTCTTTATTATCGACGCTCTGGCTTAAATTTGCGATATTTGCGCTAGCACTTAGCACATTTACCAAATCCTCTTTGCTGACATTTATCGCCTCGCTATGCTCCTTAAATGCGTAGCTCGCGCCCACTTCGTCAATCAAATCAATCGCACTATCTGGCAAAAATTTGTCGCTTTCGTAGCGTTTGGCTAAATTCACAGCCTCGCGCAAAATTTCATCGCTAAATTTGACATTGTGAAATTCCTCGTATTTTTTCACAATTCCTTTTAAAATTTCCACGCTATCTTCGATACTAGGCTCGTTTATGTCGATTTTGCATAGCCTTCTAGCAAGCGCTTTGTCTTTGCTTAGATTGCGAAATTCAGCGTAAGTCGTGGCGCCAATTAGGCTAAGCGTGCCGTTTGCAAGGCCCGGTTTTAGCAGATTTGACATATCCAAATCCTCGCGCGATCCTGCACCTGCACCCGCAATCGTGTGAATTTCATCGATGAAAAGTATAGCTTTACCATTTTTGCTAAATTCATCGATTACATTTTTTAATCTCTCCTCAAACTCGCCTCTTAGCGTCGTCCCAGCCACGAGCGCGCCCATATCAAGGGCGTAAATCGTCTTTCCAGCTAGCTTTGCTGGAACCTCGCCATTTGCGATTTTTAGCGCGATTCCCTCGATTATAGCCGTCTTTCCCACGCCTGCTTCGCCCACAAGGACTGGATTGTTTTTTTTGCGGCGGCAAAGGGTTTGCAAGGTCTTTTCGATCTCTTTTTCGCGCCCGATTAGCGGGTCGATTTTGCCACTTTTTGCCATTTCGTTTAAATTCGTCGTATATAGCTCGCTAGCTGGCTTTTTTTTCTTTTTGCTCTCGTCATCTTCGCCTAAAAAATCGTTAAAAAGCCCCTCGTCCATCTCGCCATTTTCGCCGTTTTGCGCCATATCGCGGTTATCAAACCACTGCAAATATCGATCTCTAAATTTATCAAAATCGTAAGAATTTATCCCGTAAAATTCAAAAATTTTAGCCGCGTCTGTATCCTTGCTAGCAAGGACATAAGATATAAAATCTAGCTCGTTTTCGTTGTCAATGCTTTCCTCGAAAAGCCCCATAATGCGCGCCAAATCGGTTGTCGCTGCGACCTTGGTGCGGTTTTTTTCATCTGATTTTGGCATTGAAGCAATTAGTTCGCCAATGCTGGTTTTGAAATTTTCATACTCAAAATTTGAAAACTCGTTTTCAAAAAAATTTCTAAAATTTTTATCTGAGAAAATTTCATATATCACGCTTGCTATGCTAACATACTCAAACCCGCCTTTTACGGCGTTTCGCACAGCGTTATCAATATCTTTTTGTAAATAAAATCCTATCATTTATCCTCCTCTATAATGCATTTTAGCGGGAAGCCCTCTCTCGCAGCTGCCTCTAAAACGGCTTCTTGCTTGCTTTTGGCGATCTCTTTGGCATACACCCCACAAATCCCGCGCCCGTTTTTATGGACATTTAGCATGATTTTGACTGCGTTTTGCGTGGTGTGAGTGAAAATTTCGATTAAAATTATCACCACAAAATCCATTGGCGTAACATCGTCATTTAGTAGCACCACGCGATACGGCGAGGGTTTGAAGGTCTTGACTCGCACCTTTGTGCTGGTTTTAGTTGCCATTTTTTATCCTAAGCATATCTTTTTCTATCACCTTAGTAGAGACCATACCCAAATAATACGGCTTTCCGCGCTCGTCGCCCTCGTTTATGTCGGTTAGTGTCTGATACTCACCGTCCTTAAAAACCACCTTAAATGGGATTGAAAGTGCGTGGCGGTAGTTGATATCGGTTAAAATTTGCTCCACGATACGGGAATTTTGCTTGTCGTTTGCTATGAAATAATACGCATTGTATTTTTTGGTGAAATTCTCCACGACCTGCGCGTCTGTGATATCCTCAAAATGTATAAGACCTACCATCATAAAATCATCTGCGTTTTTTAGCTGATAGTCCATTAGATGCGGAGCCTCGATTTTGCACGGCTCGCAGTATGTCCCAAAGATATCAAACATCAAAATTTTATCGCTTCCAGCTAATTTAAAGCCTTTGTTTGTGCGCTCGATCACCACTTCGCCACCCACGACGCTTTTTAAGCTAAATTTTTCGCCCACGCTAAATGGGGTAAATTTCGCCGCCGCTTCGCTATTTTGCGCATTTTGCGCACTTTCATCATTACAACCACAAAGAAGCAATCCAGCAAAAATCAGCGTTAAAATTTTTCTCATTATTTCTCCTTTTTATTTAAAATTTTTCATCGCACTTCTAGCCTCCCTGTCGGCTTCCTTGCGTTTTAGCGCCTCTCTTTTATCATGCAGGTTTTTGCCACGCGCTAGTGCTACCCTAGCCTTGACGCGATTTTTGTCGTTTAGATACAGCGAGGTAACGACCAGCGTAAGGCCGTCCTTGCTGACATGACCTAGAAGTTTGTCGATTTGCTTTTTGTGCATTAAAAGCTTCCTTGGGGCCTTTTCGTCTGGGCGAAAATGCGGGTTAGTGTGCTCCAAATAGCTTATATGCGCCCCTAGCAAAAACAACTCGCCTCTTATTATGCGACAAAAGCTATCTTTGAGATTTGCCCTGCCAGCGCGCAAGGATTTGACCTCGCTACCCTTTAAAACCACGCCAGCTTCGAAATTTTCTAAAATTTCGAAGTCGTGGAAGGCTTTTCTGTTTTTTGTAAGTTCTTTTATCATTTTTCTACCTTAAATCTACCTTGAAGCACGAACTGCCACTTCCGCTTAAAAACTCGCCCTTTTCTAGGCGCAAATCTGGATAAAGTGCGCGCGCTGGGGCTAGCAAATCATTTAGGCTATCAGCGTCAAAATTACTTAAAATTTCGCTTGATTTTAGCTTTAAAAGCTTGTTAGCTAGGCCTAAATCAATTTTATTAAAATGATTTTTTCTAAATTCCCTATACACTGCGCCAGTATCGCAAAATATCTCTTTTAAACAGAGCTTTAAATTTGGAATTTCATCGTCAAATTCCTCGATTATTTCGCCTTTGCCACTCACATTTGCGCTTTTTTCGCCACTTAAAAAAAAGCAAATATCGCTTCCGAGCGAATTTGCAATTTGCATTAAATTTGGCTTTGAAATTCCCAAATTTAGCTCATCGTTTATCATTTTTAAAAACACAGCGCAGTTGCTACTACCGCCACCCAATCCACCGCCTGCTGGAATTTGTTTGTAAAGTTTTACATAAAATTTTGCAAAAAATTCATCGAGCTCATTTTTGTAACCACTCTCGCACAGCCGCTCGTATGCGCTTTGGATTATGTTTTTACCGGCGATTTCTTTGTTGCACTCTATGCAAAATCCGCCCCGCTCGCCCCGCTCAAAGCTAATCTCGTCATAAAGCTCATGGCATAGCACGAAACGAGAGGCGATATCGTGAAATGCGCCGTTTGCGCCAGTAATTTTCAAAAAAACATTTATTTTAGCAAAACTTTTCAAATCTTTATCCTATTCCATAAATATTTTACTTCACTATCGCAAATTTCGATTATTGCGTGAAATTCGCCCAAATTTATCAAATATTCGCCACTGTTTTGAAATTTAAAATTTTGCGCGCGAAGTTTTTTGCCGAGCAAAATTTCATTTTTATCGCCATTATAAAAATTTTCTTTTAAATTTAGATAATCTTTGGGATTTATACTCGCTTCGTCATCAAATTTGGCATTTTCTAGGCTAAATTCGCCCTCGCTTACTCGGCAAAGTGCGCTTAGTGTCCCGCACATGCCTAGCTTTTCGCATAAAAGTTTGCCGTATGAGCGGATATATCCGCCCTCACTAACTGAAATTTTAAAGCTCAAAAACGGGTGGCGATAGCTTAGGATTTCGCACTCATACACGCTCATAACCTGCTCTTTAAGCGCTACTTCCTCGCCTTTTCTAGCTAGTTCATACGCACGCACGCCATCGATTTTTTTGGCGCTAAATTTTGGTGGCGTGTATCGCACAAGCCCAAGCAAGCTATCCCTTGCGCCCAAAATTTGCTCCATGCTAAGCTTTGGCACATTTTCTACGCTATAAATATTTTCGTTATCGCCACTTTCGCTACTAGCGCCAAACCACAGCGTGGCGATATAGATTTTTGGGGCCTTACGCAAAAAGCGAAAAAACCGCGTGTATTCGCCAAAGCCAATGACCAAAGCCCCGCTAGCAAAGGGATCTAGCGTGCCAGAAAATCCGGCTTTTTTCACGCCGTATTTGCGCTTCAAGCGTCCTAAAAACTGATTTGATGAAATTCCGGCAGGTTTGTTTGCTAAAAAAAGTCTATTCATACTAGTTTTTGCACGAAATTTTTCATTATCATGCGCTCGATTCCGCCGAAATTTATGGTAAGTTTGTCGCCATTTACTGCGCTTACCTTCCCCATACCAAAGAGTTTGTGGGTGATTAAATCACCCTTTTTAAACTCGCCGTCATTTTGTGGGCTAAGTGGAGTATCGATTAGCCCTGCTTCGCCTAAAAATCGCGATTTGGATAAATAGTCCCGTTTCCCGCGATAAAAGCGCGAGTTTGCAAAACTAAGCGTTAGCTCTTTTTTCGCCCTAGTTATAGCTACATACGCTAGCCTGCGCTCCTCTTCTAAATCTGTCGTGTCGCTGATGATTGGGAAAAACCCCTCTTCAAGCCCGATGACAAAAAGGTGCGAAAACTCCAAACCCTTGCTAGCATGCACGCTCATGATATTTATCGCCTCTGCGCTGATATTATCTTGATCGCTAAGAAGTGCCAAATCGTTTAAAAACTCGCCCAAATCAAAATTTGGCTTATTTATGGCTTCATCTTTTAGCATAGCGCAAAATTCGTTGATATTAGCCAATCTATCATCGCCCTCTGGCATGCCCTCGTAGTATTCTTTTAGCTCAAATTTATCCAGCACTCCGTCGATTTTTTTCTCCACGCTCTGCTCGTGCGAAAGTTCGTTTATGTGGAGTTTGAGCTTTTCTAGGGCCTCTTTTGACTTTGCGCTTAGATTTGCACCCTGATCCGAAAACGCATCAAACAAGCTTAAATGCTTCCTAACTCCGATTTCATCGAGCCTTGCAAGGCTAACCTTGCCAACGCCCCTTTTTGGGACATTTATAATGCGACGCATTGAAAAATCGTCGTTTTCGTTGATGATTAGGCGCAGGTATGCGATGATGTCTTTGATCTCGGCTCTTTCGTAAAATTTCACGCCGCCGACTATGCGATATGCGATTTTCGCACGGTTTAGCCCCTCTTCGAGTGCGCGCGAAAGAGCATTTACGCGGTAAAGCACGGCGATTTGGGCTGGGTGGATACCTGAGTTTATGAGCTCTTTGATTTTTGCCGCTACCTGCGCGCTTTCGTCGCTTTCGTTTTCGCAGTGTAGGATTTTGACATCTTCGCCCTTGCCAAATGTGCTTTTTAAATTTTTGCCAAGGCGATTTTTATTATGCGAGATTAGCTCGTTTGCAGCGAAGAGAATTTGGCTAGTCGAGCGGTAATTTTCCTCTAATTTCACATATTTTACATTTTCAAATTGATCGCGAAATTTTAGGATATTTTCCACCCTAGCCCCACGCCAGCTATAAATGCTCTGATCATCATCGCCCACGACGGTTAAATTTTGGTGCGCTTTGCAAAGCTTTTGTAGTAGTTTAAACTGAATTTCGTTCGTGTCTTGATACTCATCGACGGTTATGTAGGTGTATTGGCGCGAAACTTCATCGCAAAGTGCCTCGTTTGCGTCTAAAATTTTATAAGGAAGCACGAGCAAATCATCAAAATCGACTAAATTATTGCTTAGCAAATACTCCTCGTATCTGGTGTAAGCTTCTAGCATTTTGGCGTAAAATCCCTCGTTTGCCTGCTTGATATCATCGCTTAGCGAGGCGATATTGTTTTTAAGCTCATCTGGGCCAATTAGGGCGTTTTTGTATTTTGAAATCTCATTTGCCATGGTGCTTATTTGCAAATTTATCTCAAACGATTTTAGGATTTTTTTCTTATCGTATGTGTCTATGACGGCGAAATTTGGCTTACGGCCAAGCTCGCTAATGTAAAATTTCAAAAATAAAAGTCCAAATTTATGAAATGTGCATAGTAGTGGCACACCCACTTCAAGCCCTAAATTTGCGATTAGATTAAGCGCGCGAGAGCGCATTTCGCTAGCTGCTTTATTTGTGAAAGTTAGCGTGAGCGTGTTTTGCGCTGGCACGCCGTTTGCTAGCAGGTAAGCTAGGCGCGCGGTGATTGTTTTAGTTTTGCCACTACCTGCGCCCGCTAAAATCAGCATAGCCCCGTCTATGTGCAGTGCTGCCCTGCGCTGAGCCTCGTTTAATTCGTCTAAAAATTTCATATCTTTCCTATCTAGCAAAAATTCTGCGAGATCTCTCTTTTTTGATCCACTCGCTATCAATTTTGGCTAAATTTACAGCCACTGGGGTATTATTTTGAACTAGCTCCATTATCCCATATAGCGGGATTGATACGACCGCTGCGAAATCCTCGCTACCAAAACCAGCTTCAAATTTCAAATCGTCCTTTTGGATATGCGCGCTTGAAAGCGTGTAGTTTTCTAGCTCGAAGAAAATCACAGGTTTTTTGATAAAGCCTGCACTTACCTCGCTAGGAAGTTCAGGGTCGAATTTCACCTCGCTTGTGCGCGCTACCACGCCAAAACTCTCGCCAAGCTCGAAAAAAAGCTCCAAAATTTCCTTTATATGCGCAATCTCTTTTTGTATGAATTTTTCGTTTTCTAAAATCATCTTTATTCCTTTACAAACTCGCTAACAAGGGAGCGAATTTGAGAAATTCCAATCTCCCAAAATTTATCATCGTCTAAATTTAGCCCAAATTTTGCGACTAAATTTTTAGGCGAATCACTTCCGCCCGAGCTTAAAAATTCAGTGTAAATTTCGGCGAAATTTGAAATTTTGCCACTTTTATACAGCCCATAAAGCGCCAAAACTAGCAACTGCGCAAAGCCATAAGAGTAGCAGTAAAACGGCGTATGGATAAAGTGCGGTATATAACTCCACCAAATTTTATATTCATCTCTAAGTTCTAGCGCCTCGCCAAACATTTTTTTGGACTCTTCTAGCCAAATTTCATTGATTTGCTCGGTGGCTAGCTCATCAGGCGAGGCGTGAATTCTGCGCTCAAATGTCGTAAATCCTATCTGGCGATACAGCGTGGCAAAAATATCTTCGAGTTTGTTTGCTATCATGGCGCGAGCCACGCTTTTATCCGCGCGCGAGAGCATATAGTCAAAGACTAGCATTTCGCAAAATACAGAGGCTGTCTCAGCTGTGGTAAGTGGCGTAAATGAGTAAAAATATCCCACGCCATAGCTTAAATACTGGTGGATTGCATGACCTAACTCGTGCGCTAGGGTGAATACATCGCGACGCTTGGCGGTGAAATTTAGTAGCACAAACGGGTGCGTATCAGCCGAACCAGAGTGCGAAAATGCACCACTTTGTTTATTTGGCTTTGGCATTGCATCAATCCAGTTTTTCGCAAACGCTTCCCTTGCGATTTGCCCAAATTTAGGGTTAAATTTATCAAAGGCGTCAAGGACGATTTGTCTGGCCTCATCAAAGCTAAATTTGCTATCGTCGTTTAAATTTAGCGGTGCGTATCGATCAAAATCATAGAGCTTTTCAAGTCCCAAAATTTCGCGCTTTTTATCATAGTAGCGCCACACTAAATCAAAATTTCGCTCGGTTGCGCTAATGAGCGCATCGACGCTTGATTTTTCGATTTGGTTTTCTTCGTGCATGATTAGCTCGCCTTGTGCGTATCCGCGAAGCTCGCAACTGATTTTAAGGCTAGTTTTTATCATATTATAAATGTAGGTTAAAAGGTGTGAATTTTGCTCTAAGACCGCACTTAGCGAGACTGCGGCCTGCTTGCGTGCATTTCTATCGCTATCGTAAAGGTGTGATAAAAGCTCCTCTTCACTGATTTTCTCGCCCCCAAAGTCAAATTTTAGCCTTGCCATACTCTCATCAAACAGCCTCGAAAACGCCTCTGCGCCAACCACGCTCGTTTTTAGCAAAACCTTTTCTTCAAGCAGGCTTAACTGGTGCGATTTGTGTTTTTTAAGCAAATTTAAATAGTAAGCAAAACGCCCGCTACCCGCGATGAAATTTTGCGCTCTCTCCTCGCTAAGCTCGTTAAATTCTAGCTCGAAAAATAGCAAATTTTGGGCGATATCGTTGCAGATTTGCTCCACTTTGGCTTGCCTTGCCCCACGCGTAGTATCTCTGGCGAAATCTAAATGCACGAAGCTCATAATCTTTGAAATTTGCGCGTTTATGCGCTCGTATTCGCCTAACGCTTCGCAAAATTCATCGCAGGTTAAATTCGCTAAATTTCCCCTAAATTTCGCCTCAAATTCGCTAGCCTTAGTGCGTGTATTTTCTATGGCAAGCTCAAATTTTTCCTCGTTTTGAAATAATTCACTCAAATCCCAATTCATACTTTTCCTTTAAATTTTTGGCGCAATTCTAGCCAAAAAGAGTTATACAGTGGTAAGCGACCAAAAATTTGGTCGCTTAAATTTTTAAATTTTAATGTTTTGAAGTTTGTGAAACGATAATTGTAAAAAGTGCGTCGGTAGAGCTATTTAGGGCTGTTTCCATTGAGTCTTGGATTACAGAGATTATGACACCGACGGTGATGACCTTAAATGCGATATCGTTGTCGATACCAAAAAGCGCACAAGCAAGCGGAATAAGCATAAGCGAACCGCCAGGCACGCCACTTGTGCCACATGCGCCCACGGCTGAGACTACGCATAGAAGCAAAGCTGTGCCAAAATCTGGGTGAATTCCTAGCGTGTATGCAGTCGAAAGTGCCAAAATAGCGATAACCACAGCGGCTCCCGCCATATTTACGGTAGCTCCTAGTGGGATAGAGATAGAGCTTAACTCATCATCAACGCCAAGTTTTTTGCAAAGGTTCATATTTACAGGGATATTCGCAGCCGATGAGCGTGTGAAAAACGCTGGAATTCCGCTCTCTTTAAGGCAGGTAAAGACGATAGGGAAAGGGTTTTTCTTGGTTACGAAAAATACGATTAGCGGATTTACCACAACAGCTACTAAAATAAGTGCTAGCACAAGCACGCCTGTAAGCTTAGCATAGGTTGCTAGACCTTCCACGCCCAAATCATACACAGTGTAGGTAATAATGCCAAAAATACCGATTGGCGCAAGCTGGATTACGACTTGGATTATTTTCGTTACACCTTCGCTTAAATCGCCGATGAAGCGTTTGGTTTCGTTCGTGCAAAATTTAAGCGCGATTCCAAGTCCTACCGCCCATGCGACAATACCGACATAATTACCGCTAGAAAGGGCATTTACAGGGTTATCAACGATTTTGAAAAATGTAGTTTTTAGCACTTCCCAGACATTTGCAGGTGCAGGTGAGTTTGCCGCGTCAACGCCATCAAGCGCAATCGGAGTCGGAAACATAAAGCTTACTCCAACGCCAACAAAAGCAGCCAAAAGCGTGCCTACGATATAAAGCACGATAACTCTTTTTAGTCCTGTCGTGCTTCCAAAAGTTTTATTGACAAGCGAACTTAAAATTAGAATAAAAACTAGCACTGGGGCGACAGCTTTAAGCGCACTTACGAAAAAATCACCAAACAATCTAGCCAAATTCGCTATATTACTCCACGCATTTGTTTCACCGCCGTCTAAATCCAGCCCAGATACACCGACCCTAGCAAAATACCCTAGCGCAGCACCGAGCAAAAGTCCGATGATAATGCGCATTATCAGGCTTTTGTTGCTGTAACTTTGTATTAGCTTATCTAAATAAGTCATCTTGCCTCCATTTCAATGAGTAAAATTTGTCGCAATATATCTAAATTTTTATTTAACATTATTTAAATTCTTTAAAAATTTAATAAAATTTCATTTTACATTAAATATTAAACGCTAGAATTACGCCCAAAATTTTCAAAATTTTAGGAGCTTAAATGTATCTATTCACGAGCGAGGTCGTAAGCCCTGGTCACCCAGATAAATGCGCCGACATAATCGCAGATTCAATTGTCGATGAAATTTTAAAAAAAGATCCCAAAGGACGCGTAGCTAGCGAGGTTTTCGTAGCGGGCAAACATATCGTAATCGGCGGCGAAGTAAATGCCAAGGTCGATTTTACACACGATGATTATCGCCATATCGTCAAACGCGCTCTTAGCGACATTGGCTACAATGACAATCCATTTTTTACCCGCGAGCAATGCCTACACCCGCAAGATGTCGAGGTCGATGTATATCTAAACCAACAAAGCCCAGATATCAATCAAGGTGTAGATCAAGAAAGTGGCGAGATCGGCGCGGGAGATCAAGGCATAATGTTTGGCTTTGCGAGCTCGGAGACGCAAAATTTCATGCCAGCAGCGATTACTTATGCAAGGCTTCTTTGCGATAAGGTTTATGAGTATGCCAAAACTCACCCAAATCAGCTTGGTGTGGATATTAAAACACAAGTTACGCTTGATTATGGCACGAAGTCAAATTTTGAAGACTGCAAACCACAATCAATCCACACAATCGTAGTAAGCGCGCCTTGCGTGGAGAGCATGAGTATCGAATATGTGCGCGAGCTAATCCAAAATTTAATCGACACAGCAGGCCTTCCAAAAGAGCTTTATCAAAAAGAAAAAACCATAATTTATATCAACCCAACAGGTCGCTATGTAAATCACAGCTCGCTTCACGATAGCGGTTTGACTGGACGCAAACTCATCGTCGATAGCTTTGGCGGATATTCGCCGATCGGTGGTGGCGCGCAATCTAGCAAAGACTACACCAAAGTCGACCGCTCGGGGCTTTACGCAGCGCGCTATATCGCTAAAAATATCGTCGCAGCAGGGCTAGCGAAAAAATGTATAATCCAGCTAAGCTATGCTATCGGCGTAGCAAAACCAGTTAGTGTGAGTGTCGATTGTATGGGCACAAACGCTGGTATTGATGATGATACACTATCGAAATTTGTCCTCGAAAATTTCGCCCTAACCCCACGCTGGATTACTGAGAAATTCGGCCTAGACAAACCAAGTGCCCAGACATTTTTATACGCAAAAGTAGCTGCTTACGGCCAAGTCGGCAACCCAAAATACCCATGGGAGCAACTCGATAGCGTAGAGCTTTTCAAATCTTTGAAAAAATAAAATTTCGCAAGGAATTTAACCTTGCGAAATTTTTAAATTCTTAGTTATTTTATGACAATTTAATCTTAAATTTAACTCCGAGAAATTCCGATAAATTCGGCGAAATTTAACACTTTTTTAAGTAAAATTTTTGCAAAATATCGCATACTTTTAAGGGGTGAAAATGCAAGAAAAACACTACGAAGTCGTCATCGTCGGCGGCGGTATTTCTGGCGGTGCGCTAGCATACACTTTGGCGCAATACACTGATATAAAATCCATCGCAATCATCGAAAAATACGAGGGTTTAGCCACGCTAAATACAAAAGGCACGGCAAATTCACAAACGATCCATTGTGGCGATATCGAGACAAACTACACAATCGACAAAGCCAAAAAGGTCAAACGCGCAGCCGATATGATTGCGAAATACTGCAAAAAGCACGATTATATCGGTAAATTTATCTTTGAAGGGCAAAAAATGGCAATCGGCGTGGGCGACAGCGAGGTCGCTTTTATCAAAGATCGCTATGAGGTTTTCAAAGAGCTTTATCCGTATTTGGAATTTTATGACAAAGACAAGCTAAAACAGATCGAGCCAAAGGTCATTTTCGATAGCAATGGCAACCCTCGCCCCGAAGATGTCGCAGGTCTTGGCGTGCAAACTGGCGCATATACCACGATTGATTTTGGCGCGATGACAAATACCCTAGTCGAAAATGCGCAAAAAACAAAGGGCAAAATTTGCGATTTATACCTAAATTCTGAGGTTCAAAATATCACAAAGGTAGGCGATAAATTTTATATCCGCACTGCAAATAAAATTTCAGTCAGCGCTGATTTCGTTGTAGTCGATGCGGGCGCGCACTCACTGTGGCTAGCGCACAAAATGGGCTATGGCAAAAACCTTAGCGCGATTTGTATCGCTGGAAGCTTTTATCTAACCAAACAAAAATTACTAAACGGCAAAGTCTATATGGTGCAAAACCCAAAACTCCCATTTGCCGCACTTCACGGAGACCCTGACCTGCTAGCTGATGGTTGCACGAGATTTGGCCCTACTGCGCTAACTATGCCAAAATTAGAGCGTTACAAAGGCTGTCGCTCGGTGCCTGAGTTTTTCCAGTCCCTAAATTTCACGCCAAAGGTCGCAAAGGTATTTTGGAACAATTTCGGCGATAGCGATGTTAGAAATTTCTTGTTGCGAAATATCGCGTTTGAAGCCCCAGTTTTAGGCAAAAAACTCTTTGTCAAAAATGCCAAAAAAATCATACCTAGCATTAGAGAAGAAGACATTTACTACGCCAAAGGTTTTGGTGGTGTAAGAGCTCAAATCATCGACCAAGACAAGCTTGAATTGCTTTTAGGCGAGGCTAGAATCGACGATAATAACGGCGTGATTTTCAATATGACTCCAAGCCCGGGTGCGACAAGCTGTTTTGGCAACGCAGAGCGCGACGCTATCTCAATCTGCTCGTTTTTGGGCAAAAAATTCGACGCTGAAAAATTCGAAAACGAACTTGTAAAATAATCAAATTTATGCAGAATTTTTCTGCATAAATTTTACTTTTAAATTTCAAATTTCAACACAAAGGAAAATTTAATGAAAAAAGCAAAAATCATAGCCACGCTTGGCCCAGCTAGCGATAACGAAGAGATAATGGAAGCCATGGTTAGGGCTGGGGTCAATGTTTTTAGACTAAATTTTTCGCACAACTCGCACGAATATCACGCGCAAAATGTCGCAAAAATCCGTAGCGTGGAGAAAAAGGTCGGATTTCATATCGGGATTTTGCAAGACATCTGCGGCCCTAAAATCCGCATTGGCGAGCTTGATACGCCCTTCGAACTAAAAGCCGGCGATAGGCTTGATATCTACGCAAAAGAGCAAATCGGCACCAAAATCGCCCCACACCACTATGCTCTTAGCATTAATCAACCCCAAATTTTGCCTATGCTAAAAGCTGGCGAATATGTCTATCTCTACGACGGCATAATCCGTGCTAGGGTCGCTCACAGCGGAAACGATGTCGTCCAAACCGTCATCGAAAACGACGGCACTCTAAGCTCGAAAAAGGGTGTAAATTTCCCAAATACCGTTCTTGGCATAGATGTCATCACGCCAAAAGATAGAGCCGATATGGAATTTGGCGCCACTCTTGGCGTGGATTTTGTGGCAATCAGCTTTGTGCAAAGCGCAAACGACATAATCAAAGCAAAGAAAATTTTGCGCGCCTCTGGCTCGCACGCCCATGTTTTGGCAAAAATCGAAAAATTTGACGCTGTGGAAAATATAGATAGCATTATCGACGAGAGCGACGGAATCATGGTCGCTAGGGGCGATTTGGGTATCGAGGTGCCGTTTTACAAGGTGCCTTCAATCCAAAAATTGATTATCAAAAAGGCAAACGAAGCCGCCAAACCAGTCATCACAGCTACTCAAATGCTTCTTAGCATGACACGCAACGAAACAGCCACCAGAGCCGAAATCAGCGATGTCGCCAACGCCGTGCTTGACGGCACAGACGCTGTAATGCTAAGCGAAGAGAGCGCAGTAGGCATAAATCCAGTCGCTGTCGTGCGCGCTATGTCGCATACGATACTAGAAGCGCAAGAGATCTACGCTTACAACCGCTTCAAGCACGAAAACCACGATAGCACCGATATCATGGCAGAATCTGCCGTTAGGCTAGCAGGTCAGCTAAACGCGGATAAAATCATCGCCCTAACCTCCTCTGGCAAACTAGCCGTGCAAATGGCGAGATATCGCCCAAATATCGATATCCTAGCCGTTACTCACGATATAAACACAGCGCGCTATCTCACGCTTTGTTGGGGTATAGGCCAAAGCCTAGTTATAGCAGAAGAAGCCAAGCTTCACACGCTTATGGCAAAGGCTATCAAAAGCGGCGTGGATTGTGGTGTAATCAAGCTTGATGGAACATATATCATGACGGCAGGTTATCCAACAGGTGTAAGCGGGACTACAAATCTTATCCGTATGTTAAAGGACGAGCAAATATCCTACTACTTACTAGACGCGTAAAACCTAGTAAATTAATAAAATTTGTCGAATTTACTAAAAATTTAAGTAAAATTTAGCTTTATTAGCAAATTTTTGGAGTATAATACGCCCCGTTTTAAAGGAAACGAATATTTTATTTAAAAGGAGCAAAGTTATGAAAAAATTAGTTTTCTTAACATTGTTTGGTGTTGCGAGTTGTGCATTCGCTGGTATAGCTGAGGAAATGGACGCAAAATGTGAAGCAGGAGATTATCAAGCTTGCACTGAGCTTGGTATGAAATACTACCGCGGTCAAGATGGTTTGCCACAAGACCACGAGAAAGCTCACTCATATTATGATAAAACTTGTAACCAACACAATTACGCTGAGGCTTGCTACCGCGACGGAATATTTCACTCAGTAGGCGTTGGTGCAGAGCACAACCACGATCGCGCAATGCTATCTTTGAAAATGGCTTGCGATCAAGGTCATGAAAAAGCTTGTAAAATGGCAGAGAGAATCAAAGACGATAATTAATCGCTATTTTTACTCTGTTTTTACCACTGCGCCGATAAAATTCGGCGCAAATTATCGAATTTACACAAAATTTAATTAAAATTTAACTCTATTATAACTATTTTAGTGTATAATCACGCGTTCCAAAGGAAACACATATTATTTTACAAGGAGAAAGTTATGAAAAAACTAGTTTTCTTAGCACTATTTGGTTTTGCGAGTTGCGCATTCGCTGGTCTAGCAGAGGATATGGACGCTAAATGCGAAGCAGGAGATTATCAAGCTTGCACTGAGCTTGGTATGAAATATTTCCGTGGCGAAGATGGCTTACCAAAAGACTATGACAAAGCTCACACATATTATGACAAAACTTGCAATATCGCTAAATGGGCTGAGGCTTGCTACCGCGACGGTATCTTCCACTCAGTTTTAGACGGCAAATGGCATAATCACGATCGTGCAATGCTATCACTATCAATGGCTTGCGAGCAAGGTCACCAAAAAGCTTGCTCTATGAAAGAAAGAATTGCTAACGATAAATAATCGTTATTTTACTATTATTTCTACTTCGGCGCCGAATTTTTCGGCGCTTTTTTTATGCCCGAAAATTCTTTGTCATTGTAAGAAGCATTATTTTTGTCATGAGCTTTCGCTACCGCAAGTTCCTAAATACTGCCCGATTTTTGTCATTGCGAGCGCATTGCGACGAATTGTTATTTTTGTCATTGCGAGCAAAAGCAAAGCGTCAAGACGCTTGCCGAAGCAATCCAGGGAAATTTAGATAAATTTTGATTAATTCAAATTCTCTCTAAATTTTACTGGATTGCTTCGACCACTGCGTGGTCTCGCAATGACAAAGCAAATAAAATTTGCAAAATTTCTCAATGACACAAAATCGGTGCAGTATTTCAAGGTTGCGCCAGCGTGAAATTTCAAAATTTCACAGAATTTCAAAATTTATGTTTCAGCTCCAAGCTAAGCATATCCGAGATTTTCTCGGCCTCGAAATACTTCGCCTGCGCCTTCATATAAGCGCACATTTGGCGGTCTTTCTCGCAAATGCCATGCTCCAACAAAAACTGCACCGCAAGCGAATTATCCATAAGCGCAGAAAATTTAATAAAGCCTTCAAGCTCCTTTTTATCGAGCTCATTTATCCCTTTATACTTCAAACTCTCCTCGAAAAACCGCATTTTATCGGCGTGAAATTTTGAAAAATCGTAACTCTGCGCAATACGCCTAAGATCGCTTGGCGGGGTTTTTAAAAGATAATCAAGCGTGATATTTTGGTTCTTGATAAACTCCGCCTCGCTCGAAGTTATATCAGCGACCACGCCATTTCCTAGCGGTGCGCCATTGGCCAAAAAATATGCAAACGCGTCGAAATTATCGCACGCACTAGCCATTTTAGCGTCGTTTTCGCTAGGTTTGGCGCCACTACTTACTAGCAAATCTATTAGCGCAAACAGCTCCTCGCTATCAAATTTAGTGGAATTTTCGTCATTTTCCACACCTGCGCCGATATCGCAACCATAGGAATTTACGATATTTAATGGATTGTCAAATTCGCCCTCGTTATAATTCAAATTTGGGCTGAATTTTAAAATTTCAGAGATTTTGTCGAAGTCAAATTTGCCTGTGCGCGAAATTTTGGAATTATAGATAAAATGCGTGAAAATCCGCTCGCCATACTCGCCAAATTCCTCATTTATGCGCTCAGCATTTGCGCGCGCAAAATCCAAAAGTGCGTCTAGTGCGCTAGAAATTTGCTCATTTGTAGCGTTTTCGTCATGGAAAATTTCAAAATTTGGCGCAGTATCTGCAAAAATACCATTACTAGAATTTGCGTCCAAATTCGGCGCAGTATCAGAAGCAGTATCGGGCGCAGTATCCACAGAAATACTCTCGCTTAAATTTTGCGTAAAATTTTGTGATAAATTCTGCGTAAAATTCTGTTCATTTGCGCTAGCCAAACAAACGAACGCAACCAAAAAACAAAAAATTCCGCCCATTTGCCCTATTTTCACTATAACTCCCTTATTGGCTTGTGCATGTAGTAGTGGTCGCAATACTGATTGATGAGTGCGCCGTCTTTGGCGTAAATTTTAAGCTCATATTCGATAAATTTTTTGCCAGTTGGGACATTTTTGTAGGTCATTTTATCGGGTTGCTGCTCTTTCCTAAACTCCGCAAACTCGCTAGGTATCATCTCAAATGAGGCTATATCGTCGATTTCGTAGCCCTCTTTTAGCCCAAAATGATAGCCATTAGTCCTATGTAGCGGGCTATTGGTATATGATCTGGAAGTGAATTTGCGCTCTAAATTTAAAAAAACTATCGCTGTTTCATTGCCTATATTTTCGCAATATTTATTTTTTTTATCTGTATCCGTGAAAAGAAATAAACAAAATTTATCCCCGCAAATCGCCTTTTGTTTTTTGTATTCTACTGGCCATTTGCTCATATTTGAGGTGCGGATTTTCTGCACTCCTTGGGCGGTTTTGATCTCATAGACATTTTCATCTACTGGCAAAACCTCGTTATCTCCGTGAAATTTGCCGTATTTTTGAGGCGTGATTTCGGTATTTCTATTTAGTTTTGGTGGGAAATCGTAAGCTTCAAGCGGGATTTGCAATCTTGAAATCGCCTCGAAATTTTGCTCGGCACTGCTAGGAAACCACACCGTCCTACCCGGGTTTGAGTGCAAATCAAACGAGCCAATGTATTGCCTAGTGATTTTATGCGCAGTTTGCTTGTAAATTTCGTTTGCGCCCTCTTTTAGGGTGATATTCCACGATTTGTGCCTGAAAAATTTCTCCTTTTTTCGCACTTCCTCGCTTGGCGAAAAATCATCTTCTATGTATAAATAGTGCTTCCCCGGCATATCTTCGCCCAAAAGATAATCAAACGACAAGCGGTCGTTGTAGCGAAGCCACACGCCATGCTTATCTCGCAAGTAAATATAAGGCACGCTAATGGCATCAGGAAATGCCCCCTTAATCGCATTTTCCCAAAATATAGGCTTTGGGGTTAAATCCGCAGGAAAGGGGTTTGCTTGGGTGTTTTCAAACTGGCTTTCGTAATTTGTGTTTATATAATCGCAAGCGTCGCTGGGCTCGCGTGGATCGCATCCAGCTGGCGGCGTAAATAAAATTAAAGCATTAAAAAAAATAATAATAGCAACGCCAAAAACAAAAAGCAAAAAACCAACAATACCAAAAACCCAAAGAAAAAATTTGAAAATTTTTTTAATCATTATTTTTATAGCGAATTTCAACCGATTTTTTGTGTGCTGTGAGCCCCTCAGCCTGCGCTAGCGCCATGCACGCTTCGCCCAGAGCGTCGATTGCGCCCTTGTTTAGCGCGATTATCGAGCTTCGTTTGATAAAGTGATAAACCCCAAGCGGTGAGAAAAATCTAGCACTGCCACCAGTCGGAAGCGTGTGGTTTGGCCCCGCCAAATAATCCCCCATAGCCTCAGGCGTGTAATGCCCCAAGAAAATCGCCCCTGCGTGCTTAATGCGCGCAAGGTAATCGTAGGCGTTGTCCATGGCGATTTCTAGGTGTTCGACGGCTAGGTCGTTCATCAAATCTATCGCCTCGTCGAAATCTCGCGCGATAATAATCGCACCCTTGTCATCAATGCTCTTTCTAGCGATACTCTCGCGCTCTAATGTAGGCAAAATTTTATAAATTTCATCTTTTACGGCAAGGGCAAATTTCTCATCTGCACTTACCAAAATACTGCTTGCGATCTCGTCGTGCTCGGCTTGGCTTAGCAAATCCACAGCCGTGTGATATGCACTCGCACTAGCATCTGCTAGCACGCCCACTTCGCTAGGACCTGCGATCATATCGATATTTACATCGCCAAAAACGAGCTTTTTAGCTGTGGCGACAAAGATATTTCCAGGACCCGTGATGACATCGACCTTTTCTATCGTTTCTGTGCCATACGCCATGGCTGCGACTGCGCTCGCACCGCCTACTTTGTAGGCTTTTTTGATTCCTAGCACATGCATAGCAGCTAGAAGAAGCGAATTTACCACTCCGCCCACAGCAGGGGTGCAGACTGTGATATCAGCGACACCCGCGACGATTGCAGGCACTGCGTTCATCAAAAGCGAGCTAGGATAGGCAGCCTTGCCACCTGGGATATACAGCCCCGCGCGATCTACGGGCGTGATTTTTTGGCCCAAAATTTCGCCGTGCGTGCCGAAGTCAATCCAGCTTTTTTCGAGTTGCTTTTCGTGATAGGCATAAATGCGATCATACGCCACTTTAAGAGCGATTTTTAGCTCGTCGCTTAGCTCGTCAAAAGCCTTTTTCATCTCATCTTGCGAAATCGCCAAATTTCCCTTAACTTCCCATTTGTCAAATTTGGCTATTTGCTCGTTTAGCGCCTCATCGCCACGCGCCTTGATATCATCGATGATACCGCTTACGATCGGCATTACCTTTTGCATATCCATATTGCCACGATTTACCAGAGCCTCGAATTCTTGCGCGAAATTGCTATCTGTGCTTTTTAAAATTTTCATATTTAATCCTAAAATTTTGATTGTAAAAATTTGAAGTTTATAGCATAATTTGGTTTTGAATTTAATAAATTTGGGAATTTAATGTCATTGCGAGATTTCCGCTACCGCAAGTTTGAAATACTGCCCCGATTTTGTCGTTGCGAGCTTTCGCAGAAAGCGAAGCAATCTACGAGTATAAAATTTAAAATGCGTGTTTTTGCTGTCATTGCGAGCGTAGCGAAGCAATCCAGGGAAATTCAGATAAATTTTGATTAATTTTAAATTCTCTCTAAAATTTACTGGATTGCTTCGTCGCCTTGCTCCTCGCAATGACATGGATTATAGCGTTTGGTAATTTTCACTCGTAGATTGCCACGACCACTTCGTGGTCTCGCAATGACAGATTGGGCATTGCGAGAATTAAGAGTTTTCGATTAAGGCGATTTCGTCGGCGGTTAAGTTATAAAGTGCATAAACAAGCGAATTTAGCTCGTTTTCGCTTCTTAAAATTTGCGATTTTAGGCTTAGTGTCTGTGATTTGTATTCGCTAAAAAAGCCTTGATAGTAATTTTTAAATTTCACTTCGGCAAGTTTGTCGGCGAATTTTTCTTTTTTGGCTTTTGCGTATTCTTTGATAAATTCGTCGAATTCTAAATTTTCAAATTCGGCTAGTTTTTGCGGTATTTTTTCTAAATTCAGCTCACGCAAAAATTTGGTTTTTGTGGTTTGTAAATTTTTATTTAATTCCAAAAGCAAATCAACCTTTTGAACAAACGGCTTTTCTTCATCTAAATTTGCAAGTTTTGGTAAGCCAAAAGGTTTTATATAATTTGTCTTAAATCTAAAATATCCGCCCCTTAGCTCTGTGCCTATATTTTTTAGATAAAACCATAAAAGTTTTGAATTTAATATCGCAAGATAAAATTTTATAAATTCGCCAAATTCATCATTTATTACTATTCCGTAACTACTACCATTTATACCATAACCGACATTATCAAAGGCGATTTGAATTCCAAAAGTTATATCAGGCACAACTAATTTTTTACTATCTATCAAATTTAAACTTTTTGGATAAATGTATAAAAACCAGCCATCTTTATCCATTTTGCCTTTTTCTCTACCACGCAAAAAAGCTTCATTTGCTTTTAAATATTCGTATCCATTTGGAAAATTTGATTTTATATAATCTTCGCTCATAGGCGTTGCTTTGCCGTTTTCAAGCAAATATGGAAAAATCACAAAATAGCGATTTTGCAAATTTGCATAGCGTTTAATGTCTTCGCCTTTTAAAATCGGTTTTAAAAGTCCGTTTTCGATTTGGACGATTTTATCTAACGCTTTGGAATAAAGCCCGTTTTTGGTGATTTGCACTAAATAAACATTATCTCCACTTGTTTGAATTCCTGCAAAAATTTTAGCAAAAACATCGCTCACTTTTAGTGGTTGAGAGTTTATCTTTTCTAAAATATTTGCTGTTTTATTGTCTGTCAAATTCCATTTATCGCTACTTAAATTTTGATATGAAATTTCGTTTAAATTTAGCGAATTTGTTAGTTCATTTGGATTTAAATGTGTAAATTTAAGCTTTTGGTTATCGTGCGATAAAATACAGATACAAGTATAAGTCGAAGCATCGCTAAAAACACTGTGGCTACCGAAATGATAGAGTTTTTCAAGGGCTTTGTTTTGGCTTAAAAATTTGCGAATTCCATTTCCAAAATCTGAAATCAAAAATTTATGTGGCAAAATAAAGCCTAATTTGCCGTTTTTATTAAGCCATTTAAAACCTTGTTCCATAAAAAGCACATAAATATCGTAATTTCCTGTGGCAGAAGTAAATTTTTGTTCGTAAATTTTACTTTCTTGTTCGTGGTGTGCTTTTAAACCTTGCACTCTGATATACGGTGGATTTCCGATAACGCAGTCGAATTTGAAATCAAACGGAAAATCTAAAAGCGAATTCGCGCATTTTATATTATTCGATAAATCAGTCAGTTTTCGCCCTTTTTGCGCGGTGCGGAGCCAAAGCGAGAGTTTGGCGATTTGCACGGCGTCGGCGTTAATATCCACGCCAAAAAGGTTGTTTTCTAAAATTTGGGGTTCTATGTCGTATAACGGCAAAGCTTCGTTTTCGTAAATTTTGCGAAATTTATCTAGGTTTTTGTGTTCGTTTATGAGAAAGTCTAACGCTCCGTTTAAAAACGCACCCGAGCCACAAGCAGGGTCGATGATTTTTAAACCAAGCAAAAATTCTTTATAAGCACGGATATTTTCTAGCGTTTGCGTTTCTGCTTTGCTAAGGCGTTTTGGGTTTTTGGGAAGTGAAATTTCGTGCAAATTTAGCCTTGACTTTTCGTTTTCGCAAATCTGCCCTAGGGTTTGGCTAATGATAAATTTCACAATGTATTCAGGCGTGTAGAAAATGCCGTCTTTCTTGCGTTTGCTATCTTTTTTGTCAAATTTATCGCCTACAATCTGCGAATTTAGCTCTTCTAAATCGCTTAGGCTTTGTTCGAAAATATGACCTAAAATATTTACGCCGATGTCGCTTGCAAAGTCGTAAGATGAGAGTTTGGCGATATAGCTTTGTAAAATTTCATCGCTAAGCCTTAGCGAATTTAGCGTCTCATCAGTGGCGAAAAGTCCGCCGTTGTAGGCTAGGACGCCGAGTTTGTCGTTTCCTTTGTCGATAGCGTCGAAGTAGATTTGCCAAATTTCATAAAGGCTAAAATCGGTGAATTTTTGGTTTTGCCACTGCTCGTGGATATCGGCAACGAAATTTGAGCGCAAAAGTCCGTAATCTTCGGCAAAAAGGACGAAAATTATGCGGTCGCAGAGTTTCTGCACTAGGCTTAAAATTTCTTTTGGCGAAATTTGCGGATTTTCTTGGACGGCGTTTTCAAAGAGTTTTAGGCGAAATTCACTAAAATCAGCGTAAAGTCTTTTTGAAATTTCTCTATCCGAATTCTCGCTTTTATCCCGCAAATCAATAGTTTTAAACGAATTTATATTTTCGAAGCAAAAAATTTGGTGAAAAAGCTCGAATTCATCTCGCGTCATAGTAAAAAGGCTGAATTTTTCGTAAGCTGTCTTTTTGTCGATATATAGGCGAATTTCATCGAAATTTGAGATGATGATATAACGGCTTTTTGAGTTTGAATTGTGATAATTAAAGGCTTGATTTTCGATTTTGTCCAAATCATGCGTTTTTTGGTCTTTTAGCTCGATAACGCCGATGACTTCGCTGTTTGCGCCTAGGATTGCGCCGTCTGCTTTTTTGGCGTCGGTTTCGTTTTTGCTCTCTCTTGCTAGGTTGAAATTTTGCGGATTTGTCGTTTTTAGCGTGTAGCCTAGGCAGGCCTCAAAAATATCGTGTAAAAAATCCGTCTGATACTCTTCTTCTTTGTAGCCTTTTATGGCGTCGATTTTGGCTTGAAATTTGAGTAAATTTTCGTAGCGTTCGTTTAGAGTTTTTTCATCTTGCTTTTGTTCTTTGATGATTTTTTCTTTGAAAAGTGCCATTTATTTCCTTTTAAATTTATACTCATATCTTTGCAGTTGCGAGATATTGCCAAGCACTCCGCCTTGGTGGATATACAGGACTTCGTTTGCGAATTTTTCGCGGTTAGCTAAAAGTGTGAGAAGTCCCACAGGGTCGTAGATTAGATCAAATTCTATGCCGGTTTGCGCGTGGGCTTTCTGCCAAATTTCATAAAGTTCGGCGTAAGGTTTGCCAAAGTGAAATTTGCGTGGTGGGGGCAAAATTTGCACGCCCGAGCGCGGATCTAGGGCGAGTATTTGCTCTCTCAGATACGAGCAATCACCCACGCAAGGCGTGGTAAAGACGCGAAAACGGCTGTGTTTGGCTAGATACGCCGCGCTCGTGCCAGTGCCACTTGGCAAAAAAATGTCAAATTCTCGCCCATTTTCGCACGCATACTCTTCGATAAATTTAGCCTGCGCGATAAATCCAGCCTCAGCCTCGCCCTGTGCAACTCCCTCTTCGATAAAAATCGTGCTCTCATCGCAAAGGCTAAGCGCGAATTCGCGGCGATTTTGCGCCACGAAAATTTCCATGCCATTTTCTAGTGCGGCGGCGAAATTCCCACACGGGCGCGCGCTTAAATTTTCGCTTAAATGCGAGATGACAAACTGAAATTTTAGCCCTTTTATGCGGGCAAAAACGCTTTCGTTATACATAGCGTTTGATTGCGAGCTACCAAAGCTTACAATCTTTGAAATGCCCTGCAAATCGGCACCGAGCAGGGATTGAAGCTTCCTTGCTTTATTGCCGTTAAAAATCCCAATCAAATCATCACGCAAAATTGCAAAGCTAAAATTTTCGATTTTTATATTTTGGATTTGTGGGGGTTGTAGCGAAATTTCGCCCGTTTTTTGCGCCTTTTCTACTTCGCGCAAATTGGCTTGAAACTCAGGCGAGATTATGGCGCGCTCTGCAAGCTCGCGCGAGTATTGCGCCCCGCCAAAGCTATCTTGTCGCATTTGCGTCAAATTCCAAAAATTTGCGGATTTCTTCCATAGCCTCTTTATTGCTAAGTGTAAATTTGATTTCGATTCTACGACTTGCATCTTTGTCCTCGACGCCGTCAGTTAGCACAGGCTGAGAATAACTGCGACCGCTTGCGATTAGGTATTTTTGTAATCTCTCGTCTTTGTTCCACTCGTTTATGAAATTCATCACCGCCAGTGCGCGCTCTTGCGAAAGGGCTAGGTTGTATAAATACCCGCCGTCGCTGTCTGTGTGGCCCTCGATGATGATTTGATCTAGGCTATTTCTGATTTCATCATTATCCATAAGTGCGCTAAAATACCCTTCTAGCGCGGTTTTAAAGCTCTCTTTGCTACCCTCTTTAAGCTCACTTGAACCCTTGTCAAAAAGCACGGACGAGTTTAGCGTCATCGCCCCGCTCTCGCTATCTATGCGGATTTTGCCACCTAGTCGCTCTTTAAGTTCGGCGATTAGTTTGACTTTTTGACCGGTTAGGTTGCGAATTCGGTTTTTGGTGACATTTAAATCGTGCAAAATTTTGTTGAAATCGCTCTCTTTTTGGGTTAGTTGATCGAGCAAAAACGCGATTTTTATCTCTTTTTCGGTAGCTTCGGTGCGAGTGTTTTTCAAAAGCTCGCTAATGTCGAAATTCTCTTTTTTGAGTTTTTCTGCCATGGCGCTGAGATCTTCGATTTGGATAAAATAGATCGAATTTTGCTTGCGAAGGTCGGTGTTTTCGACATTTAGCTTTTCAAGCTGTTCGGAAAAAATCTTATTTAAAGCCTCTAATTCAGCGGATTTTTTCTGCGAGGATTGAAGTGCGACCATAGTCTTTTCATGCTCGCTAGTTTGGGCTTTGAGGTCGTCTTGCACCAAATAATACTTAACGATAATCCCGCCGATTAGTAAAATAAAGACAAACAAAAGCCCCGCCATTAAATCAGCGTAAGCTATCCAAAAGGTCTCTTTTTCGCTGGTTTTACTCTTCATTTTGGTTTTCTTTTTCGTCTATGCTTTTAAGCGTTTTGCGTAGCTCGTCGATGATACCCTCTGAGCTTGTGTTTTTGCCTAGGCTAGAATCAAAAAGCGATTTGATTTCGTCATTTAGCTCTTTAAAACTTGCCTTAAAGCTCTCTCTTGCGTTAATTTGCTCGCTTAGCATATTTTCATTTAGGGATTTGATCTGCAAGGTAAAATTTACGATTGCCTGATTTAGGGCGTCTGCGCTGGTTTGCAGATTTGCGCTCTTTTGCTCAGATGATTTCGAAAAGCTCAAATATCCCGCTGAAATGCCGTTTTGGATCTCGACCATATTGCTCGTAACGGCCTTTAAAGACGATAAAATTTGGTCGAAATTTTTGCTGATTTCGCCGTGAGTTAGGTTGGCATTTAGTATCATTTCATTAGCCCTTTCTAACTCGCTAGTAGTTAGCGCAAGGGCGCGCTGCTCGGCGTCAATTATGCCTTGAAGTGTTTGCATTTTTTCATCGATTGCGACATTTAGGCTATCGCTAAGGGTATTTGAAGCCATAGCCATGAAAGAGCGCGAAACCTCGGCGTTGCGATCAAGTATCTCGCTAAGGTAGCTTTGCGTGATTTCCTCTTTGCTCCAAAAAAAGTTTTTTGTGGCGTTTTTGTATTTTAAAAGCAATCTTTCGAATTTGCTAATTCCCTTTTTTTCGAAATAAATCCACCAAAGCGCTAGAAAAATACCATAAATCGACACATAAAACGCCGTGCCAACTCCACCTAGAAGCCCTGCGATTTCGGTCTCTAAATTTGCGATATTTGATGATGAGAAATTTGGCATAGAAATCGCAATGCTGATAAATGTGCCCAAAATGCCCAGCATTGGGAAAACACCCACCGCGACAGAGGCGTAATTGTCATTGCGAAGCGAGTGCGAGTATTCATCTACGAAATTTTCAAATTTAGCGTCTGACTTTTTCTTAGCGCCTATGCTAAGGAGATTTTCAACGATGTAGTTTTTAAGCTGAATTTTAAAATTTTCGATACTATTTTGAAATTTCAAACAGCCAAATTCAGCATTATGCCTAGCCAAAAATAGCGCAATGATGAGCAAAAAGCCCATCATTACAATCGAGTGAAGCTCGACTTTGAAGTCGATTACCTTCAAAAATCCTAGCAAAAATATGGCGAAAATCGCCACAGGAACAAACACGATTTTCAGATAAACGCCAAGTAGTGAGCGCTCTGGGTTTTCTGGAAGCGTTAAATCTAAAATTTCTGTTGTTTTTTCCATAAATTTGCCTTAGTTTTTGTTTATACAATTTAAATTTTCAAATGCGACAAGCAATCTTTTTACCATACTTTCTTCGCCACATCTTAGCCATTTGCGTGGATCATAATATTTTTTGTTTGGTTTATCTTCGCCTTCTGGGTTACCGATTTGACCTTGTAAATATGCTCTGTTTTTGAGCTCATACTCTCTCACGCCGTCCCAAAACGCCCACTGCGTATCGGTGTCGATATTCATCTTAACCACGCCATAGCTTACAGCGTCTTTGATATCTTTTATCTCGCTACCGCTTCCGCCGTGAAAAACGAAATTTACAGGTTTGGCGTCATTTAAGCCAAATTTTTCTTGCACGAATTTTTGCGAATTTCGTAGAATTTCAGGGCGAAGCACGACATTTCCCGGTTTATACACGCCATGCACATTGCCAAAGCTCGCTGCAATCGAGAAATTATCGCTGATTTTTTTAAGTCTTTCATATGCAAGCGCGACATCTTCTGGTTGCGTGTATAAAAGCGCGTTATCCACGCCTGTATTATCCACACCATCTTCCTCGCCACCTGTTACGCCAAGCTCGATTTCTAGGCTAATTCCTAGCTCGCTCATCTTTTTAAGATAGCTTTCGCAAGTACTTAAATTTTCTTCCAAACTCTCTTCGCTAAGATCTAGCATGTGAGAGCTAAATAGTGGCACGCCGTGCGCTTTTTTATATCCTGCGCTTGCCTCTAATAATCCATCAATCCAAGGAAGCAGTTTGCGCGCTGCGTGGTCAGTGTGTAAAATCACAGGCACGCCATAATACCTAGCTAGCAAATGCACCTGTAAAGCACCTGCGACTGCGCCCATAATCGCGCCGTTTTCGCACTCTTTGCCCGCATAATAACTCGCTCCGCCATTGCTGAATTGGATAATCACAGGAGAGTTTGCCTTTTTGGCGCTCTCTAAGACAGCATTTACAGAGTGGCTTCCTACGACATTTACAGCAGGGATTGCAAAACCCTCGCTCTGCGCGTATTTGTAGAGCTTGCTAACATCATCGCCAAATAATACACCAGCTTTAACTACATCTAAAACACCCATTTTGCACCCCTTTTTTAAGATTATTTGTATTCGATTTTTGCTTTTTTAAGCAGATCTTGCGCTAATTTTTCTGAATTTGCGGCTGCTTTTTCTTGGCGGATTGAGCCTTCGATTAGAGGTTTTACCTCGCTAACTGGGACTTGGCGTTTTGCGATTTGATCCTCTTTTAAGATTACATGGTAGCCAAATTCTGTTTTAACAGGAGTTTTTGAAATTTCACCTTTTTTTAGCGCAAATGCAGCGTCTGCGAAAGGTTTAACCATAGCACCCTCTTTTGGAAACGCTGGTAGTGCGCCACCTGATTGTTTTGCGGCTGGCTCGATTGATTTGGCTTTTGCGATTTCGCTAAATTTAGTGATTAGCGCGCCACCATTTAGCCCTTTTAGCTCATCAATCACAGCCTTTGCCTCGGCGTCTGTTTTGACCAAAATATGGCGAACTTGGGCAAGTTCTGGATTTACAAATTTGGCTTTATTTTTGTTGTAAAAGTCTTGAACCTCTTTGTCGCTGATTTTGATTTTTTTGGCCTCTTTTGATTGCCATACGCGCACAGCTAGGTTGTCTTTTTGGAACTCTAACTCTTTTTTATAAACTTCGTCGTTCATAACGCCTGCTTTTTTAGCTTGTTCTACGACAAGTTTTCTAGCGATAACGCGGTTTAAGATATCTTTTTTGGTGTTTGCTGGCAGTGAAGCGAATTGTTGTGGAGCTATGCCTTGGGCTACTAGAAATGGAATAACATCGTTTTCTGTGATGTTTTTGCCATTAGCAGTCGCTAAAACTGTCGCATTTAGGCCCATGGCCACAGCCAAACTAAGTGCTGAAAAAACTAATTTGTTCATCTGAATTCCTTGTAAAAAAAATCGCAAGATTATAGCCAAAGCTGGTTAATGATTAAAATTTTGCCCGCCTTAGGATACGCATTTTCGCGTATCTATAAGCGGGTCAGTGTAATTGAAGTGAAATTTATTTTACTTCTACCTTCGCGCTTTTGCGAAGTTCTTGTAGTTTTTGCTCTAATGCAGCGCCTGCTTGTTGGCCTTTGATTAAATTTTCGATGAAAGGCTTGGCTTCGTCTTGACTAAGCTGTTTTTGAAGTTTGGCGTCTTCTTTGAGCACGATATGATAGCCTAAATCAGTTTTGATAGGGGTTTGCGTGATAGCACCTCTTTTAAGCTTGCTTGAAGCGTCCCAAAACGCTTTTGGCATCATTTCTTGGGTAACCCATGCAAGATGACCTTTGGTTTGTTTAGCCTCAGGCACGATTGATTTAGCTACTGCAAGTTCTTCAAATTTTGCCACCAAAGCATCGGCTTTTGTGTTTTTTAGCTCTTTGATAATCGCGTCAGCTTCGGCCTTTTTATTCACTGTGATATTAGATAGCAACAAAGCGGCTGGTTCGACGAAAGCAGATTTGTTTTCGTTGTAAAATTTAGCGATATCAGCGTCGCTTACTTTGATTTGCTTTGATAGTTGATGTTGATACATTTCGATAGCAATTCTATCTTGTGCTGCTTTTAGGGCGTCTTTGTATTCTTGTAGATTTGTAACGCCACTTTTTTTAGCCTCAGTGGCTAAAATTTCGATATCAATCGCTCTTGCAAGCACCATTTGTTTTTCTTGATTGCTAAGCGTGGCTGGATTTTTGCCAAGTGCTGCTATGTGCGGGGCGACCTCGGCCTCTGTGATTGGCGCGCCATTTACTGTGGCGAAAACTGTCGCATTTAGGCTTACTGCCGCTGCTAAACTTAGGGCTGAAAATAGTAATTTTTTCATTAAAATTCCTTGTAGAAAAATGCGAAATTATAACCAAAAAGCTGTTAATAATCAAAATTTTTGTGTAAAATAAGGGCATGAGAACGAAAAAAGATATAAAAGAAATCAAAAATTTATTATTGTCGCATTTTGGTGAGCCGACAACTGAGCTTAAATTTAGGAATTTATATGAGTTAATCGTCTGCGTCATGCTTAGCGCGCAATGCACCGATAAACGAGTAAATTTAATCACACCTGCGCTATTTAGGGAGTTTCCTGACATACACTCGCTGGCAAATGCAAATTTGGGCGCGCTTAAAATGCTGATAAATTCGTGTAGTTTTTTCAACAACAAAGCCACAAATTTAATCAAAATGGCAAAGTCTGTGGTGGAAAATTTCGGTGGCGAAATCCCGCTAAATGAAAAGGATTTGCTTAGCCTTGCAGGGGTCGGGCAAAAGACAGCCCATGTCGTGCTAATCGAGCATTGTGGGGCGAATTTTATCGCCGTGGATACCCATGTTTTTCGCGTATCACATAGACTTGGACTTTCAAGCGCAAAAACACCAGAACTTACCGAAAACGACCTTACAAAGGCATTTGTAAGCGATTTAAACTACCTGCACCAAGCTTTGGTGCTATTTGGACGATACACTTGCAAAGCCGTCAAACCAAAGTGTGCGGAGTGTTTTTTGGCACATTTATGCAAGAGTAAGGATAAAATTCTGTGAAATTTCGCAAGGAGCGATTATGAGAGTAGAAGATAGTTCTTACCCATTAATGGGAACAAAAATTGTTTTAGATGAGGAAAAAATCAAGCAAGAGGGCAAATATAATCTCGATGAAATGTATGCAAAAATCGATGAAATGGCGCAAGTTTGCAATATGCAAAAGCACGATAGGCATACTTTTTATGCGATAAAAGGCGAAAAAAGCTTGTCTGATTTAGGAATTTTTATTTGGTCGTATCTAATGAAAGCAAAATGGGTTACAACAAATGTTAAAGAGTGGGTGTGGCTCGATGAAGATGAGGGCGATGAGAGTTTGATGGATAAAGCAAAGGAGTATTCTAGAAAATGAAAGCACGAAAAATGATAAATTTTGATTTATCAACAATAGAGTATAGTATGGCGGGCATACTAGCCCACCATAAGTGTCAAATAAAAGATTAAAAATAATAAAATTTAATAAATTTATCCTACATTTTTAATGATTTCTCGCACGGCATTTAGGATTTTTTCGACCGATTTTAGCTCTACTTTTTCGTGCGTGCTGTGTGGCGAAGTGATATTTGGACCAATCGAAGCTGCCTGTATAGCGCTATCTTTTGTGATAAAAACGCCACACTCTAACCCAGCATGGACGGCACCAAGCTTCGCAGTTGGCACAAATTTTTGCAAATTTTTTAAGATAAATTCGCTAAATTCGCTAATTTGCGGTTGCCACGGCTCGCTAGTTTCGCCAAAAACGCACTCCAAGCCAAAATTTTCAGCCGACATTTTCGTTTGGTATTTCACCCCTTTTAAGCCCTTTTCGCTCATCGATCTAGCGTAAAACAAAAGTTCAAATTTGCCGTTTTTTTCACCAGCCAAAGATAAATTTATGCTAGTCCCGGGCAAATTTAACTCATCGTTAAAATCCCTAACGCCTTGTTTAAATTCGCAAATGAAATTTAAAATATTGTCCGAATTCGCCAAAATTTCACACTCTTTAAAACCTAAAAATTTATGCTTTATAAAATTTGGAAAATTTGAAATTTCATTTTCGAAAATTGCCGTTATATAAGCCTTTGCGGGGATCGAATTTGCCCTTTCACCGCCTTTAAAACTAACGATTTTTCCGCAATTTTTAGCGACAAATTCGGCTAAAAATTTAATCGCATTTGGCAGGTTTTTATGAATTTCGATTCCACTATGACCGCCCGGAAAATCATCAATAAAAATCTCATAGCAAAAGCCACTTTTTTTCTCGCGCGCAGTATCGCAAAGAGCGTGAATTTCGGCACTTCCTGCGCACCCGATTATGACTTCGTTTTCATCTTCGCTGTCTAAATTTAGCATTTTTTTGCTTTTTATCATGCCCTCAAATTCTCTAACGCCCCAAAGCCCCGCTTCTTCGTTGTTTGTAAGGACCGCTTCGAAGTTCTCAAACTCGCTCATCATCGCCATTATAATTGCTACACCGATTCCGTTATCAGCCCCAAGCGATGAGTTTTTTGCGCTTAAAAAGCCATCTTGTTCCACTAGCTCGATTTGCGGCGCAAGTCCCACGCCAACCATATCATAGTGAGCTTGCAAGCAAATTTTTGGATCACCTTTTATGGCATAAATATTTCCGGCACTATCAACTTCTACGCTAAATTCGTGCTTTTTTGCAAATTCCACTAAAAAATCTCGCAATTTTTCCGTTTCATAGCTAAGGTGTGGAATTTCGCAAATTTGGCGAAAATAATTCATAACTTTTTTCATTTTTCGCCTTATTTTCGCTTATCACTTACGATTTTGCCCTCGTAAGTGGTCTTTGCGATCGCTTCAAGCATTGCCTTAGTATCGGCATCATCGCGCGCTAGCACGCTGGCTGTTTTAGTTGCTAACTCCACGCGCGCGCTGATTACGCCATCGCACTCGCTTAGGGCCTTTCGCACCATTTGCGTGCAGAGCGGGCAGTGTATTTTCTCTACATAAATTTCAATCTCTCTATCGGCGAAAACCGCGCTAACAAGGGCAAATAATAGTAAAATTTTACGCATAAATTTCCTTATTTTTGTTTAATACTTAAAATTTTGGCTTTTTCGTATTTTGCGTTTTTCAAAGCCTCGATCATAGCGTTCGTATCGGCGTTATCTTCGGCGATGACGACCACTTTTTTCTCGCCCTCTTTGGCCTCGACGCTGATTACTCCCTCGCATTTTTGCAAGGCGAATTTAATCGAAGCTGCGCATAGGTTGCAATGGATTTTTCCGACTTGGATTTCGATTTCGCGCTGTGCAAAAAGCGCGCCACAAACGAGTGATAAAACTAAAATTTTACGCATAAAATCTCCCTAAAATTTCAGGATAAAATAGAAGTAAAAATATCAAAATTCCGCTTAAAATGTAAATAAAATACCATTTTTTGCGACCTGCGCCGATAACGCATGAGTTTTTGCGAAATAGCACAAAATACAGGCTCGCAATGTAAAAAACAATGGAAATCGCCGTAAAAATGGGGCGAAATCTCGCCAGCTCGTCCGTAAAGGAAAGCGCCGAAAAACTCACCCCAAAAAGCAAAAACAAAAGCGCTGGCAAACAGCACAAAGTCGCCATAAATGCGCTTATAATCGCCAGTGCGATAAATTTTAGCCTACTCAAAATTCGCGACTTTTATAATCGTAGCTAAATTCTTTCGGGTCGTAGTAATTTAGCGTTTGTCCGTCCGTTTCGCCATAAACATAGCCGAAATTGTTTATCGGAAATTGCGCTGGACGCGGACTTAGCGTGAAATCTCTGCCGTAATTAAACCCTATCCAGCACATCTCCCAGTTGCCAAAGAGATATTCGCGGATTTGCGCGATTTTTTGGTCGTCATTTGTGAGTTTTTCGCCAAGTCTGACTTTGGTGACATCGGCAGGATCTACTGGAATCCAGCCGTATCCTTTGAGATAAAACTCAGCTCTACAATGTTGTCCGCCCGAAATATGGCTAAATCCGTCATCTTTGGGTGCTGCGCCCATTTGACCTGAAAATCGTGATTTTCCAACCCTTATACCAAACATTTCGCGCGCAGGTATCCCAGCAGCCCTCGCCAAAGCCACAAAAACTGAGTTTATGTCGGTGCATTTGCCACTTAATTTACCGCTACTTAGGATTTGCTTCACATCGCCTAACCCACACCCAAGCACGCTGTTATCGCGCTCCATGGTGTTTGCCACCCAGGTGTAAATCGCCCTAGCCTTTTCTAAATCGCCTTTGATATTTCCTACGATTTCATCTGATTTTTGTTTAACCACGCCGTCGATTTGAATTTGCGTAGTTGGCTGCAAAAATTTAGCGATTTCGGGAGCTAATTTTTCGTTTTCGTTGAAATTTACCTTCGAAAAATCGGTATTTCGCTCTGTGGTTTGCACATCGAAACTGATATCAAGTATCGGAGTTTCGCTTCCGCTAAATTTCGCATAATATGTCGGAATTTCGCCCTCAGCGATAAACTTCTCCACTGCGTTTGAGCCGACCTTATAGTGCGAAATGACCTGCTGAAAATCGCTAGGAAGCACGAGCGGGACCCATACCCTGCTCTCGTTGCCGACCTCTTTGATAGCGTGTTTTAAACTAACGCTAAATTTGCGCGTTTTTTGCTCGGCTTCTTTGGCGCTCACATCAGCCAAAACCACGCTAGGAGCGAAGCTAGCGACACTTAAAATACTACTAAATTTGAAAAAATCTCGTCTTTTCATTTGAAAAAATTCCTGAATAATCTAACCAAACTTGGCTCTAAAAGGCGGGATTTTATCCTTTTAACGCTTTAAAATTGCTTTTTTAAATTTGCTTTGATAAAATGGCGCAAAATTTATGAAATTTAGGGTGAAAAATGGATTTAACTACCATAAAAAACGAAATGTTAAAAAAACTAGAAAACGCTCAAAACGCCGAAATTTTAGGCGCGATTAATGCTCTGCCAAAATTTGATTGCGAGGTGAATTTTGGCAATACCATAAGTGCGAAATTTGACGCAAACGAAGAGCAAATGGAGCAAATCAGGCAAATTGCACTATCACTAAAACCTTGGCGCAAGGGGCCTTTCGCGCTAAATGAGCTTTTTATCGACAGCGAGTGGCAAAGCTTCATCAAATTTAACCTTTTAAGAGGGCATATTGATTTGGCGGGCAAAAATGTCGCAGATGTGGGGTGCAATAATGGTTATTATATGTATCGTATGCTAGGCCTTGGCGCGCGTAGCGTCACGGGCTTTGATCCTAGCGCGCTATTTTATCTGCAATTTTTGTTTTTACAGCATTTTATGCACGCGCAGGCGATTTTTGAGCCGCTTGGCGTGGAGCATTTGCCGTTTTATGGGGCGAAATTTGACACGATTTTCTGCCTTGGGGTGATTTATCATCGCTCAGATCCTATCTCTATGCTAAAACAGCTCAAATCTGCGCTAAATAGCGGTGGCGAGGTGATTTTAGATACGATGTATATAGATATGGACGGGGATTTCGCGCTTACACCAAAGGGCGGGTATTCTAAGATCTCAAATATCTACTTCGTGCCCACTATCGGCGCACTTAGCAACTGGTGCGAAAGGGCGAAATTTAAGAATTTTGAAATTTTAGAAACCAAACAAACTGATTTTAACGAACAGCGAAAAACCGAGTGGATTGACGGCCAGAGCTTGGAAAATTTCCTAGATCCAAAAAACCCAAATCTCACTATCGAGGGTTACCCTGCCCCGAAACGAGTCTATGTCAAAATCAGCCTGTAAATACGCAAAATTTTACAAATAATTTTGCGTATTTTGTCAAATTTGGCGAAATTTGCAAATAAATCATAAATTTTAATCAAATTTTTCTCTCTTTTTTAAAGCTTAATTTTAGTTTAATATTGGTAGAATTAAAAGTTTAGTTTATAATTTACAAAGGTTTTCTATGAACGCTCAAAATTTAATTCCATATTTGACCGATTTTTTGGCCACAGAACTTGAAAAAACAGGAGCAGACGCTTTCGTAGTCGGAGTCAGCGGAGGACTTGATAGTGCCGTAGTATCGGCGTTATGCGCCCTAACAGAGATCCCAACTCACGCCCTAATCATGCCTATGCCTAGCTCAAATTTAGCAAATTTAGGCGATGCGATTGAGCACTGCGATATGTTTGGTATAGACTACGAAATCCAAGAAATCGCCCCATTTATGGAGGCTTTCGCTTCGCTTGATACTGGCGCAGACAAGCTAAGAACCGGAAATTTTGCGACAAGAGTTCGCATGGGATTATTATATGATTACAGCGCAAAACACCGCGCAGTCGTAGTCGGAACAACAAATTTGAGCGAAAGAATGCTAGGATATAGCACGATTTATGGTGATTTAGCGTGTGCCTTTAACCCAATCGGCGAAATTTTAAAGACAAAAGTAAGCAAACTTGCCGAAGCACTTACAATTAATGAAAACATAATCGCAAAAACTCCGAGTGCTGATTTGTGGGAAAACCAAAGCGACGAAAGAGAGCTTGGATATAGCTATGATATCCTTGATAGCGTGCTTAGAGACATCTTCTCTCGCCCTGAACTTCGCGAAAAAATTAGAGGCGGCAAAGAGATTATAAAAGATGATTTAGCATACTTGCTTGATTCGAATCACAACGCTGATTTATGCAAATTTATCACAAATAGAATGATAAAAAATAGCTTTAAATTACGCATGCCAAATGTAGCACAAGTAGATCCTAATGCTTAGGATTTCACATGAGGCAAATACCCTTTTTTAAAGCGCAGGTTGATGATAAAGAAGAATCGCTTATACTAAATGCTCTTCACAATCCACAAATAAAATACTCAGAAATTTTTGAAAACAAAATTTGTGAGTATTTTGGCGTGAATTACGCGATCTCCACTACTAGTGGCACTACTGCGCTTCATCTTGCGCTTTGCACACTTGGCGTCAAGCGCGGAGATAGAATTTTATGCTCAGTTAATTCATTTCCGCATGTAGCGGCGGTTATTAGGCATTTTGATGCTGAGCCGATATTTGTAGATATCGATACCAACACCTTTAATATCACCCCTGAAAGCTTTACAAAAGCTATCGAGCTAAACAGACACAAAAAGCTAAAATGCGCCTTTATCTCGCACACAGCTGGGCTCGTAACCGATATGGACGAGATTTACGAAATCGCTAAAAAAGAAAATATCACTATCATAGATGACGCTTCTAGGGCCACAGGTGCTACATACAAGGGCAAAAAAATCGGCTCGTTTGAAAACTCGCTGTTTTCGTGCTTTCAGATAAATCCACAAGCCCAAGACGCAATCTCTACGGCTGGATTTTTCGTCACAAACAACGAAGGTTTGGCAAATTCTGCCAAAATTTTGCGCAATAACGGAATTGTAGGCGAAGCGTTTTATGAGGACGGAAATTTAGGCTTTACTTACAATGTAGATCGTATCGGTCAAAAATATGATTTAAACTCGATAAATGCGGCATTTGCGCTATCGCAACTAGAAAAAACAGATAGTTTTATCAAGCGTCGCCAAAATATCGCAAAAATGTTTAGGAAATCCTTGGAAAATTGCCCTCATATCGAGCTTCCTACCGATAGTGCGGAGCATATTTACACACAATTTATCATCAAAATCGACAAAAACCGCGATGATTTCGCGCGCGAAATGATTTCTAGGGGCATTGATGTGGGGCTTCACTATGTGCCATTGCACCTGCTAAGCTACTACAAATCCAAGTATAATTACAAGGTCAATGACTTCCCAAATGCGCTAAAAAATTATCAGCAAATTTTATCTTTGCCGATTTATGCCTCGCTTAGCGATGACGATGTGGCGTATATCTGCGAAAAAATTATAGAAATTGCGAGAAGCCGTGTTTAAAATTTGGCTCGAAAAAAATTTATACGATCCGGGCGTTATTTGGCTTATAATTTCATTTTTTTTGCTTCCACTCTCAATCATTTTTGGCTTTATTCAGATGATTAGGCGCGCCCTAATTAAGCCCAAAGATTATGGCATAGCAGTAGTAAGCGTGGGAAATTTAACCCTTGGCGGAAGCGGTAAAACTCCGCTTGTGGGGGCGATTTTTACAGAATTTAGCCCCGAGATTCCTACTTGCATAATACTGCGTGGATACGGCCGCAAAAGCCACGGACTACAATATGTGGCGAAAAATGGCGAAATTTTATGCGACATAAAAACCAGTGGCGATGAAGCCATGCTCTATGCCAAAACCCTAAAAAACGCAAGCGTTCTTGTGAGCGAAAACCGCGAAAATGCCATAATGCAGGCCAAAAAAGATGGCTTTGCTCTCGTGATTTTAGACGATGGATTTTCTAAATTTCATATAGAAAAATTTGAAATTGTTTTGCGCCCTAGTGATTCGCCACTTTTGCCCTTGCCACTGCCAGTCGCAGGCTATCGCTATCCGCCAAATTTCTACAAATTCGCAGATTTTATCCCAAGTTTGGACGATATAAAATCTACGAGTGAAATTTCAAATTTCCCAAATCCACACACCGATAAGGAAAATACGATTTTAATCAGCGCAATCGCCAAACCATGGCGTCTAAAAGAGTTTGAAAAACACGCCAAAGCTAGTTTTTATTTCCCAGATCACTATGATTTTACAAAAGATGAAATTCAAAATTTACTTCATAAATCTAGTGCCACGCATATCATTTGCACCGCCAAAGATTTCGTCAAGCTCGAAAATTTCGGGCTAAATATCAGCGTAATCGAGCTTAAAACCACGCTTAGCGAAAATTTCAAAAACCAAATCAAAGCCTATATTACTAGCAAACTAAACCACTAAATTTGGAGAAAACAATGATAAAATCAAGTCAAATCGCAGAAATTATCATCTCAGCCCTACCTTATATCCGCAAATTTCGCGATAAAATTTTCGTCATCAAATACGGTGGCGCAGCCCAAACCGACGAGGTTTTAAAGCTAAATTTCGCCCGCGATATCACGCTTTTGCACATGGTTGGTATCAAGGTCATCGTCGTGCATGGCGGCGGCAAAAAAATCAACCAAACCCTCGATTTACTGGATATCAAAAGCGAATTTTGCGATGGTTTGCGCGTAACAAGCAAAGAAGCTATCGAAGTAACCGAAATGGTGCTAAGCGGACTTGTAAATAAAGAAATCACCGCGCTTCTTAACCAAAACGGAGCCCCTGCCATAGGCATTAGTGGCAAGGACGGCTCGCTTTTGAGGGCGAAATTTTTAGACCGCGAAAAATACGGCTTCGTAGGCGAAATCACAGATGTAAATACAAAAGTCATTTATGATTTGCTAGATCGCGATTATCTGCCTGTCATCGCGCCACTTGCTGGGGGTGAAAATGACGAAAATATCAGCTTTAACATAAACGCAGATCTTTGCGCTAGCAAAATTGCTAGCTACCTAAAAGCCGACAAAGTGATTTTTCTAAGCGATATCGATGGCGTGCTAGATAAAGAGGGCAAACTCATTAGCAAACTCGATGAAAATTCGATCTCGGCTTTGAAAAAAGACGGCACGATTAGTGGCGGTATGATACCTAAAATCGATGCTTGTTTGGAGTGCATAAACACAGGCACCAAGGCCGCTCACATAATAAATGGCAAAATCCCACACTCACTTTTATTAGAGCTTTTCACTGATACTGGTATCGGAAGTTTGATTAGATAAGGAGAATTTATGAAATTAGTTTCCACACGAGATTTTAGCGCCAGCGCCACACTTAGCGACGCACTACTAAGCCCGAGTGCTGCATTTGGCGGACTTTATACACCGCGCGAGTTGCCAAAACTTACACCTGAATTTTGGAGTGAGTGCAAAGAGCTTAGCTACAAACAAATCGCTTTAAAGCTTATAAAAGCCCTAGATTTCGACATTTCGCCGGAGGTTTTCAAAACCGCTCTTGCTAGGTATGATAATTTCGAAAACCCTGCCCTGCCGCTTGAAATTTCTAAATTTAACGATAACACCTATATTTTGGAGCTTTATCACGGCCCAACACTTGCTTTTAAAGATATGGCGCTTCAACCTTTTGGCGCACTTCTTGGCGAGCTAGCGGCGCAAAGAAATGAAAAATACCTCATAATCTGCGCTACTAGTGGCGATACTGGCCCAGCTACGCTTGAAACATTTGCAAACGACCCAAATATCAAGGTTGTCTGCCTCTATCCAGCTGGCGGGACGAGTGAAATTCAGCGCCAACAAATGGTAAAACAATCAGCCAAAAATTTAAAAATTCTAGGCATTAAAGGGAATTTTGACGACGCGCAAAGAGCGTTAAAATCGCTACTTAGCGATGATGATTTTAAAAACGAGCTAAAAGCTAATAATCTTTGCCTAAGTGCGGCAAATTCTGTAAATTTCGGCAGAATTTTGTTTCAAATCATCTACTACATTTACGCTAGCGTGCAATTTAGCAAAAATCCAAAATTTAGCGCACACGATAAATTTGATGTAATCGTGCCAAGCGGAAATTTCGGCAACGCCCTTGGTGCGTATTTCGCCAAAAAAATGGGGGCAAATATTGGCAAAATCAAAATCGCCTCCAACGCAAACAATATCCTAACTGATCTAATTAAAACTGGAATTTACGATTTGCGTGGCAGAGAGTTAATTAGCACGATTAGCCCTGCAATGGACATTTTGATTAGTTCAAATGTCGAGCGCGTGCTGGCTGATTTATTCGGCGATAAACGCACAAAAGAGCTTATGGCTAGCCTTGCGCAAGATAAATTCTACGCCCTTAGCAAAGATGAGCTTACTAAGCTTCAAAGCGAATTTGAGGCCGGTTTCACAAGCGATGATGAGTGCTCGAAATTTATCAAAGAAGCTAGCAGTAGCGGCCGTCTCATCGACCCACACACTGCAAACTGCTTCAAGCTTTTAGGTGGCGATACACCGACACTTATCGTTTCTACGGCGAAATGGATAAAATTTACCCCGTCGATGATAAAAGCGATAAAATCTCGCCCATGCGAAGACGAAAAGGCCGATATGATCGCGCTTTCAAAAGAATTCAAAAGCGATATTCCAGCGCAAATTTCACGCCTTTTTGCCAGCCCTGAAATTCACACGAGCATAATCGAGCAAAACGAGATTAAAAACACGATTATTGATTGGATAAAACTATGATTATAATACCTGCCCGCCTAGCCTCAACTAGGTTTAAAAACAAAATTTTATGCGAATTTGCCGGTGTGCCGATGTTTATCAGAACAGCGCAAAACGCCGCCAAAGTCGATAGCGTGCTAATCGCAGTCGATGATGAAAAAATCCTGCAAATCGCTAAGGATTATGGATTTCACGCCGTTATGACAGATCAAAACCACCAAAGCGGCACAGATAGAATAAACGAAGCTGTGAAAAACGCAAATTTAGGCGATGATGAAATTTTAATCAATGTCCAAGCCGACGAGCCGTTTTTTGAGACACAAAATTTAATTAAATTTAAAGAATTTGCCACCAGCGCGATAAAAAACGGCGCATTTATGGCTAGTTGCTACAAAAAAATCGACCCCACAAGCGCGCAAGATCCAAATTTAGTCAAGGTGATTTTGGACAACCACGGCTTTGCGATTTATTTTTCACGCGCGCCGATACCTTATCCAAGAGCCGAATTCAAGGACTATTTGGGGCATATTGGAATTTATGCGTATAGCGCAAAAACCTTGCGCGAATTTTGCGCCCTACCGCCTAGCGTGCTAGAAAATACCGAGAAATTAGAGCAACTTCGTGCCCTAAGTGCTGGCAAAAAAATCGCAATGTTGCAAATTGCTACAAACAGCGTCGGAATCGACACGCAAGAAGATTATGAAAAAGCGCTGAAAATTTTTGGGAAATAAAATGGATTTTAACGAATACAAAAATGCTGTCCAAACCCTGAATTTATGGGCGAGAGCGTATTACACGCAGGATAATCCAATCGCTAGCGACGAAGAATACGACGCGCTATATAGCAAGGTCGAAATCTTCGAGCGCGCCCACCCAGAGCAAATTTTGCCATACTCCCCTACTTTGCGTATCGGGGGCGAGCTTAGCGAGGGTTTCGAAAAGCTTTCTCACGGCGCGCAAATGTGGTCTATGGAGGATATCTTTAACGACGGCGAACTTTTGGCGTGGCTTGGGCGTGGCGAAAAGACAAATTTAGAATTTTATGTCGAGCCGAAATTTGACGGAGCTAGCCTAAATTTGACCTACAAAGACGGTATTTTAATCTCTGCTGCCACGCGTGGGGACGGCAAAATCGGCGAAAATGTAACCGCTAACGCAAGAGCGATAAAATCTATCCCACTTCAAATCCCATATAACGAAAAAATCGAAATTCGTGGCGAAGTTTTGATTGCTAAAAGCGATTTTGACGCTCTAAACGATGAGCGCGCGCAAAATGGCGAAGTGCTGTTTTCAAACCCGCGCAACGCCGCAGCTGGAAGCCTTCGCCAGCTAGATAGCGCGGTTGTAGCAAGGCGAAAACTTCAATTCATACCTTGGGGCGTGGGAGAAAATAGATTAAATTTCACACGCCATAGCGAGATTATGGAGTTTGTGCGAAGTCTTGGCTTTAAGAGAGACGATTTTAGGCGAATTTGCGCGAGTGCAAATGAAATCCGCAAGGCTTACGAGGATTTGCACGCCCTGCGCGATAAAAAAGATCTGATGTTAGATGGCATGGTGCTTCGCATAAATGATGTCGCAAAGTGCGATTTGCTGGGATACACCGTGAAATTTCCGCGTTTCATGGTAGCGTATAAATTCCCAGCTATCGAAAAGGTTACAAGGCTAAAAGACATTGTTTTGCAAGTAGGTAGAACGGGCGCAATCACCCCTGTGGCGGTGGTCGAAAGCGTCAATATCGACGGAGCAAATGTCAGCAACGCTACGCTTCATAATTTCGATGAAATCGAGCGTTTGGGGCTGATGAAAAACGATTTTGTGGGAATTATACGAAGCGGCGATGTAATCCCAAAAATCACAAGCGTCTTTGCTGGGCGCAGAGACGGCTCGCAAACGCCCATAACTCGCCCTAGCGCGTGTCCTGTATGTGGCGGTGGTCTGCTCGATGAGGGCGCCTTGATAAAATGTCAAAATTTGGGTTGCAAAGCACGGATTGTAGGGGCTTTGATCTATTTTTGCTCAAAAAAATGTATGAATATCGAAGGGCTAAGCGAGGCTACGATTAGCTTGCTTCATAGCCTTGGCAAAATTAACGAAATCGCCGATATTTACGCGCTTAGCGAAGCTGATTTTGCGGGGCTTGAAGGCTTTAAAGATAAAAAAATTTCAAATCTCTTAAACGCTATAAATTCGAGCAAGGGCGCGCAGCTTTATCGCTTCATCAGCGGGCTTGGTATCGAGCATATAGGCGAGGTCGCAGCGCGCAAAATCGCCGAGAGTTTTGGCGAGAAATGGCTAGAAGCTAGCTTTGAAGAGGTGCTAAATTTAGAAAATTTTGGCGAGGCTATGGCAAAGAGTTTTTGCGAATTTTGCGCCGAAAACGAAGAAAAAATTCGTAATTTAATCACAATCATAAATCCACAAATTTCTAAGAGCAAAACCACGCAAACCGCCTTTACAGGCAAGACTATCGTGCTTACTGGCACCATGTCGCGCTCCAGAGATGAGATCAAAAACTGCCTTTTACAAATGGGCGCAAAGGTTTCGGGCTCAGTATCAGCCAAAACCGATTTTGTGATTTATGGAAGCGAGGCTGGAAGCAAGCTAGATAAGGCAAATGCTCTTGGCGTGCGCACACTAAGCGAAGATGAGTTCGAGGAAATGGCGCGTGAGATTTGATAGTTTCGTGGCCCAGGCTCTAAAAATCAGCCGAAACAAAGCCCAAAATCTCATTAAAGAGGGCAAAATTTTGCTAAATGGCGAAATTTGCGACAAGCTCTCAGCCGAAGTAGCAAGTGGCGAGATTAGCGCGACAGACGAAATTTTCGTAAGCCGTGGCGCGCTGAAATTAAAGGGATTTTTAGATGAAATTTCGCTTGATATCACTGGCGTGCGCGCCCTAGATATCGGCTCATCGACGGGCGGATTTGTGCAAATTTTGCTAAAATACGGCGCAAGCGAGGTCGTAGCCCTTGATGTGGGAAGCGCACAGCTAGATGATAGCTTACGCTATGATCCGCGTGTAATCGTGCGCGAAAACACCGATATCAGGGAGTTTGAAAGCCAAACGAGTTTTAAGCTAATCACCTGCGATGTCAGCTTTATCGGGATTGAGAAAATTTTGCCTAGTATTTTGCGCCTTGCTTCGCGCGATATAATCTTGCTTTTCAAACCGCAATTCGAAGTCGGCGTGGGCGCGAAACGAGATAAAAAAGGCGTCATAAAAAATCAAAAGCTAGTAGAGCAAGCAATGGCGAAATTTGAGTTAAATTGCGCTAAAATGGGGCTTATAATGATACAAAAACTCCCTTGTCAAATCAAAGGCAAAGAGGGAAATCAGGAGTTTTTCTATCATTATAAAAAAGGAGAATAGATGAAATTTAAACAAATTTTAATTTTAACTTTAACTATATTTTTCCTAGGGGCGTGCGCCAAAAGCATTTCGCCAAACGCGCCTATCACGCGGGATTTTGACATAGCTAAATTTTGCGGTGGTTGGTATGAGATAGCCCATATCAAGGGCTTTGGGGGCGAGTTAGAAAACACAGCTTATGAGATTTTCGTCGATAAAAACGGCTCGATAAATATGCTAAAATCAGCCCAAAGCCAAAGCGGAAAAATCAAATTATCTAGCGAAGAACTAGCCTTTGTAGGCAAAAAATCCGAGGGAAATTTAGTTCGCAAAGGCATGATAAAAAATGCCAATTTTAGCGTCGCTCAAACCGATGTGGATTACAGCTACGCGCTCATTTTTGGCGAAAACACAGGCGAGCTTTATATGCTTTCGCGCACCAAAACCATGCCCGAACTCATCAAAAATATCTACCTAAACAAAGCCAAAGAAAGTGGCTATGACACCCAAAAAATCGTATGGACGAAGCAAAAATGAGTGAGCCTAGCGAAATTTCAATCCTAGCCAAATTTGGCGAAAACGAGAAATTTCTAAATTTAAATGGAGCGAAAAAAAGCGAGATTAAAGCCCTTGCTATCGGCAATTTCGACGGATTTCACAGGGCTCATCAAAAGCTTTTTGACGCTCTTGGCGAGCATGGCGGCATAATCATAGTCATCGCTGATACTGCGCCCAAACTCACGCCACCTAGCCTAATTAGCCAAATTTGCGAAAAAGAGATTTTTTACTGCGATTTAGCTAAGGTGAAAAATTTAAGCGGAGCCGAATTTATCGCGCTTTTAAACGCAAATTTTCCAAATTTGGAAAAAATCGTAGTCGGAAATGATTTTAAATTTGGCAAAAATAGAGCCAGCGACGCAGAGTTTTTGCGCGCGAATTTCGCCGGCGAAACGCTCATAATCGACGAGTTTAAAATCGACGGTGTGGGCGTGCATACGAGGCTGATTAAGGAGTTTTTAAACGCTGGCGAGTGCGAGAAGGCGGCGCAGTTTTTGGGGAGGGAGTATGAAATCTCTGGCAAAGTCATCAGCGGTCAAGGTCTTGGTGCAAAGGAGCTGTTTGCGACGCTAAATCTGGATGCTAGCGAGTTTTATATGCCAAAATTTGGCGTTTATGCCACGCTGTGCAGGGTAAAAAACAAAATTTACAAAAGCGTATCTTTTATAGGGCACAGGGTCAGCACGGATAGCAATTTCGCCATAGAAACGCACATTTTAGGGGAGTTTGGCGCAAATTTCACGCCAAAGCGTGCGAGCGTGAAATTTATCAAATTTATCCGCGAAAACAAAAAATTTGCAAATTTAGGCGAATTAAAAGCGCAAATTTCAAGCGACATCGCCCTTGCTAGGGAAATTTTAGGAAACAAATATGAAAGATGAAATTTTCAAAACGCCGATAAAAAAGCAGTTCGAGTTCGACAAAAGCGTCGCTAGCGTCTTTGATGATATGATTTCGCGCTCGGTACCGTTTTACAAACAAAGCTCCGAGCTTGTTTGCGAGCTTTTGGCACGGATTTTGGCTCATGGTGCCAAAGCCATAGACCTTGGCTGCTCGACGGCTGGGATTTTGCTTAGCTTGTATCAAATGCGCCCTGATTTGGCACTTTTTGGCGTGGATAACTCCGAAGCAATGCTAGAAATCGCCGCGGCAAAAACCGCTGCTTTTGGCGCGCAGATAAAATTTTCGTGTGAAGATATCTTAGAGTGCGATTTTAAGGGCTTTGACGCCGTGATTTTAAACTACACTTTGCAGTTTATTCGCCCGATAAAACGGGCGGAATTTATGCGCAAAATTTATGAAAATTTGGGCGAAAACGGGGTTTTGATTTTCGCTGAAAAGCTCGTTTATGAGGATAAAACGCTTAGCAAAAATATGATTGAAATTTACGAAAATTACAAAGAAAATCAAGGCTATTCGAAGTTTGAAATCGCCCAAAAGCGCAAAGCGCTCGAAAATGTGCTGATCCCATACACAGAGAGCGAGAACAAAACGCTCGCGCTTAATGCTGGATTTGCCAGCGTGGAAATTATCTTTAAATGGGCGAATTTCGCTGTTTTCATGGCGAGAAAATAGGCGAATTTTGCCCCTTATTTTTTGGTAACACTGCCCCGAAAATTTGTGTTTTGCAAATTTATTGCAATCTGGAAAGTTAAAATTTTAAATGACTTTAAATCCATAAAATAACTTTCAAATAGCGAGCTAGACACTTACGGCTTTAAGCCCACCACAAAACGGCTTTTAAATGTCGCGGAGCCTGGCTTTCGCAAGCATAGTGGCAAGTTCTAGCACGAGCGAAAAATTACAGCGCGACACTATGGCGAAAATCGAGCGAAACGACAAAATTATAAAAGCAAATTTAGGCAAAACCACGCCAAATTTAAGCGAAGCGCTAGCTAGTGGTTTTAAAATTCAAAACTACACAAAAGAGCTAAGCCATGCAATCGATGAAATGTTAATTAAAGAAAACAAAAACACCTATAAATTCTATCAAAAACGGCGAATTAAGCGATTTTGTGAAAGAAAAAATGAAAGAAATTCTAGGGATAGATTTAGAAACAAACGAAATTATAGTAACAAAAAGCAAAATAACACATTTTTCACCAAAAAGAAAAGACGAGTATAATCAAGGCTTGCGAATTGATGAGATTAAACAAATCCTGCAAATTTTAGCGGACAACAATACATTTAAAACTATCGATACAAAAAAGAAAAATATAATTTTTTGGTTTAATGACGAAAAAGACAAAACAAAAATTAATAAAATTGTGCTTCAATTAAACTATAAACTAAAAACAAAAACAAAAAATATAGTAATAACGCTTGGAAAAGTAAGCAAAGAGAATATAAATGAAGCGAATTATATTAAAATCTAAAAGCGGTGGGAGTTGCACCCACAATACGAACTGCTACCCGTCGAGCGGACACTTCCCGGCTACTATGTTACCGCCATCAACTTTTAGATTTAAAAAATAATTTTAAAGTAGCAGTTAAGAGTTGCACTCAACCATAATAAGGCTTTCGCCTCCTCCTCTGACTACCTGAGGCATTGCTACTTTAATTTATTGTTATTATATATTTTTTTTATAATTTTGTCAAAAAAATATAAGGAAATTGGAGCCAGAGTGGCTAACTCTGGCACAAAAAGCTAAGGCGCACCGCACAAACTCGCCTTTTAATTTCCTACTTTATAGCCAGAATTTCGGTGTTATAGCGATATATAAAGCTTTTTGTTTCCCGGCATTATACCAAAAAGGACAAAAAATGCCAAAAATTTATTATTTCGCCTGTCTAAGTGGTGGCAAAGATAGCTCTGCTATGGTGGATTTACTCTTAAAAAATGGCTATCCTATCGACTATATCATTTTTAACGACACTTTGGCTGAATTCTCAGCCATGTATGAATATCTAGCCAAATTTAACGCCCATTTAAAGGCTAATTATGGGCGAGAAATCACTATTTCGCGCCCATATCGATATTTATGCTTAATTTACTCATATTTTCCCTTGATTTTAAAATTTAAGTCAGATAGCCTATCTCCACACGCCTCTGGCGCGCACTTCGCCACTTATGCAAATTCCATTTCGCATGACGCAGTTATTTTGGGAGCTCTTAGCTCTTTGTGTAGTTAGGTGCTGTGGCACGGGCGCAGGTTTGGCGACTCTGTTTTGCTCATGCGCGCCAAAGCGACGCCCGCGGTGCTCCTCGTAGCGCGGCGGTAGTGGTCTGCGTCGTAGATTGCCCTCCTCTATGATAGTGATACCATTGCCGAAATTCTGTTCGTAGCGGTATCTTGGCGGGTGATTTACATAGACCTTTTTTTCTGGTTGGATTATGATTATGTTTTGTTCGCTCTCTTTTTTAGGTTCTGGGACAGGCTCTGGCTTTGGCAGGGCTTGCAAATCAAAATTTTGCGCGAGCCTAGTCGTATCATAACCGCCAAAACCGGTTATATTTTTTAGCTGATTTTCATCTGTGATTTCGCGCGATTTGCGGTAGTTTATGAGCATGTCCGCCCTGCCCGCATCAAGCCCGCCAATGGTCATTAGCTCGTATCTAGTCGCGTCGTTTATGTTGATTTTGCCCCACAAAGAAGCGCACAAAAACAAAAAAACAAAAAACTTTTTCATAACTTTCCTTTTTTATGAAATTTAGCCAAATTCTAGCGCAAATTTTGATAATAATGTGTAAATTTATGGAATTTCAATTTCGCAAATTTAGCGTTTGGAATTTTTAACTCGTAGATTGCCACGCTCGTTACACTCGCTCGCAATGACAAATTAAACAAAATTGCTCGCTAGTGTCATTGCGAGAATTTGCGTAGCAAATTCGAAGCAATCTACGAATTTAAAATTTCGGCGCAGTGTTTTGGCAGAAATTATGAAATTTAAAATTTTGCAAATTTAGCGTTTGGAATTTTTAACTCGTAGATTGCCACGGCGACTTTGTCGCCTCGCAATGACAGATTAGAGGCTATGGAATTTCTCTGGATTGCTTCGCTTTGCTCGCAATGACAGCGAATTTAGCGTTTGGAATTTTTCGTAGTAAAAAGCAAATTTGCGAATTACAAAATTCGCAAATTTGAGATTAAATTTTATTTGAATAAATCGGTAGAAAGGTATCTCTCGCCTGTGTCATTTAGCGTAGTTACGATGATTTTGCCACGATTTTCGAAGCGATTGGCGACGATGTTTGCCGCATAGACATTTGCGCCGCTTGAAATGCCCACTAGCAAGCCCTCTTTTTGTGCCAAAGTCTTTGCAGTCTCGAAAGCTGCGCCATTTGCGACCGCGATATACTCATCGATTATGTCTAAATTTAGGTTTTTCGGTATGAAATTTGCGCCGATTCCTTGTATTTTGTGGCTTCCGGCGCACCCTCTACTAGCTAGTGGCGACGAATCAGGCTCGACCGCGATTACCTTTAAATCAGGGTTTTGCTCTTTGAGATATTTCGCTGTCCCGCTTAGCGTGCCTCCCGTGCCAAATCCAGCGACTAAGATATCGACTTTGCCGTCTGTATCGCGCCAAATCTCAGGGCCAGTGCTCTCGTAGTGAGCTTGCGGGTTGGCTGGGTTGTCAAACTGGCTTGGAATAAAGGAATTTGGGTTTTCCTCGGCTAGTTCGTTTGCCTTATCCACGGCACCCTTCATGCCAAATTGCGGATCTGTGAGCACGATTTTCGCGCCAAAAGCCGCGATTAGCTTTTGTCTTTCGATACTCATCGAACTTGGCATTGTTAGGATTAGTTTTAGCCCCATTTTCGCAGCTACCATGGCTAGTCCTACGCCCGTATTTCCGCTAGTTGGCTCGATTAGGATTGTGTCTTTGTTGATGAGGTTTTGCACGAAGGCGACCTTGATGATATTCCACGCGATACGGTCTTTGACCGAGTGGCTTGGGTTTAGAAACTCAGCTTTTGCAAGTATTGTCGCGTTTTTTGAAAAGGTATTAATCCTAACTAACGGAGTGTTGCCGATTAAATCTGTTACATCATTTGCTATTTTCATTTTTTTCCTTTTTTTATCGTTGTGAAACTGCGCGCAGCCCTAAATCAAATACTAAAATCCAAAAATTTAGTGCTTTCTTCCTTGTATTCTTCAAATTTGCTAATTGATTTGTTAAAAATTTCTAGCAGTTTTTCATCATACTCTTTGAAAAAAAACTCTAAATTTGGGTTTAATAGCTTCAAATTTGTAAGTTTAAAGTCCTTTTCCATAGCCTTGAAAACATCGGCAAATGTGATATCCTCGATATCTCGCGAGAGATAATATCCGCCGTTTTTGCCCTTTATACTCTCGATCAATCCACCGCCTCTAAGGCCGTTTAAAATCTGCTCCAAATAGTTTTTTGAAACCAAAATTCTATCTGAAATTTCGCTAATGCTAATCGGCGAAATTTCACTAGCTTTGGCGATTTCTAAAATCGCCATTAAGCCATACACGCCTTTTGTAGATAAAAGTGCCATATATTCCCCTTATTTCGTTGCTTTTTCGATTGCGTTTTTAAGATCATTAATCAAATCGTCAGTGTCTTCTAGCCCCACGCTAAGCCTGATTAGCCCCGGAGTAATGCCCGCACTAAGCAATTCCTCGTCGCTTGATTGTGAGTGAGTTGAGCTAGCCGGGTGAGTGATGACGGATTTGCTATCGCCGATATTTACGACAACGGCAAAAATTTTCACCTCTCGCATGATATCATCAGCTACTTTTCTGCTTCCGGCATCAAAGCACAAAAGCCCGCTACATAGCCCCTCGGTAAAATTTTCGCTCACAAATTTATTTAATGGCGAACTTTTTAGCCCTGGGTAATTTACGCTTTTTATCGCTGGGTGAGATTCTAAAAATTCGGCGATTTTTTGCGTTTTGCGAGAGTGTTCTTTAACCCTCACGCTTAGGGTTTCAAGCCCCTGAATCAACTGCCACGCGCTAAATGGGCTCATCGTCGCACCGATATCGCGAAGCAAACCAAGGCGAATTCGAAGCGTGAAAATGTCGAAATTTTCTACCAAATCTGTATAAACTAGCCCATGATAGCTCTCATCAGGCTCGTTGAAATCAGCATATCTTGGATTAGCTAGGATTTTTTTGTTTGTGCTAGCCCCGCTTACGACAGCACCTGCGATGGTTAGCCCTTGACCGCTGATATACTTGCTCGCACTATGCACGACGATATCGGCGCCTTTTTTGATAGGATTAAACAGCACTGGCGTGGCGACTGTGTTATCCACAATGCTGATAATGCCGTATTTATCGGCGATTTCGATGATTTTATAAAAATTTGGAATTGCCACTTGCGGATTTGAAAGCGTTTCAAAGAAAATCGCCTTTGTTTTATTATCAATCAAGCTTTCTAAATCGTCCGCGCTGTCTGCGTCGAACATACGCGTCTCAATGCCAAATTTTTTAAGCGTATGGAGCATTAAATTCGAAGTTCCGCCATAGACCTTTTGCGCCATAATGATATTATCGCCCGCACTTGCGACATTTGCGACCGCATAAAACGAAGCTGCTTGACCGCTAGCAGTGCCAATCGCCGCAACTCCGCCTTCTAATGCTGCAATGCGCGCCTCGAAAATATCGACCGTTGGGTTATTTAAGCGCGTATAAATGGGACCAAGCTTTTGCAAAGCAAATCTAGCTGCCGCCTCCTCGCTCGTGCCAAAGTCAAACGCTGTGGTTAGATAAATCGGCACAGCCATTGCACCATAACCCTCTTTTGAGCTGTATCCTGCGTGAGTTGCTAGTGTTTCGAAGTTAAATTCCGCCATTTCTCCTCCTTAAATTTTAAAATTTTCGGAGATTATAACAGATATTTACCAATAAGTCAATAGATAAAATATATTTTGTAAAACCCCTATTTGCAACAGTTTCAAAAAAATATAGTTTTAATAATATATAGGAAAAATATGCAAAATAAAAAATAAAGCTAAATTTGGTATAATCGCACTTTTGATTTCAAAGGATAAAATTTGAGCCAAATAAATGAAAAAAGCGATCGTATCAAATACATCCGCGCCTTAGAGCGCTTCGCAAAATCGGCAATTTCGATTTTAAAACGAGATGATTTTGACGAAAATTTATTTAAAATTCGCGTGATAAAAAACTACGAAGTTTTAAAAAAAGTAGAAGCTGTTTATTTAGATCAGCCCTACACGAAATCGCTCGAAAACTTCGTAAAATCGGTCTTGGCGCACAAGGGCAAAGACGAGCTGATAAAAGAGGCAAATTTGCTAGAAAAACTCAAAAATTCAAAAACTTACAAAAAAGAAAAACACAAGGGCAAATTTAACGATGAATTTTAAAGTAAAATTAGCGCGCAAAGCGCGCCACTACTAGCGTCGGCCTAGTGAGGGCGCGGGGGCGGGTGGCCATCGCAACTCTGAGCGCCGCCCCCCGCAAAAAAATAAAATTTATGGAGTAAAAAATGAAAAAAGTATTGATTTTAAGCGGGGCTGGGCTGAGTGCTGCTAGCGGGCTTCGCACATTTAGGGAGAGTGGCGGATTATGGGAGCAATACAGCGTGGCAGAGGTTTGCTCGGTGCCTGGGTTTTTAAAAGATAGAGCGAAGGTGCTTAAATTTTACGATGAGCGCAGGGCGCAATTAGCAGGTTGCGAGCCAAATTTAGCACACTACACAATCGCAAAATTAAAAAAAGAATTTGGCGAGGCTATCGTCGTGCAAACCCAAAATGTCGATGATCTGCTAGAACGCGCTGGGTGCGAGGGTGTAATTCATTTGCACGGATTTTTGCCCGAAATTCGCTGTGAGGCGTGCGGGCATGTCCAAAATATCGGCTACGCGCCAATAAAGGGGCAAATTTGCGAAAAATGCGGGAGCGAAAAAATGCGCCACAATATCGTTATGTTTGGCGAGCAAGCCCCGCACTACGCCGATTTATACGAGGCGTTGCAAGAGTGCGAAATGTTCGTCTGTATCGGCACGAGCGGAGAAGTGCTTGATGTAGCAGGCTATACAAGATACTTTAAAATCAGCGTTTTAAACAACCTTGACGCCTCGCGAATTGATAAATTTTTCGATAAATGCTACACCCAAAGTGCCGTTACCGCTGCGCCAAAATGGGAGAGTGATATTAGAAAATTTTTGCAAGGCGAGGCGCATGAAAACGATAATCTTTGATATGGACGGCACGCTACTGGATAGCAAAAAGGCCATTTGCGAGAGTATAAATTTCACTAGAAATCGCCTTGATCTCGCACCTTTGGAGCATGATTACATAATGAGCGTGATAAACGATCCCGCACAAAACCCCTTTATCGCGCTATATGGTACAGAGAGCGTGAGCGCGGAGCTAGGGGCTGAATTTATGGCTGTGTATATGGGGAATTACCGCAAATTCGCCCTGCCCTATCCTGGGATTTTGGATTTGCTAAAAAAATGCAAAAATGCTGGCTTTTTCGTCGCCCTAGCCTCGAACGCCCCACAAGCTAGCCTTGCTAGCATAGCCGAATTTACGGGGCTAAGCGAGTTTTTTGACTTTATCGTGGGCGAGAGCGAGAGAGTGCCGCACAAACCAGATCCCGCTATGATTTTAGAAGTTTTGAAAAATAGCAAATTTAAAAAAGCAATTTTTTTAGGCGATAGCAAAAAGGACGAATTCGCCGCCAAAAGGGCAAATATCCAGTATCTGCAAGTAAGCTGGGGCATGGGCGAGTTTAGAGAGGGCGTAAAAAACGCAAAAACGCCAGAGCAGGCGTGGGAGATTATCGATAAATTCTAGCTTGGATTAAATTTAATTTTGCTATAATCGCTAAATTTTTTATCAAAAAAGAAAGAAATAATGGACAAAATCGATCAAATTATGCAAAATTTCATCGCTAGTTGCGGATACAGCGTGGCTAGCGAAATGTTTTTGACTCTTAGTTCAGGCAAAAAACTGCGCTCAAAACTGCTTTTAAATATCGCCGGAGAGAGCGAAGAGAGCCTAAGACTATGCGCTATTACCGAGCTTATTCAGGCTGCTAGCCTGCTGCATGATGATGTCATCGACGAAAGCGTAATGCGTCGCGGCAAACCCTCAATCAACGCAACAGAGGGCTCTAAAAACGCCGTTATGCTCGGCGACATACTCTACTCCAAAGCTTACAGCGAGCTTTGCAAATTTCCTGCTTTCATCGCTACTTCGCTAAGCTCAGCCGTCACCAAACTCGCAATCGGCGAAATGATGGATGTCAAAATGTCGCAAAATTTCAACTCTGACGCCCAAAAATACACCCAAATGATTTATTACAAAACCGCCGTTTTCATTGAGGAAGTGGCAAGAAGTGCGGCGTATTTGAAATTTGGCGAGGGCGCGGAGGTAGAAAAATTTGGCGAATATGGCAAAAATTTAGGCCTTGCCTTTCAAATAATCGATGATATTTTGGATATCACGCAATCAAGCGAAGTGTTAGGAAAGCCGAATTTAGGGGATTTCAAAGAGGGTAAAACGACGCTAGCGTATATTTATCTATACGAGAATTTAGGCGAAAATGATAAAGAAAAACTAAAATCGTTTTTCAAAAAAGAGCTAAACGAGGGCGAAATTTCGTGGCTTAGGGCAAAATTTAGCGAGCATAAAATCATCGAGCGTTGTATAAATGAAGCGAAATTTTTGGGCACTAGCGCAATAGAAGCGATAAAAGATTTCAAAAACGAAAAGCTTATACAAATCGCTGAAAATATGATAAATAGGGAGTTTTAATGGCTTATATGAGTGTGAGTTTTACTCACAAAAACACAGACATTACAGTGCGTGAAAAGCTATCTTTCACAAACGATGTGCGAAAAAAAGAAATTTTGCGACTTTTATGCTCGAACGCGAGTATCAAAGAGTGCATGGTGCTAAATACCTGTAACCGCGTGGAAATTTTCGCTAGTGTAAGCGATTATGAGGCTGCGTCGAAATTTACCCTGCTTGCGCTATCTCGCGTCAGTGGCGTGGGGCTAGACGAGCTAGAAACCAGGGCTGATTTATACGATGATGATGGCGCGATTCATCATCTTTTTTCGGTCGCGAGCTCGCTTGATAGCCTAGTTGTCGGCGAAACGCAAATCGTAGGCCAGCTAAAAGATGCGTATAAATTTGCGCTTGAAAACAACAACACAGGCGAGGATATCAAAAGCGCAATCGACGCTTCGCTAAAATGCGCCGCTAGCGTGCGCACAAAAACCGAAATTTCCAAAAATCCAGTATCTGTTTCAAGCGTGGCAGTATCCATGGCAAAAGAAAAATTAGGCTCGCTTCAAGGCGAGGAAGCCATAGTGTGCGGGGCTGGCGAAATGAGCGAGCTAGCGTGCAAACACCTGCTCGCAAGTGGCGCGAAGATTACAATTTTAAACCGAAATTTAAAAAACGCCGAAAATTTAGCCAAAAGCCTAGGGGAAGGCGTGAAATTTGATAGCCTTGAAAACCTAAAAAAATATGTCAATATCAATAGACTATTTTTCAGCGCGACAAGCTCCGCTACGCCCATAATCACCGATGAAATCATTGAAGCCAAAAATTTCAAACGCTACTTTTTCGATATCGCCGTCCCGCGCGACATAGAGCTAAGCCAAAGCGAGGATATCGTCGTATATAGCGTCGATGATTTAGAAGAAATCGTCAAAAACAACCTAATCTTGCGCGAGGAGCAGGCCCACAACGCCTATGCGATCATCGGAGCGCAAACCAGCGAGTTTTTCGATAGCCAAAACGCCAAAGCAGCCACCCCACTTATCAAGGCCCTACGCGCCAAAGCCAGGGATATAGCTGAAATCGAGCTAGAAAAAGCTATCAAAAAGGGCTATTTAAAAAACAGCGACAAAGAAGAAGCCAGAAAGCTAATTCACCAAGTTTTCAAATCATTTTTGCACACGCCAACGACAAATTTGAAAAATTTAAAGAGCAAGGACGAGATTGATTTCGCGACAAATTCGTTAAATGAAATTTTCGCCCTTAAAGAAAATTACGAAAAATTTTTAGACTACGAAAATAGCAAAACAATGGAGAATAAAAATGAAATTTAGCAAACTTTTTGCACCGACATTTAAAGAAGCACCAAAAGACGCCATTTTGCCAAGCCATATTTTCTTGCTTAGGGCAGGATTTATCGAGCAGCTAGGCAGCGGGCTTTATAATTTCATGCCACTAGGAAAAATGGTTTTAAACAAAATCACGCAAATCGTGCGCGAAGAGATGAATAACGCAGGCGCGCAAGAGGTCGCATTTAGCGTGGTTACACCAGCTGATGCGTGGAAAGCAAGTGGCAGGTATAACAAATACGGCAAAGAGCTTTTGCGCCTAAAAGACCGCAAAGAAAATGACTTCGTCCTAAGCCCGACAAACGAGGAAAGCGCCGTGCTAATGGTGGCGAACAAAATCACCAGCTACAAGCAACTCCCGCTTCATATCTACCAAATAAACACCAAATTTAGAGATGAGGCAAGACCGCGCTTTGGGTTACTTCGTGGTAGAGAATTTACGATGAAAGACGGATATAGTTTCCACGCAAACGAGGTTGATTTGAAGCGCGAATTTGATCTCATGGAGCAAACTTACACCAAAATTTTCACCCGTCTTGGGCTAAATTTCCGTGCCGTCGAAGCCGATAGTGGCGCAATCGGCGGAAGCGGAAGCAAAGAATTTATGGTGCTAGCAGATAACGGCGAGGACGATATTTTAGTCTGCGAAAACTGCTCTTATGCTGCTAATATCGAAGCAGCGCACCGCGCTAAACGCACAGCCCCTTGCGAAGCGCCAGAGACCGAGGGTATGATGAAATTTCACACGCCAGGCACCAAAACAATCGAGAGCGTGGCTGAATTTTTCAAAGTGGATAAATTTTTTACAATCAAAGCTGTGATGAAAAAAGCAATCTACGAAGATAGCGCAAAAATCGTGGTTTTCTTCGTGCGAGGCGACGATGATTTGCAAGAGACAAAGGCGCAAAACGCTTGTGGCGCGCTAGAACTAATCGACGCAGATGAGAGCGAAGTGCGCGAAGCTGGGCTTGTGCCAGGATTTTGCGGGCCGTTTGGACTGCCAAGGGATATTGATTTTTACATAGACGCCGAGCTTGAAAATGAGCGCGAAATGATAGCTGGGGCAAACGAAGAAAACTACCATTTAATCGGTTGCGCGGTTACGAATTTTAACAAAACTCGCTTCAAAGACTTAACTGAGGTCAAAGCTGGGGATAAATGCCCGTGCTGTGGTGGCGAACTACGCGTTACAAAGGGCATTGAAGTAGGACACATTTTCCAGCTAGGACAGAGATATTCAGACCCTATGGGGGCGAAATTTTTAGACGAAAACGGCAAAACACAGCCATTTTTCATGGGTTGCTATGGTATCGGCGTGAGCCGTCTAGTCGCAGTCGCAGTCGAGTCTAGCCACGATGAGAAGGGTTGCGTGTGGAGCAAAGAGCTATCGCCTTTTGCGCTAGAAATCATCATTTCAAATGCAAAAGATGAAAATGTCGTCAATTTTGCGACCGAGCTTTACGAGAAATGCCGAAATTTAGGCATTAACGCCCTGCTTGATGATAGAAACGAACGCTTTGGCGTTAAGATGAACGATTACGAGCTTATGGGCTTTCCATACGCCCTGCTAGTCGGCAAAGGCTTGGCTAACGGCGAAGTAGAGTTTATCGAGCGCAAAAACCTAGAAAAACAAAGCGTTAGCGTGGATAAAATTTTGGATTTGATTAAAGAAAAATTGGGTTAAATTTAAAAATAAATTAAGGATAGAAAATGATTAAAGGTGGTATTGGTGGAGCAAATACACAAACTGGTGCTCGTTTTGAAGGTAAAACCGATTTAGCGACTTTTCTTGCAGAGCAAAATGGTTATAGTGTCATAGAAATAAACGAGCCTAAATATAGAACTAAACGGTATAATGTATTTTTTGATAATAAATTAATCGCTCAAATTTTCAAAAAAGATGCACTTTATAGATTTTTAGATGAACAAAAAGTTAATTGGAAAAACATAATATCTAAACAATTATTACCAGACGATAGCTTATATGTAGTTTTAAACAATACATTTTTCGTCATCGAGTGTAAATTCCAACAAGTCGCAGGCAGCGTAGATGAAAAACTCCAAACTTGCGATTTTAAAAAGAAACAATATCAAAAACTTATGTCGCATTTAAATATGGAAGTTAAATATATTTATCTGCTTAGCGATTGGTTTAAAAAACCGGAATATAAAGATACATTAGACTACATAATAAGCGTTGATTGTCAATTTTATTTTAACTATATTCCATTACAAAAATTAGGTTTGCCTGTAACATGAAAGATTTTAAATTATATCACGGAGACACATTTGAAATTTTGCCAAATTTAAAAGAAAAATTTGACCTTATTTTTGCCGATCCGCCATATTTTTTGTCAAATGACGGACTAAGTATCCAAAGCGGAAAAATCGTCAGTGTAAATAAAGGCGAGTGGGATAAATCATTTGGATACACTGAGATTGACGAATTTAACTATAATTGGTTAAAAATCGCCAAAGAAAAACTCACAGATAACGGAAGCGTGATGATTAGCGGAACTTATCACAATATTTTCTCAATCGGCAGGACTTTGCAAAATTTGGGCTATAAAATTCTAAATATCATAACTTGGGAAAAAACAAATCCACCGCCGAATTTTAGCTGTCGCTATCTCACGCACTCCACAGAGCAGATTATTTGGGCTAGAAAAAGCGAAAAACACAAACACATTTTCAACTACGATTTGATGAAATTTTTAAATGACGATAAGCAAATGAAAGATGTTTGGCGATTTAACGCAATCGCTCCGTGGGAAAAGGCTAACGGCAAACACCCGACACAAAAGCCAATGTCTCTTTTGGTGCGACTGATTTTAATGGCAAGCGATGAAAATTCGCTCATTTGCGACCCGTTTAGTGGAAGTTCTACGACTGGAATTGCCGCGAATTTGCTTGGGCGTAAATTTATCGGTATCGAAAAAGACAGAGAATTTGTAGATATTTCTATGGCTAGAAGAAAAGAGCTAGATCAAAACATGGCGAATTTTAGGAAAAAAATCGCGGATTTGGTTAAGATTGATAAACAAGCCAAAATAGCAAATTTAGCGACCAAAGACCGCGAAAATTTAATCGCTTCTAGCGATAAAATTCGCGGTGGATTATTTATTTAAAGGAAAAAAATGAAAAAACTTACCATAATTGCGCTGTTTGCGCTGTTTTCTTACGCGCAGATTAACCCTCAGTCCCAGGAGCTTTATTCAGACGATGCGCACAGCTACACCCTAGTTCAAACCGGCAACGAAAATTTAGACATTTTACTAAAAAACCGCCTGTTTGGGATTTGCGAGGGCGAGAGTATCGACGAGAGATGCGCGCTTTTGCTAAAAAGCTTGGACGCGAAAAAATACGCCACAAGTTTAGTAGAGCAATCAAAAGCCCAAGCCGATAAAGAAATGGCTCAAAATGGCGATTTGGACTTTCATAGCGAATTTAGCGCCGAGCAAAGCTTCGTCTCTCAAATCGGCAACCTAGCCCAAATCAAGCAGTTTTCATACTCGTATTCTGGCGGAGCACACGGCATGGAGCACACGAGCTATATCATCTACGATTTAGTCGCAGACAAGAAAATCGACATTACAAATGTCCTAATCGGCGCGGTTAGCGTGGAGCCCCTATACAAGGAGATTTTCAAGGGCTACAAGGATATGCTTCGCGCAGATATCATAGCCTCGCAGCCAAACTGCGACAAAGCCTGCCAAGAGCGCGATATTACGGAGTTTATCAAGACATTTTGGGTGGATAATCTGCCAGAAGATATCGTTTTTAAAAGCGAATTTTACTTCGCCAAAGAGGGCGTGGCGTTTGTCTTCGCGCCGTATTTTATCGCGCCGTATGCTATGGGCGAGCCCGAAATCATCGTGCCTTACGAAAATTTAAAAGGCATTTTCAAAGAGGAATTTTTAAAATTTTAACAAATTTAGCGTAAAATTTTACGCTAAATTTTACATAAAATTCAACGCAAATTTAATTTTGGAGAGAAAATGAGAGCATTTGCAGAGTGGGAAAATCAAAACGCACTTTTAGTTTCACTGCCTCACGAGGACAGCGACTGGGCGCCATATCTGGGCGAGATTAGTAGCGCTTATACGCACTTTATCCGCGCTGTGGCGCAGTTTCAACCGCTCATAGCTATCGCACCAAAACGAGCAGTATTCGACAAAGTATGTGGCGAAATAGACGAGAAATTCGCCGTTAATTTCGTGCAGATTCCTACAAATGACACTTGGATACGCGATTATGGCGCGATTGATGTCGAAAATGAGGGCAAGGTAGAGGCGCTAAATTTCACCTTCAACGCTTGGGGCGGGAAATTTGCGAGCGAAAAGGACAATGCGCTAAATGCTACGCTTTATGAAATTTGGGGCAAAGCGCTACGCAATGTCGATTTGATTTTAGAGGGCGGAAGTGTCGAATTTAACGGCGCTGGCGTGCTAATGACGACCGAGGAGTGCTTGCTAAATGACAACCGAAACGCCCTTAGCAAAGAAATTTTGGAACAAAAGCTAGGCGAAATTTTTGGGCTAAAAAAAATAATCTGGCTTAAAGGCGGATTTATTCAGGGCGACGATACAGACTGCCATATCGACACGCTGGCTAGATTTGTGGGCGAAAATCTCGTTGCCATGGCCTCATGCGATGATTCTAGCGACATACACTACCCTGCCCTGCGCTCGCTAAAAGAGCAGGTTTTAGCGCATGGATTCGAGGTCATCGAGCTTCCGCTTCCAGCACCGATTTTTTACGAAAATAGGCGTTTGGGGGCAACTTATGCGAATTTTGTATTTGTAAATGGAGGACTTATCGTGCCTACTTATGGCGATAAAAACGATGAAATCGCGCTCTCTCGCCTCGCAAAGGCTTGCCCAGGGCGCAAGGTCGTTGGCGTAGATGCGCGGGTTTTTATCCGTCAAAACGGCTCGCTTCACTGCTCGTGTATGAATAAATTCAGCGATAAAATTTAAAATTTAAAGGCAAAAAATGAAAAATTTAAAAGTCGGACTAATCTCACACAAATTTTACGGCACCAAATCAGCCACGATAGCGCGCACCAAGGAACTTATCGCCGAGGCTGCGCAAAAAGGGGCAAATTTAATCGTGCTTCAAGAACTCCACCAAACTCACTATTTTTGTCAGCGCGAAAACACCGAAAATTTCGACTATGCGGTAAATTTCGAAGACGATGTGAAATTTTGGGGCAGTATCGCCAAAGAATTTGGCGTGGTGCTTGTGGCTTCGCTTTTTGAGCGCAGGAGTGCTGGACTGTATCACAACACGGCTGTGGTTTTCGAGCGTGACGGCAAAGTGCTTGGCAAATACCGCAAAATGCATATCCCAGACGATCCGAATTTTTATGAAAAATTCTATTTCACGCCCGGCGATATGGGCTTTGCGCCGATTGATACGAGCGTGGGAAGGCTCGGGGTGCTGGTGTGCTGGGATCAGTGGTATCCTGAGGCTGCGCGTGCAATGGCACTTCGTGGGGCGCAGGTGCTAATCTATCCGACTGCGATTGGCTGGTTTATGGGCGATGAAAAATCTGAGCGAGAACGCCAGTTAGAAGCGTGGGTCGCTGTGCAAAGAGGCCATAGCGTGGCAAACTCATTGCCTGTAATTGCCGTAAATCGCGTGGGATTTGAGAGTGCGAAGCTTAGCGAAATTTCGCCAAATGTAGTTTTGGGAAATACTGCGCCCGAGATGACATGCGATGAGAGCGCAGAGGGGATTAAATTTTGGGGCAATAGCTTTGTTTTTGGAGCGCAGGGCGAGCAGCTATTTCGCGCAGGTAGCGAAAGCGAGCTTTGCGAAGTCGTGGAGATTGATATGCAAAGGTGCGAAAATGTGCGCAGATGGTGGCCGTTTTTACGCGATCGCCGAATCGAGAGCTACGGCTCACTTCTAAAAAGATTTGATGATTGAAGGGCGAATTTGAAAAAAATTCTACTATTTTTAATAATTTGCATTATTGGCATTTTTATCCAAATAAGCTTTGATGAAAAATTCTTTTATCCAAAGGTTGCTTGCAGATTAGGCAGTGAAAATTCGTGTTCGAAAATCAATACAGAGGGAAATAAATTTTTGACAAATTACCGCCTTGATGAAGCCGAAATTTTGCTTCGCACTGCTTGTGAAGCAAAATTTTATAAAGCATGCTCGAATTTAGGCGCACTTTATAACAAAAAATCTCTTTGGTATTTGCAACACTCTTGCGCAAATGGATTTTATGGAGCTTGCGATAATCTGGGAAAATTTTATGTCGGAAGCTTCAAATACGATATGGCTATACCGCTTTTTACGGACGCTTGCGATCATGGCATCGTATCTAGCTGTCAAATTTTAGCCTTTATGTATTATATCGGCAAAGGGGTGCAACAAAACCCTGCAAATGCAATGAAATTTTACGAAAAAGCTTGCAAATTAGGCTCGAAAAACGACTGCGAAACTTTAAAAAAATTCAAATAAAATATAAAATTTAGCCTCGCCTTGGCTAATCAAATACACATATCGTATTTCACGCCAAATCGCACTATTTCACATACGGGATAAACTCGCCGTATCCGCGCTCGCTCATTTTTTCTAGCGGGATAAATTCGAGCGAGGCGCCGTTTATGCAGTAGCGCAAACCGCCCTTTTCTTTGATGCCGTCCTCAAAAACATGCCCCAAATGCGCCCCGCCAAGCCGTGAGCTAACCTCCGTGCGCACCATGCCGTGGCTAGTATCGCGCGCATAATCCAGCGCGTCGGTAGTAATCGGCTTAGAAAAGCTTGGCCACCCGCACCCTGCGTCGAATTTATCCGTCGAGCTAAAAAGCGGTTTTTTCGTAACGACATCGACATAAATGCCCTTTTTATCAAATTTATCAAATTCGCTCGTGTATGGGCGCTCCGTCGCCTTTTCTTGCGTCACGCTAAACTGTAACGGCGTTAGATTTTCCTTCATCTCTTCTGGGCTAGGGAGCGCGAACCTGCTCTCGTCATAAAGCGGTTTGCTTGCCAAATTTAGGTCGATATGACAATATCCATTTGGGTTTTTGCCAAGGTAGTTTTGGTGATACTCTTCCGCGCGCGCGTAATTGTGTAGTGGTGCGACCTCGACGGCGATTTTTTCCTTATATTTTTTTTGTTTTAAGGCGATGAAATTTTGCAAAAATTCCTTGTCGCCCTCGTTGGTATAATAGATCCCCGTGCGATACTGCCTGCCGATATCGTTACCTTGTTTATCGACGCTTATGGGGTCAATCACTCTAAAAAAATGCTCCAAAATCTCGGCAAATGCCACAACATTTTCATCAAATTTGATTTTTAGCGTTTCGGCGTGGCCTGTGTTTTTGAGCGAATAATAATCGGTCTTTTGCGAATTTCCATTTGCATAGCCAACTTCTGTGCTAAGCACTCCGCTAACTCGCTTAAAATACCCTTCCATACCCCAAAAACAGCCACCCGCTAAATAAATTTCTTTTAAATTTTGATTTTTGCTCTGCACGCTTTCGCCCTTTAAATTTATTTCATCTGCGCCCAAAAACAGCGCAAAACATAGTAAAAATTTTAAAATTTTCATCATTTTTGCCTTGTTTGATTAAAAATTCCCTGCGATTTTAGCGTAAAATTTTAAAATTTTAAGTTAGTTGATAAAATTTATTGATTATTTCAGGCGAGCGATATAGGCCATGAGTTGGCCAAGAGCCACGCCACTATCGTTTGCGGGAGCGCTTTTGTGTAGGTGAAATCTCACGCCAGCCTCGCTAAATTTTCGCACTACCAAATGCAAAAGCGTTGCGTTTTGAAAAACCCCACCACTTAGCACGACCTCTAAATTTCGCTCTTTTGCGATTTTTAGCATTGTCTGTGCGATCTCGTTTATGAAATTTGAAGCAGCCACGGCTGGTTCATCTTTTAGCGCGCTTAAAAATGCGTTTTTAACGCTAATTTTGCCGTTTATTATCTCAAATTTATAGCGTTTTTCGCTCTCACTCGTGATTTTGCTCTCATCAAAGAGATTTTCCAAACTCATACCGCTTTGGCCGTCGAAACTAACGCTTCTTTGGTCGCAAATCACGCTTGCAAATGCGTCAAAAATGCGCCCAAGCGAGGTTGTCTTTGGCGAGCGCGGGGCGATTTTGGCTAGATTTGAAATTTCATTTTGGCTAAATTTGGCTAAAAACTCACTCGCCTCGCTTTCAATGCCGAATTTAAAAATCAGCGAAATTGCGAGTTTGTAGATATTTTTAATCGAACTCTCACCGCCAATTAGCGCAAATTCGTCGAAATGCAAAACCTTTTTGTAGCCAAATTCGTCAAATTCCAGCACTTCGCCACCCCAAATCGTGCCGTCTGCGCCATAACCAGTGCCGTCAAAACTAAATCCAAGGTATTTTTTACCGCTTCCAAGCAAATCATTATCCGCCAAATTCGCGACCAAATGTGCGTAATGGTGCTGAAATTTCACCACTTCAAAGCCCAAATTTTCAAAATGTTTTGTGTGCAAAAAATTCGGGTGCAAATCGCCTATAACAGCGTCAAATTTCAAATCATAAGTTTTAATAAAAATATCCAAAAGCGCGAAAAATCGAGCATTTGTGGCGATATTTTTCAAATCTCCGATGTATGGGGAAATAAAAATTTGCCCGTCTTTATATATTGCAAACTGGTTTTTTAGCTCCGCGCCAAGGGCGAGAAACGAGCCTTTATGAGTAAATTTGCTTTTGAAAATTTGCGGATTTAGCCCACGCGAAGTGCGTAAATATTGCGTAAAATTTTGCATAATATTTTGCGAATTTTGCTCCGTGATTTCTGCGATACTCTGCGCCTGATTTCGCATCACAAACCCCACGCTATCATCGCTTGGCGTAATAATCTCTCTGTCGTTATCCAAATAAAAATCAATCACACCGCCCAATTTTTGGCGCAAACTCGCCTCATCGTAAATTATCGGCTCGCCACTGATATTCGCGCTCGTAGCGATTAAGGGGCGATTAAAATACTCAAAAAGTAGCAAATGAATGCCCGTATTTGCTAGAAAAATGCCAACCTTGCCTAAATTTGGCGCCACCGCCCCAGCAAGGGCTAAATTTTGCGGATTTTTTGATTTTTTAACCAAAACAATCGGTTTAATTTGCGAATTTAAAAGCTCTTTTTCACTCTCGCTAAATTTGGCAAATTTTTTAGCCATTTCATAATCTTTACACATTACGGCAAATGGCTTATCTGGGCGATTTTTGCGAATTCGTAAGGTCGCTACGGCGTCTTCGTTCGTCGCGTCGCACATTATATGAAATCCGCCAAGCCCCTTGACAGCGACTATCTCGCCACGAGATAAAATTTCACAAAGCCTAATAACAGCCTTTTCGCCACTATCTAAAATTTCGCCATTTTTGTTTTTCAAAAAGAGCTTGGGCCCGCACTCCGCGCAAGCAATCGGCTCGGCGTGATAACGGCGATTTAGCGGGTCAGTGTATTCGCCACCGCAAAATTCGCACATTTTAAACTGCGCCATTGTCGTATTTGCGCGGTCATAAGGGAGTTTTTTGATGATACTAAGTCGCGGTCCGCAGTTCGTGCAGTTGATAAATGGGTAGCGGTAGCGTTTGTTTTGCGGATCGTAAAATTCGCGCCTGCAATCATCGCAAATGGCAAAATCAGGCAAAATGGGGTTAAATTTTTGCGTTTCTTGCGAGTGCGTGATTTTAAAATCATTATAAATTTTAGGCGCGATTTCAAAAATTTCAAATTTATCAATCCGCGCAAGTGGCGGAAGCTCGCTATAAATGCGCTCTTTAAGTCGCGCTATTTGCTCGCTCGTGGCGTTTGCGTGGATTTTCACGCCCTCGCCGTCGTTATAAACCTCGCCTTTTATGCCTAGATCGGTGCAAATGCGGTAGATAAACGGGCGAAAGCCCACGCCCTGCACAGCTCCTGCAATCTCGATTTTAACGCTCACAGCCTTGCAAACCCAAATACGCCGAGAAATCAAGGCGAGATTTGCCAAGCACGAGTGTGGCGATGTTTGCGAACCTGCGTTCGGCAAAAAGCGAACCGCTAAGCACGCCAGAATCGTATAATGCCTCGTTTGCGTCAGCCAAATCGCCGATAAATCTAGCTAGCGTGTCGATTACGCCGTAGCTTAGAACCTTGTCATCGACCCCTGCTAGCTTGTAGCTCATCGCCGAACGAAGCGTTTTAGCGAAGTTGAAATCGCCGTTTTCTTTAAGCTCGAAGTCTAGCTTCATGCCCTTTTCGCCCAAAAACTCCCCAGCACACTCCAACAAATACTGCGCGTCTTTGCCAAAAATCACGCGAGAAAGCAGTTCAAAATAGCCATAAAAACTAGGTTTTATTTCGCTAAAATCGGCATTTGCTCGCGCATAATCTAGGCTAGCGTTTGCGCCAAAATTTGCCAAAAGTTTTGCGCCCGTCTCGTCGCTTTTGATTTCATCAAAAAGAGCGTCTAAATTCGCAGGCATAGCGAAATTTAGGAGTTTGCGCTTGGATTTGGCTTCGTAAATTGCAATCTCATCGGCGCTATTTTTCGATACAAACACCCTCATCACGCGCGAATCAAAAATCTCTTTTTCCTTGCAAATAAGCCCAAAATGCGTGGTGCTATCGCCAGAGGCAAGGAGTGTTTTTTCAGCTTCGCTCATAAATTCAGAGTTTTTTGTGATAAGAAATCTATCCTCAATCACGCATAAATTTAAAAATTTATTTTTGTTTCCCTGTGCGCTGACATAGTAAATTTCATCATCTTCGAGCCGTTTAAAAAGCGCGAAAGTAAAGAGATCGCTACACATTTTGACATCGAAAAATTTAGGCGATTTTGAGAAGGAGCTGCGAAAAACGCTGTTTGTTTTGAGGCGTAAAATTGGCTTTTCGTATGTCGCAAGGGCGATTTTTTGCTTGTCATCGGTGATAAAAATTTTATTAAACGATTTTAGGCCAGTAGCGACCATAAAGTCTGAATTTTCGAAATTTAAATCAGCACTTAGGCTAAATTTCTCACCATTTAGCGAAATTTGCAAAATTTGATTATGACGCAAAATGCGGTAAGCATGCTCGATTAACTTGCCAAAATTTTGCTTATTTACAGCGACGAAACTCTCGCCGTCAAAGACGCTAACACCGCTTAAAACCCCAAATTCATTTTCTATAAATTCGCCACTTTGCAAAAATTCGTGAATTTGGCTTGGGGTAAAATTTGAAAATTTAGGCAAAAATTTAATCTCGTCGCTTTTCTCACAAACTTCCTTTAAATCCCCTTCGCCAGATACCACCTCCACGCTCGATTTTGCCAAAAACGCAGAATTTGGAATAAGCGCCATAAATTTATCGCTAAATTCGAGTAGCTCTTTTTCATCTGCTTCGACATAGAGTGTGGTTAAATTTTTGCCTAAATTTAGGGCGTATTTCAGCCCAGCCTTGCGCGCATAAAAATCCAAAAAATAGGCGATTAAGCCGTTGTTATTCAAATAATCAAATTTAAAAGAAATTATCAATTTTTGCCCTTAGAATCAAAATTTTCAGCAATATCGCGCACGCTTAAATTCCCAATTTTTTCGCACACAAAACCGCGAGAAGCGATAAAATCTATCGCCGTGCGCTCCATAATCTCGCTAGATTTTAGCACCTCATCGCTCACGCTAAAACTCATCGGCTCTATGCGCATTGGCACCACGGCTAGGATTTGCGTGCGTGGTCTATCGCCACAAAGATCTAGCATTTGCAGGGTTTCTAGCATCTCCACCTCGTGAGCCGAACCGCTCCATTTTACACTTTTTGGCATAGCCTCGTAGTCGAAGAAATACACATCGCCGATACTGCCCTCGTCTGCGTCGATACAATCAATCAGCAAAATTTCATCAAATTCGACCAAAATGTGCATTAAAAGCGCAGCCAGCGTGCCTCCGTCGATGAATTCGATACTATCGTCAGGTGAGTTTGGGGTGAATTTGTAGTTTTGTTGCAGTGCGTGCATAAAATGTACTCCGACACCTTCGTCGGAGTACATAATGTTACCTATACCGATAACACCTAATTTCATTTTTGAACCTTGAACTTATAGCCGCTAATAATAGCGTCCATAGCTCCGTCTTGTCCTTTTACAGCGTTGAAAACAGCCATATAAACATGCACAGGGATAAACAAAATAAGGAAATTCATCGATAAATGGTGAATAGTGCGAACCTCGCTTAGACCACCCATCATAGCCTCGATTGGGCGCATTAGATCATAAATCATACCGCCAAGTCCGCCATGATACATATGCACATGAAGCACAAGGCCAGTGATACAAATCAAGGCTAAAATGATGTAAAATGCCAAATACGCAATGAATTGCAAAGGATTATAAACGCCGTGCAAATGTGGGTGTTCGCCTAAAAATAGGTAAAATTTGATCTGCTCGATCCAAACCCTAGGATTAATAAAATCCTTAATACTAACTAGCTCTTTTCTGCTGTGTTTATCGAACAAAAACAGATATGATTTGTAAAGCATAGCCGCCATTAGCACGAAACCTGCCACTAAATGCACGAAGCGAATTTTAGCTTGCAAGAATAAATTTGGCTCAGAGCTAATCTCTGGGGCTATGAAAACATAAGCCAAATAAAATCCAGTAATTACAAGTATGACGATAGCGATAGCGCGTATCCAGTGAGTAAGGCGCAATCCTATCGAAAATTCATACTCGGCTTCTCTTTTTTTCATGGTTTAATCCTTGATATTTGGATTTACTTTATATGAGCTAAGCTCGTTGCCTTTGGTATCCATAACATGAACAGCGCACGCAATGCACGGATCATAAGAGTGGATTTTGCGGATGATTTCAAGCGGTTGCGTTAAATCTGCAATTTTAAGACCGATTAAGCATGACTCATAAGATGCCATATTGCCCTGAGCGTCTTTTGGACTAGCGTTCCATGTGCTAGGAACGACTGCTTGCCAGTTTTGGATTACTCCATTTTCGATTCTGCACCAGTGGCTTAGGCTACCGCGCGGAACATGTCCGATATATCTGCCTTTATATGATTTCTTTTTATCGATTGTGTATTTAGCGCAAGTCTCAGTGTCGCCTGATTTAATATTAGCGATTAGGTTATTAAATGCTAATAGTCCATTATCAGCTACGACTTTTGCCTCGATCATACGACATGCTGTTCTACCAAGAGTAGAGAATACTGCTTCTAGTGGAAGACCTGTATCGGCTAAGAATTTATCTACTACTTTTACTACAAATTCATTACCTTTTGCGTAATTTACAACGATATTTGATAGTGGTCCAACTTGAAGCGATTTGCCATCATATCTAGGAGCTTTTATCCAAGTATATTTACCCTCGGTATTTAGGACTTTTGTATCTTCCATTTCACCTTTGGCGTTTAGAGTTTGCTCTACCTTAAATCCTGTGTAGTTTGGTTCTTGTTCGCCGTCATAAGGGTGAAGTGGTTTGTCATTTTTATACCATGAGTGAGTGGCTTCTTCTGTAATCTTGCTCTCATCTAGCTCATGAACCTTGCTGATATCGCCGTCTAAAATCACACCGCTTTGGAATAAGAAATCATTGCGTGAATATTGGAAAGTTTGGTGTGTCCATAGATTTGCGACACCGACATCGTTTAATACGCTTTCTTCACTAGCATACGCACCACCAGCCATAAGCAAGTCTGGATAATATGCGCGGTTGATGAAATCAGCGACTTCCTGGAATTTGACCATATACTCACCAAGTCTTGCCGGGCTTAGGATATCCATTACGCATGTTACGCCACCGACTGTTAGGGTTTGTGGGTGTGGTTGTTTGCCACCGAAAATCGCCATCATTTGCGCAGCTGTTCTTTGGATACGCAAACACTCCAAATAGTGGCTAAGCGCAATCAAATTTTGCTCAGGAGTTAGCTTGTATGTGCTGTGTCCGAAATATGCGTTTGCAAATGGTCCAAGTGCGCCTTTTTCAACGAAGGCTTTTACTCTTTGTTGAACCGCTTTTAGCTGATCCTCACCGCAAGCATAAGGCAAATCTGTATATCTGAAAGCCTCTTGGCTAGCAGCGTGTGGATCTGCGCTTAGTGCGCTTACGATATCAACCCAGTCAAGTCCGTGTAGTTGATAAAAATGCACTGGGTGATCGTGCATAAATAGCGCAGTGTTCATTAGCGTTCTGGTTAAAATCGCATTTAGTGGCGGAGTTATGCCAAGAGCATTTTCAACAGCTGAAATTCCAGCATTATAGTGAGAAAATGTGCAAACACCGCAAATTCTTTGCATAAAAAAGCCGATATCCCTAGGATCGCGACCCTTAACGATAGTCTCTAATCCACGCCATAAAGTAGAGCCAGAATACGCATCCGTTACAACTCCGTTATCATCGACAACTACTTCTATGCGTAAGTGTCCTTCAATACGAGTTATCGGATCTATTACTAATCTTTGTGACATTTCTACTCTCCCTTATTCTTTTTAAATGATGCAATGGCTGCATGAACTGTGATAGCTACACCTGTAACAGCCAAAATTCCTATACCGATTTTATCGGCTGTCGCATCAGCACCTGCTCCGCTAAATACAGTATTGTATAATCTATCTGCCAATGGCTCCTCAAATGGTCCCATGTGATCCCAAAAATCAGGCTCAGAGCAGCCGATACAGCCATGACCTGCTTGGATTGGCCAGCTAGTGTGAGCATTAAATCTCTCGCGTGAGCAGTTATTAAATGTATATGGGCCTTTGCAACCTACTTTATATAAACAATATCCGTCTTTCGCGCCTTGATCGCCGAATTGCTCTACGAACTCACCTGCGTCGAAGTGACCGCGTCTTTCGCACAAATCGTGAATTCTAAGTCCGTAAGCCCATTTTGGACGATTATAAACATCAAGTGCTGGAAGTGTGCCAAATAGTATGTAGTGAAGGACATTTCCTACGATATTTTTCTCGCTTGGCGGACAGCCAGGGACATTGATTACTTGTTTTTTAGTTAATTTACTTAATGCAACAGCGTTTGTTGGGTTTGGTCTTGCTGCTTGGATACCACCAAAGCTCGAACATGTTCCAATAGCAAAAATTGCAGCTGCGCCAGCAGCGGCATGTCTGCAATGCTCGGCACCTGTCTTACCAGCAGGTCCTACTGTAAGGAAATATTCGCTACTTCCGCTTGGAATTCCACCTTCTACCATTAAAATATATTGCCCCTTATATTTTTCGATAGCTCCATCTAAATTTTCCTCTGCTTGCCAGCCAGCAGCAGCCATAATCGTCTCGTGATATTCTAAACTAATATAGTCGAAAATCAACGAATCGATAGTTGGAGTATCAATTCTAAGTAAGCTTTCGCTACAACCTGTGCATTCTGCCATGTGAAGCCAAATCACAGGTAAGCGATCGGCGAGTTCTGCCGCCCGTGCAACTTGTGGTGCAAATACGCTAGGTAACCCAATCGCCGCAGTCATTGCGCCCGCCCATTTCATAAAATCACGGCGTGAAAAACCGCGCTCAGCAAGGCGTTTAGTGATACTATCGCCCTCTTTTATCTTGGGTAGTTTAGCGACTTGTTCTAGCCTATCGGCTACTTTTGCTAAATCAATCATTATGTTCTCCTTTACGCTTATAGCGTTAATCCGTAATTATATAGTTTTTTTGTTTAAAATTTGTTAAGGAAGAACTTACTTGTAGTTAAATTTTCTACAAGTAAGTTAAATTTTAAGGTTAAATTTATTTTATTTTGAAATTTAGCACCGGTAAATCATAATCCATTACGCTTTCGTTTTGCATATCAGTGATACTCACAGCCGGCAAGGCACACATACCAGAATACACTACATTAAGCGGTGTGTAAAATACGCCGGTATAGTCATTGCCAGTTTTCGTATCTTTATAATACACTCCACCAACCGGGAAGCTTAGCACTCTATCAAACATTATCTCTTTGTGCTCGAAGCTAGTTTTATCCTGCAAATTCTCAGGCCTTATAAATCCCGGATTTATGCGCTCATTGACGATCTCAAAGCAGGTGCTTGCCGCCTCATCAATCACGAAATTTCTGATATAGAAATTTGAGCGGAAATTTATCTTAGAATAAATTCTTTGCCCTACTTTTAGATTATCAAGCGAAACCGCATTACCAGCCTCATCGACAAATTCACGCATGATTTCTAGCTGTTTGATTCCGTGCAAATTTCCTGTGTGGTTGTTTATACTAAGCGGGCTATGTTTGAGCGCGACTGGCTCGTAACCAAAGCTAAGCAAATTAGCAAAAATTTTCTCGCCATTTTTTGGCGAAATTTTGATTTCTCTGTCGTTAGAATTTAGCGTAATTACTGAATTTGACGGAGTTTGGATACTTTGTGTAAGTCCGTTTGCGACTATATCTGCGCCCACGCCTTTATCATCTTCGCCAAAATACGCTTCAAGTGCTCTTAGCACAAATGCTCTTTCTTGCGTGCTAGAAACATTTTGTAAATTTTGGCTTAAATTTTGCGCCAAAGTATCTAAGATGCTATCTTTTATACCGACACTTCCTAGGGCATACAGAGCAAATCCAGCGTCCCTAACCTCACTAGCAAAAATTTTACTAGCATCTTTATTAGCATAATCAAATTTATAATTTGAACTATAAATTTTACTAAATTCCGCGCTCATTTTGTGTTTTTGCAAAATCGCAAGCATAGAAAATGTCGCTAGCGGGCTAGCTTCGTAGAGTTTTTTATCATAGACGAAATTTAGCTCATCATCGCTTAATGCGCCAACCCTATCTAGCACGAAATCCGCATACAATCGCAAGCTAGGCTCGCTAGAATACGACGATTTTAGCGCCCTTAAAATCAGCTCTTTTTGTTTTGGGGTTAGGATTTTGTATTTCGCGTCCATATCCAAAAGCACATCGCTAGCATACAGCGACGCAAATGCGTTCGTCTCGCCATGCGCGCTCCAATACCCAAATTCGCCATTATTTTTAAGCCTTGATAAAATTTTCGTAGCATGGTCTAAAACAGCCCCCTTCATCGCCTCGTCGTGGTCGCGTTTAAAGAAGAAATCATAGGCTAAAATTTTTGAACTTAGTTGCTCTGTGCAACCATACGGATATCGTTCCAACTCCCTTGCCACCGTATAAGTGCTAGGTCTAGTGCCTATGTATGTAAAGACATCTTTATACGAAGCTGGCAGGCTAAAATTCATCGGCGCGTCACTATAAGCACTGGCGCTAAATTTCGAGCGCGGAAACTGCGAAATGACATCAAATTTCAACTCATACTCAAATTTAGCCCCATTTTCTTCGCTCGCTTCCAGGCTCACCACGCCCTCGCCAAGCTCTAACGCATTTGCTCTAAATTTCAAATTCTTTGCTTCCAGCGCTCCTAGCGTGATATTTGCATCGCTTAGCGAAATTTGAACTGCGTCGTTAAAACTCGCCTTTAAATTTAGCGATTTTGGCAAATTTGTCGTATTTATGAGCGTTAGCGGGATATTTATATCATCGCCTTTGACCATGTATGTCAAATCTGCTGGTTTAATGACGATATCATCTTTGACGCTGATTTGAGAGTTTGCCCAGCCGATTTTTTCTTCATCATCAAGGGCTAGCGCACTTAGGCGAATCATAGAATTAAAGTGTTTTGGTAAATCTACCTCAAATCTAGCCTCGCCTGCGCCGTTTGCGATACTCTCATACATCTTGACAAATTTTTTATCTTTTTTATTTTGCACTGGGCTTAAATTTCGCTTCGCGCTTTTTAGCATTTCATCGCCACCAAAGCTTAGCTCTTTGCCGTTTGCGCTATACACACTCAAATCATCGAAAATATCGAAATATCGGTGCCTGAAATATATCGGCTTATCAAAATATGAAAACGCATTTAACTCTTTTTGATTTATCGCGTCTAGTATCCCTAAATCCACAGCGTAAAGCGTGATTTTAGAATTTGGCGCTGATTTTGCCACGATTATGGCTTTTTCGCCGTTTTTATACTCAGACTTGCTTTGCAGGCTAAGAGGGAGTTTTTTCTCGCTCACATCGAGGCTTACAGCTACATTTGCATATGTGCGAAGTGGCATAGCAGCGCCCGAGGCAGAGCGTGAAATGCTAGCGCTAATGTGTCCGCCGGTGAAATTCTCTGGCACTCTTAGCTCGAAACTTGCGCTGTTTCCGCGAATTTGCGTAATTTTATAATCATACACGCTCTCTCCTATCAAAGCCACATTTAGCACGCCGTTTTCGATAGGCGAAGTAATTACGCCTTTTATCATTTCGCCAGGTTTGAGCTTTGATTTTTCTAAATTTATACGGGCTGTATTGACATCTTTGGCATTTAGCCTACCATAGTATCCATATCCGCTCACATCGACTCTCACGCTCGCACTCGCCCCGCTTGCGTAATCGTTTGCCACTACGATATACGAACCGCCATTTTCGAATTTATACCCAATCTGTGAGCCTCCTGCGCTAATGCTATCCACAAGCGAAAAGCTCTCTTGCTCGACATATCTCTCGCCGTCGTAAATATAGGTGAAATCTTGGCGATAAATTTCTAAATCCACCTTGCCTTTTTGCTCTTTTTTGCTTTTGCTATCTAGTAATGCAAGGTCGAATTTTACCTCCTCGCCACTGTTTATGAAGTCCTTGTTAGCGCGAATTCCTAGAATTTTGTCGTATGGATAGTAGCTTAGCATTTTATACGCGCTGACATTTTTGCCCCCGTCTTGGACGCTAAAATTCATCATCAAATTTGCCGCATTTGACACACCCTGTGCCTTTGGAGCGATTACGAGGTCTTTTTTGCCATTATTATCTAGCCTAAATTCCTCGCTTTTTACCTCTAAGGTGCCCTCTTTTTTAAGTCTTGCATTTGTGAAGCTGTATCCTTCAAAACCGCTGATTTTAAGCTCTTTTTCGTAAGATTTCACCTCAATTTTGCTGGCTAAATTTGCAGCTGGTGCGCCCACAAGGTAGTTTGAAATCAAATTTGCGATTATTAGCTCATCTTTGTAAATTTCATCTTTGCTCGTTAAAATTTCGTTTTTCACGCGGTTTGGTATGAAATTTTCGACGCTAAATTTCTTGGTTTCGATGATTTTATCCTCGTAAATCAGCTCAAAGGTATAACTTCCGCTTTTTTCGCCCAAATTCTCTTTGAAATTTAGCGCGCCATAAGAGTCGGTTTTTAGGGCGCGAGTGATGATATTCACGCCATAAGGATCTGTGATTTTGTATTTTATCGGAGTGTTTTTAATCGGCGTAAAATCGCTCTTTTTGAGCACCACAGAGCCGATTAGTGCCTCATTTGGGCTTACTAGCTCGCTAGCGAAATACACCATTGCCCGAGCGTTGCTTTTAGTTGCTTCCGTGCTAGAAACAGCCTCGTCAAATATCACAAACCCGCGCTCTTTGCCGTCTGTAATCTCGATAGATTTAGGATTTTTATCCAAAAATTTAGCGTCATTTACAAGCAAAATTCCATCACTATTCGTGCGTTTTTCTAAAATCATCTCGTTTTTGTCATTGTAAATTTTAACAATAGCGTGCGATAGGGCTTTTGCGTCGCTTAGGCGCGAAGTATAGATTAGCGCGCCGCTATCAGCCATGCTAACCTGAGCCGAAATGTCGCTGATATAGGCTGTGCGCGTGATAGTTCGCATTATAGCGCCCTCTTTGTAATGCACATCTATCACATACACGCCGTCCTCAAAGCCCTTAAAATCCATAGCGATTTTATGCTCGCTAATCTCGTTTTTCGCCCCGCCAATGTCAAATTTTTTATTCACAACCTCGCTAGCTAGCGAGTGCGGATAATTGCTTTCAAAATTTAGAAAATATCTGAAATTTTCATCGCTGATCTTTGAAACGCTAATGCTAATTTCGTTTAAATTCGAGCTTTTTATCGCGATATTTGCGTTTTTAGGGACGAATTTTTTCATATCACTAAACTGCACAAAAGGCTTCCTATCGCCAGTTTTGAAATTTAGCTTTATTTCATTTCTAACTATCCTAGAATCATCGCCAAAGCCCTTTAAAAGGCGCAATTCATAGCTTTTATTTGGCGCAAATTCAGCGCTTTTGATATCTACATGATAGTAGTATTTATCACTGATTTGCGGGTATTTTTGCTCATCTTCGTAGTATCTGTATCTAGCCTCGCCAAGGCTAAATTTACCCACGCCATTAACGCGGATAAATTTGGCTAAATTCGCGTCATCGACATAGTGAGGGAAATACAACCTAGCTCCAAACGAGCCGTCATTAAAGCTAATTTCGCGGATTTTGACATCGTCTAGGTTTGAGGCATTTATGCTGTCGTTAAATGGCTCCTCATCTGCTTTTAGGATTTTTGGGGCGCTTAGCGTTGCGCCGTTTTTTGATTTTACAGAGTTTGCTTCGATGACGATATTTGGGTGCTTAGCGTCATAAGAAATCAAAAAACTTCTATCATTTTGCGCGCTAATGGTAAAGCTAATATCGTTTTTGGCTAAATTTTGCAGCGAATACACCCTAATCCCTGACTTTGCCCCCTCCTCGCTCACGCTATCGTTAAAGCTAATCTTTGCAAGTCCTGGGCGCAGTATTTTAAGCTCGCTCGCGCTAAACCCAGCCGTCGTAAAGCTAAATTTCTCCCCGCCAATCTCGCAGTTATAGCGAGTGCTGGCATTTAGCTTAGTCTTTGGATAAAACTCTATTTCAGCGCTATTTTTATACTCATATACGCCAGTAATCCCCGGCTCACATTTTGCGATTTGCTCCTCGCTTATGCCAAAAGGCGCGATTTTTGCACCACTAAAAACCAAGCTCTCATCATTAATATGCGTTTCCACGCCAAAGAGCCACCCAGCGCAAAGTGCGCTACAAAGCCCAAATTTGATTAAAATTTTTTCCATAATTTTCCCCTAAGAATTTCGCGTAATTATATTGTGAAATTTTTATATTTTGGTAATTTTTTATTTTTTATTTTATCTATTTTTTACCCTAAATTTCGCCACGCTAAAATTCGCGTTTTCGTCCAAACACGAAAGTTCATATTCGCCCGAGCTCAAATTTAGCATAAAATTCTCGCCATTTTTTTTCGCCTCGTATGGGCTATTATTTACGCTGATAAAAATTTCATCGCCAAAAACAGCCGTGCAAGAGGCGCTAAGTTTTATCTCTGCACTATCGCCCACTTCGTAAATTTTGCCATCTATATCGCTAAGAGCTGGCGCAATGCTAGCAAATTTATCCTTGCACCTGCCGTTTTTGGTCGTATTTGCGTCAATAATGCCGTTTTGCAAAAGATAAAAAAGCTCGCTAGGGCGGTAAAATTCGCACTCATCGTGCAAAGTTACACCCTCTATCACCAAATCTCGCACCATTTTTTTGCACTCTTTTTCTACGAAAAAATCAGCGCAAATTTCTTTTTCGCTCACGCCACTAGGACGGGCAAATTCGGCATTTATCGCGCCTGTGTTTGAAAGATAAGAAAACATATCAAAAACCACGCGCGCAGCACTAAGCCCGCCACTTATATCGCTCGTTTTTTCGCCGTTAAAATTGCCAAACCAAACCCCAAGACTAAATTTTGGCGTTACGCCAATCGTATAAAGGTCGCGCCCGTCGGCACTCGTGCCGGTTTTAAACATCAGGGTCGGCATATTTTTGGTATTTTGCCACACAGAGCCAAGATAGCTTCGTGGGGCGTTTTTTAGCATTTGAGTGATGATATACGCACTTTGCGGGCTTAGTATTTGCGCGCTCTGACCAACTTTCGCCCCTGCTAGTTCTAGCGGTTTTAGCTCGCCAGAGTTTGCAAAAACGCTGTAAAGATGAGTGAGATTTAGCAAATTTATGCTAATTCCGCCAAGCCCGAGCCCAAGCCCATAATGCTCTTTGGAATACGGCGCGAGATTTGCGCGAAGCAAAAGCTCATAAAGCCCGTCATCGCCAAGGGATAGTAAAAGCTTCAAAGCCGGGATATTTAGGCTATATCCGAGTGCGTCATTTGCGCTAATAACCCCCATAAAGCCTAGATTGTAGTTGCGTGGGGAGTAGTTTTTGAAGCTAATCGGAGCGTCGATTAGCTCACGGCGTGGCGTGATAAGCCCCTCTTCAAGGGCTCTTGCGTAGATAAATGGTTTTAGCGTGGAGCCTACATTTTTCGCCCAGACTATGCCGTCATTTTGTCCCAAAAATCCGCCAAAATCGTGCGAACCTGCGTATGCCACAACCGCCATTTTTTCGTTGTCGATTAGGATTGCAGAGCCGTTTTTGACGCCAAATTTGGCTAGGTCATTTATCCTTGATTTAAGGAAATTTTCAAGGGTGAGTTGATAGGTTTTGTTTAAATTTGAGTGGATTAAATTTGCGCCGTTTTGCGCTATGCGCTCTGCTTTGTTTTGCCAGATTGCGCCGTTTTGCGCTATGCGCTTTGTATCGCCTGTGCGCACGGCGTGATTGTCTGTGTTTGCGGGCTTTATCGCGCCATTTTGTGCCAAGTGCGCGCTTTGGCTTGCCACCACAGAAGTTGCCTCCACAGAACCTGCCCCTACAGAACTTGCGCGCGCGCGTTTTGTTTCGGTAGCTGTTTCGCTCACACCCTCTGCCACGCCAGCTGTTTTGCTTGCTGTTTCGCCCACACGCGCACCCACAGCCTCACTCGCGCCAGCGCGCCCTGCCACGCCCAAATTTTTCGCATTTTTAAAGGCGCGCATTGCATAATGCGGAGCGAAATTTGGCGCAGGGTGCCTTGTGGGGGTAAATTTCTCGCTACTAGCGCGTTCAAATTCGCTAAGCGATAAAATTCCTGCCTTATAAAGACTAGAAATCAGCCTGTTTTTTAGCGAGTTTAAATCCAAATTCGCGCGGTCTAGGCGGTTTTTGTTCGGGTTTTTTGGCACAACCGCAAGAAGCGCGATTTGAGCGTTGCTAAGCTCACCTAGGCTTTTGCCAAAATAAAAATAGCTAGCACTAGCCACACCCTCGATATTGCCACCATAGGGGGCTAGATTGAAATACATTGTCAAAATTTCATCTTTGGTGTAGTGAAATTCGAGCTGAAAGGCGTTGAAAATTTCGATAAATTTGTTTTTGTAACTGCGCTCTTTGGGGTTCATCATACGCGCAACCTGCATTGTAATGGTGCTTGCGCCTACTCTGGCTATATTTGCATTTTTATGCGTAAAATTTTGCGAAATATTATGCGTAAATGCCCGTGCTATCGAAAATGGATTTACACCAAAATGGTAGTAAAAATACCTGTCCTCGAAATGCACCACGCTCTGTTTTAGACGCTGTGGGATTTCATCGCTGCTGGCATAAAACCTCCAAATCTCATCACTGCTAATTTGCATATTTAAAATTTCCCCCTCACTCGAATACAAAACTAACGACTTTTCTTTATTTAATCCAGCCAAATTTAGGGGAAATAAAAAATCCAAAATCAAAAACAACGAAAGCAAAAATGCGCCCAAAAATGCGCTAAATTTCACAAAGCCTATAAATTTCATAAAAATATTATATCTATAAAATTTATAAATTTACTCAAATTTTTCACACAAAAAGAGAATATAAAGCATAAATTTTATAAAATCGAGAGTTAAATTACACTTTAAAGAGCCCAAAGGAGTTATTATGAAATATGGTATCATTTTTGGCGGACAAAGCTACGAGCACGATGTCAGTATCCTCACAGCAATCGCTGTAAAAAACGCACTAAAAGGCAAAAATTTAGCCTTTATCTACTGCGACGCTAACCGCAGATTTTTCGAAATCGAAGAGGGAAATATGGTAGCAAGCTACTTTGCTAGAAATTTTGCTAGATCTCATTCTGCCAACACAGACGCTGCTGAGGGCGGTTTTTCATCTCAAACTTCTTATGGCAGCAAGGTCAAAGAGCTAACCCTCTCTTATGGCGGATTTTACACAAGCGGTATGTTTTCAAAAAACAGATTAGAAATCGATGTGTGTATCAACACAATCCATGGTGGCGATGGTTGCGACGGCAAGCTAGCTTCACTTTTAGAATTTTACGAAATTCCACAAATCGGCCCTAGATTAGAGGCAAGTGCTGTAAGCCATAATAAAATTTTAACCAAAAATTTAGCCAAAAACGCAGGGGTTAAGGCGATTAATTACGCAGTTTTAAAGCGCACGAGCCTGCCGTCTTTTAACTACCCTGTCATCATAAAACCAGCCCACCTAGGTAGCAGTATCGGCGCTAGTATCGTAAATAGCGACTTAGAGCTCGATAAAATCATCGACAAGGTCTTTAAGCTAGATAGCGAGGTCATCGTCGAGCCTTTCGTCAAAGATGTCAAAGAATACAGCCTAGCAGGTTGTAAAATAGGTGGCGAGATTGTATTTTCAAAATTTGGCCAACCTGTGAAAAAAGACTTCCTAGACTTTGGTCGCAAATACATCGACACTACCCAACCAAACACCGTGACAGAGCAAACTGTGGGCATTTCAATCGCAGATAAGATGAAAGATGCGTTTGCTAAAATTTACAACAGCGGATTTGAGGGCTCGATCATCAGATGCGACTTTTTCGTGTTTAATAACGAAATCTATCTAAACGAAATCAACCCCGTCCCAGCGGCTCTTGCAAGCTATTTGTTTAACGATTTTAGCGCGATTATCGACGGGCTTTCTACATCTTTGCCACAATACAAAAAAATCCCAGTAACCTACGATTTGGTTACGCAAATCGCAGCAAACAAATAATCAAATTTTCACGCTAAATTCCAAATTTAGCGTGAAATTTAGCCAAATTTAACAAAAGGATAAAAAATGAGTATTTTGCTAGTAATTTTAGCTATTTTAATTCTTGTCGGAATTTTTCTCATTGGTATTTACAACAAACTTGTCGCACTTTTAAACGAAGCCAAAAACGCCTTTGCACAAATCGATGTCCAGCTAAAACGCAGATATGATCTAATCCCAAATTTAATCGAAGTTGTCAAAAAATACATGGCGCATGAAAAACAGACCCTAGAAAATGTCGTAAATGCCAGAAACCGCGCAACTAGCGCACTAGAAAGTATCAAACAAAACGGCTTAAATGATAGCGATATGCGAAATTTAGCAAGCGCAGAAAACGAGCTAAAAAACGCGCTAAATGGGCTAAATATCCAGGTCGAAGCCTATCCTGAGCTAAAAGCTAGCGAAAATATGCTACATCTAAGCGAGGAAATCACCTCTACCGAGAATAAAATCGGCTTTGCTAGGCAGTCTTACAATGACGCAGTTACGGACTTTAACACCTATAAACAAAGCTTTCCAAACAATATTTTAGTCGGATTTTTCCCTAAATTTCACAAAGATTTAGCCCTGCTTGAATTCAGAGAGGAAAATATCCAAAAAGCCCCAAAAATCGAGTTTTAAGCGAGAAATTTTGTGGAGGCGTTGTCTGCGCTAAATTTAGCGATTTTTTACCTACCTGAAAAATTTTGCCATTTTTTAAGCGCAAATGAGATTTTTTATACGCCAAAGGCCGGGTATTATCTGTGTGTTTTGGCGTGTAGCGCGGTTTTGTTTGCCATAACGCGCATTTTCCTTGGCAAAACAGCCTCGCTATCTCACAGCATAAACGAACACCAAAAACTAGCCAAAAGCAAGGTTGCGTGGCTAAATTTCGTCTTTGCAAGCGTTTTGGTGCAGGTTTTTTGGCTCTCATACGCGCTATTTTTTGATTTTTTAAATTACAAAAATTTTGCCCTTGGCGAGGGCGCGGATTACGCCCTGCCGCTACTTTTGTCCGCGCTTTTAGTCTGCGTGATTGTATTTAGCTATATCAAAAAACGCTATTTTGAGACGGCAGACATTTCTAGCCTTGCAAAGGGGCTTGACGCCACAGAAATTCACCCCCACACAGCCAAAAATTCCGAAAAAATTCTGCTTAACATAATCGAAGAAATGGCGATTGCCTCGCGTGTGGGCATGCCACGGGTTTTTATCATGAAAAACGAAAATGGCGTAAATGCCATGGCAAGCGGGGAGAATTTCGGCAAAGATAGCGAAAAAATCGCGATTTTTGTCACGGCTGGGGCGATGAGGACATTTAACCGCGACGAAATGCAAGGGGTAATCGCGCATGAGTTTTCGCACGCATTTCACGATGATATCGAGCTAAATATCAGGCTAATTAGCGTCATTGGCGCACTTGGGACGCTTAGCTTCATCGGATATGAGATTTTAAGGGCATTTAGCAGGGGTAGAAGTGGCAGAAACTCCAAAGGAAGCGGGATTGCCATAGTCATACTTGTGGGCGTTACATTTTGGCTACTCGGGCTTTTGGGTAAGGTTTTTGCCGAACTTATCCAAAGCGCGATTTCTAGGCAAAAAGAGTTTTTAGCAGACGCTAGTGCAGCCAAATACACACGCAATCCTTTGGGGATTAAAAAGGCGCTTGATAAGCTTTTTATGATACAAAAATTCAACAAAGCCTATCACGACGGAATCGGCAAAAAAGATTTTAAAGCCCCAAAAAATGAAGAAAAGCCGAATTTAAACAGATATTTTTCCTCAAAAACGCGCCAAAGTGGCAGTATAAACACAGATGAAATGCGAAATTTTCGCGCAAATCCACTAAGAAATTTCGCAAATTTTCATATCAAAAACACAAACGCCAGAGCCTGCGCGCACATGTTTTTCTTGCCCGCATTTTCTGGGCTTTTCGCCACGCACCCTAGCCTGCAATCACGGATAAAAAAGCTAAAAGAAATGGGCGCGTGAATTTGGGCTAAATTTCGCGCTAAATTTCGTGCGTTAAATTTAGGCTAAATTTTAAAATTCGCAAATTTTGGTTAAATTTTAAATTTTGCAAATTTTGGTTAAATTTCACGCCCAAATTTACGCCAAATTTTAGGCGCAGGGCTAATTTTTTTATAATAAATTTAGGCTATAATCTACGATTTTAAAGGAAAATTTTGAACGCAATATCAAATTTAAACCAAGAACAATACTCCGCCGCGACTGCGCCCTTTGGCCACAATCTCGTAATCGCAAGCGCAGGCACAGGCAAGACTAGTACCATTGTAGCGCGCATTGCGCATTTACTGCACCTTGGCGTAAATCCAAGCAAAATTTTGCTTCTAACCTTCACAAACAAGGCAGCTAGCGAAATGATTGCGAGGCTAAATCGCTATTTTGACAAAAAAATCACCGCCAAAATCACCGCAGGCACCTTCCACGCGGTATCTTACGCACTTTTGCGCGAGCTTGGCAAGGGTGTGATTTTAAAACAGCCAAGCGAGTTAAAAACGCTTTTAAAAAGTATCGTAGAAAATCGCAAATTTTACCATATCAGCGATACTAGACCGTATGGCGGTGCGTATTTATACGACATATACTCGCTCTTTCAAAACAAACAAACAGGCGAGAGTTTTGGCTCGTGGTTTGCTAGAAATTTCGAAGATCAGGCTGAATTTAGCGAAATTTACGAGGATATTTTGCGTGAATTTGAAGAAGAAAAAGCCCGCTTTAATTACGCCGATTTTAACGACATACTGCTTAAAATGCGCCACGAACTGCGCAAGGGCGCACCACTATACTATGATGAAATTTTAGTCGATGAGTATCAAGACACAAACTCGCTTCAAGGCTCACTAATCGACGCATTTAGGACAAAAAGCCTTTTTTGCGTGGGCGATTTCGACCAGAGTATTTATGCCTTTAACGGCGCGAATATTGATATAATCGGCTCTTTTGGCACCCGTTTTAGCGACGCGAAAATTTACACGCTAAACATAAATTACCGCTCATCTAGCCAAATTTTAGCCCTTGCAAACAAGGTCATTTCAAACAATCCGCGCCTGTATGACAAAAAGCTAGTCGTGGGGCGCACGGGCAAATTTAGCGCGCCAAAACTGCATGTGTATGATGAGATTATGTCGCAATACGGCCATATCGCACAGCAAATCAAGCAAAGCGGGCGCGCGCCTGAGAGTTTTGCGGTGATTTTTCGCAACAACTCCTCGGCCGATGGGATCGAAGTCGCGCTCAAAGAGCTAGGAATCAGCGCAAAGCGCAAAGGCAGCACGAGCTTTTTCGAAAGTCGCGAAATAAAGGCATTTATGGATATTTTCGGCGCGCTGATAAACCCAAAGGATATGATGGCATTTCTTGGGATTTTAGAATATGCCAAAGGTATCGGAAACGCCACTAGCAAGGAGATTTTCGACGCGCTAATCACGCTTGGTGGCGGAAATATCAAAGATGGCTTTTTGCGCCCTGATATGAGTGCGAAAATTTACGAGCAAAAAAAGCGAAATTATCAGCTAGGACTTTTTGATGATATGGATTTGCAGGCGAGTTTGGAGCGGTTTAGCACGCTTGGATTTAGCGAAAATTTCGCCAAAAATCCGGTGCTAAAATACAATAAACTAAACGAAAGCGCAGCTGTGATTTTGCACGAACTATACACGCTATTTAGCAAATTTAGCCCAAATTTCGGCGCTGGCGAGCTAGTGAATTTGATAAAATCCTCAAAGCTTTTTGCCATAATTGCAGGTAATATCGCCACTCACAGAGCCACGCTCAAAAACGGCAAAGTCGATCTCGATCGCAAAACGAACGAAAATGAGAAAATTTACAACAAAGTAGCGATTTTAGGCGGGATTGCGAGCAAATACAAGGACGCGGGGAGTTTTTATAACTTCATCACACTTGGCGCGAAGGAAATGAGCGAGGGAGAGGGCGTAAATCTGCTAAGCGTGCATGCTAGCAAGGGTTTGGAGTTTGATAGCGTGTTTTTGGTGGATTTGGCGCAAAACCGCTTTCCAAATTTGAAGCTAATGGGCATGGGTGGCAGTCTAGATGAGGAGCGACGACTATTTTATGTAGCGGTTACTAGGGCGCGAAATGAGCTCTATCTAAGCTACGCGAAATTTGATAAAATTCGCAAAATAAACTATCAGCCAAGCTGTTTTTTAGTCGAAGCTGGTATGGCGTAAATTTGGGGGTTAAAATGAGTTTTCACGCAGAAATTTGGGAAATTTTAAACGCTGGCAGTCCAAACGAAAAAATAGAAAAATTTGCAAAATTTTACGCAAAATTTTGCAAAAATGAAGTAGAATTTGAGCAAAATTTTGAGCCAAAACCGCTCGAAAACCCTAGCTATGCGAAATTCGCCCAAATTTCACAGGTCAAAGATATAAAAATCCAAAACAAAAATTTAAAAAAGCAAAATGTCGATAAAAACGCCCTATTTCTGCACTCTGTGGCGCATATCGAATACAGCGCGATTGATTTAGCGCTAGATGATGAATTTGCAAATTTAAATTTACTTGCTTCGTAGGTTTAAATTTGCAAATTTCAAATAAAGGATAAAAATGAAAAGACTATTTTTGATGATACTGTGCATGGTGGGATTGTGTTTAAATTTCGCCGTTGCAGATGATATTAAGCTAAATTTGACAAAAATTGACGAGTTTTTTCAAAACACTCCGTGCGACAAACTAAACTCTCTTGATAAAAACGAAATCGACAAATTCCTAGACCTTATTTTTAATGATAACGAAACAATTTATCACGCTATTTCAAAGTGCGATTTAAGCGCACTACCACAGGAAAATTTTAACGAAATGCTGGCTTTGATTTCACTTGGCAATGCAAAAAAAGATGATTTTGATTACACAAAAACCAAAAATGACGAATTCGCTTTAAAAATCGCCCATATATTAAACGAGCAAAATTTGGATTTTGCACAACTCGATAAAGTTGTAGAAAACTTAAAAAATGAAAATCCACAAAATGTATATTTTGTGGATTTTTTAATATACACAAACAATGTTGATTTGCTTAAATTTTATCTCGATAACCAAGCGCCGATAAATCCTAATTCTAGGGTATTTAGTAAAATTAGCAGTGATATTTTAATCTTTATTTCACATAATTGTCCTAGCACAAAGCAGGCTATAAAAAATAAAAGACCAAGTGATGAAATTTTAGCTTTTATTGCGACAGAAAAATATCAAAATTTCAGAAATGAACGCCTTAAAATGGCTAGTGAAATTTTAAAACATATTGATAAGAATAAATTTATAGCTGATTATGCAAAAGCTTTTGATGATATATTTGCGATAACAAACGATGAGACAATTCGAAATTTTATTCAAGGGGAAACAAATGGAACAAAATAGATATGATGATGGCAGAAATGCCTTAGGCAAATTTGGGAAAATTTTTAAAAAAACTACTCCCGCGATAAACGAAATCGCCCGTTTAAAGGCAGGTTACTCGCCAAAAGAGATAGAAAAAATCAAAGAGCTTCAAGCTCAAAATTTTACCAAATAGCGATAAAATCGCATTTATCAAAACTTAAAGGATTAAAAAATGGCTTCGTTAATGCAAAGAGATGTTTTACTCGAATACGCTTGTGTTGGGCATTTATTCCCCGCAGATAGGGACGAGGAAATGAGAAGTGATAGCAAAAAAATGGGCGAAATTTATCATCAAATTTTAATGAGCGAACATGAAAGCATTGATTTTGAAAAAACGGCTGAAAAAATCGAGCAAATCCGCGAAGAATACGATATGAAGCTAATGGGGCGGGAAGTTTCATTTAATACTCACGGCTTGTTTTTGGAATTTTTTGCAGAAAAATTGCGAGAAATTTACGGGCAAAATTTGCAAAACTTCTTTGACGAATTAGAAGAGAAATTCGCTAAATTCGATATTTTAATCAGACCTACGCAAGATAAAAACTTTGATTATCACAAATTTTACGCAGATGAGAAAGTCGCTCGCGCAATGTTTCTTTCAAAATACGATATGAGCGATGATGAGATAAAAAATGTGCTTAGAAATATCGCAACTCAAATGCCAAATCTTGCAAGGCTCATAAAATCCATAGACGGCGGCACAACCACGAATTTTGCGACTTTGCAAGCCTATAAAGATAAAGAAATTAGCCAAAATTTGCTCTGCGACATAACCAAAATCAACGAAAACGCCGAATTTTTCGCCCAAAGAGCAAGCCAAAATGTATGGGCTGAGGTGATTTTGGATAAAAATCCACTCGCAAAAGCTGGCAACGAAGCCCCAAAAGCCTATGTTTTAGGCGGTCAGCCAGGAGCTGGTAAGGCAAATATGCTCCGCCTAGCCCTTAACGAGCTAGGCGAAAATGGCGTTGTCATAAACAGCGATGAGTTTCGCAAATACCACCCCTACTACGCCCAAATTTGCGCCCTTGATAGCCAAAAAATGGCAGAGCGAACAGCCGAGTTTTGCACAAAACTTACAGAAATAATCATAAATAAAGCAATCGTAGAACGCTATAATATCGCTATTGAGGGGACTTTTCGCACAGCTGATACACCAATTTACACGCTTAAAAAATTCAAAACCGCAGGTTACAAAACGGAAGTTTTAATCCAAACTTGCGACGGCGAGCTTAGCTGGAAATCTTGCAACGAACGCTATGAAATTTGGAAAAAACTCTGCCCGCAAGAGGCTCGCTATGTCGTGCAATCTCACCACGATTTGGTCGTATCCAAACTAAATGAAAATCTTAAAATAGTGCAAGATAGCGGATTTGCGGATAATATCAGAGTTTTTACAAGAGAGTAAAATTTGGCAAATTTTGTTTTTTTGCAGATACTGCGTCTGAAATTTTATGCAAAATTCGCTGAGTGCAATCTCTGATACTGTGCCGAAATTTCGCCCAAAATTCATTGCGATGAACAAAGCGACGAAGCAATCTAGTAAAATTCCAAAGAATTCTGAAATTTAAAATGCAAATTTTGGCTTAATAATCAAAAATTTGAAATCCTAATTAAATTTTATATTTTAAAATTTTTGGTATTCCCTAGATTACCACGGAGATTTCATCGCCTCGCAATGACGCTTGAAAGCAAAATTTTCCTTTCAAAATAAAAAACAAAATTTCGGCACAGTATTTTGGGGTTGCATAAGCGGAATTTTAGAATTTTGCAAAATTTAAAAAACAAAATTTGGCAAAATCAAAATTTCGCCAAATTTTACCTAAATTTCACTCCCCTGCACGCATACGGCGATAAAATATAGCCCCGCCGTATCCCCTGCAATAATGCCCCGTATCCCAATCGTCCCACTCCCCATACTCGCAGGCTTTTTTGTAGAATTTCATCGAAGCGTCGTTAAACTCGTAAAAATCATCATCGCTATCAGTGCTAGCCTTGGCGCGCACCTCGTAAAAATAGCCCAAAAGTGCGCAATAAGAGCTGTTTTTCTCCTCGCATTTTTGCTTTACTTGCGCCAAATTTTCCTCGCTAGCGAAATTTTCAGCCCCAATCATATCATCAAATTTTGCGGCGTCAAGCTTGTTTTGGGCAGATTTTTTCAGCTCTTTTGGAAACGTTTCTAGCTTCCTTGCAGCTCTTGCGATGTCGTGAGCTTTGCGCAAGTCCCTAACATCGCTAAAATCGAGGTTTTGTTTATCGCAATCTTGCAGTGCACCGAATTTGCACAGCCTATCATACACGCTTTGCACCCTTGGTGCGGGGTCCGACCACATCGGATAATCCTCTAATAAAAACAGGCAACTTTTGATGTTTTTCTCATCGCAACTTTTCTCCAAAATTTCGGCATAACGCTTGCGATCACCGCCAAAAAATTCCTCAGAGCGGATGATTTCACACTTGCTATCATCGCCATTTAGACATAGTTTGGCGATGATTTCATAAGCTTTGCGGTGCTTTTCTTGCTCGGCGCTTTTGTAGTAGTTGATAAGAAAATCGCAACTACTAGCCCTACCCTCATCGCAGAGCCTAATGTCCTCATCAAGGAAGTTTGCCTGCGCTAATACTGCGCCAAAAATCGCACAAAAAAGCAGCTTTTTCATAAATTTTCCTTTTGTAAAATTTAGGGCGAATTATAGTGAAATTTTGAGTAAAATTTGGTAATTCTGACGCTTTTTGGCGCCAGAATTTTAAGGATTAAACTAATCTTTGTTTTTTGAAATACTCTTTTGGGGCTTTGCACAAAGGACATGCGCCTGGGGCCTTTTTGCCACGATGGACATGACCGCACACTTCGCAAACCCAAACTTCTTCATCAAAACTCTCGAAAAATCCCTCTTCAAGCAAGATTTTTTGAAGCTCGTTGTATTCGCGCTCATGCTCGACTTCGACCTTGCCGATAGCGTTAAATAGCCTTGCGACCTCTTTTTTGCCCTCTTCTGTCGCGATTTGCGCAAACGCAGGATACATACTTTCATGCTCGTATCTCTCGCCAGCTGCTGCGTCGATTAGGTTTTTATCCATTTTATCTAGCAGGATTCCTGCTGCTGCGTGGTGAGCTTTGAGCTCGGCTCTTGCGTGCCATTTTTCATTTTCAGCCGCTTCGTAAAAGTGGCGCGCGATAGCGTGAAAGCCGGCTTCTTTGGCTAAATCGCCGTAAAGATCGTATTTGTTTCTAGCTTGTGATTCGCCAGCAAACGCCTTCATCAAATTTACCTGTGTCAAATCCTCAGTGATACATTTCATCGGCTCACCACAGCATGTCAAAACTGCGCCCTCGCCTACTTTTTGCACTTCGACTTCACAGCCGCATTTGTCGCATTTGTATGTTTCGTATTGTCTCATACTCTCTCCTTTATCAAAAATTCAAAATTTATGATAACCAAAAGCTCATTAAACTCTACTTAATAAAAATTATTATTTAGAAGTGAAATTTCAAATACAAATTTACATATAAATTTAATAATTGTTGTGTTTTGCGCCCAAATTTTATGATAAAATCGCCCTTTTTAAATTCTCATCAAAGGAAAGAAATGAAAAAATTATTTCTAACTACACTTCTTAGTGCAAGCGTTGTAAGTTTTGCCTTGGCAGAAAAATTAGTTGTCGCAGCTACTCCTGTGCCACATGCTGAAATTTTAGAGCATATCGCACCAGAGCTAAAAGCCGCTGGATACGAGCTCGAAGTCAAAGTTTTCAACGACTATGTTACTCCAAATTTAGCCACAGATGACGGTAGTGTGGATGCGAACTATTTCCAACACGAACCATATTTAGTGGAATTTAACGCCAAAAATGGCACAAAACTCAAAACAACAGTTGGCGTGCATTTAGAACCGATGGGAATTTATAGCAAAAAAATCACAGATCTAAAAGACCTAAAAGACGGCGCCAAAGTAGCTGTGCCAAACGACCCTACAAACGAATCTCGCGCACTTGATGTGCTTGTGGATGCGGGATTAATCGAAGTTAGCAAAGATGTAGAGCTCCGCACAGCCCTAGATGTAACCAAAAATCCTAAAAATATCCAAATTTTAGAGCTTGAAGGTCCAAATTTGCCTCGCACACTTGATGATGTCGATATCGCTGTAATCAACTCAAATTTCGCTTTCAACGCGGATCTAAACCCAGTTAAAGACTCGCTTTTCATCGAAAAAGCAGTTGGCAACCCATACACAAACATCGTCGTCGTCAAAGAAGGCAATGAAAACCTACCAAAAATCAAAGCCCTTGATAGCGCACTTCAAAGCGAAAGTGTGAAAAAATTTATCGAAGAAAAATACAAAGGCGCGATTGTTCCGTCGTTTTAATCCAAATTTAGCCTACGAATTCGTAGGCTAAATTTCGCATTTTTTATCATATTACGCATATATTTACAATCTTTTTTTATAATGCGCGCAAAAATTTTCAAAAAAGGAAAAAAATGAAAAAATTTTTATCAATCAGTTTCGTCGCCGCTATGGCACTTTCGCTAAATGCTGGCGTGCTAGCTAGTGTCAAAGGCACAGATATCACAGTCACAGACGAGGATATCGCACCAGTCTTCGCTCAAAACCCACACGCTACCCCAAGCGATGAGGACAAAAAACAACTAATCGATCAAATGATTAAATTTAAACTTATGATTGCCGAGGCTAAAAAAAGCGGTATCGTAAATGGCGAAGAATACAAAAAACAAGTCGAACTTGCAAAAGATGAAATCGCCTTTGCTTTGTGGCAACAAGAGCAAACAAAAGATGTCAAAGTAACCGACGAAGAGGCCAAAAAAATCTATGACGACAACAAAGACAGCTTCATGCAACCAGAAAGCGTCGTAGCTAGCCACATTTTGCTAAAAGATGAAAAAGAGGCAAAAGACGCTATCGCTAAACTAGAAAAAGTCAGCAAAGACAACTTAAAAGCCGAATTTAACAAACTTGCCAAAGAAATTTCAACAGATCCAAGCGCCAAAGAAAACGGCGGCGATTTGGGCTCATTTGGCAAAGGTATGATGGTAAGCGAGTTCGAAGAGGCTGCGTGGGCGCTAAATAAAGGCGAGATTAGCAAAACTCCTGTGAAAACTCAATTTGGCTATCATGTCATCTACAAAGAAGACCTAAAAGAGGCTGCTCCTGTGGAATTTGACAAAGTAAAAGAGATGATAAAAGCTCAAATTGCGCCAAGCAAACTAAACAAAAAAATCGACGATATCGCAAACGAGCTATTTAGCAAACAGACAGTAGAATACGCAAAATAAAAATTTTAATTTAATGCGCGGAATTTAATAAAATTTAAGTTTCGCGCAAATTCTAAATTTTAAATTTAAGGGAAATTCGTGCTTACATCAATCGTAAATTTTATCGTAGAATTCGTCGCAGCGTGGGGATATTTCGGCATTTTTGCGATGATGTTTTTAGAAAGCAGTTTTTTTCCGTTTCCAAGCGAAGTCGTGATGATTCCAGCAGGATACCTCGCTAGCAAGGGCGAAATGAGCTTTGCCATAGCATTTGCATGCGGGTTAGCTGGGAGCGTGGCTGGGGCTGTGTTTAACTACTATTTGTGCTATTTTTTCGGGCGCAAATTTATCGATAAATTTGGCAAATTCATCGGCGTAACAAATGAAAAATTTGCCAAATTTGAAGCATTTTTCAACAAACACGGCGAAATTTCTACATTTAATTGCAGACTAATCCCAGGTATCCGCCAATACATCAGCCTGCCAGCAGGTCTTGCAAAGATGAATTTAGCGCGATTTTGCACATTTACAGCACTTGGTGCCGGGATTTGGGTGCTGATTTTAATGCTACTTGGATATTTTATCGGCGAAAATCAAGAATTAATTAAGGAAAAATTGCATATAATCACTCTTTTTTTATTGGGATTTGTCCTGCTTCTTTCTGTACTTTATATACTTCATATCAAACGAAAAAATCGCTAAATTTAAAAAAATCTTAAAATAAAAATAACAATTATAAAATTTTGAATTTAAAGTAACATTTTAACGAAAATTTAAGATTGTTTTTAGGTATTTAGTATTACAATCACACAAATTCTTTCAGAAAGGACTAGTGATGGAAACTAGAAAAGAACACGATTTTATAGGTGAGCTTGAAATTCCTAACGACAAATACTATGGCGTTCAGACTTTCAGAGCTTTGGACAACTTCAAAATGACAGGTCGCAAACTTGGCGATTATCCATTTTTTGTAAAAGCATTTGCACAAATCAAAAAAGCAGCAGCACTTTCAAACAAAGAATTGGGCGTTTTAAAACCAGAGATCGCTGACGCGCTTGTAGCAGCTTGCGACAAGGTTATCGCAGGCGAATTCGCAGATCAATTCGTAGTAGATATGATCCAAGGCGGCGCAGGAACTAGCACAAATATGAATGTCAATGAGGTTTTGACAAATGTCGCTCTTGAAATTCAAGGTCATGCCAAAGGCGAATATCAATTCATTCATCCAAACGATCACACAAACCTAGGCCAAAGCACAAACGATACATACCCTAGCTCAATCAAAGTCGCAGCTTATGCTAAACTTACAGATTTGCTAGCTGCTATGGAAGAGCTAAAAGGCGAATTAGAGAAAAAAGCTGAGGCTTTCAAAGATATCATCAAAATGGGTAGAACAGAGCTTGAAGACGCTGTCCCAACTACACTTGGCAACACCTTCCACGCTTTTGCAAGCTACATTAAAAGCGATATAGCAAAAATCAAAGCAGCAAGAGAGTCAATGAGCTTTTTAAATATGGGCGCAACTGCGATCGGCACAGGTATCAACTGCCACCCAGATTATAAATTTGTAGTAGAAAAACACCTAAGCCAAATCACTGGCGTTGAGTTCAAACCAGCTGAGGATTTCATCGCAGCTACACAAGATACAGGCGATTTCGTGCATGTATCTGGCGCACTAAAAACAGCTGCTGTAAGAATCAGCAAAATCATCAACGACTTACGCCTAATGAATTCAGGCCCAAGATGCGGTCTAGGCGAAATCAACCTACCACAAATGCAACCAGGTAGCTCAATCATGCCAGGTAAGGTAAATCCTGTAATTTGCGAAGTTGTAGGTGAGGCATGCTACGAAGTCATCGGCAATGATGTATCTATCATGCTATGCTCTGAAAGAGGCGATTTCGAGCTAAACGCTTTTGAACCAGGCATTGCTTATAATCTATTTAACTCAATCGTAATCTTGGAAAACGCAGTTAAAACACTAAGCGACAAAGCTATCAAAAAACTAACTGCAAATCCAGAAGCTTGCTTAAAATCAGTGCTAAACTCAGTCGGTATCGTAACTGCGTTTAACCCAATTTTAGGTTATGAAAAATCAGCAAGTATCGCAAAAGAGGCTCTCCAAACTGGTAAAGCAGTCGGCGATATCTGCTTAGAGCGCGGTTATTTAACAAAAGAAGAAATCGATAAAATTTTAGATCCTAAAAACATGCTAAATCCTGGCATGAAAAAAACAGGTAAATAAATTTTATCGTGGTAGGTCAAATTTTGACCTACCCCAAATTTAGAGTTTTGAATTTTCAAAGGAGTCTTGCATGGATATTATGCTATTTGTCCAACTGGCCGTATTGCTAGCTGGTATCTACCTAGGCGTTCGCTTAGGCGGCATGGGCGTCGGATACGCCGGCGGTTTAGGTATCGTCGTTATGGCGATTATCGGTATGAAGGTGGAATTCAAAGATATTCCAGTAGATGTTATTTTGATCATCGCATCAGTTATTTCAGCGATTGCTGCTATGCAAGTTGCAGGTGGTTTGGATTATTTGGTTCAGATTGCGTCTAGAATTTTGCGCAAACACCCAAAACAAATCAATATCCTAGCTCCGGCTGTTACTTATATGCTAACAATCCTAGCTGGTACTGGTCACACTGCGTTTTCTATGATTCCAGTTATCGTAGAAGTTGCTAAGGGTCAAAACATCAAACCAAGCGCACCACTAGCGCTTTCAGTTGTATCAAGCCAAGTCGCTATTACAGCTTCACCTATTTCAGCTGCGTTCGTAGCTATGACAGGTGTTGTTGAGCCACTAGGTGTAAGCTATCCAAAACTACTTTTCATTTGTATTTCAACAACATTTGTTGCTATGATTATTACAGCGGTTCTTGTAAATACATTTTTCAAACTAGACCTTTCATCAGATCCAATCTATCAAGAAAGACTAGCAAAAGGTTTAGTTTCAGAGGTTAAAGTTACAGAATACGCTGAGCCAAAACCATTTGCAAAACGCTCAGTTGCGATTTTTGCTATCGGTGTTTTGATTGTCGTTGCTTACGCTCTTGCTATCTCAAAAAGCGTTGGTTTGGTCGAAAAACCAATCCTTTCTCGCGACGCTGCTATTATTAGCTTTATGCTTACAATCGGCTTTTTTATCACAGTTTTGTGCAAAGTCGATACAGGCAAACTATTACAAGCAAACACTTTCCAAAGCGGTATGAGCGCTTGTATCTGCGTCGTAGGTATCGCATGGCTTGGAACTACATTTGTTAATGGCCACATCGATCTTTTCAAAGATGTAGCGAAAAATATCGTTAGCAACTATCCATTTGTTCTAGCTATCGTTTTATATTTCCTAAGTTGCTTGCTATATTCACAAGCTGCAACTACAAAAGTTATGATGCCAGCAGTTGCATTAGCACTTGGTATGACTAGCCCAGAGACAGCTGGACAAGTTTGGGTTTTGGTTGCTTCTTTTGCTGCTGTATCAGGTCTTTTCGTATTACCTACATATCCTACTACTTTGGGTGCTATCGCTATGGACGATACAGGCACAACAAGAGTTGGAAAATATGTATTCAATCACAGCTTCTTCATCCCAGGAACTATCATGGTCGCGCTATCAGTAGCGTTAGGCTTCTTAGTAGCTCCTGCCTTAATCTAATACTAATTTCTTGCAGAATTTATTCTGCAAGAAATTTTAAATTTTAAAATTCAGTTCTTTTGAAAAATTTCTTCGAAATTGTAAATTTGCGATAGTATGTATGAGAGCATATCTGGCGTAACATCGAGTTTATAATCGTATTTGGAAATCAAATTTAACTCCAATGCCAAATCGCTAATTTTAAGATTATCTAAAAGCAAATCAGGCGCGAACAAATCTCCGTTAAATCTCACCACGCCACGCTCATCGTCGCCCGTGTGAATAAGCGCAAAAAGGCTTTTTAATTCATCGTATGTTTGCACACTTTCTAGCGCTCCACTTGGCAAAAGCTCGTTGTGCGAAGCATAAATCGCGAAAATTATCCTATCGCAAAGCTTATTTAACGCCTCGCTTAGCAAAAGGTGATTTAAGCTCTCGTTTTGGATACACATATCCTCGAAAAGCGACATACGAAAAATTTTAAAATTTCGGTAAAGTTTGCTAGAAATATCTTGTTCGCGATACGCCGTGCGCTCCCTCATCGTCACTGGGATACCGGATTTTAGGGCGTTGTAATTTAGCAGTGCGTAAAATTTGCAAAATTCCAAAAAATCCAAATCTTCAAAATAAAAACTCTGCCACTGCGCTTCGTAATCTAGGTAAAATCTCAAAATTTTTTTATCTGTGATGATGAGATATCTAGCCTCCTCATGCTCGCCAAGCCTAGCAAACGCCCTTGGAATAACCAAATTTTTATCAGGGTTTGCCTCATTTAAAATTTCGATTATCCCTATGACCTTGCCATCATCTATGATATGCGCGCCATAATCCATAAATTTCATACCCTCATCAGGCAGATATCCCAAACACGCCCCAAAAAGCCCTAGCAAATACTCATCGTTTTTGCGTATCGCGCCAGCCTTTTTGTAAAATTCACAAAACCGCTCCCACGCGATATTTAGATGAAGTCTATCAATATGGGTTTGGGCTTCGATTAAAAGATTGTCGTTGTAAAGTTTCGATCTCATTTTTCTAGTCCAAAAAGTTCTCGTATGCTAACCCCGTCATCTTCGCTAAGCACGCTAAATGCGCTAATACGCGAGATTAGCAGCCTATCTTCTGCGATATCGGCCCTATCCTCGCCTATGCTTAGCGAGGTAATCGCCGTTTTGCCAATCACCGCGCGCTCTTTATTCATACGCCTTAGCCCCCAGACATTGTGAAGCACGGCTGGTGCGCCCTCTATCTCGCCTACATAGAGCATTACATGCCCTGGCATATAAATCACGCTCGCATAAGGTTTGGCGTGTGTTTTTATCAAATTTAGCTTCTCACTCGCACTTAAATTTGCTAGCGAAAATGTCCTTCCGCGCTTTGATTGCGCCTTTGAATTCCTTGGGAGCCAAAGCCCAAAATTCGCCAAAAAATCCTTTGTCAGTAGCGAGCAATCGCGTAACAGTTTGTATCCGCCCCAGCCGTATTTTTGCCCTATCAGGCTTGCGCTGATTAGTTTTGCGTTTTCGCTATTAAGCTCAGCTGGCCAAATTCTGGCAAATTTATCCTCCACAAAATACGCTCTCACGCCCTCTTTGCTAATCATCTTGCCACCATATAGCCCGCCACCAGCGAAATCATACGGCAAAATCGTCCCCGTGCGCGCTCTAAAAATTTCACGCCTATTCTCGTCAAAAATCGGCGCATTATCCTGCAAAATCGCTATAAATTTCGAATTTTTATACGCGCTAGCGCCGTTTATTCCTATTTCTTGGATATCGCTAGCCCTCACCCAGCCCCACACGCCGTCATTTTGCACGAACGCCCAGACGCCGTCTTTGCTAAAATGCGAGATAAAAAGCGGGTATCCCACGCCAAGAGCCGAATTTGCCGCATAATCAAAAGGCTCGCCCTCGCCTGGCTCGCTAGGATCGCCGAAAATCGGCATATCGCTTGGGATATTTCGCAAAAGCGTGTTTTTTATGGTGATTGCTGGGGTATTTACGCTACCAAGGGCTTTTTTGTTCGCATTTTCGTGCATGGCATCATACACGGCTTGTGGGTAGATGTTTCCCCCTAAATCAAAATGCCTACCCTTAGCGTAGTTTAGCCCCCAAAATGCGTCCTTTGGGCTAGCGGTGATTTTTTCAGCGTCCCAAACGCGAAAATACCTTTCCTTAAAATTCTCCCCGTTTGCCACGCTTTGGGCGCTCACAGGTGGCAAGATTTCCGCACTTTGCTCGAATTCTAACGCCAAAACCTCTGGATTTTCAGGGATAAATTTGGATTTTTGTGGCGCGTGCGAGGCACAACCAGCCAAAATCCACATAAATGTTATAAATATTAAAATTTGCCTTCTCAAAACTGCTACCTTTAAAAATTTTTGGCTATAATTTTGCCAAAAAACAGGATAAAATTTGATTAATTTCGTATCGCAAAAGCTCAAATCACAAAATGTATTTATCACAGGCGGTGGCGGTGTAGGCAAAAGCTATGTCGTCAAAGGCGTCATCGAAGAGTTTCGCACTCACGGCAAAATCGTCATCGTGCTAGGCTCAACCGGCATTAGTGCCGTAGAAATCGGCGGTGTAACCTTGCATAGTTTTTTTAAATTTGGCATTAGCAAAAATTTCGAAGAACTCAAAAAATTAGACCGCTCGCAAAAAGCCAAAATAACCGAACTTAACCAAATTCTCTCAATTACTGATTTAATCGTGCTTGATGAGATTTCAATGGTCGGCGCTGATGTCTTTGAGATGATCGAATACCGCCTCGTAAAGTCCAAATTTAGCGGTCATTTGCTAGTAACGGGCGATTTTTATCAACTCCCGCCAGTCGTCAAAAAAGACGAGCTAAGTGCTAGCAAACAAGGCTCGCTTTTGCGTATGAGCGAGTATGCCTTTGGCACGCACGCATGGGAAGGGATGAAGTTTTTCTACATAGAAATGCTAGGTTCTAAGCGCACGGACGATGAGAGTTTGTATGAAATTTTATCGCAAATCAGGCTTGGCAAAATCAGCGAAAATTTAGCCAAATTTTTGGCGAATTTAATCACTCCGCGCGAGAGTTTAAATGATGATGCGACCATAATCTCTGGGCGAAATGCCGAAGTCGATGCGATAAACGAAGCTAGGCTAGCCGCGCTAGATTCGAGGCTGTATCTGTGCGAGGGGCTGTGCGAAATCCACGAAAACTCTTACGATGATAATAAAATTTCAAAATGGCTAAATTCGCTAAATTTGAGCCAATCCTTGCGCCTAAAAGTCGGCGCAAAAGTGCTTTTTACGATGAATAAATCAGGCGAGTTTTACAACGGCGAAAGTGGCGTGGTAGAAAATATCGAGCTAAACGGCTTTGGCGAAATCGAATCTATCGTAGTGCGCAAAAAATCAGGCGCCTTCGTGCGAGTTGAGCGCGCAGGGTATGATTACAGCGAGATTAGAGCCGATGAGGACGAGGCGAGCGATTTTTTAATCGCGCGGTATTATCAATTCCCGCTAAAACTCGCCTACGCAATCACAATCCACAAATCCCAGGGCATGAGTATCGAAAACCTAGCCTGCGATATAGATAGGATTTTTGCCAACGGCCAACTCTATGTCGCGCTCTCACGCGCCACGAGCCTAAATGGCTTAAAAATCCTCTACACGCGCAAAGAAGGGCTTTACGCCTACCTTTCGCGCATAGTCAAAATCGACAAAGCCGTGGTGAAATTTTACGAAGAAAATGAATTTTTTAAAATTTATAATCAAATTTTGTGAAATTTTGCATTAGATTTATTGTTTTTAATCTTTATGGCGGGCAAGGATGCCCACCCTACGCGACTTGTGACTTGTTTATAAATTTAAATTCAAACTATCAAATTTGAGTTTAAATTTTTGAATTTAAAAACGGAATTTCGTATCGTGTATAAACGATACGACCTAAAATGAATTTGCAAAAGAATTTTATAAAAAGGATTAAAGTTGGAAAAGTTAAAAGAAAATTCGGAAAATAATAAAAATTTAAATGAAAATACAAATTTACATAATAGTAAAAAATCTAGTAAATTTAAAAAAATACTAGCTATTGTTTTAATTGCTTTGATTGTCGGTCATATTGGTATGTATATATCGCAAAGAAATACTTGGCTGTATAAAGACCAACCATATCCAAAAGCCAAAGAGTGGTTAATCCCTGCAAATTTTATGTTAGTTTATGGAAATTATCTTACAAAGCTTCCGTTTATTGATGAAAAAAGTTTTATAATGAACCCTATTTTAAAGGCACAAGATTATTTTGTAGAAAAATGGAAAGCAAATTTGCCAGATGATGACGCCGAGAGATATTTGGATTGGTATATGTTTAAATTGAGATTTTATATTATAAATACTTCTAACGATATTGTTTTGCATGGTAACGGCAAATATTCTTTTGGCGAAGTTAGAGAATTTAATGAAAAGGCTTGGCAAAGTATAGAAAATTTGGTTAAATATGAAGCCAAAGACAAAGAATTTCAAGAGATTAGGTATTCAGCTTTTAATAATTTATCATTAACTTTTACTACAAATTTTTCTGCATACTGGGCTAAAAATCCAAAAAATTATTTTGACAAAAAAACGATATTTTATAATTTGCCAAACCAAGAAAAAACAGATACAAAAAATTCAACAGATAATTCAAACGATTACAAAACAGATTTAACATTTTTAGATACGGTAGAAATGTTTAAAGACGCCGAGAAACACGAAAGACTTATTAAGTTATATGATTACATAAAATATATGGATAATTTTTACTTTAAAAATTATCAGAGATTTTACATAAAAACTAATGCCACTGAGTCTGCTGAATACTCCATAAATAGGAGACTGCACGAATTAACACGGCAAATTTTATATTGGCAAATATCGACAAATAGGCATTTAGAAATAGAAAATTTTTGTGATAAGACTAAAAACAGATATTTATATGATTACATTGTAAGTAGAGATTGGTTTTTTGAGAATAAATCACGCCTAGATAAGTTAGGCGTAAGTTTTCCAGTCGTAACCAGCATAGATAATAAGATTAAAAGTGTATGTCAAAATTTAAATTGATAAAATTTTTTAAAATTTATAATCAAATTTTGTGAAATTTTGCATTAGATTTATTGTTTTAATCTTTATGGTGGGCAAGGATACCCACCATAAAATAGCTTCTTTTACTATTTCGTTGATATCATATACAAATAAACTAAAATATTCACTATTACAATTCCAAATAGATAAAAAACAGGTTTATAAATATGAACTTGCGATATTCCGTAACTAGCGACATAGCCACAATAATAGCAATATGAAATTATAAAACTTAACCACATAAAAAGCATGGTAATTTTTAATAACTTTATGAGTATTTTTTTGTATGCAACTCGTTTAAAAAATGCAGAAATTAAAATTCCAAACAATGAAATTATCATCAAAAACCATGTGAAAAAAACAAATAAAATAACCTGAAACGGCATATATAAAAATAATTCGTATGGGATTATATAGCCTAAAATCATCTCTACAATATCTAACATAGTTTTTCCTTGAAATCCAAATTTTAAGCACCGTAGAGCGGAGATACTTACTTGTCGATATGCCAAACAAGAATTTCTGCCACGCCAAATCAAACAAAATCAAAAAACAAAATTCCAGGCGCAGTGTTTATGGGTTGCGAAGCGAAATTTTAGAATTTTGAATTTTAAAAATTTGATTAAATTTGCCAAATTTTGCCCAAATTTAAAGAAAATTCGAGCAAAATTTCAAAGCAAAATTATAAAAGCCCAGCTTGTTCTTTTAGGTGTTTGGCGTAGCGCTCGCGAATTAGCGGGGTAAATTTGCCGATTTTGCCGCCATTTATCGGCTTGCCGTCGGCTTTGATGACAGGGATTGCCATCAAAGAAGCTGCGCTGATGAAAACCTCGTCTGCGCCATAGACTTCCTCCATACTAAACGCCCTTTGCTCGACTTTTAGCCCAAGCTCGCCCGCAAAGCCCAAAATCACCTTGCGTCTAATGCCCGGCAAAATGTCGTGCGATAGCGGCCTAGTAATCAAAACGCCGTCTTTTATGATAAACGCGCTCGAACTCGAACACTCAGTCACCAAGCCGTCTTCTACCAAAAAGCACTCGAAAGCCCCAGCCTTGTGCGCTAGGTGCTTTGAGATACACTGCGCTAGAAGCGAGATTGATTTGATATCGCGTCTATGCCAGCGAATCTCAGGCAGGCTTACGATTTCGATACCTTTGGTGCCAAGTGGATTATCGAAAATCACTTTTGAAAAGGCATAGGCAAACACAGTCGGCTTCGTATCAGTGTAGTCGAAGTCCCTAAATGCCGCACCACGCGTGATTTGCGTATAAACCACACCCTCTTTTACGCCGTTTTTGGCGATGACTTCGTTTAAAAACGCCTCGTATTCTTCGTGAGTATATGGGATTTTAAGCTCGATTTGTGCGACAGAATTTTCAAATCTCTCCCAGAAATCGGCTTTATCGCAAATTTTGCCATTTACCACGGGTGCAGCCTCATAAATGCCGTCCCCTAGCATGAAACCGCGGTCAAATGGGCTTATCGCAGCGTCTTTGGCGCGCACGATTTCGCCATTGATATAGACAAAATCATCGTTATTCATATTAGCTATCTCAAACATTACGCTCTCCTTAAATTTAAAAGGTGATTTTATCTTATAAAAATTAAAATTCAGATATAATGGCGCCAAATTTGACAAGGAAAAAAGATGAATAAAAACTGCAAAGACAAAATTTTAAATATTATGTTTCATATCTCGGATAAACCTGTGCTTTTTCGCGATTTATTGGAGGCAAACGCTGAGTTTAACGACGGTATGCTAGTAGATCCCGCTAAGCTAAATTTCAGATTTAATTATGGTCGCTCGTATGCGATTTTTGGGACATTTGCCTTTGTTTTCGTGATGTTTGCCATAGGCATTACACACCTGCTTTTTACCAAAATCGACTTTCACTTTTCCATACTTTTTACCATTTTGCTAACCTCTGCTGTCTTTATCGGGTTTGACTGTTTTAAAGCATGGGGGCGCAAGGAAATCACTAAAAATTTAATCCAAAAAGCTTGGGCAAATCACTTTTTGTATTTTCCATACGAAAAATACTCCAAACCTGTCGAAAAAATCTACAACGAAGCCCTTAAAAACGATATCGCCAAACGAGATTTAGAACAATATGTCCTAAATAAAATAGTCGAAATCAACCCAGAAGAATAAAATTTTAAAATTTGAGATATTTTGATATATTGACAATTATCGAAATGTATGATAAAATCTCGCGATTTTAAAAAAGGTAAAAAATGAAAATTGATGTAATTGAAATTTGCAAAGCACTAAACAACGAAACTAGACTAAATATCCTTAACTGGCTCAAAAACCCTGACGCAAACTTCCCACCACAAGGTGGTTCGCTTGGCGAAGTAGTCGATCTAAAAGGTGGTGTGTGTGTCAGCAGTATCCAAGAAAAGGCAGGCTTATCGCCCTCTACCGTGTCAAACTACCTCGATATGCTCCAAAGAGCTGGGCTTTTGCTCTGCGAAAGACACGGCAAATGGACATATTATCGCAGAAACGAAGAGACAATAAAAGAGCTAGCTAGCTATATAATCAAAGAGTTGTAACCCAAATTTTATAAATTTTCAAATTTTACTTTTTTTTAAATTTACATTTCGAAAATCATAAAAATATCGAATTTTAAAAATAAGGAGAAAAAAATATTTGCCAAATATCAAAACTATCACAATGTATGCTAGGATAGATAATATCGCAACCAAAAGCGACGAGGAATTAATCGCGCTAAAAGAGGCTGGTGTGAGTGATTTATACATAGGCATAGAAAGCGGTCTTAACGCCGTAATGCGAAATTTAGGCAAAGGTTACGACGCAGATGATAGCAAAACTCAGTGCCTAAGACTAAATAAAATCGGCATTTCACATTGTGATTTGCTTATGCTAGGCACTGCTGGGCATGGCATGGCAAGCGAGTCTGCACGGGCAATGGCTAGGTTAGAAAACGAAATCAAACCAAGCAAAATTTTACTAAACACAATGACTGCGTTTAAAGATACAAGGTTAAATGAGCAAATTTTAAGAGGCGAATTTATCCCAGCTAGCGAAAAGGAAATTTTAGAAGAAGAGCGCGAGTTTATCGCAAATTTGGAGCTTGAAGGCACATATTTTTGGGCACTGCACCCGCTTGATAGCGTGAGAATTGACGGCATGTTTAACACTCACAAAGAAAAAATGCTAAGCAAACTAGACTTTGCACTCAAAACTATCGGCGAGAAAAATTTCGACAGAGTGTCGATTAACGGAAGTTTATAAAGGAGAGAAAATGAATTTTGCAAGTGGAATAAACCGCCCACCATACGAGAGCGCAGACGGGTATTTGCAGACTACGATTGGTTGCTCGCACAACCACTGTCTGTTTTGCACATATTTTAAGGATCAAAAATTTCAAACTTCGCCCCTAAGCGAAATCGAAGCCGATATTAAGGAAATTCCGAGCGTTTTTGGCGCACCAAAACGGATATTTTTGCAAGGCGCAGACGGCTTTGCGGCTAGTTACGATACGCTAATGAAAGTCGCCGAGCTACTTCACAAATATGTCCCAAGCGTGGAAAGTATCGGCGGATACGCTAGAATCGATAATTTCTACGACAAAAGCGCCGAGCAAATCCGAAATTTAGCCGCCGCAGGGTTTGCCGACCCATACATCGGCGTCGAATCCGGCGATGATATCGTGCTCAAAAAAATAAACAAAGGCTACACGAGCGCACAAGCAAGGGCTGTTTTAGAAAAGCTTGACACCGCAGGATTTAAATATGTCGTAAATTTCCTAAACGGCGCTGGCGGGCACGACTACGGACTAGCTAACGCCAGACTCACCGCCAAACTCTACTCTGGCTTGCACCCTAGCATGATAAATACCTCAATGCTCACCGTAGTACCTGGCACGCCACTTTACCGCGCTATGCAAAAGGGGCTTTACACGCAATCAAGCGAAATGGAGAAGTTAGAAGAAATTTACGAATTTATCCGTTGTTTGGACAATGATACGATTTTTATGAACGAGCACGGCTCAAATCTCTTTCATGTCAAATGCGAAATTCCGCGCGAAAAGGAAAATTTGCTAGCTTACATTAAAGAATTTATGCAAAACAGCGATGAAAAAAAGCTTAGAGAGTATCGCAAAATGATAGTTAGGGCGTTTTGAAATTTAGGCAAATTTGCGTTTTTGCAAATTTGCCGCGAATTTAAAATTCAAACTCTCTTATGCTTTGCCCCATTTTGTTGTATTTTTTCTTAAATTCCAACGGATACTCGAATTCTATGGGTGTCGCGCCGTTTTTACCGATACTCACAAACCTGCCAAATGGCACGCCGTTTTCATCGACTACCGAGCAAATTAGGGTTTTGTTATCATCTGCGATTATGCTTTTTATGATTTTTACGATCCCACCAGCTGGGGCGAAATACGCCGAAGTGCCAAGCAGGCTAACGACGCTTTTGCCACTATTTAGGGTATTTTGCGAGGCAGTGTTTAAATCAGTAGCTGAAATTTTAGCATTTATCTCGTCCTTTAAAATCACCATTTCATCGTTGTGAGTGCCTACCACTGGGGCATTTAGAGCAGAAATTTTATCCCCGCTAAATTTCGCAATCTCAAATTTCAGTCTCGCGCTATCTAGCTCGCCAGCCATGCCGATAACGCGACTAGGCGCAAACCCACTTGCTTTTTGCGCGCACAAAACCATTAAATCAAGCGGATTTGTTACGATGATGATTATCGCATTAGGGGCGAATTTGGCTGTATTCCTCGCGCACTCGCTTACGATTTTGGCGTTTGATTTAAGCAAATCCTCCCTGCTTTGCCCCGCTTTTCGCGTCAGCCCAGCCGTGATTACGACGATATCTGCCCCCTTTAAAAGCTCCGGCTCGCTTCCAGCGCACACTTTCATATCGCACTCGCAAAGGCTCGCTAAATGCGCCAAATCCAGCGCCTTACCGCACGCGATATTTTCTGCGATATCCACAAGCGCGATTTCGCTGACAAATTTGGCTAAATTTTCATTTACAATCACATTGTTTGCGACATTTGCGCCGATATTTCCAGCTCCGATTATTGCTATTTTCATTAAATTTCCTCTATGATTTTGTTTAAAATTTTGCTTGGGCGCATGATTTTTTGCATTTTGTCAAAATCAAGCATAAAATATCCGCCAAAATCCACGCCTTTGCCCTGCCCTGCGTTTAATTCATCTAAAATTTCCGCTTCGTTTTCGCTAAATTTTGCATAAATTTGCTCGAATTTTGGCTCGAATTTTGCCAATTCTTCCGCCCAAAATTTAGCCAAAAAATAGTGGCTGGCGCGAATATCATTTTGCCCTACTTCGCGGCTTGGAGATTTTGCTTCATTTAAATATCTAAAAATAGCCGCATTTAGCGCATTTGCTAGGGTTTTTGCCTTTTTGTTTTGCTCTTTTTGCGCTACAAATTCCAGCGCCTCGCACAGCGCCATAAACTCGCCCAAACTATCCCAGCTAAGGTGATTTTGCTCCCTCATCATAGCCACCAAATCCGGCGCAGTCCCACCAGCACCCGTCTCAAACATCGCTCCGCCCTCCAAAAGCGGCACGATTGAGAGCATTTTTGCACTACTTCCAAGCTCCAAAATCGGGTATAAATCGGTCAAATAATCGCGCAAAATATTGCCCGTAGCGCTTATGACATTTTGCCCGCTTCTAATAATCTCGTTTGTTTTAATTATAGCTTTATACGGATCTAAAATTTCAAAATTTGCGCCCTTAAATTCGGCGTTTTGAGCGATTTGGCTTAGCAAAATTTCTTTTATATTTCTATCGTGCGCCCTAGCCTCATCTAGCCAAAAAATCAGCCTCTCGCCACTGATTTTAGCGCGCGAAAACGCTAAATTTACCCAGTTTTTAATCGCTTTTTCTTTGGTTTGCGTCATGCGAAAAATATCGCCTTTTTGCAAATCATACGCAAAAACCACTTCGCCATTTTCGCTTACAACCTCGATACGCCCGTCATTTTCCATGATAAAGGTCTTATCGTGCGAGCCGTATTCTTCGGCTTTTTGCGCCATTAATCCCACATTTGCCACGGCTCCGATTTTACCAGGATCCAAAAACCCATGCGCCCTCAAATCCTCAATCATCGCCTCGTAAATTTTAGCGTAGCTTCTATCAGGGATCGCCGCCATTGCTTCGCGCATTTGCCCGCCTTTGGTGCGTAGCTTCCCGCCGTTTCGTATCATCGCAGGCATCGAAGCGTCGATTATCACTAAATTTGGCATATCGAAATTTGTCGTATTTTCGTCGATATGATAAATTTCGGGCAAATTCGCAAACGCTTCGTCAAATTTAGCCTTTATTTGGGCGAAATTTGGCGAATTTTTTATTTTTTCAAAGACCCCTTTTAGCCCGTCGTTTGCATTTATGCCAAGACTTTTAAACTCGTCTTTAAATTCAGCGAAAACTCCCTTAAATAGCACGCTCACAAATCGTCCGAAAATCACAGGGTCGCTTACCTTCATCATCGTAGCCTTCAAATGCGCGCTATACACAAGCCCGCTTTGCTTGGCTTTTTGCGCGCTAGTGGCGATAAAATTATCAAGCTCACTCACACTCATAAACGCGCTATCTACGACCTCGCCAGCTTCGATTTTTAGGGTTTTTAGGCAGGTTTTCTCGCCACTAGCGCAAGTGAAATTTATGCTCAAATTTGCACCATTAGCGAAAATTTTCGATTTTTCAGAAGCGTAAAAATCGCCCCCGCTCATGCTTGCCACGCAGGTTTGCTCGCTCCCGCTCCACTGGGCACTCCACACAGGATTTGCCCTAGCGTAGTCTTTGACGCTTTTTGCGGCGCGTCTGTCTGAGTTGCCCTCACGAAGGACTGGATTTACCGCACTTCCTAGCACCTTTGCATAGCGGGCTTTGATAGCTTTTTCCTCGTCGCTTTGCGCATTATCAGGGTAGTTTGGCAAAGCATAACCCCTCGCTTGAAGCTCGCTAATGCAGGCTTTAAGCTGTGGAAGCGAGGCTGAAATATTTGGTAGTTTTATGATGTTTGCGTCGCTATTTTTGGTCAAATTTGCCAAAAACGCCAAATCATCGCTAGTTTTTTGCTCCTCGCTTAGATACTCGCTAAAATTTGCCAAAACCCTGCTAGCAAGCGAAATATCAGCCGTTTTCACCTCGATATTTTCCGAGCGTAAAAACGCCACAATTATCGGTAGTAGCGAGTGTGTGGCTATGGCTGGGGATTCGTCCGTGTAAGTGTAGTAAATCGCCATAATCTCTCCTTTTTGTTATTTTGCATTTCGTGCGGCTCTGACATTGCGCTCGTGCTCGGCCTGTGTTTTGGCAAAATCATGCAAGCCTGTTTTTTTATTTCGCATGAAATATAAAAATTCAGTGCTTACTGGCGCAAAGACCGCTTTTATCGCGTTTGGCGAGACCACACACACAGGCTCGTGTGGCAGGCCGTCATTTAAATATGTGTTGTAGTGGCTAGTATCGGTGCGGATACGCGCTGGCGTAACCCTAGTGTGCGAATACAGCCCGTAATTTAGCGTGCCGTCCATTTGAAGTCGCATGCCGATTTTTAGGCGGTTTTCAATTACTGAGGCTACGATTGGCATTTCATCAGCGTTCGCGGCCTCTTTTTGGATAATCGAAGCCTTGATTAGCGCCTCTTTATAGGCTGTATCGTTGCAATCGGCGCAGTGTTTTTCTCTGAATTCGGCGTGAAATTTATTCGCACTCGCGCTTAAAATTTTAATGATATTTTTTTCGTTTTCGTTTTTATTGATTTTATAGGTTTCAGGCACCAAAAATCCCTCGTAAAACGGCGCAGTTGCGTTGTATTCGCTCTCTAAAATTTCAAAACTTAACGCGCGAGATTTGGCTAAATTTTGCAAAAATACTATCGTGGTCTCTCCCGGAATCAGCTTGATTTCGTTCATCACAGGCTTTGCGTGAGCTAGCTCGTATAAAAATCTATATTTTGGTAAATTTTCCGCGCTAAGCTCCAATTCACCGGTTTTTGCGCCACCATAAAGCGAGAGAAGCCTAGCGTGAGTCTTGCCAAATCTCGCCCCAGTCCCCAGCGATGATAAAATTTTTACCGCGCTTCCTTGGCCTACTGCGACGATTTTTGGGTTTTGCGCGCTCTGGTGAAAATCCCAGAAAATAACTGCTACGAAAATTAGTAAAATTTCAACTACAAAAGATAAAAAACGGATAAGCCTGCCCAAAGATTGCATAATTTTCCTTAATCAAATTTTGCGAAATTATACGAAAATAAGCCCAAATTTTGCCTAAATTTTATATTATACGCACAAATTTATTTAGCCAAAAGTTTGGAGAGCGTGTGATACGAAAGATAATCTACGGATTTTTTACCATTTTGCTTTTACTTTTTATGAGTGGAATTATCTTTATAAAAACAGGGGTAAAAATCGATAAATTTGAGAATAAATTCGTCAAAATCGAGGGATTTTTTTTAAAGCTTGAAAACAATCTAATCTTGCGCGTAAAAGATCTGCAAATCAACAAAAAAGAGCTCTCAGACGCAAATCCTACGCCAAAAACCCCAGCCGAACTTAGGGAAAAAAACGAAAAACTCATCGAATATAGCAAGAAATTTACCCTTGCGATGAAATTTTTCGAGGAGATTAATATCCAAAATTTACGCATTGGCGAGGATAAAATCGAGGTTTTATACCACGATGATATATTTTTCATCGACACTCGCTATTTTCGCATAAACGCAGGCCTTAGCCAGCTTAGCAACGGACTAAAAGTAAGCGTAAATGAAATCTCACTCAAAGATTTCAACGCCACGCTTAAAGGCGAGGCTAGCGCGAATTTCAAATCCAGCATTTATGATTTTAACGGCACATTTGCTTCGCATGAAATCTCAGGCGAAATTTCTGCGCTAAATGTGGGCTCAAATTTAAATTTAGAGGTTTCAAACGCCCACGCCACGAGTCTAAAACGCTTTATGGACGAGCTTGGCGCGCTCACAGGCCTTAATCCTCACGCCAAAGAGTGGATTTACGGGCTGGTCGTAGCGCAGAAATACTACATCGACACCCTAAAAATCGCCATTGATTTAGACGATCCCCACGCCGATGAGAAGCGCATTTTCGCAAGAGCTAGCGCGCAGGATTTAAATGTGAGCTTCGCTAGCACCGTTTCGCCAGTTTTGGCTGATTGCGCTGATATCACACTAGAAAATGGCACGCTAGATATCGCTATCGGCAATCCGACCTTTAATGGCATTAGCTTAGATGGCTCTGGGGTGAAAATCAAGCAAATTTTTAGCGGAGAGCCGATTGTCGCGCTGGATTTGCGCACCAAAGAAAATATCGGCAAGGATTTGATTGATATTTTGGCGTTTTATGGCATAAATGAGCCAGTGTATGTCAGCAAGGCCGAGCAAATCGACGCACGAGTGCTAATCGACATCGACCCAGTGCATGAAAGCGCAGCCGTAGATGCAAATGTGAGCCTAAAAAACGGCGAAATTATGATTTCAAAGGCGAAATTTAAAAGCTCGCACGCTAGCGTGCATATCACGGAGAAAAAACTTGATATCAAAAACTCAAATCTAGGCAATGAAATTTTCAACGCCACAGCAGACGGGACTATTGATTTTACCACGCGAAAAGCTAAATTTAGCGGAGAGATAAAAAGCTTTAATATCACGGCTGGGGATAATGAAATTTTAAAATTCTCAAATGTCAAAGACAATCTCACGCTCGATTTTAGCGGGACTGCGCCGATTTTGCACTCGCAGTTTTTAGGTGCAGATATGAGATTTGGCGATAAAATCGACATAAATGTAGCCGAGATAAAAGATCTAATAAATTTTTCCAAAACCCTCAAAACTATCGGAATCACGGGCGGTGATGCGCACATTAGCACGGCTGATTTTTCAAATTTCACAATCACTAGCAAAAATTTGAAATTTGACTTTGGTTTGATAGAAAAAAATGGCAGGTATTACAATAGCGATAGTCTAAATTTAAAGGTCGCAGGAAGCTCGCTAAATGGCGCTACGGGCAATGGCAAACTAAGTTTTAGCAGTGGCAAGGCTGGCACAAATATCACGCTAAAAGACCTCGATATCATGATAGATACTAGCGTCCAAACCAGCGAATTTAACTCAGGCTCGAATTCTGCGCGCTCGAAATTTAACTTTTCTGGCACAAATTCATCTGTGATTTTAACCGATATGAACAAAACTATCGACTTGGTGTCGTATTCAGGCTCGCTTTCTGGCAAGGATATGAGCCTAAATGCGAAATTCAAGCAAGGCGATTTTAAGCTAATTTTCAGAAAAAGCCTATTTCAAATTTTCGCGCAAAATATCAGTGGCAGGGAGCTGAATCAAATCATCGGCTCGCAAAGCTTCGATAGTGGAAATTTCACGCTCAAAGCCAGCGGAATCGATCCAAGAAACTATCGAGGGGAGATTTTGGTCGAAAATACATTTTTGAAAGATTATATCGTCTATCAAAAACTCCTTAGCTTCCTAAACTCCGTCCCTTCGCTTCTGGCTTTCAAAACGCCAGATTTTAATGACCGCGGATTTAGCGTGAAAAACGGCAAAATTTACTTCCGCCGCAGCGAGGATAAAATCTATCTAAACGCAATGCAGTTTGAGGGCACGAGCGCAGATATCGCAGGAAACGGCGAAGTAAATCTAAAATCAGGCGCGCTAAATATTGATTTAGAGCTAAAATATCTCAAAGACGCAAGCTCGATAATCTCGAAAATCCCGCTTTTAAATCAAATAATTTTAGGCGAGGATAAGACAATCTCGACTATCATCGAAATTCGAGGCACTATGAGCAAGCCGACCTACTCGACAGCCGTTACCACAGATGTTTTAAAAACCCCATATAATCTCATCAAAAACACGCTAATGTTGCCGTTTGTGATATTTAAGGACGAGAAATGAAACAACCCCTAGACGCCAAAGAAAATTTCGCCTCTTCGCTACTTTTTTGGATGGCTAAATTCGTCAGGTATAAGCTAAGCTCGCTTTCAAACAAAGAGCTTAAAAACGAGGAGCTGTTTAGCAAAACCATAATGGCACTAGCCAAAAATGTCCCAAATATCGAAGTTCTTTCAAGCCTAGCCAAAGACGCTAGAAACGCAGGACTAACTGGCATTAATACATATTTCAACCCGCTTTTTAAGCTCTATAACGCGCTTTTATCCTACGAGCTAGAAAGCATGAAAAATATCGACGAAGAGCTTTTAAGCGAGGTTTTGGCCTCTATCACGGGAGGGCTAAGCGATGCAAGCAAAAAAAACTACCGAATCGCCGTGATAAACTTTTTTGGCTTCATCGACCGCCAAAACGAAACTAATGGCGCCTCGCACAACTACGGAATAGAGCTTAAAAGCTGGGGTGGCGTGAGCGGAAATCGTGGCGTGAAACTGCCTGAGTTTCTAAGCGAAGATGAAATTTCAAAATTTATCGGCGCGATAAATAGCGCAGATTTTAAGAAATTTACCCATAGAAATAGATTGATTTTAAAGGTGATTATCTACACAGGGATCCGCGTCGGAGAGGCGATAAACCTGCGCCGCAAGGATATCAGCGAGGACGGAGATTTGTATGTCTTGCGGATACGAGGCAAGGGAAATAAATACCGCGTCGTAATGATAAAAAAGCGCCTTATCCAGGGCGATTTGGATGCTTTGGAAACAAATTTTGCAAACAAAGATGATTATGTCTTTACCAACAAAAAAGGCTCGGCGCTCACTCAGGCCTATATCAGTAGAATCGTAGAAAAACTGCTTTTAAGCGTAGGAATTCGCAAGAAAAAAAACGGCGCGCACATGCTACGCCACACCTTTGCGACCATGCTTTACAAGCGCGAAAAAGATTTGGTGCTAGTCCAAGAAGCCCTAGGGCATGCGAGCCTGAATACCTCGCGCATTTACACGCATTTCGATAATGAAAAACTCCGCCTAGCCGCAATGGTAGCGGAGGATTTCTCTGGTGAGTGAAATTTAGCATGAAATTTGTGGAATTTGAGCGTGAAATTTTGAAAATTTTTTGATTTGTCATTGCGAGCAAAGCGACAAAGCAATCTACGAGCTTAAAATGCCTTACGCTAAAATTGCTGTCATTGCGAGGCGAGTATCGCCGAAGCAATCCACGAACGCAAAATTCATTGCCCTAAAACCGCTGTCATTGCGAGGCGACGCAGTCGCCGTGGCAATCTACGAGCCAAAAATTTCGGCGCAGTATTTTTGCAAAATATTAAAATTTAGCCCAAATTCAAAAAATCGCTCAACGCTAAATTTAAATGGAATTTTAAATTTTAAAATTCAAGCCCAAATTTTACTTGAAATTTTGCGCAAAATTTATCATAAAATTTATCGTAAAATTACACGCAAATTTCAAACAAAAAGCCAAATTTGACCCAAATTTCAGTCCAAAAGCCTGTCAAATTTGATTTTATAAATTTTATTTAGGATTGTTTGGATATCGCCAAGCGCGCTTTTGTAGCTCTCGATTTTCAAAAAATCGTCATAAACGCTAAATTTCGCATACAAATCGTAAAAATTCTCGCCACTTCTATTTGTGATATTTTTCAGCGTCTCTTTGTGCTTTTCTAGCAGTGTCGAAATCTGCCCCGCAACCTCAAATTTAGAGCGTTTAATCATCTCGCTATCCAAATTTTCGTCTTTTGCTTTTTCGGCTGTTTTGGCGGTGTTTATGTTCCACTGCTGGTTTCGCACATCTACGCTCGCAACCCTTCTAGTGTGGTCAGCGTCAAGGTCGATTTTAGTCGGCGCATGGTATTCATCGACGCTGAAATCTTGACCATTTAGCATGATATCGACGAGGCAAAACATAGTCTCTTTGTCGTTTGCGATGTGCAAAACCTCGATGAGATTGTCGCTAGCGTCGTAAGCCGAGGCATAGACGAAGTGAAACTCCACATCTTTTCGCCCGATTCTGGTTTTGGTATGGCACACGCCCTGATACAGCCTTGGAGCCTTGTCGCCGTAAAACCTAATGCGTCCCGCACTGAATTTCAAAAATATATCGCCCACATCGCCAAAAAGCACATGGCCAGCTCTAAAAGTATCGACTTTGAGATTCGATAGCGAAATATTGTAGCGTTTGATACGATCGAAATTTTCGTTTGCCACGCACATATCGCAGATTTCTTTGTTTCTGCCCGCCCAAAATGTCAAAATATCCTCGTTTATAAACAGCTCGCTTGCAACCACGCTATCAATCATTTTTCGCCCTTTGTAAAAAAAATAAAGTTTATATTGTATCCCCCCCCCCTCTTAAAATGGGCTAAAATTTGGGGAATTTGCGAGGAAATTTGAAAATTTTTATTGTTTTTTACTACGAGTAAATATAACAAGTAAAGTCGTCAAAACTGAAAAATTTTTATCACCGAATTTATAAAATTTTATAATGCAAAATTTATCTTTGCGATGTTTAATTTTTTTTATAATAAAAAATTTCAACTTGCATGTCCCATACAAAGCACAGCACACGAAAATTTTTCGCATAAGATTACTAAATTTTAGGTATAGGCTTTTAAAATTTGAATATCGCTGTGTTTTGTGCGTTATAAATTGATGATTATCACTTAAAAATTTTAAATTTTTAGTTATAAAAAAAGCGCATCTAGCGAGGCTAGACGCGCTTTAAGACAAAATAAAAACTGAAATTATTTATCTCTTAAACCAAGTTCTGCAACTAGTTTTGAGTATGTAGCGTAATCTTTATTTTTTAGATATTTCATCATTCTTTTTCTTTGACCTACGATTTTAAGTAGTCCAAGGCGAGACGAGAAATCTTTTGGATTTGCTTTGATGTGATCTGTAAGATATGCAATTTTTGCAGAAAGTAGCGCGATTTGCACCTCTGCTGAACCTGTATCTTTCTCTTTTCTAGCGAATTTCGCAACTATTTGTGCTTTTTGAGCCGTGTCTAAAGCCATAATGACCTCCTGATCGGTGAAATAAAATAAGCGGTAATTATACTAAATTTACCTAAATTTTTGCTTTTTTTGGGTAAAATAGTCGGATTTATCAAAAAAGGAGAGAAAATGCTCTTTACAAAAGCGTCAGAATACGCCCTACTTGCGATGATTTGCATAGCTCAAAATCAAAATAGCGAATCTGTGGATGTCGATACGATATCTGAAAAACTTCAAATTTCACGCAGTTTTTTAGCCAAAATTTTGCAAAGCCTAGCCAGAAGCAAGCTTTTAAACTCATTTAAAGGCGCCAAAGGCGGATTTAGCCTAGCCAAAAAACCTAGCGAAATCACCCTACTTGAAATCATCACAAGTGCCGAAAAACGCAAAGCTTCGATTTTTGATTGCACACAAGAAGGCACCAAAGGCTGCCCAAACGGACGGGCTTTATGTCGCGTAAATCTCATGTTTAACGAGCTTCAAGACAAAGTCGATGAGTATATGCAAAATGTCACCTTGCAAGACATTATCAAAAAAGAGCGTTAATGAAAATTTACCACCTAAGCCACACCGATTTAGACGGATACTCTGCCCAGCTCGTAGTCGCGCACTACCTTAATGGCGTGGAGTTTTTTAACGCAAATTATGGCAAAGAAATCGTCGAAAAATTTGACCAAATTTTGGGCAAAATCGATGAAAATTTGCAAACTAACCCAGACGCAAAATCACTTGTTTTGATAACTGATCTAAATTTGCTCCCCGCTCAGTGCGAGAAATTTCAAACACAATTAGCGCAAAAAAACGCCAAAATTTTCTTGCTCGATCATCACCAAAGTGGCGCAGAGTGCGCGCAAAAGCACCCTTGGTATCTGCTGGATAATTCTCGTTGCGCTACCAAAATCACCTATGATTTTTTCAGCGCGATTTTTGGCGAGGACGAAGAGCTAGCGAAATTTGTCAAGGTCGTAAATGCAGTCGATATCTGGCTAAAAGATGAGAGCGAGTTCGAGCTTGGCAAGGTTTGCCTTGGTATGGTCGCGGGCGCAAAAGAGATCAACAAAATCATGTTCGAAGAGCAAAGCAGAGAGTATATAAATTTTTTGCTAAATAAAATTTTTGAATTTCAAAATTTAAACGAGCCTCACATCGCCCTAGATGACGCGCTTCACGCTATCAAAAAAAGCTTTTTTAACGCCGAGCGAAATGACACGCTAAGCAACCTAATCTCGGATTATGTCGTCACGCTCCTTGGCGCGCAAAAAGACAAATTTATCATCAAATACGAGAACCACAAAGGCATTTTGACCTACAATATCGGCAATGTCAGCGTCATCGGAAATGACTTTTTGACGCGCAACCCTGATATGGACTTTTTCATCGATGTAACCTCGAAAAAAACGCTAAGTTTCCGTGCAAACGGCAAAGTCGATGTGAGCGCAATGGCGAAAAATCTACTTGGCGGTGGCGGACACGCAAACGCTAGTGGCGGGATTTTTATCGGCTTTAAGGACGCGAATTCATACGAAGCGATAAAGTCCCAAATCGAACAACTCATAAATTTAAAAACCCAAAAGGCAGAAAATGAAATCTGAAAACGAAAATTTAAGCAACGATGATTTAATCTACGAGCTAAATATCACACTCGAAGCCATGCTAATCTACGCTGGCGTCAGACGCGACAAACTCCAAGCCGCCGCGCAAGCCTATATCGAAAATATCGACGAAGTCCTGCAAAACTCAGACGCGCAGGGTGCAGACGAACCAATCGCTGTGGTTGAGTTTTTGCGCGCAAACAAACCTGAATTATTTAATTAAAATTTTAAAAATTTATTGAAGGGAGATTTTTATGAAAAAATTTTTAGTTTTAGCATTTGTAATGCTTTTTTCGACACACGCTTTCGCGGCAGATAAAAAATACCGCTTGCGCCTAGCTAGCACCTGGGAGAGCACTATGCCAGTTCTGGGCGACGCGGCTAATGAGTTTAAAAAATACGCCGAAGAGCTAAGTGGCGGACGATTGGAAATCCGTATCGACACTCCGTCAAAGCACAAAGCCAGCTTTGGCGTTTTTGATTTTGTAAAAAGCGGTCAGTATGATTTAGGCTATACTTCGCTATATTACTACAAAGGCAAGGACGCAAAGACCATGCTATGGACTGCCGTGCCATTTGGTATGACTACTGATGAGCAACACGCTTGGTATTATTATGGTGGCGGAAAAGAGCTAAATGACAAAATGTTTAGCGCATATGGCATGAAGACATTTCTAATGGGCTCAACTGGCATGCAAATGGGTGGTTGGTTCAAAAAAGAGATCAACTCGTTAGCTGATTTGCAAGGCATTAAATTTAGAATTCCTGGCTTTGGTGGCGAGGTAATGAGCAAGCTAGGCGCTACGATAAACACTGTCCCAACTGGCGAGCTATTTATGGCGCTAGAAATGGGCACAATCGACGCTGTGGAGTGGGTAAGTCCAGTGTATGATATGCCTCTTGGCTTCCACAAAGTGGCGAACTACTACTACACAGGCTGGCAAGAACCAGCTGGGGATTGCCAAATTTTGGTGAATTTAAAGGCTTTCGAGAAGCTTCCTGCTGATTTGCAAGCTATCATCGAAGCAGCAGCTCGTATGGCTGGCGAAAACTTCCAAAACAAGGGCTTTTATGAGAATTCTAAAATTTGGGCAGAGCTTAAAGCGCAGTTTCCAAATGTGCAAGTCCGCAATTTCCCAGCCGATGTAGTCGAAAAACTAAGAAGCGCGACAAATGAAATTTTAGATGAAGAAAGTGCGAAAGATCCGCTTTTCAAAGAAATTTTGGATAGCCAAAGAGCGTTTTTAAAAATCGGGCGCGAGTGGAACAAAATCAGCACAAACGCCTATATCAACAATACTTCAAGCGATTTAAATACTTCGAATTAATTTGTAGGGCAGGTTTGCCCTACTTTTAAATTTTAATTTTGTGGCAGTTTGCAACGATTCAAAAAATAGCACGCAGGACAAAATCCACTCACCCCCACGACAAACGGCACTAGCCCCACTGCGCCCCACCAGCTGTGATAAAACGCCCCAACTACCATGATTATCGCGCCGATTACTATACGAATCATACGACTTTTTATGCTTTGCATACTCTCTCCTTTTTCTAAATTTTACAAATTCGGCGCGATTATAGCATTTTAAGAGCGCGCGCATAGTGATAAAATCACCGAAAATTTGTCAAATTTGAAAATTTTCGTGGCTAAATTTGACACAAAAGTGTCTGAAATTTTGAGTAAAATCCAATTGAAATTTAAAAGAAAGGATAGAAAATATGCTAAATTTAGACAAATTCCCGCTAAAAATCGGTGCTTTAAAAAGAAAACAAGGCTCAAATGCGTTTGTTAATGATAGCCGTGGAATGGCTTGCATTATCAACGCACAAGAAAACAAGATTAGTTTTGGTCTTTTTAGACCAGCAGGTGCTCATTTTGGCACATTTAGTGTCAAGGACGAAGAAGAAGCTATAAAAATAATCAAAGATTTCAAAGTTGGCGATAAAAAAATCACTGATTATTCGCCATACTACGATGATAGTTTAAAAGAAAGAGTATCGGATTTAAAAAACGATATAGAATTTCTAAGAGACACAATAATCGATGTGCAAGACAACGAGCGAAATTTAGAGAAAAAAATATCAAATTTAGAAGCGAAAATAGCGGTTTTAGAAAATACAATAATCGATTTAGAGCACAGACTAGACAGCATAAACGATAGGCTAGAAGCTAATTATTTGTGATAATCGCGAGATAAGCAAAGTTTGCAAGACTAACTTATCTCGCCTAGATACCCCGCGATTTGCGCCTTTATCTCATCATTTAGCCAGGCCGGTTCGACGACCTTGATATGTGGCAAAAACCGATAAATCAGCGGTTTGACCTCCATAGGATTGCTAAACCCAAACTCAATCTCGATCGAGCCGTCCTCGCACTCCTTTGTAAAATCGCAGTTGATATATGGTTTGCGCCTAAAATACTTCGCGATCACTTCATCTATCCACAGCCTCGCCCTATACTTGTCTTCTAGCTCGAACCACACCGAGCGCGCCTGTTTTATGCGCTTTTGCACCTGTGCGGATGTTTTGAAAACCTCGGGCGTGATTTTTATATTTTCGATATCTTTGAAGTGAAATTTCTTAAACCTATCCCCTTCGCCGCAGTCGAACACAAACAAATACCAAAACCCCTCCAAAAACGCGATTTTTAGGGGTTTTGCTTTGAATTCATGCTTGCCGTAAGTGCATTTGATGATATTTTTGTTTTTTATCGCTTTTTGGACAAGACTAAATTTTTCTATTGATTTTTTATCCAGCTTTTCGTTGCCAAAAAACGCCAAAATTTGCTCGTCCATGCCCCCAAGCAAGCCAGAAATTAGCTCGCTATTTTTGAAATAAAAATCAGAGGATATGTTTTCGCACAGACTTGCTATCAGGCTTAGCACCAGCCTCTCCTCGTCGCTTAAATCCCGCATTTGCGCGCTAGGGTCGTATTTCCAGCTCCACCCCTCTTTTACCACGCCACAATCCCTTAAAATCTCCATATCTCTACCTATCGTCTTTGCATTGACACCGAAAATTTGGGCTAATTCTTGCGTTTTTGCAGGGCGAGATTTGATGAATTCAAAAATTTGATTTAATCTTTTATTTTTTTTATTTTCCACTTGTTTTAGCGGTAGCATGAAAAATCCTTGAAATTTAGTAAATTTTGCCCTATTTTATCAAAATTTTTGGCATAAAATTTTAATCTAATGCGATAAAATTTACGAAAAATTTTAAAGGGCAAATTATGAAATATATCATAGGAATTTTGGTTTTTATCGGATTGATTTTCGGCGGGGTTTTCGCGCTACTTTGGAGCGATTTTGGCAACTCTATCACTAAGCCTCATATCGAACGATACATTAGCGAGAAAACGGGCTTTGATATTAGGTTAGATAAATTTGACCTTAACTACGACGATTTCGACATTACGGCGCTAATTAATGGCGAAATTTCGGCGCATTTGGTGGGCAAATACGATATTTTTTCCAAAAGCTTCGACACAAACTACGAGCTAAATGCAAAAGATCTAAAAAGCTTTGGCGTAGCACTTGACGGCGAAAGGGTTTCGCTAAATGGTCGCGTGCTAGGAAATATGCAAAAAATCAGCGCAAACGGCGCAGGACGGGCATTTGATAGCGATGTGAAATTTTTAGCTAATCTCACAGATTTTATGCCCACAGACCTGCAAATCGTAGCGCCAAATTTAAATGTCGCCAAAATTTTAGCCGTGGCAGGTCAGCCACTTTACGCCACCGGAAATGTCGCCATTGACTCCAATATCATCGCCACAAACGGCGCACCAGAGGGCAGTGCAACCATAAAATCGCAAAATTTATTGCTAAACGAAAAGGCGCTAAAAGATCTAAACATAACTATCCCAAGTGGCGTTAAAATCGCGCTAAACTCCGATATCAGCGTGAGCGAGGGTATCGCCAAAGCCACGAGCGAAATCAACTCAAATTTGGCAAATTTAAGCGCGAAACAAAGCATTTTTGATATGCAAAAGCGCACCCTTCAAAGCGATTTTACCCTAAGCGTGCCTGAGCTTAAAAACATAGCCAAAATCATAAACTACGAAACCTCTGGCGACTTACTCGCTAGTGGCGAGCTAATCAGCGATTTTAAGAATTTCACGCTAAAAAACACAAACATAAACGCCTTTAAAAATGGCCTAAAAGCCGTGATAAATGGCGCGTATAATGCGCCTAGCAAAGACGGCAAAGTTAGCGCGAATTTCGCTATTAGCGACTTTGCCAAACTCTCTCACATCACAGGGCAGAAATTTTCAGGCTCAGGCAAGGGCGTGGCTGATATCACGCTAAAATCGGGAAAACTAGCTAACCTAGCCCTAAATCTCGACGCGCTTGGCGGAAATTTGATAGCTAGTGGCAATCTTAGCGCGCTAAGCGTGCGCGCAAAATCGCTAAATTTGGCAGTTATAACCTCGTTTTTGGGCATGGAAGCTATCGGAAATGGCGCGATAAACGGCGAAGCTAAGCTAAATCTAGATTCTGGAACAAACGGCGAACTTAGCGCAAATATCGCTAATGGCGTGCTTTATAAAAAATACCTCGACAAACTTAGTGGCAAATCTTTCCCAAGCGATACGAAATTTAGCCTAAATTTGGGCGCAAATATCAAAAACTCGCTTGCGAATTTTACCGCCAAACTCGGCTCAGATTTGGCGAATTTCGACAAAATAACAGGGACTTATAATCTCAAAACTAGCACTCTAAACGCCGATTATAGCGTTAATGTGCCAAATTTAAGCAAGATGAAATTTCTAACTGGCATTGAGCTGTTTGGCAAATTTAACGGAAACGGCAAAATCGATTACAAACCTAAAAATTTCGCCGTTTCGTTTGCGTCAAATATCCTTGGCGGGGCAATGAACGGCAAAATGATAAACGATGATGTCAGCGTCAAACTCACGAAATTCGCAGTCAAAGACCTGACCGATATGCTTGGTGTGCGCCACATTTACGACGGCGTTGGGGACATGGATTTTAGCTACAACACAAAGTCCAAAAAGGGCAAATTTAACTCCCTCATAAATCAAGGACGACTCAAAAGTAGCGATTTTATGGGCGTCGTAAGCAAAATTTTAGGTCGTGATTTAGCCGGCGAAGTTTATAATAATGTAACGCTTGATGGCACAATCGTGCAAAATTTAATCACTTTTAACACAAATATGAGCGCGCAAAAAAGCAAGCTAAATGTGAGCGCGGGCAAATTTGACACCCAAAGCAAGCAAATCAATATCCCGGTTAAGGCAAATATCGAAAAAACGGATATTAGCGTCCAAATCACCGGCACCACGCAAAACCCAAAATATAGCGTCGATTCTGCGTATTTGAAGGAAAAATTAAACAAAGAAATCAGCAAAGGTATCGACAAACTCCTAGGCGATAAGGGGTCTAAATCAGGGCAAAACACTGGCGCGAATTCTGACGCGCAAAATAATGCCAAAGAAAAAAGCCGTGAAGACAAGGCAAAAGAGGCTGTTAAGGGGATTTTAAAGGGACTGTTTTAACGCAAAATTTGGCTAAATTTTAAAATTTAGCCAAATTTTAAAAATTTTAAAATTTCAAAAAATTTCGGCGCAGTATTTTGCAAACCAAAATTTAAACAAAACGCAAAATTTCAAAATTTCAAATCTCAATCACCACGACCTTGCCCCTGCTAAGGGCGATTTTGCCTGATTTTTCCATCTCTTTTAGCACGCGCGATACCGCCTCTCTGGCACTTCCGATATGATTGGCTATATCTTCGTGCGTCGCGCACACTTCGCCGTTCGCGCCCAAATTTTCGCGCAAAAACCCCATTATGCGCTCGCTAAGTGGCGCGAAAATCGCCTGCTCGCTTGCCATTATGACTTGCAAAAAGCGTTTGGCTACGATTTCTAGGGCGAAATTTAGCACGGCGGGATAGCGTTCTTTTATGATTTTGAAAATGCTTGGCGGGATTACGATGAGCTCGCACTCGGTTCTAGCCTCGACGCTAAGGCGGTTTTGGGCAAGGGCGAACTTGCAAGTATCGCAAATCATACAGCTCTCGCCGTTTTGTATGCTAAAAACAGTCAGCTCCTTGCCCCCAGTGCCGATAAATGCGCGCAAAAGCCCGCTACGAAGCAAAACATAGCCCAGACAATCCTCGCTAGCATAGATTATCTGCCCCGCTCTGAGGCGCTTTTTATACGCGTTTTTGTAAATCAAGCTCAAATCATCGCCGCTAAAATCAAATTTATCGCAAAAATTTCCCTTCAAAAACTCCCAGTCTTGCGCTTCTAGCATATTTCACCCCTAAAAATTTTATAAAGCTTTCATTTTACACTTTTAAACTACCATTTACTTTAAATTACTAATATTTTGAAAATTTTTAAGGAGATGCAATGAAAAGCCTAACCCTGCCACTAATCGTATCGTGCGCGCTCTGTGGCGCAAACGAGCTAGAAAAACCAAAGCAAAATTTCATCGAAATTTATCAAAACGATAGTTTTTTGACCCAAACTTTTAGCCCAGGCTCTGCGAAATTTAGCGTAGAAATCCCTGCCACGCTCGATTTAGGTCTGCTTGAAATAAAAAGCGAGTGCGAGCTAGAAAACCTTGAAGACAGCGGGATTTATGAGATAAAAAGCGACGAGAGAAAACGCCTAGAAGAGGCACTCGCAAAGGTAGTAGCGCAAAAAAAGGCAATCCAGGCTAAGATTGAATTTAGCAAAAGTTTGGCTAGTTCTGGTAGCGGAAATGCAGATGAATTTTACATGGGCGCGCTAAGGGATTTTGAAAATATCGCTAAGCTTCAAGCCGATGAGAGCGCGCTAAACGAGCAAATCGCACGCACACCAAGTGCGCAAATGAGGCATGCGAATTTAAGCTTTGCGTGTGCGCCAAAGAGCGTTGCGTTGCGATACGCGGCGTTTTTAAACGAGGGGGCGAGCGCGAAAATCAGCGCCGATACAGAGAAGCAAAAGCTTGCTATCACGCAATCAATCCGCGTGAAAAACCCGCTAAATTCGGCTCTTGACGCGCTTAGTGTGGCAATTTATCCGTATGCGTATTCTGCCCTGCTCGCCCCAAGGCCGTTTCAGGCGCACTATATCGGCGGGCAAACTTACGAAGCAGATGGCGTGTATATGCAAAAAGCCATGCTAAATGCCGCGCCAAGGGCTGCGATGAGCAACCGCGCCGTGCAGGCGACAAATGCAGAGCTCACACTATCTAACTCATACATGATTGAAAATTTAAGCATTGCGCCAAATGAGAGCGCGAAAATCGACTTTGACAAGCAAATTTTAGAAGCGAAATTTAGCGTTTTTATCGACGCATACAGCCAAAATTTAGCGTTTTTGCAGGCCAAAACAAAGCTTGAAAAGCCACTCAATCACGCCCTTACGACAATCGAAATCGACGGGGTAAATGCTGGTCAAGACTGGCGCGAGGAAATACCTGCCGGTGTGGATACTAGCGTGTTTTTAGGACAAAATCGCCTAATCAAAGTCACCAAAAAAATCGATGAAAAAAACACCAAAGAAAACTTTTTTGGCACCAAAAAAACCACGATTTCTAGCTGGAATTACGAGGTGAAAAACACAAGCGAGCGGGCTTGGGATATCGAACTACTCGCCAAAATGCCACTAAGCGCGGACGAGAAAGTCAAAATCACTGATAAAAGTGGCACAAAAATAGGTAATATCGACACTGAGGGCCGAGCAAGCTGGAAATTCAGGCTAAATAACGGCGAGGCAAAAACGATAAATTTCGGATATGAAATCAGCGATAGTAGAGATTAAACGGGGTTTATTTCGCATTTAGTGCCAAATTGGATTATGGCTCTTTTAGTATTAGAGCCATAATCAACATTTTAAAAGAGTATCAATGGAAAATAAAGAAACAAAATTACTAAATTTGCATAAAAAAATCAAAAAATATAACTACTATTTTTTGATTTTTACATTGCTAGTTTCATTACAAATTTTTGTCTTACCAAACGACATTGTAGAAAAATTTCCTATTTTGAATACTTTTATAAATTTTATGAAATCTCATTTTGAAATCGTAAATTATTCATACGAAAATTTACCGACTTTTGTTACATTTTATCTATGCGAAATGAGCTTACTCGGTCTAATTTATGGCGCTTGTTGCTTCATTTATGCTATTTATTTTCTGGGTTTTAATTATGGTTTTTGGATAAAATGCAAAAGAGCAGATGACCCCAGCATATTTTTACACGAAAACAAATCCGCCCCAGACCAATTTATCACTTTGATTTTACGACCAGGCGAATTTTCAGGCTTGCTCATCAAAAATAGATTTCTATTTTTGGTTTCTCTATCTTTTTTTCTGCTTATGTGTTATGATCTTATAGAAATAAAAAATAAAAAAGGTTATTTCAATAGCTCAGAAATTCTGAAATTAGAAAATTTGGATTTTTTCATCTTTGGAATTTTTTATGGTTTTGGATTGATTTGGTTTTGTATTGCTATATTTAGTGCTATTTTTGGAATTATTACTTCCTTTATTATTGATTTTAAGCGATTAGATTAAAAATATCGTTGTTAAATTTTAACTATACGAAAAAATAAAAAATTGCTTTGTTCGCGACAAAAATTTAGCGTCGCAAAACAAAGCAGAAAAATTTATAAATTTATTTCACGCTTGCGATGACTTCGATTTCTACAAGAGCGTCTTTTGGGAGTTTTGCGACCTGAACGGTTGAGCGGGCTGGTTTAGTGTCTTTGAAATACTCGCCATACACCTCATTTACCGCCGCGAAATCGCCCATATCAGCCAAAAAAATCGTGGTTTTAATCGCGTGGTCAAAGTCGCTTCCAGCCTTTTTCAAAATCGCTTTTAAATTAGCCATAACCTGCGTAGTTTGCGCTCTCACATCGCCACCAGCGAACTCGCCCTCTGGCGTGAGCGCAATCTGACCAGAAGTGAAAACAAATCCATTTGCAACGATTGCTTGTGAATACGGCCCAATGGCACCTGGGGCTTTTTTTGTCGAAATTACCTTCATACAGCTTCCTTTCAAAAAAAAATTAAAAAATTCTAGCCACTTTTAACTTATGAGCCAATAAATTTAAGTTTTTTATAAAACTACCAAATTTTAGCCAAAAATCAGTCCATAAAGTAGCTTTAAAATTGTGCATGCAACGACGAAAAGCAGTATCGTGCGCACGAATTTCACATCCTTTTTCACGACCAAATTTGACCCCATCCAGCCGCCTACTATCTGCGCGCAACCCATGATGATACCTATCATCCACAGCACCTGTCCGCCGATGATAAATACGCCTAGTGATACGATATTTGAGACAAAATTTAAAATTTTTGTCTGTGCGACAGCAGTTTTCATGTGAAGTCCTAGCACGCCAACTAGTGCAAAAGTCCAGAACGACCCAGCCCCAGGTCCGAAAAATCCGTCATAAAATCCCAAAAGCAGACCAAACAAAACATAAAATAAATTTTTACTCATCTTCGCTGCGCGCTCGCTTTCGCCTAAATTTGGGCTTAGCACAGTGTAAATAAAAAGCGCTAAAAGCAAAACCGGGATAATGTAGTTTAGAAATTTCGCGTCGATTAAAAGCACCACACGCGTGCCAATAAATGCGCCAATGAGAGTGCAGACTATCGCTAGGGCGATTTTGCGCGGATCGACTAGCCCTTTGAGTGTGAAATTTAGCGCCGCAGAAAATGTGCCAAATGTGCCTTGAAGCTTGTTTGTGCCAAGGGCGAGGTGTGGCGGGATACCCACTGCAAGCAGTGCAGGCAGGCATATCAGCCCTCCGCCACCAGCAATTGCGTCGATAAATCCACCAGCAAACGCCGCAGCAACTAAAATCAAAATTTGCCAAATTTCAAATTCCACACTCTCCCCTTTTAATCAAATTTATTTAATTTCAAATTCAGGAAAAACGCTGTTCCAAAGCGTTTTTAAATTTTCGGTTTTAAAGTCCCCAACCCGCCTAAGCCTGTGCGTCATCGCTAGCATATCTGGGTAGCGAGCGAGCAAATGCACCGAAAAATCGTGCGAATATGGGCTAATGTGCGTGATTAGCGGGACTGCGCGCAGGCTTTTTATCTTTGTCGCGTTGCCCTCTTTTTCGATTACGATATCAGCCATGGCGCCCAGCATGCGCGCGCTCTCGTCTTGGTTTGAGATAAAATTTCCTAGCGAATAAAAGCACGGCACGCTTCTGTTATCATCTGTGGTGATGAGCTCTAATGGTTGGATTACATGCGGGTGTGTGCCGATGATGAGATCTGCGCCAGAGTTTGCCAAAAACTGCGCCTGCTTTTTCTGCGTGGCGGTTGGTTTGTGTGTGTATTCCACGCCCCAATGTGGCAAAACTACCACAAAATCGGCGTGTTTTTTCGCAAGTTCTAAGTCGCTTAAAATTTTTTCCTCGTCGCTTAGCAAATCCACCAAATACCCTTTGCCTTTTGGCATTATGTGGCCGTTTAGCCCATAAGTGTAGTTCAAAAACGCGACGCTAACATTGTTTTTTTTCAAAATTTTAACGATTTTACTGCTATTTTGATCTGGCGAAATGCCGATATATGTGATATCCTCGAAACTAGACCAAAATTTCGAGCTATCTAGTATGCCTTCTTCGCCCTTATCGAGCGCGTGGTTTGTCGCATGGGCGATTAGATTGAACCCAGCGTCCCTCACAGCCTCGCCTACTTCGAGCGGAGAGCCGAAATTTGGGTAGCCAGAGAGCTTTTTTTTATCTTCGATTAGGATTGTTTCTTGGTTTATGATTTTGATATCTTTGTCTTTGATTTCATCTTTGATAAAGCGATAATACGGCTTAAAATCGTGGCTTTTGGCGGTTTTATCATGCGCGCCCTCGATTAGCTTGGAGTGGATTAGATTATCCCCCACAGCGATGAGAGAGAGGGTGTTTTCGCTAGCACAACCAAAAAGTAAAAATGAAAAAAACAGAATTAAAATTTTCAAAATTTCCCCAAATTTAGCCAAATTTAACACTGTTCGCTACTATTACTAGCCGAATTTGGCTCTGAATTTTGCGTAGAATTTTGCGTAGAATTTTGCGCTGAAATTTCGCCATTTTGCGCTGAATTTTCGTGCTCGTCGATGATGGCTTGCATTTTGGTGCGGGTATTTTCTAACCATGCGTTATCGCTCGTATCGACTGGGTCTAGGTAGATGATTTTCACATGTCCGCTTCGCACGCGAAATTCCTTCGAATCCGCAATCGCCCCAGTGCCGATAAGCACGATAGGCTGGACTTTAAGGCCTAGTTTGTTTGCTATCATTTTTGCGCCGTTTTGAAATTTGAGCATTTTCGTGCCACGATGTCTGGTGCCTTCCGGAAACATCACGATAGCGCGGCCATTTTTTATACGATCATCTACTTCATGCACGATTCGCACGAGCTCGCGAGGGTTTTTGCGATCGACGGCAATCATCTTTGGCAGGGTTAAAATTTTGCCGATTATCGGCAGTTCGCCAATCTCTTTTTTGGCTATCCAGCAGATGTTTGCGGGGTGCGTTTCTTCCAAAACCACGATATCCATAATGCTTTGATGATTTGCGATAAAAAGCCCCACCTGCGGGTCTGGCGAGCCGATGATTTCGATATCATAACCCACAGCGTATCTTTGCCACCTGCCCCACATACGGCGAAATGTGCGGTGCGAGCTGTTTTTCGCCCACATTAGCACGATTACGACCATTACCGTAGCGACGAACCAAAACGAGTAAAAAAGCGCCTTAATCCTTGACAATTTCGTCCTTTTTGATCCAGCCGATTTTGCTACCACTTAGCATGATTTTATAAAATCCCTTGTTTTCGCCCAAAATTTCGACCTTTTGAGGCTCTTTGGTGACATAAAACACCGTAGATGTCGGTATCGGCAGGATATGCACGGCGGTATTTTTGGCGATTTTGCCGTTTCCATAAGGGTTTTGATAATACAAATTTAGCGCCAAAATAATCACCGCAAAAATCAGCGGAGTGATATTTTTGCTGAGCAAAAACATCACCAAAAGCACCGCTGCAAGGGTGTAAATGGCGATTTGTTTGTAAGCTTCAAATTTTGATTCTTTCGGATTGAGCCCGATTTGCGTGCTAAGATCCTCGGCCTGCGGATTTAGCTCGATACCGAAATTTTCGAATTTTTTCGTTTGCAGATTAAAATAGCTAAAATCGAAATTTTTCACATTTTTGTCGATTACAGCGAAATAATACCCACTCTGGCTAGCATATCCGCCACGCACAGAATCCACGCCTTGTTTTACAATAGCGGGATTATCCACGCTAAATGAGGCAAGCGCGCCGTTTCGCACGCTTAAATCTAGGGTAAGCAAATTTGAATTATCGTCAAATTTGGCGGTTTTGTAGTTTTTCAGCTTCAAATCATCGGCTGAAATATGGACGAAATTTTCCCTTTTTTCTAGCTTGATAAACTCAGGATTGCGCGGTTTAATCGAGCTTTTTTCAAAAAATTCGCCATTTCGCTCTAAGGTTAGAATAATGTCATTTATCTTCGCACCCTCGCCATTTGCGCTAAAATACAGCGTCGTTTCAAACATCTCATCGCCCTGTATCCACGAAAGATTATCCTCGTTTAGCCAGATTAAATTCTCCGTGCGATCGATCGCTAGCTTTGGCGTAACGGTTACTTTTTGACCTAAATACACGCTGAAATTTATCCTAAAAATTTCATTATAATAGGCTTTTTTAGGCGCTCCATCGACTTTGAGAGTGAGTTCTTTGGGTTTGATATCCTCATAGATTTTCTCATCTGAAATATCCAAATCCACCTCATTTGTCGGTGCGAGCGCCTTCAAATCATCAAGGCTAAGGTTTTTGTTCATAACCTCGTTTTTATTCAATTTCATCATTACGCGAGAGTTATCACGCTGTGCGCCCTCAGTAGAGCTGGTTTGCTCCGATTTTTTCGGAGCGTATTTGCTCAAATCATCGAGCGAATCTATGCTAACCTCTGGCGCAGCTAGGCTAAGTGCGCAAATACTAAAAAGGGCTAAAACTATTCTTAACAAACTAGCCCTTTTAGCATTTTTTCGCCGTCCGTTCCACCAAGAATTTCCTCGATAGCGCGCTCAGGGTGCGGCATAAGACCAAAGATTTTTTTGTTTTTATCGCAAATTCCAGCTATGCTATCAACCGAGCCATTTGGGTTTAAATCATTGCCATTTTCGTCGCAGTATTTAAGCAAAATTTGGTCATTATCATACATTTTTTTCAAATTTTCGCTATCGACATAGTAATTGCCCTCGCCGTGTGCGATAGGGATATTTAAAATTTCGCCATTTTTGCAACAAGCAAGAAATTTATTGTCATTACTAATGACTTTTAGATAGTGATATTTAGAGATGAAGCTCAAATTTATGTTGCGGTTCATGGCGCCCTCTAAGAGTTTGAGCTCCAAAAGCATTTGAAATCCATTGCAAATACCGAGCAAATACCCGCCCTTTTTGGCGTGAGCGCGCACAGCCTCCATAATAGGGCTAAATTTCGCAATCGCAGCCGTTCTTAGATAATCGCCATGGCTAAAACCGCCAGGAAGCACGACCAAATCGGCATTTAGCGTAGTATCTTTATGCCAAATCACTTCCACATTGCAACCAAGACGCTCAAAAGCATATTTTGTGTCGCGTTCGCAGTTCGTGCCCGGGAAATTGATAACCGCTACCTTCATAGCACAATCTCGTAATCTTCGATAACGGTGTTAGCTAGCAGGTCTTCGCACATTTGCTCTACATTTTTATAAATCGCCTCTTTGTTCTCGCCTTGCATGTCAAGCTCGATTTGTTTAGCCACGCTTACAGAATTTACACCGCTAAAACCAAGCGAAGTTAGGGCGTGTTTGACAGCCTTGCCTTGCGGATCTAAAACGCCATTTTTCAATTTTACATTTACGATTACTTTCATTTTTTATCCTAAAATTCTTTTTAAAACTTCCTCATAAGCGACTTTTACATCACCGAGCCCTTGGCGGAATACATCTTTGTCTAGTTTTTGGTTCGTATCCTTATCCCAAAAACGGCAGCTATCAGGACTAATCTCATCAGCTAACAAAATTTCGCCTTTGCTATCTTTGCCAAGTTCGATTTTAAAGTCGATTAGGCGCAAATTTCTCTCATCGAAAAATTTAACCAAAATTTCATTTATTTTCTTTGCGATTACTTTAAGCTCGTCAAGCTCGGCTTGATCTTTTACCGCGCCTAGAATTATGGCGTGTTCGTCGTTTAGGATCGGATCACCCAAATCATCGTCTTTGTAGCAAAACTCGACCAAAGTAAATGGCAAAATCATGCCCTCTTTGATACCAAGGCGTTTTGTAAGTGAGCCAGTAGCGACATTTCGCGCGATGATTTCAAGTGGGAAAATTTTGCATTTTTTGACTAATTGCTCAGTTTCGTTTAGCGTCTCAACTAGCGCAGTTTTGATGCCGTTTTTCTCTAATAAATGAAAAATTTGAGTTGAAATTTTGCAATTAAGTGCGCCTTTTCCAGCCTCTTCTGCCTTTTTCACGCCGTTAAATGCAGTTAGGGAATCTTTAAATTCGCTAATTAGCAAATCATCGTTGCCCTCCACAGACCACATTTTTTTGCCTTTGCCCTCGTAAATAAGCTCTTTTTTGCTTGCCATGCTACTCTCCTTTGCTTAGTCTTAAAATTTTAATCGCATCAATTGCGGTTTTTAGCTGAATATCGTCGTTAATCTGCTCTTTTGAGATGAAATTCTTCTCATCTTTTTTCTCTTTTTTTTCTTCTTCTTTTTTCGGCTCTTCGACCTTTGCAAGCTCGCTTTCTAGGTGTTTTTTAAGGTCGGCTTCTTTGACTGAAAATTCATTTTCGCTCTTTTGAGGCACCTTGCCAGCTGCTACAATCAAATCAGGCGTAACGCCCACAGCTTGGATTGTGCGACCACTAGAAAGGTAATACCGCGCGATTGTTAGTCGCAAGGCTTCCTTGTTTTCGATAGGCAAAATCACCTGCACGCTACCCTTGCCGAAAGTATTCTCGCCTACGATTACAGCGCGTTTTAGATCCTGCAACGACCCACTTACAATCTCGCTTGCACTCGCACTTCCGCCATTTACTAGCACGACAAGTGGCAGGTCGGTTACCTTTTTCTTAGGATCTGCGTTATGCTCCTCGGTATCGGCTTTGTTGCGACCTTTTTGCGATACGATTAAGCCCTTATCAACGAATAAATTCACAAGCCCGATTGCCTGCTCCAAAAGTCCGCCAGGGTTATTTCGTAAATCAAGGATTATCCCCTTTGCCTCGGGGTGTTCTTTTATAAATTTGGCCGTATCAGCGGTAACATGCTGATCGAAATTTGTTACACGCAAATACAAAATTTTCTCATCGTCTATCATTTTAGAATACGCAGACTCGACCTTGATTATATCACGCACGATCTCCACATCAAAGGGCTTACTCTCGCCTTTGCGAACGATTGTAAGCGTGATTTTGGTTTTTGGTTTGCCGCGCATTTTGCTTACGGCTTCATCAATTGTAATCCCAAGTGTCGCATTTCCGTCGATTCGCAAAATCACATCATTTGCTTTGAGCCCCTTTTTATCAGCCGGTGTGCCCTCAATCGGCGAAATTATCGTTAGTGCGCCATCTTTCATACCGACCTGAATGCCCAAACCGCCGAATTCGCCCTGAGTTTGCACCTTAGTATCATTGTAAGCTTTTTGATCCATAAAGCTAGAATGGGCATCCAAATTTCCCATTAATCCCGAAATCGTCTTATCCACAAGCTCCGAAAAGCTCATCTGCTCGACATAGTTATTTTCCACGATTGCTAGGGTTTTAGTAAGCTTTGCCAGCGCTTCAAGCCTTGTTTTTTCGCTGTCAGGTTTTTTGGTCGAATTTGCCTCTTTCGCCTCCAAATTTCCTACAAAAAACAGACCAAAAAGTAGTGAAAATACAAAACCAAAGCCAAAAAAGAGATGTTTTTGTTGCAAAAATTTGTCCTTAATTTGAAATAGGCGAAATTCTATAAAAATTTCGCTAAATATTAGTTAAATTTAAGCCATTTTTAGCGATAAAATTTTAAAATTCAGAGCGAAAAATTTAAAAGATTAAATTTATTTACTAAAAAACCTTGACATAATTAGACTAAATATATATAATACAGACAAAATCAACTTTAAGGAGTTTTTTATGAACGAAACACTTGAAATTTTAACTGACAAAATGCACTCACTACTCGAAAGTTCGCTCTCCCTAGCTATCCACTCCAAAAATGGCGAGGTTGCGAATTTGCACATTTTGTGGGCATTGTGCGTGGATTCAAGCTCTGTGCTAAATCAAATTTTTAACAAATTTGACATCAGCAAAAGCGCGGTTGAGTTAGAAATCAAAAGCGCGCTACAAACCCTGCCAACTAGCTCAAATGTCACGCGCGATAATATCAAAATTTCGCGCGAAGTGGTAAATTCATTAGAGAGCGCAAAAGGCCTAATGACGAGCCTTGGGGATAAATTTATCGCTATTGATACCTGGTTAGTGGCGAATTTAGACAAATCTCCGCTAAAAGAAATTTTGGCTAAATTTGCCGATCTTAGCGAGATAAAAAAAGAGCTTGAAATGCTAAGAGCGGGCAAAAATATCACCACCAAAACAGGCGATGACACACTTGAAGCGCTTAGCAAATTTGCGCTAAATTTGACCCAAAAAGCGATAAATGGCGAGTTAGATCCTATTATCGGGCGCGATGAAGTCATCACTCGCATGATGCAAATACTAATCCGCAAAACGAAAAACAACCCAATACTTCTTGGCGAACCAGGTGTGGGTAAAACCGCCATTGTCGAGGGTTTGGCGCAGTTAATCGCACAAAAAGATGTCCCGCTTAGCCTACAAAACAAGCGCGTAATGGCGCTTGATATGAGCGCGCTCATTGCCGGTGCGAAATACAGAGGCGAGTTCGAAGACCGCCTAAAAGCCGTCATCGACGAGGTCAAAAAAGCTGGCGATGTGATACTTTTCATCGATGAAATTCACACTATCGTGGGAGCCGGGGCAAGTGAAGGCAGTATGGACGCTGCAAATATCCTAAAACCTGCTTTGGCGCGAGGCGAGCTACACACTATCGGCGCGACTACGCTCAAAGAATACCGCAAATATTTCGAAAAAGACGCCGCCTTGCAACGCCGTTTCCAGCCTGTCATCGTGGCTGAACCGACCGTGAGCGAGGCTACGGCGATACTTCGTGGCATAAAAGAGCGCTTAGAGGTTCATCACAATGTTACAATCACAGATAGCGCGCTAGTCGCTGCCACCAAGCTTAGCCACCGCTACATCAGCGATAGATTTTTGCCTGATAAGGCGATTGATTTGATCGACGAGGCCGCTGCTGAGCTAAAAATGCAAATCGAGAGCGAGCCTTACGAGCTAGCCAAGGCAAAAAGGGAAATTCTAACACTCCAAGTCGAAAAAGAAGCCCTAAAAATGGAAAACGACGCCAAAAACGACAAAAGGCTAAATCAAATCGACAAAGAGATTGAGAATTTAAACGAAACCAAAAATTCGCTTTTGGCTAAATTTGAAAACGAAAAGGCTGTATTTAACGGCATAAGCGAAGCCAAAAAATCAATAGATAGCCTAAAAATCGAAGCCGCAAACGCTAGAAGCAAAGGCGATTTAAGCAAGGCTGCTGAGATCGAATACGGCAAAATCCCAGCCGCAAACGCCAAAGTCAAAGAGTTAGAAGCCAAATGGGAGGGTATGAAGGAAAGCGGAGTTTTGCTAAAAAATCGCGTCGATGAGGAAATGGTCGCAGGAATCCTTAGCAAATGGACAGGAATTAGCGTAAGCAAAATGCTCTCATCAGAGCGCGAAAAATACCTAAATATCGAATCTCACCTAAAACAAAGTGTCGTGGGTCAAGACGCCGCACTTCATGCCATAGCGCGCGCTGTGAAGCGAAACAAGGCTGGCCTTGCTAGCGCAAATCGCCCGATTGGAAGCTTTTTGTTTTTAGGACCTACTGGCGTGGGTAAAACAGAGAGCGCCAAAACGCTAGCGAAATTTTTATTCGACGATGAGCGAGCGATGATTAGATTTGATATGAGCGAATATATGGAAAAACACAGCGTCTCACGCTTGCTTGGTGCGCCTCCTGGATATGTGGGATACGATGAGGGTGGTCAGCTAAGCGAGGCTGTGCGCCGCCGTCCATATAGCGTGCTACTTTTCGACGAAATCGAAAAGGCACACAAAGATGTCTTTAATATCCTACTTGGCATTTTAGATGACGGGCGCGCGACCGATAACAAGGGCGTGGTCGTGGATTTTAAAAACACCATTATAATCCTTACGAGCAATATCGGCTCGGATAAGATTATGAGTCTGGGCGAAAATGAGCGCGAAAACGCCGTAAAAGACGAGCTGAAAAACTATTTCAGACCTGAATTTATCAACAGACTCGATGACATTGTGATTTTCAATGCCCTTAGCGAGGACAATCTCATCGATATCGTGGGAATTATGTTTAAAGAGCTAGCACATTTGCTCGAAGAGCGCGGTATCAGCGCAACTCTAAGCGAAAATGCCAAAAAGCTCATTGCTGGGGCTGGATTTGACGCAGAATACGGCGCCAGACCGCTAAGACGAGCACTTTATGATTTAGTCGAGGATAAGATCGCCGATATGATTTTAAACGACGAGCTAAAAGAAGGAAATGCAATCCTAATCGACGCCAACGGCGAGGATATCGAGATCAAGGTCGTTTCATAAGCTAAATTTGGCGCGAATTTATGCGCTAAATTTAGCCTCAAATTCGCGCTAAATTTTCTTAAATTTCAGCGCGAATTTATTTAAAATTTCAAGCCTAAATTTTGCAAATTTAGGCTTTTTTAAATTTTAAAATTTCAAATTATTTATAAAATTTCGAAATATCCACAGCAGGGTCTGGATTTTTGTTTTTCGCTAAATTTCTAGCCCCTAGCGTATCTGCTTGCACCCCGTCGCTAAAAATATCGCTAAATTCGCCAAAATTTGCCGTCTCTACACCCAGCCAATGCGCAAAATTTTGCGGAAAATAATTCGCAAAACTCTCATTTTTTACAAATTTGCGCCCCACACTATCGCTAGAAAATTTTATTAGCGGGATAGCGAAATGCTCCTTGCTAGCGTTTTCTAGCACCAAAAGCTCGGGCGGATTTTTCTTGTAATTATGCGTTAGTCCATGATCGCTAAAATAAATCACAGAAAAACTCTCGCCAGTTTTTGCGCGATTGCTCTCTAAAATTTCATATAACGCGCGCAAATCGCCGTCACTTTGGGCTATGCTTTTGGCGTAGCAGTTTATCCAAAATGTCCTCTCATCGGCGTAATTTTTGTAATCTTGCGATTTTAAGCGCGAGCAAGCGCGCGGGTGAGAGCCGATAGTGTGCAAAAATATCACACGGTTTTTCTCGCTTTTTTGCGATAAAATTTCGCCTACTTTTTTTACTAAATTTTCATCAAATTTCCCTGCTACACTCTCATCATCGCTCAAAAAATATAGCATTTTCGCCCTTTTTGCGACGATTGTGTTTGCCGTATCGTAGTAGCCGATTTTGCCCTGATTACTAAGCCAAAATGTCTCGAACCCAGCCAAATTTGCCAAATCAACGATATTTAAATCAAAATCTCCGCCCTCATTTAGGACATGTTTAAGTGCCAAAATCGTATTTAGCCCAGTAGCTGTGTAGCCATCGACAAAGGTGCCGTTGATTTCGCGCAAAAATGGCGTATTTGGCACGCCATATCCATACGCCTCGAAATAATCCCGCCTTGCACTCTCGCCAATAACAACGACAAAATTTTTATAATTTGGATTTACGCTTTTGATTTGCCATTTTGGCTCTATTTTTGTTTTAGTGTAGAGCCTCACATCATCTAAGCTCTGTTTAAAAAATTTAATTGCCTTTACAAATGTGCTTGTGGTGCCGATTTTAAGCGGCTGTCCCAAAGCCGTAACAATAGCAAAAATCGCAAAAAATGAGATTATTTTTTTACCTTTTAGCTGAAATTTTGGGGTGATAAAATAAAAAAACAAAAGTAAAACTGCGCTAAGCGCAGAATACACCAAATACTGCGGTGGCAAAGTCTTGCTAAACTCGTCTGCTTCGCTTCCATAAGTCCCCCAAATAGCGAAAACAAACGCCTCATTTATCCGCCCATACAAAAGACCAATCGGCGCGTAAAGGCACAAAAACGCAAAAAACACAAAATACAACCAAAAAGATTTTTTAAAATGTATAAAAAGTAGCGAAGAGAGCGTGAGATAAAGGACATTTACATAAAATGCCCACCCACCAAAAAGACTAAACCTACCTGTGCCTAGCACCAAATACACACTAATTAGCACAAGCGCAAGCACGATGAGCGCGTATTTTATTCTCTCTCTCTCTAAAATAGAGCTAAAAGCCATGATTTTCCTTTAAAGCAAATTTAAAATCGCCGATTTTAGCACAGGTTTTATAAAATTTTGTGAATTTTGCAAATTTATCGCAGGAAATTTTAACTCGTAGATTGCTTCGCTTCGCTACTTGCAATGGCAATAGCAAGCAGAATTTTGCCTAATTTGTCATTGCGAGGCGACAAAGTCGCCGTGGCAATCCAGTAAAATTTAGAGAGAATTTGAAATTTATTGTAACTTCCCTGGATTGCTTCGCTTCGCTCACAATGACGGATTTAGTAAATTTTACAGCTCTACACTAACGCGACTTTTAGTTTATGCGACGCCAAAGTTTTTGGCTTTTCACCCTTGCTAAGGGCGATAAACTCGTCCGTGCTAAGCAGGTAAAAATCAATTAGCTCGCGCCCCATTAGCGCGCAGATTTCACCACTTTTGCCATCGATAAAACCAAACGCACTTTTAGAATTTACCAGCAAAAAATCAGCCCCGCTATCAAACGCGTCAAAGAGAATTTCCCCAGCCACCCTTAGCGCGCACTCCTTTTCGGCGCCGTAAATTTCAGCCCTTAACGCCTCGTTTTCGCGCTCAAATCTCACGACATCTCCGCCAAATCTGCGCACCAAATCCCGCGCGCCCTCATCGCCCCAAACAGCGATTTTAAAGCCCGTGTAGCGGTGCGGGGCAGTGTTTGCGTCTATCTCGGCTAGGCTTTGTGCGCTATAAATTTTATCCGCGCGCGCCGGATCAATCCCACAAAGCTCGCAAAGCCTATCATAAATCAAATCGCAATCATAATCCAAATTTAGGGCATTACACGGCGTGAAATAGACGAGCTGTGGGCGGATAAAATCTAAAATTTCGCCCCTTTTTTGCGGGAAATTTTCGAGCAGAAAATTTGCGAAAACAAAGGCGCTGTTTCCCAAAAAAACCTCGCTAAACTTCCTTAAATTTGAGCTGTAAAAATACGGCGCTAATTCCTTGTAAAACTCGAAAGTATCGCTATTAGCGATAGCAGAAAAACTCTGAAATTTAGAGTAAAAGCTCTCAAATCCGCACTCCAAATCCTTGCGCGCCTCGCTCTGGCTAAGTGGCGCAATGTATAAAATCCTGCCAAAGCGCGCCAAAATCCCACCAAATGGCTCCTCCACGCTTACGACCACGCCATTGATTTTGACAAAACTCACGCCCTCATAGCTAAAATACGGATCGCCCGCCTTTATCTCGCCTAAAAGCTCGCCCACGCTAGCGAAATTTTCGCGCTCAAAAATATATGGCTTAAAATAGCTTAAAACATCGATTTTAGGGTCAAATCTGAAAAGCCTGATCTCCAACATAATTGCTCCTTTTTGCGCCCAAAATTCTACTAAAATTTGGCTAATAATTAGATTTTTAGGCGCAATTTTATATAATAATCGCTTTTATTTTAGCCAAAAAGTGAAATTAATATGAAATTTTTATATACCTTAAACCACGCGCCCATAAACGCGCATTTTAGCAAAAACTCAAACGATTTCGTCGTGCGCGAAGTCCCATTGTATGAGTCTAGCGGTGATGGCGAGCATGCGATGATACATCTGCAAAAAAAGGACCTTACCACCTGGGAAGCCTTGCAGATTTTAAGCGAACATTTAGGCGTTAAGATGCGCGATTTCGGCTATGCAGGGCTCAAAGACAAAGAGGGCTTAACTAGCCAGTTTGTTACATTTCCTTTCAAATTCGCGCCAAATTTAGAGAGTTTTTCGCACGAAAAAATCAAAATTTTAAGCCTTAATCGCCACAAAAACAAGCTAAAAATCGGGCATTTAAAGGGAAATAATTTTTTTATCCGCCTAAAAAAGGTCTTGCCAACTGACGCTTTAAAACTGCGTGAAGCTCTTGAAACACTCAGCGCGCAGGGGTTTGCGAACTATTTTGGCTTCCAGCGCTTTGGTAAATTTGGCGACAATGCCGAGGCAGGTCTAGCGATACTGCGTGGCGAAAAGCGCATTAAAAACCCCAAAATGCGCGATTTCTTAATCAGCGCGTATCAAAGCGAGCTATTTAACGCTTGGCTAGCCAAAAGGGTTGAAATTTCAAAATTTGCTAGCGAATTTAGTGTGAGCGAGTTTGCCAAAATTTACGGATTTGACAAAGACCTTGCCAAATCTATCGCCACTCAGACGCAATTTTACAAGCTACTTCCGGGCGAGATTTTGGGCCATTTCCCGCACGGGGCGTTTTTTACCTGCGAGGATTTAGGCGCGGAGGTAGAGCGGTTTGTGCGCCGTGATATCACGAGTGCTGGGCTCATCGCTGGGGCGCAAAAACTGCGCGCAAGTGGCGTGGCGAATAGATTTGAGAGCGAGATTTTCGCCGAGGCTGAGGCGTATTTGGCGCAAACAAACGGCTCGTATCGCTATGCGTGGAGCTATATAGAGGATATCTCGCACAGCTACGACGAGGAAAAGGCGCAGTTTGGATTTAGCTTTTATCTACCAAAAGGCTCGTATGCGACGGTGGTTTTGGAGGAAATTTTGCATAGAGAAATTTTCGAAAATTTCGCCCCTAACGAAGAGTAAAATTTGAAATTTAGCCAAATTTCGCTTCGCAAGCTAGAAATACTGCGTCTGGTTTGAAATAATGATGAAATTTGACAAAAATATAAAATTTGGCGAGCAAGGATGGTGCTTAGTGAATACAAATACCATTATTAGAGGATTTATAGGATTACTTATTTGCATTATATTATTTATCATACATTCTGTAAGTATGGTTTTTCTGTTTTGGTTTATTGACAATATTATTTATTGGGGAGATGAAACACAATATGTATGTAAATATGATTGTGGCTTTGGATTGTTTGCAATATTTTTTGCACCGATTGTAAGCTTTTTTGTGTGCTTATATGTATTTTTCTTATTTTTGCATAAAAAAAACATTTATATTTTTATGCTTATTGTTCCTATATTTATATTTTTTACAATGAAAATAACGAAAAACAAAATAATTGATTATTTCGATATACCAGAAAATTTGGGTATAGCAGAAATTATTGATATAACGATAGCAATTTTATTATATGTAGTTACAAAAATATTAATAGAAAAATTAATTTTAAAGGATTAAAAATGATAAAATTTGATAAAAATATAAAATTCGGCGGGCAAGGATACCCACCCTACGGCGCTAAATTTAAAATTTTATTGTTGCTTGTAATTATTTTTCTATTTGGATTTTTTTCGCATGAAATGTGGTTTATTAGGCAATCACAAAAAGACCCTTGTTATTATGAATATATTAAAAATTTACAAAATGATCAAAATTATAGCGGCAGATTTGTTTTTTGTGCTAATAGACTAATGCAAAATTCTGAAATAGAACTCAAATATTATTTTAGACATTTACCAAAGGACGCAAATTTTACTTCCCAAGAACAAATAGTCGTAGATAAAGTAAAAAAGATTTTAGATGATGAAAATTTAAAGGGTAGTAAATGAGTATCGTAGGGTGGGCGTCCTTGCCCACCGCAAATGAGCCGAATTTTACAGCCCCATTTTGTTTGGATTTAGGATATTGTTTGGATCAAAAGCCTTTTTAATCGCGCGGAAAAGCTCCATTTCAGCCTCGTTAAACGCCATTTTCATATACGGAGCCTTCGAAATGCCAATCCCATGCTCCCCACTTAGCGTGCCACCAAGCTCCACAGTCGCTGCGAAAATCTCCTCGATAGCTAGGTGAGCCTTTTTGACCTCTTCGACATTGCTTTTATCAGCCATGACATTTGTATGAACATTGCCGTCGCCAGTGTGTCCAAAACAAGGCGTCACAAGCCCATATTTAGCCGAAATTTCAGCGATTTTATCCAAAAGCGCAGGTAAATTCGAGCGTGGCACGGTGATATCTTCGTTTAGCTTCAAAGAGCCGTAGCAGGTGATTGATTGCGAGCAGTTTCTGCGCGCAAACCAAATATCCGCGCTCTCTTTTTCATCTTTTGCCACACGAAATTCACTAGCTCCATTTGCGATAAAGCTATCTTTGATCACGCGCAAATCGGCTTCTAGGCTATCTTCAATATTGCCATCGACATCGCAGATTAGTATCGCACCAGCGCTAGTTGGCAGGCCTTTGTGAAATTTCTGCTCGACAGCCTTTATGCACAGATTGTCCAAAAACTCCATTGCCACGGGCGTTACACCGCCTGCCATTGTCTTATACACAGCGTCCATTGCGTTTTTGACACTTGGGAAAATTCCCATTGCAGTCTTTTTAAATTTTGGCATTGCGATGAGTTTTAGCGTGATTTCGGTAATTACTGCAAGAGAGCCCTCACTAGCAATTAAAATTCCAGCGATATTATACCCAGCGACATCTTTTATCGTGCGTTTGCCAGCGCGTATGATTTCGCCACTAGGAAGCACAGCGCGTAGAGCCATGACATAGTCTTTGGTTATGCCGTATTTCGCCGCTCTCATACCGCCTGAGTTTTCAGCGACATTGCCACCAAGCGTGCTGTATGCCTCACTCGCAGGATCTGGCGGGTAAAATAGCCCCATTTTGGCGACTGCATTTTGCAAATCTTTATTTATCACGCCGGGTTGGACGACCGCAACTAAATTTTGCAAATCAATCTCTAAAATTTTATTCATGTGCTTTTCAAAGCCTAGAATTATCCCGCCCTCATGCGCCAAAGAACCGCCCGTAAAGCCACTTCCAGCCCCGCGCGGGATAATTGGCAGGTTGTGAGCGTTGCAGTATTTTAAAATCTCGCTTACATCGCTTTCATCTCGCGGAAAAAGCACAGCGTCTGGCTTAAAGCGCCTTCTAGTCGCGTCGTAGCAGTAGGCGATTTTATGCGCTTCGTCGAAATAGGCGTTTTGCTCGCCTAATAAATTCGTAAAAAATTCTATATCAGAATTATTCATCATCTAAGCCCAAAAGATATGAGTAGTGTCTGTCATAGTCGCTAATCGGACCATTTGTGAAATCCCAAAACACGGTTTTGATATCCCCTACGCGTGAATAAAATGGAAGCGTGTAGTAAGCGACCTTGCCACTTTCATAAGTGCGAAGTGGTTTGAAGCTGCCGCAGTCTGCGAATACGCTCTTTTCGTTCATTGCGACAAAAATCAGCCCAGTGCTGTTTTTCGCGCAAATTTTGCGGAAATCATCACGACTTGGATTTGGTTTAGAATTTAGCCTCAAATACGCTCCGCCAAGGTCAGGGTGAATAAACTCGATATTTGGGAAAGCCTGCACGATTTGTGCGTAAATTTCGGCATTTGGAGCCACGATTAGGGCGCGATCATAAAGGTAGTTTAAAATCACCTTATCGCCATTAGCTGGCAAAATTTTTGGCAGTGGCAAAGCCTTTTGCTCCAACATACCAAAGACTTCAAATCTGATTTTTGCCTTTGCGCCGGATTTTTCGCTGACTACTGCGCGCGCGATGATAGCGTTTTCGCCGTTACCGAAATCATGCATTACAATCCCAGCGCTTCCTACCATGATAGCGGGATTATCAGCGATTACGGCTTCGCCATTTTGCACATCAAAAATCAGCGTTTCGTAAGGTGGCATGTAAAACTCAGCCCCAAAAACAGATGATAAAAATAGCCCCAAAGCAAGTAAAATTCGTTTCAAATTTAACTCCTAAAATAAAATTTTCGCCAATTATACATAAGAATTTACAACAAACGGCAAGGGATATTTGCCAAATATAAACCAAATTTGGCTAGAATTGAGGTTTTAATTTCAATTTTAAAGCGGTTTATGATGAGAATTTTTGCACTGATTTTTTTACTTTTTAGCCTTTCATTTGCCAGTTCTTCGAGTGTGGAAAAATTTAAATGGCCCTCAGGCGTGAGCTTGCTACAATTTATGGAAAATTTCTCTATTCCGCTCTCGACATATTATGATTTAGACAAAGAGGATCAAGAATTAGCCGCCGAAGTGCGCGCAGATGTCGAGTGTATGATGCTAAAAGACCCGCTTGGCAAAATCGTCCAAGTCCTAATCCCCATAAACGACGAACTTCAAATCCAAATTTACCGCGATAAAAAGGGAATTTACAAATTTATCTACACGCCAATCGTTTATGAGCAGCACTCTTACGCTTTAAGCATTGAGATTACTTCATCGCCCTCAAACGATATCTTAAAGGCTACCGGAAGTATCGCGCTAGCAAACGAATTTTCGAGCGTTTTTAAAAACGAGGTAAATTTCAAAAAACTACAAAAAGGCGATCGCCTTACGATTTTATACGAGCAAAAAACTCGCCTTGGACGCCCATTTGGCGGGGTTAAAATCCTAGCCGGCACAATCGAAGAAGCCAAAAAACCAAAATCGCTTTATTATTTCGAGGACAAATACTACAACGAAACTGGCAAAAAGGTCGAACATTTCGTGCTTACCACGCCACTTGTTTATACTAGAATTTCATCTCGTTTCACGCCTAAACGCTTCCACCCGGTGCTTAAACGATACCGCGCGCACCTAGGCGTGGATTATGCTGCGCCAAAAGGCACGAAAGTAAATGCCGCAGGCAATGGCAAAGTAACCTTCGTAGGGCGCAAAAACGGCTATGGAAACACCGTCGAAATCAACCACGGCGGAGGTTTGGTTACGCTGTATGCGCATTTAAGCGGATTTGCCAAAGGGCTAAAAGTCGGTATGAGCGTAAAACAAGGCCAATTAATCGCCTATGTAGGCTCCACAGGCCTAAGCTCAGGACCGCATTTGCATTTGGGTCTGTATCGCAACAACCAGCCAGTCGATCCCCTAAAAACCATAAAAATCACAAAATCAAATTTCGTAAGCGAGGAAGAGCGCAAATTTAAGGCGTTGGTAAAGGATATGAACGCTAAATTTGACGCGGTTAAAGACGGCTCGAAAAACCCAGCGAAATTTGAACCTTATGAAAATTTAGTCAGCATAAATTAGAGGCAAAAATGGAAGCAAAAGATAAAGAATTTTTGACAGATTACGAAGAGGCCGAAGCTCTTTTAGAGGCGCATATCGGCGATACGATAGAAGAAGAGCTAAGCCCAGCGGACCTTGCAGATCACTTAAAGGCGCTTAAAAAACACGACGAGGAAAAATATGTCGAATTCCTAGAAAAACTCGACCCCGAGGATCTCGCTGACGCTGCGCTTGAAATGCCAGATCACATGCTCGAAGATATCATCGAAACCCTTCCTAGCGAGAAAATCGTCGAAGCTATCGAGGAGCTAGAAAGTGATGATCAAGCAGAACTACTCCAAAGTATCGAAGAAATCGACGAGGATAAGGCAAAGGAGCTTTTTTACGGGCTTGATGAGGACGATCGCCACGATATTTTGACGATTAACAAATACGACGATGACGAAGCTGGCGCGTATATGCAAACCGAGGTTTTTAGCGCACGCGAAAACCAAACCCTAGGCGAAGCTGTCGATATGCTAAGGGTAATGCGCCAAAACGGCGATATCGAAAATGTCTTTCAGCTCTTTGTTTTAGATGATAAGGGCCACATGCTAAGCGCATTTTCGACCTCGGATTTGATTTTATACGATTTTTCGCTCACGCTAAAAGAAATTTCGCAAAAATTTAACGCAGACGCAAAGGTGCATTTCGCCACCGATACCGATAAAATCGAAGATGTCATCAAGGATTTCGAGGAATTTGACCTAAATGTAATCCCTGTTTTGGACGCAAACGGCGTGCTAATTGGGCGAATCACAGCCGATGATGTGCATGATTTGATTCAAGAGCGCGCCACAGAGCAAATTTACAACCTTGCCGGTGTCGATGATGAGGCTGAGGAGGAAGATACTGCATTTTCAGCTGGAAAGGCGCGTGCATCGTGGCTGGGCGTGAATTTATGCACGGCGATTATCAGCTCGATTATCATCGGACTTTTTGACGCTACAATCGAGCAGCTCGTCGCCCTTGCCGTGCTTATGCCAATCGTGGCCTCCATGGGCGGAAACACAGGCACACAGGCTCTTACCGTTACGGTTCGTCGCCTAGCCCTCGGCGAAATCGAGGCGCGCGATATCCGCTCGGTAATCACGCGCGAAGTTACCATTTCGCTGGTAAATGGCTCGATTTTTGCCGTAGCAATGGGAGTTGTGGCGTGGGTGTGGTTTGGCATGAAGCTTCTTGGCGTCGTGATTGCGATGTCAATGGTGATAAATTTGACCTTGGCTGGATTTTTTGGCGCGATTATTCCGATCGCCTTGCGCCGTTTTGGAATCGATCCAGCTGTGGGAAGCTCGGTTTTGCTGACCACGGTTACTGATATAGTGGGATTTTTTAGCTTTTTAGGACTTGCGACATGGATATTGATATAAAAAATTTTAAAATTTCAAAACTCGAACACTCGAATTTCATTAAGCCATTTAGGCTAAATTTCGAATTAAACGGCGAGGCGCGGGCGTGGGACTGCGTCAAGGTGCATGATAGCGTCTCAATACTGCTGTATCACAGCGAAAAAAAGGCGTTTTTGCTCGTTAAGCAGTTTCGCCCAAGTGTGTGGTTTTACCAAGACGAAAATTTAATAAACTGCGATGAAAAGGGCTTTACCTACGAGCTGTGCGCTGGGATTTTAGACAAAGGTATTAGCGAGGAACAAACCGCAATCGAGGAAATTTACGAAGAAACCGGATATGAGCTTAAAAATTTGGAGTTTATCACGAGCTTTTACAGCGCGCTTGGTTTTGGCGCAAATCGCCAAATTTTATTTTACGGCGAGATTGATGAGAGTATGAAAAAAGGTGCAGGTGGCGGAGTCGATGGCGAGAATATCGAGCTGTATTTTTTGCCGTTAGATGAAGCTAAAAAATTTATGTATGATGAAAAAATCGTGCGAGCCTCTGGGTTAGTGGCGGCGTTTTTGTGGTTTTTCCAAAACAAGGGCGAAATTTAATGCAAATTTTAGCCCAAATTTCACTAAATTTTAGAATTTATCCACGCCGATGACACAGCATAATATCATTTTATATATCGAATACATCGGCATTGCCTCGGCCTCTTTGAGCGGATTTTTATTCGCGGTTAAAAGAGATTGCGACTGGCTGGGGATTTTTTTGGCTGCGTTTTTAACCGCCCTTGGTGGCGGGATTGTGCGCGATATCACGGTGGGCAGACCGCTGTATTCCTTCACGCACTATATGCCAGTAATCATCGTCATTGCGGTGCTTGTCGCCTCGCATATTTTCGCAGCCCAGACCAAAAAACTACAAGGCAGATTTATATTTATTTTCTCCGACGCAATCGATGTGATTTGCTTCTCGATTGTCGGGGCTATGGTTTCGATCGAGTATGGATTAAATGTTTTTGGGGCGATACTTATCGCCTTTTTTAATGGCGTTGGGGGCGGAATTTTGCGCGATGTGCTATTAAACGAGGTGCCGTGGTTTTTGCGCACGGGGCTTTATGGGACGATAAGTATGGGTGTCGGGCTGGTTTATTTTATCTTAGACTGGCTTGACTTGGCGAATATCTACACGATTTTGGCACTATTTTTCGCTGGGATTGTGGTTAGAATGTTTGCGTATTATAGGGGTTGGCATTTGCCAAAGGTGGAGTATAACAAATGAAGTATTTAATGAGTAATTTTTCTAGGGTCGATGTCGCTTTTACGAGGGGTAAAGGCGCGAAGCTATGGGATAGCAACGGCGAGAAATACATTGATTTCGCCGCTGGAATTGGGGTGTGTAGCCTAGGACATGCAAGCCCTGTGGTGATAGAGGCCATAAACACGCAAAGCGCGATGATAATCCATAGCTCGAACATTTATAGAGTCCTACCACAAGAGGTGCTAGCCAAAAAAATCAGCAATCTTTTGGGCTATCAAACATACGCTGTGTTTTGCAACTCTGGGGCAGAGGCGAACGAAGCAGCCATAAAAATGGCGCGCAAATACGGCACGACTAAATTTGAGAGCAAAAAATATGAAATTTTGACTTTGAAAAATTCCTTCCATGGGCGCACAATGGCTACTTTGAGTGCCACAGGACAGGATAAATTTCACCCTGAAATTTTCGCTCCATACATTGAGGGGTTTAAATTTTACGACGGAATCGATGAAATCATCGCAAATATCAGCGATAAAACGGTCGCTGTGATGATAGAACTAATCCAGGGCGAGGGCGGAATTTGCCCGCTGGATAAAAAATCAGTCCAAAAACTAGCCAAAATTTTAAAAGAAAAAAATTTACTTTTAATCACCGACGAGGTCCAATGTGGCGTATATCGCTCAGGCGAGTTTGTCGCAAGCAAGCTCTATGGCATAGAGCCTGACATTATCACCTTTGCCAAAGGGCTAGCAGGTGGCGTGCCAATCGGTGCGTGCGTGGCTAGGGAAAATATCTTTGCCCCTGGCGAGCATGGAAGCACATTTGGTGGCAACCACCTAGCCACATCGACCGCAAACGCCGTTTTGCGCGAGCTAGAATACCTCTACGAAAGTGGCGAGCTTAAAAAAACTATCGCTGAATTTGAGGAAAATTTAGACAAAATTCTAAAAGATTTCCCAAATTTCTTCGAATCTCACACAGGGCTTGGACTAATGCAAGGCTTGGTTTTAAAGGACAGCACAAATCTAAGCATACTTTTTGCCGAGTGCCTAAGAAACGGACTTTTGGTGCTAAAATCAGGTAGCAAAACGCTAAGATTTTTACCGCCATTAAACATAAAGAAAAAAGAGATAAAAGCAGGATTTGAAATTTTGCGCAAGACTCTTGAAGAGCTTCAAGATTGAAATTTAGCGATTTTTTCGAGGCGTGGCTAAATGATAGCTACTACGCAAATGGCGTTAAAATCGGCAAAGAGGGCGATTTTTACACCGCTGTTAGCGTGGGAAGCTTTTTTGGGATTTGCTTAGGGCGCGAAATTTTGCGCCTTAGTGCGAATTTTGCCGGCAAAATTTCACTCGTCGAAATCGGCGCAAATGAGGGGTTTTTGCTCGCTGATATAGCGCAAGCGCTTTTTACTTTCGACCCAAATTCTTTGGCGAAATTTGAGTTTGTCATCATCGAGCCACACCAGAGGCTGCGCCAAATCCAAAGCGAAAATTTCGCTAAAAAATTTGGCGATGAAATCACGCTAAAACATTTCGCTTCGCTAAAAGAAGCGAAATTTAGCGAAGCGATTTTTATCGCAAACGAGCTTTTTGACACCTTCAAATGCGAGGTCGTAAAAGATGGCAAAATGCTTTATATCGAGGATTTTAAACAAATTTGGCGCGAAATTTGCGATAATGAAATTTTAAAATTTAGCGCTGGGGGCGCAGAAATTCCGCTTGGATACGAGGAATTTGCCAGTAGCATTAATGCGCAAAAATTCGCCTTTTTGGCATTTGATTACGGCAAAATGGGCGCGAGCGGGGAAATTTCGCTTAGAATTTACAAAAATCACCAAGTCTATAATTTTTTTGAAATTCAAAATTTAGCCGAATTTTACGGGGTAAGCGACATTACTTACAATGTAGATTTTGAAATTTTAACGCGCGCTTTTGAGAATACTGGCGCGAAAATTGGCAGATTTATGAGTTTTGAAAAAGCCTTAATCGAATTTGGCGCGACACAAATTTTGGAGCAATTTGCGCAAAATTTGGGTCAAAACGGCTATCAAAACGCCCTAGCCCAGTTTAACCACCTGCGCCACGAATTTGGCGAAAAGTTCAAATTTATCGAGTTTTTAAAAGGATTTTAATGAGAATTTTTATCGATTGTGAATGCGAGATTATGCAAAAAAGCCTCGAAATGTTTTTGGCAAATTTTGTCGTGCAAAATTTAGGCGAAGCCGATTTTGTCGTGACAGACACTGCCAGAGCAAGTGCCAAACCCCTCTTTATCATCGCCAAAAACGGCGATTTAGAATTGCCGTTTGGCAAAGAACAGCTTGTTTTGGCGCTTAAAAATTTTAGCGCGAGCGAGATCGTGCAAGCTAGCTATAATAAATTTGAGTTTTCGCAAAATTTGGATTTAGAAGCGCAAATCGGCGCAGTATTTGATGAATTTAAGGCGCGAATTTTAGAAATTTTAAGGAAACAAAGTGGCGAAATTTAGAGGCAAAATTTCAAGCGGAATTTACAAAGGAAAAAGCTTGGAACTCCCAAGCCTAGGCACTACGCGCAGCACGAAATCAATCGTAAAGGGCTCGTTTTTCGACTCATTTAGGTATGAATTAGAAGGCAGCTGCTTCATCGAGGGCTTTGGCGGAAGCGGCGGCATGGCGCTCGAAGCCCTTAGCAACGGCGCAAAAGAGGTTTTTGCTATCGAAAAAGATCGCAAAGCTTACGAAATCACAAGGCGCAACTTCGCCCTTTTTGGCGTGGAAAAAAATGCCCTAAACGGCGATTGTTTCGCGCTTTTGCCACAAATTTTGGCGAATTTAGACACCGAAAAAATTTTTATCTACCTTGATCCGCCATTTGATATCAGAGATGGTTTTGCTGGAATTTACGAGCGCGTAGTGGGCTTAATCTGCGAAATTTGCGAGTGCGAGAGGGTGAAATTTGTGATAATCGAGCACGCAAGTGAGGTGAAATTTGAGGCAAATATCGCCAAATTTAGCCTTTTAAAATCCAAAAAATTTGGCGCCACAACGCTATCTTACTATGCAAAATAAAATTTCAAAAAACCTTAGCAGTGCCGAAATGAAGGCGCTTTTGGAGTATTATTCGGCGCGTAGTAATACTGATGAAAATCTTTTTAGCGCCCCAGATCCACTGCAAGTGCTAAAACCTCTCGCTCACACCCCGCACGCGCCCGTAATCGCGCTAATTTGCGCACTTTTTGCCTATGGAAACGCAGCTCAGATAATCAAATTTTTAAATTCGCTAAATTTTGATTTACTTGGAAGCGATGAAAAGACGATAAAATCGGCTTTGCAAGGCAAAAAATACCGCTTTCAAAGCGAACGCGATGTGGCAGAGATTTTTCTCACGCTTCGCAGGCTTTGCGAGTGCGATATAGAAAAAATCATTTTAAATGGTATGAAAAATGGCGAAATCATAAACGGCATAAATGCGCTCATAGCCCAAATTTACGAGCTTTCAGAGTATCGCTCGGCTGGATATGAGTTTTTTTTCGGCAAAAATTTTACCGCCAAACCAACCTCGCCGTATAAACGCTACAATCTGTTTTTGCGCTGGATGGTGCGCAAAAGTGATATAGATTTGGGGTTATTTTCGCGCATAAGCCCGGCCAAACTACTCATACCGCTCGATACTCACACGCACAAGGTCTCACTAGCCTTGGGTTTGATTGATAGGAAGGTTTATGATTTTCGCGCTGTTAGCGCTCTTAGCGCAAAACTGCGTGAATTCGACCCGCATGATCCGATAAAATATGATTTTGCGCTGTATAGACTAGGACAAAGCAGAGAAATTGAGGAATTGATAAAAAATTTGAAGTGAAATTTAGCCCATATTTGGGCTAAATTTAGATTTCTACGACTATTTTTCTGGCGTTTTCATCGACATAGATTGCGAAAATTTCGTGTTTTTTCTCGCCCACGACTTCCACTTCACAACCCCTAAGCTCGGGGCTTTCTAGCAAAATTCTAGCGATTGTATCATTTAACTCTTCTAGCGTCATTTTTAATCCTTATTTATCTTTGAAAAATCGCGCGATCTTGGCTTGGAGTTTAAACCACTCTTTTAGCTCCATTATCGGGTGGCCGGCGAAATTTTTACCAGCTGGCAGGTCTTTGCTAATCCCGCCTCTGGCTGCGACTTGGACGAAATCCCCTACCCTGACATGTCCGCCACTGCCTGCTTGACCGCCAAGGACGACATTTCTACCAAGTATAGTTGATCCTGCAAGTCCCACTTGCGAAACGATTAGGCAGTTTTGACCTAGCTCGCAGTTGTGTCCGATTTGGACTAAATTGTCGATTTTGGTGCAAGATGAAATTATCGTAGAGCCAAAAACCGCCCTATCTATCGTGGTATTTGCACCGATTTCAACCTCATCTTCGAGCACGACATTTCCATTGTGATAAATTTTAACATGCGTGCCGTCGCTTCTGTGCGCGTAGCCAAAGCCGTCCGAGCCGATAACTGCGTTCGCTAGGATATGGCAGCGAGCCCCTATAATCGTGTCATTATAAATCACGACCCCTGGGTGAATCACACAATCATCGCCGATAACGACATCATCGCCGATATACGCACCAGCGCAAATTACAACTCTCTCGCCGATTTGGGTATTTGAGCCGATATAAACGCCCTTTGCGATTTGCGCACTTTTAGCTATCGCGCTTGGGCGAGGCTCCCTAATAAGCGGTTTTGCGAAATATTTGCTCAGTATAGCAAAGGCTAGGTGTGGATTGACACACTCGACTTTGATTATGTTTTTTGGAACCTCTACGCCCTTTTTTACCAAAACAGCGCACGCCTTGCTATCGGCGATAAATTTTTCATTTTTTTCACTATCGCAGTAACTAAGCTCGCTTCCGCTTGCATTTTGCAATGAATTTATCGCTGTGATTTCGGCATCTTCAATCCCCAAACTAGCAAAATCCATTCTTAAAATTTTAACAATTTCAGAAAGTTTCATATCTTCTCCTACATATCAAGTGCGACGCTACCGCTTCTGACGATATCGATTGGGTTGTATTTTTTCACAGTCTTTAAAAAACTCTCGATTCTATCAGCGTCATCGCACGCCATAAGCACGATATGGTTTTCGTCGCTGTTTGCGATAGAGCCGTTATATGCTTTTAGCAAAGCGTCAAGTCCGGCTAAATTTTCGTTTAATGCGATTTTGATTAAAACCATCTCTTTTTCGACAAAATTTGCCTCCTCGATTACTTTATAAATCGGGATTAGCTTGTGAAGTTGCTTCGTAATCTGCTCGATAATGCGCTCATCGCCCAAGGTTACAATCGTAAGCCTAGATAAATTTGTATTTGGGATAGGTGCGACGGTTAGGGAGTTAATATTATATCCGCGCCCTGCAAAAAGCCCAGAAATACGAGAAAGCACGCCGTGTTCGTCCAAAACTATGACTGAAATAATTCTTTTTATACTATTCATAATCAAATCCTATTCAAATATCATATTATATAGCGCGCCACCTGCTGGCACCATTGGGAAAACATTTTCGAAGCGATCGACCTTAACCTCGATAAAGCAAACCTTATTGCTTTCAAGTGCAGTTTTTAGCGCGCTTTCAAACTCAGCTTTTGTGCTAACGCTAAATCCAAGCCCGCCAAAGCTCTCTACGAGTTTTACGAAATCTGGCTGTTTGCTAAGATCCGTCGATGAAAATCTCGCACCATAAAACATACTTTGCCACTGCCTAACCATACCCAAAAAGTTGTTATTAAGTATGATATTTACGACACCAAGATTATTTTCGCTAAGCGTCATTAGCTCTTGGATATTCATCAAAATTGAGCCATCGCCTGTGAAATTTATAACCTGCCTTTTCTCGCCAGCGTAAGCTTTCGCTCCCATTGCAGCAGGCAAGCCATATCCCATAGTGCCAAGCCCACCGCTTGTAAGAAGTGTGCGAGGGCGGTTAAATGGATAAAACTGCGCTACCCACATTTGGTGCTGTCCGACATCTGTGACGATGATAGCGTCATCGCTTGCGATCTCGCCAGTTTTTTGCACTACCCATTGTGGTTTTAAAACCTCATCGCTATCTGTGTATTTTAGCGGGTGAATTTCTTTATAAATTTTGATTTGTTCGCGCCATTTGGCGTAGTTTGCAGGCTCTGCTTCGTCCTTTAATCTAGGATTTAGCTCTGCTAGGACTGATTTTACATCGCCTACGATTGGGAAATGTGCATTTACGATTTTTGAAATCGAGCTTGGGTCGATATCGACATGGATAATTTTTGCGTTTTTAGCGAATTCTTCGAGTTTTCCAGTTACTCTATCATCAAATCTCGCTCCAAGGCAGATTATAAGGTCTGTTTCGCTAAGCGCCATATTGGCTGCGTAGCTTCCATGCATTCCCACTAAACCCAAATTTAACTCATCGTCGCTTCTCATCGCGCCAAGTGCCATTAGAGTCTCTACTACTGGGATTTGCGTGATATGCGCTAGTTGCCTTACTTCCTCGCTAGCCTCGCTTAAAATCACGCCACCGCCAATATAAATTATCGGGCGTTTGGCCGCCATTATTAGCTCTGCTACTTTTTTTATCTGTTTTGCGTTGCCTTTGTAAGTCGGGCGATATGTTTGCATTTTTATCTCATCTGGATAGATAAACTCGCCAAGCTTAGCCGTGACATCTTTTGGCACATCGATATGCACAGGACCCGGTCTGCCAGAGCGCGCGATATAAAATGCTTGTTTTAGCACCATTGGAAGCTCTTCAACGGTTTTTACTAGGAAATTGTGTTTGACACATGGTCTTGAAATTCCAACCGCATCAATCTCTTGAAATGCGTCAGTTCCGATAAGCGAACCAGCAACCTGTCCGCTAATTAGCACGATTGGGATAGAATCTGCATACGCAGTGGCAAGGCCTGTGATTGCATTTGTAAAACCAGGACCGCTTGTTACGATAGCTACGCCTACTTTGCCACTAGCGCGCGCGTATCCGTCAGCCGCCATAGTCGCAGCTTGTTCGTGGCGCACCAGGATATGTTTGAAATATGTTTGTTTGTATGTTTCATCATATATGTTTAGCGCAGCGCCACCAGGATATCCAAATACTACCTCAACGCCCTCTTGATGAAGCGCCTCGATAATCATCTGCGAACCGTTTAATTTCTCCATGTTCAATCCTAATTATGAAATGACTGGGTATTTTATTATTTTTTAGATTAAATTCTAAGAATTTTTTAAAGAATTTGATTAAATTTTATATTTTTGTAAGAAATTTGATTAAATTTAAGGCGAAATTTAAAAAGGCTTGCGAACGCGCGCAAGCCTAAATTTGGTTAAAATGATTTTTTCGTAAGGATATGTATCAAAAAACTAATCACAAAAGCCACTACGCTAGGCACAATCCAGCCAAGCATAGCATCATAAAATGGAAAGCTACTAACCCAGTTAGTGATACCTGGAATTTTGATTTTTAAGACATCTAGTCCATTTATGATACCCACAGCGAAGCTCGCATACACGCAAGCCCTATAAACTAACTTGCTTGTATCGATTAGTGGATCGATTAGCGATAAAATTATAAGCATAATCGCAGCTGGATAAATCGCGATTAGCACAGGAATACTAGCACTAATAATCGTTGTAAGTCCGAAATTTGCTACGCCAAATGATACGAGGCAAAGTATCACAACCCACGCTTTGTATGGAATTTTACCTTTGACCAAATTTTCAAAATACTGGCTACATGAGCTAATCAAACCCAAAGTCGTAGTAAGGCAGGCTAGGAAAAATGCAAGCCCTAGCAAGGCTGTGCCGACACTGCCAAAAAGATAGTGGCTGATTTTGCTAAGGTATTGTGCGCCGTTTGTTACATCAGGGAAAAGGCTAGCCGCACTCGCACCAAGATATGAAATCATCAGATAAATCACAGCTAAAAGCGCGCCCGCAAACATACCCGCTTTTATCATAGATACGACGATATGTCCCTCATCACTAACACCGCGCGCTCTCATCGCATTTGCGATAATGATACCAAAGGCTAGTGAAGCCAAAGCGTCCATAGTCTGGTATCCATCGACGAAACCACTTGCGACTGCGTGATCTCTATACGCTTCGTTTGGAGCGACAAATTCGCCCATAGGGGTCAAAAATGACGATACAAAAAGTCCCAAAATCAAAATCAAAAGCACAGGTGTCAAATATCGTCCGAGCAAATCGACGAGTTTTGACGGATTTAAGCATAAAACAAAATTTAGCGCAAAATACGCAGCCGAATAGATCAAAAGCCACATCTGCACCGATGTTTCGGCGACATTTTCGCGCACGACGATATCAAATGGCATATTTGCAGCACGCGGTATCGCAAAAAGCGGTCCGATAGTCAGATACAATGCGACTGTGAAAATTAGCGCAAACACAGGATCTACGCGTTCGACCAAATTCGCTAGACCCTTTGATTTAGCCACGGCTGCGACGCCAAGGACTGGAATTAAAATCGCGGCACAGCAAAAAAACATAATTCCCACGAAAAAGTTATCACCAGCATTTTTGCCCACAATCGGCGGAAAAATGAAGTTTCCGGCACCAAAATACATAGCAAAAAGCATTAAAGCAATGGTAAAAAACTCTTTTTTGGTAAGCTTTCTGTCCATGAAATCTCCTTATCAAAAATTTAATCGTTCATTTTCTCATTATTTAATTTAAATTTCATTTAAATTTTATTTTTACTAAAAATTTAAGGCAAAAATTTTTGCTATAATCGCGCGAAATTTAATAAATTTATCAAGGTAAAAGAAAATGGCAAAATCAAAATCAACACTTTTCGAGTGCCAACACTGCGGAAATCAACAATCCAGATGGCTTGGCAAATGCCCTGATTGTGGCGCATGGGATAGTTTCGTGGAGCTTAAAGCCGAGCAGATTAAAACCCTAAAAGAGATAGAAAAATTAGAGCAAAAAAGAGGCGCGAGCGGCGCAAAAGCAATCGATGAAATCCAAATCGAAGATGTCGTGCGCGTAGATACCAAAGACGCTGAGTTAAATTTGGTTTTAGGTGGCGGGCTTGTAGAGGGCTCACTCGTGCTAATTGGCGGAAGTCCCGGCATTGGCAAATCCACGCTTTTACTCAAAATCGCTGCAAATTTAGCCAGCCCAAATTCGCCCGCACTCTATGTCAGTGGCGAAGAAAGTGCCAGCCAAATCAAAATGCGAGCCGACCGCCTAGGCGCAATCAACAAAAATTTATTCTTGCTAACCGAGATAAATTTAAACACGATTTTAGATGAAATTTCAAGCAAAAATTACAAAAGCGTCATCATTGATAGTATCCAGACCCTTTATAGCGACAAAATTTCATCAGCCCCGGGCTCCGTGACGCAGGTGCGCGAGATCACATTTGAGCTAATGCGATTAGCCAAAGAGCGCGGGATTAGCATTTTTATCATCGGGCATATTACCAAAGAGGGCTCGATTGCGGGACCTAGGATTTTAGAACACATGGTCGATGTGGTGCTGTATTTCGAGGGGGACGCGAGCAAGGAACTTCGAATTTTGCGTGGTTTTAAAAATCGTTTTGGTTCTACTAGCGAGGTTGGGATTTTTGAAATGAGCGAAAAAGGGCTAATTAGCGCAAAAGATGTTGCAAGTAAATTTTTCACTCGCACCAAACCTGCCTCAGGCTCAGCAATAACCGTGACTATGGAAGGTTCTCGTGCGCTTGTGGTCGAAATCCAAGCCCTAGTTTGCGAAAGCTCGTATCCCAAACGCTCTGCCACTGGATATGATAAAAATCGCCTCGATATGCTTTTAGCGCTTTTGGATAGGAAGCTTGAAATCGGACTTGGGGGATACGATGTCTTCGTAAATGTCATCGGCGGGGTCAAAATCACCGAAACCGCCTGCGATTTAGCCGTGGTCGCTGCGATCGTAAGTAGCTTTAAAAACCGGCCACTTAGCAAAGAGAGCGCATTTATTGGCGAAGTTAGCCTAAATGGCGAAATTCGTGAAATTTTCAACCTTGATGCGCGCATAAAAGAGGCTAGTTTGCAAAAATTCAAAAACATAATCTCGCCGATGAAACCGCAAAACTCCCTTGGGCTTAAAATTTTTCACGCCACGGAAATTTCGCAAATCCTTGATTGGATGTAAAAAAATGCTATAATCGCGCGAAATTCTTGGACGGACAAATTCAATGGAAAAATGCGATCACTGCCACGGCTCGTTTGAGAGCGCGGAGCTTTTTAGCGATGAGGCGGGGCATAAATTTTGCTGTAATGGGTGCAAAAATGTCTATTATCTTTTGCAGGGGCAAAATTTGGGCGAATTTTACGAGCGCCTTGGCAAAAATACTCTGCGCCCAGCCAAACAAAATGCCAAAATTCAGGGCTCAGCTAGCAGTATTTACAAAAACTATGTCACCAAAGATAAAGACGGATTTAACCAAATTTCGCTTTTAATCGACGGAATTCACTGCTCAGCATGCGTCTGGCTAAACGAAAAAATCCTAAATAACGCCACTGGCATAATCGAAGTAAGCCTAAACGCAGCCTCGCACAAAGCGCGCATTGTATGGGACGAAGAGCAAATATCCTTAGCCGAAATTTTAAATCTAATCCGCTCGATTGGATACGATGCCTACCCTTATGACACAAACACCCAAAACGCCAAAGACACGGCAAAACGCAGGGAATTTTACGCTAGGCTTTTGGTTGGAATTTTTTGCGTTATGAATATAATGTGGATCTCAATCGCGCTGTATGGCGGGTATTTCACGGGGATCGAGCAGGGCACGAAGGATATTTTACACTTTGCTGAGTTTATCCTAGCTACACCTGTTCTTTTCTATACAGGGGCAGTATTTTTCAAAGGTGCATTTTATGCGCTTAAAACTCGCACCCCAAATATGGACTTGCTCGTTGGTCTTGGGGCTTTGGTAATTTATATTTATTCGCTTTATGTTATGTTTTCGCGCAATGGCGAGGTATATTTCGAATCCGTAGCGATGATAATCACCTTTGTTTTTGCGGGAAAATATCTGCAAATTTTAAGCCAAAAAAGGGCTGGCGAAAATTTAAGCTCGCTTTCAAACATGCTTCTTGGCGAGGTTTGCACGCTAAGCTCTGGCGGAAGCTATGCCAATAAATCCCCAAATGAGGTGCAAATCGGCGATGAAATTCTCATAAACCAAGGCGATCGCGTCCTAATCGACGGAGTGGTAAGTAGCGGCGAGGGAAGTTTCGATTATTCGGGGATTTCGGGCGAGAGTATCCCGGTATCGCTCGGCAAAAACGATGAAATCAAATCAGGCTCACTCTGCCTATCTGGCTCGCTAAAATACCGCGCAAACGCCGATTTTAAGGGCTCGTTGCTAAGCAAAATTGTCGAGCTTTTAGAAAACGCAAATCTAAAAAAACCAAAATTTGAAATTTTGGCTAATAAAATTTCAGGCTATTTTTCGATTTTTGTCATAGCCGTGGCGTTTGTGGCGTTTGTGTTTTGGTATGCCAAAGCAGGTTTTGCAAGCGCGCTACTAATCAGTGTTAGCGTCATCATCATCGCCTGCCCTTGCGCCCTAGCCCTTGCCACGCCGATTGCGACGCTGTGCGCGATCTCTGTGGCGCTAAGGCATGGCATAATCTTCAAAGAGGCCAAAATGCTAGAAATCCTCTCCAACGCCGATACTATCGTCTTTGACAAAACAGGCACGCTCACAAGCTCTGCGCTAATCGTCAAAAAAAGCGAAATTTCGCCCCACTGCGATATCGGCGCGCTAAAAGGGCTTTTGCAAAGCTCAAATCACCCTATTTCCGAGGCCGTGCTTGAATTTTTAAATTCGGGCGAATTTGCAAAATTTGCGCCTGCGAATTTAGAAAATATCACAAACCACCCAGCCAAGGGCCTTAGCGCGAAATTTGGCGAAAATGAAATTTATGGCGGAAGCGCGAAATTTATGTGCGAGCTTGGCGCAAATGTCGCTAGCGGGGATTTAAGCGAGTATTTTTTCATGCAAAATAGGCAAATTTTAGCCAAATTTTGGCTTCTTGCGCCACTTAAAAATGATAGCAAAGAGGCCATAAAAACGCTACAAAATTTAGGTTACGAGCTTCATATCATCAGTGGCGATCACCAAAACGCCGTCAGTGCGATAGCGCGTGAGCTAGAAATCGAAAAATTTGGCGCGCAAATTTTGCCAGACGAAAAGGCTAGCTATATCCAAAACCTCGCTAAAATGGGCAAAAAAGTAGTAATGGTAGGCGATGGGATAAATGACGCGGCCGCGCTTAGCCTCGCTCACGCTGGGATTTGCCTAGGAAGTGGCGCGAATCTTAGCGTGCAAAAAAGCGATGTCGTGCTTATCAAAGACGATATGACGAGCCTCGTGCGCGCCATGCGTATCGCGCGCAAAACCGGCAGTAAAATCCGCCAAAATATCGCTATTTCGCTACTTTATAATCTAATCACAATCCCGCTTGCGTTTTGTGGATACGCAATCCCGCTGTTTGCGGCACTCTCGATGAGCCTAAGCTCGGTAATCGTGGTCGCAAATTCAATGCTTTTAAGAAGGATAAAACTATGAGCAACGCCGTGCTAATGACTATGGTTACGATTTCGCTAATACTTGGATTTTGCGTGTTAGGCGGGCTTTTGTGGGCGCTGAAAAATCATCAATTCGATGATTATTCTAAATTTCTTGGCGGGACGGAATTCGACGGCGAGGACGCACTCAACGAAGCTGTGAAAATGGAAGAAAAACGCAAAGAGGCGTTAAGGCGAAAAAAAGAGAATTTGGATAGTTGAAATTTAGAGTAAAATTCCACATTAAATTTCGCAAAAATACTGCGCCGAAATTTTGCAAAAATACTGCGCCGAAATTTCTTACTCGTAGATTGCCACGAATTTTGCTGACGCAAAATTCTCGCAATGACAGATTATACAAATTTTGCCTAATTTGTCATTGCGAGGAGCGAAGCGACGAAGCAATCTACGAATTTAAAATTCACAGACGCTAAATTCGCTGTCATTGCGAGGCGATTTATCGCCGAAGCAATCCAGAGATTGCAAAATTTAAAACGCCTGACGGCGTGCTGGATTGCTTCGAGTTTGAAAAACTCTCGCAATGACGGAAATTTTATAAAAAGGATTAAAATTGGAAAATTTTGAGAATTGGAATAAAAATGTTAGAAATAAAAATTCAAACACAAATTCAAATCAAAGAGATTATGACAAAGAGCCGATTATAATCAAAAATCCTTATGAATTTTTTCTTGCAAATTTGTTCTTTTTTTGTCATTTAGGAACAGTGCTTATATTGTTAATTTATGTTGATTATATGGGGATTGCAAATATTAATAATATTTTTCTATTCGCCTTTTTTGGTATTGGAGTTTTGCATATTGTGGCTACTTTTTATTATTACATTATAAAAAACAAATGCGAAACCAAATTTACAAATAAAACGATTGAATTTAGTGTAAATAACGAAACGAAAATAGTTAAGAATTTAATAGATTTAGACAGACCTATTGAAAGGACTTTTAGACTGTTTTCACCATTATCACTAAGTAACATTATCATTTTTTATATACCTATATTTTTTATATTTGCATTGGTAAAAATGGCTTATTATCTTATCGTTTGTTATGTTATTGGTTTATTTTTGAATTGTTTATTTAAATTTGTTTTTCATTTGGTTTTAGGTGGAAAATTAAGAGATTTTTCATTATTCCCAGCTTTCATATTTGATTATAGAAAAATTATAGGCAAATTAAGCCTTGATGGCATGGATACCTTAAAATACAAATACCACATGGTTTATATAATTAAAAAACAAGATTACTTGGTTTTACAAAAATATTTTTCTGATAAGAAACATATTAATTTAAATTTGGTTAAAAAAAAATTTTAACCTAAAAGGAGACACGCATGAGTAGAGAAGCAGTTGCTCAAATCGAGCTAGACAAGCTAGAAGCAAGGCTACAAATAATAAACATAAACAGTTGGTAAAATTTTGCAAATTTAAACCCAAACTATCAAATTTGAGTTTAAATTTGTGAATTTGATAAATTCGGTATTTTAAAATACTGACCGAGATTAAATTTACATAAAATGTCATTGCGAGAAAACGAAGTTTTCGAAGCAATCCATGGAAATTTAAATTTAAAATTCAACCTAAATTTAGCATTGAATTATTTTTTTAAATTTTAGGCTAATTTTGAAATTCTCTGTAAGGGGGAAAGGAGCCCCAATTACTCTGCTTTGCTTCGCTCGCAATGACACAAAATTTGTGTTTTGGTGATTTTTGCTCGTAGATTGCCACGAATTTTGCTGACGCAAAATTCTCGCAATGACAGATTAAGCAAAATTTGCCAAATTTAAACAAATGCCTAAATTTCGCCACTTCCCTTATACATACAATGCTCGAAGATAAATTTATGCTCTTCTGGCAGTGTCGCAAAAATCTCATTTGCGAGTGCGCGTATCTCCCAAAGTGCCGATTTGCTAGAACGAAGAGAAAGGAAGTTTTGCAAGCTTCTAGCATTTATGCTCCACGCTAACTCGGTTTTATAGCACTCTGGCAGACAGTATTTGGCGATATCTAGGCTGGTGTTTGCGCCTAAAATTTCCCTTAGATTATTTAGGGCTTTTATGCTTGCGCTATCGACAGCCTCGTTGCCTGTTAGCACGATGTATTTTGCGGCACTATCGCTTGTGATTTCAGGCTCATTTCTTAGCTCTTTTAGCGTGTAGCGGGTGGATTTCACGCTCAGACTAGCCATGCGATGCCTCGCTAATTCTTGCAAAAGCGCGCGCGAGATGCCCTTGATATAAAAATTATAAAAAATATGTTCGAGCGTAGATGAGTGCTTCATTTCATTTCCCACGCGGTTGATTAGCGCTAAGTCCTTTTCGCCGCCGTTATCGCCCCGCTCGAAGCTTTGCCAGCAAGTTCTTATGGCGTTTGAGCATACCCAAAGTGGCGTGAAATTTAGTAATTTTACTTCCATAAATTTTCCTTGATTAAATTTTATAACGCGTGATTTTAGCCAAAATTTTATAAATTTAATCAAATTTAAATAGCTTAATGTAAGCTAAATTCTGATAAAATTGACAAATTTTTTACCAAAAGGAAAAGTATGAACGACAAATTCACACGCATTGGTTTTATTTTGGCGGTCGCAGGCTCAGCCGTGGGACTTGGAAACGCTTGGAAATTCCCCACACTCGTAGGTCAAAACGGCGGTAGCGCATTTATTTTGCTCTATCTTTTGCTCACATTTTTGGTAAGTTTTGTCATTTTTATCGGCGAAATCACCATTGGACGCCTTGGCGAGAGCGATCCAGTCGATAGCTACCGAAGACTTGCCCCTAGCAACAAAGAACTTTGGAGCAAGGCCGGATTTTTGATGATTACTGCGCTTTTGATTTACTCATTTTACAGCGTCGTAATGGGCTGGATCTTAAAATACACAGCCACATCGATTTTCTCACTACCTCAAAATTTAGACGATAGCGGTGCGATGTTTAACGCTTTGATTTCGAATTCGCCACTCGTAGCGATTATCTGCTTTACGATAATGTCGCTTGTGTGCTTTTTGATCGTCTCAAAGGGTATCAAAAACGGCATTGAGAGATTAAATATCTGGATGATGCCTAGCCTTTTTATCCTGCTTGTGCTTATGGTTTTGTATTCGGCTAGCTTCGACGGATTCGCACAAAGCGCCAAATTCTTGCTTTTGCCTGATTTTAGCGCGCTAAATTCACAAAGCGTGCTTGACGCGCTAGGATTAGCGTTTTTCACACTTAGCCTTGGCGTAACTACGATTTTGACATACGCAGCAAGCCTGCCAGAGCGCACCAATATCCTAACTTCGAGCATTAATATCGTTTTAATCAATGTAATGATTGGCGTTATGATGGGTCTTGTTGTTTTCACATTTATTTTCGAATTTAACGGCGATCCAGCCCAATCTGGTCCTGGGCTGATTTTCGTTTCCCTTGCCGTGCTATTTAGCAAACTTGGCTTTATCGGACATATTTTGGCGTTTGCGTTTTTCTTAACCCTACTTTTCGCCGCCATTACCTCAGCGATTTCGATGATTGAACCAGCTGTTTATTACCTAGTCAAATCCCGCGCATTTTCTCGCGCGAAAGCTTGCGTGGCGGTTTTTGTATTTACCTATGTGCTAGGGATTGCCTGCATTTTGGGATACTATGGCGCGACAAGCGAGTATTTCGTCATCGCAGGACAGCCGTTTTTCGATGCGCTGGATTATTTGACATCTAAAATTTTAATGCCACTTGGCGGATTAATCATTGTCATTTTCGTAGGATATGTCATCAAAAAAGACGGCGTTTATGCCCTGCTTTCGCCGTATATGGGAGATTTGGGCTTTAAGATTTGGTATTATGTCCTACTTCGCGTGGTATCTCCGCTTGCGATTTTTGTAATCGCGCTAAGAGAGCTAGGAATCGTAAATTTTGGATAGTCAAATTTGAAATTTAAAGAAAGATTATGAACGATAGATTTAGCAAAATCGGCTTTGTTTTAGCGGTCGCCGGCGGTGCTGTGGGGCTTGGAAATGCGTGGAAGTTTCCGACCCTAGTCGGTAGCAACGGCGGAAGCGCGTTTGTGCTTTTATACCTCGTGCTCACGCTTGGGATTGGGTTTAGCCTATTTTTAGCCGAAATGGCGATTGGGCGCATTAGCAGAGCCGATTTGCCTAGCGCGTATAGATATCTCGACCCCAAAAACGGCGAAAAGTGGAAATTCGCTGGAATTTTCATAGTGGGCGGAATTTTTGTTTTGTCATTTTATCTCGTAATCCTTGGCTGGGTTATGAGATACATTTTCATCGGTTTTAGCGCGCTTCCTGCCTCAGTAGATGAGGCTGGCGCACTTTTTGGGGGCGTGATTTCGCACTCGCTATTTTCAAGTCTTGCATTTTATGCGCTAGGGCTTGTGCTGACACTTTTTGTGGTATCGCGCGGAATCAAAAGCGGCATAGAAAAGCTAAATTTGATAATGATGCCCCTGCTTTTCGTGCTTTTGCTTTTAATGCTAGGATATGCAGTTTTTATGGACGGGTTTGGCGAGGCGGTGAAGTTTTTATTCACGCCTGATTTTTCCAAAATCACCGTCGCTAGCGTGCTTGATGCGCTTGGACTTTCACTTTTTACCCTTTGTATCGGGATTGGCTGTATCGCTGCGTATGCTGCTAGCCTAGGAGAGGGTGTAAAGCTAGTGAAAAGTTGCGTAAATATCGTATTTATCAATATCGCAATCGGGCTAATGATGGGGCTAATCGTATTTACATTTATCTTCGAATTTAACGCTAGCCCATCTCAGGGCGCAGGGTTGGTGTTTGTATCGCTTACCACGATGTTTGCCAAGCTTGGCTTTATGGGGCAAATTTTAGCGATTTTGTTTTTTGTGTCGCTGTTTTTTGCTGGAATTACGAGCGCGGTTTCGATGATAGAGCCATTTATTTTATATCTTGTCAATCATTTTGGCATTTCTAGAAATAGAGCGTGCGGGTTATCAGGCATAGTCGTAGGCGCGCTAGGAGCGTGCTGCACGCTATCAATGAACGCGGAATTTGGCGAGAGTTTTACATTTTTTGGCAAAGGATTTTTTGATATTTTAGACTTTTTGACCTCAAATATCATGCTTCCTCTTGGCGCGCTAAGTTCGGCGATTTTCGTCGGATTTGTGATGAAAAAATCCCTTTTGGCGGAGTTTTTTGGCGAGGATATGGGCAAGGGTGCGTTTGAGATTTGGTATTTTTCGCTAAGATTTATCGCGCCATTTGCAATAATCATAATAATGGTAAATTTGCTGTTTTTTAGCTAAATTTGGAGAGTAAAATTTAAAATTTGGGCTACCGAAATTTCGGTAGCCTTTTTTTATGCTTTGCGAATTTTTGAGTAGATTACCGCTACGATGTATGATAGCACGCTCACAGCTACAAACATTAGTAGCACAGGATTCATATCCCACTCTGCTTCGTCGCCAAAAACAAGCACGGCAATATAAATGATGAAAATGTATTGCAACACATAAAACGGCGTTACAAGCACACTTATCGTTTTTAAACACGACATAATGAGATTCGGAAGCACCTTAGCTACCAGATACATTAGCCCAATCCACGCCAAAACAAAGGCGATAAACATTATGTTAAAAAATATGTTTTGGTGATAGTATGGATCGCCGTCCATCATATCGTCCCACGCATAAAACTTCGCCAATACCACGGCTGCGGCGATAAAGATAACCGCGCAAATAAGGCTTAGTTTTGTGTATAGTGCGCCTTTATCTTCTGGGCGAGTGTAGATTAAAATATCAGCGAATAAATATCCAGCTATCGGGTAGGCAATCCAGCTTAAAAATGGAAAATAGCTTCCCTCGTGTGTGCCCCAAAATAGCCCTGTTACTGCCAACATTGCGTCAGATTCAAACTCTGCGAAATTCTCGCCTAGATACATTGCAGCACCTGAGCAGATAATGCCCACTATGAGATAGCCTAAATTTGATAAATTTAGCTTTTTCATTAGCGCAAAAAATATAAACGCAAGTCCCGCAAACTGCAAAATGTCCGCATCGTAAATCTGCGTCCAGTTTTCTTCGAAAATTTCAGCGTCATCGTTTAGCTTAGAGCTAATGTAGTATGGAAGCACATACACAAGCGCGTTAAAGACATAAGATAACACCAAAAATATCACGCCACGCTTAAAAAGTAGCCCCGGCGCACTACGCCTAGAATAGACAATACCGCAACCCAAAATAAACATAAAAACAGGCGCAGCAGGCGGTGAGCCTAGGAAGTTTGCGACCTTGAAAAACACGGAATCTTCGCCGTTGTAGAAGTATTCCACGCAGTGGATTAGCACCATAAAGATTACAGCAAGACCCCTTGCTATATCCAACTCATTTTGTCGCCCGGCATTGGGCAATGATAAAAAATTCATAAATACCACAACCTCCTTTAAAAATTTTACAAAGCGATAATTATCTTACTTTATCGGTTAAAATCTAATTAATGCAAAATTAAAAAAGTAAAATTTTGCGCCTACACGGCAAAATTTTCAGCCCAGTTTAAGGGGGGGGGGGGGGGTAGAATAAACGCTTATTTTTTTATTAAGGAGTTTTTCATGGCAGATGAAAAAATAGTCATAGTCCAGAAAAATAGTAGCAATGTGGCGGGAATTTTAGCCATTATTTTTGCTATTTTAGGGATTTTTTTTCTTGGAATTGTATTTGTTCCGCTTGCATTTATTTGCGCCCTAGTCGCAACATTTGGTGCCGTAAAAGGCAAATCCTCTATACTTGTCGCAGTAATAGCTTGGATTTTGTTAATTATCGCTTTTGCAACTAGTCCTGCTTTAATAGCCGCACTTGGATTTGGTTCATCTCTTTAAAACCCAAATTTTCTTTTGCAATAGGCAAAATTTGCTAAAATTTTGCCTATTAAATTTCAAATTTTAGCCAAATATTTCTCTTAAAAAACAACACCAAGTAATAGAAGCATTTATCGGATATGAAAGCAAGTATAAAACTACCATTAAATTTCTCTGGATTGCTTCGAGCCGTTGGCTCTCGCAATGACAAGCAAATTTAAATTTTGATTGATTTGAAAAACTCGCAAACGCTGACTTCTAGGACATTTGCGATTTTGACTAGGTGTTCTATGTTGAAATGTTTTTTATTTATGCCAAGTTCAGCCATAGAAATCGTGCCGACTGCCTTGTGTCCTATCGCCATAGCTAGGCTTAACTGCGAAACGCCCTTTTGTGTGCGTATGCGTTTGACATTTTCGCCGATAGTTTTGTAAATTTGCTCCATTTGTTCGTCTGTAATGGTGCAGTCTTTCAATTTCGCCTACCTATGGTTAAACTAACTGTAAGTATATTAGTATTATAATTTCTTATCAACTAACTATGGTTAGGTAAATTTAAAATAAGGATTTTCAAATGAAAAAAATGGCTTTACTTTTAATATTGTGTGTTAATTCGTATGCGTTTTTTGGTTTTGGCGGAAATATCGGCAAAGCTAAAAACACCATATTTGAAAAATTAGATCCAAGTTTAACGATAGGCGATGTTATAGATAGTTATCAAATGTGTGAAGGCACAAAATGGGAAGAAATAAAGGCTTCAAATGGAAGAATTGTGGTTGAAGCAAGTTGTAAATTAAAAAATGAGTTCGTAACGCAAGGTAATGAATATTTTCAAAAAATCGTAGAAGAAGCTGAAAATTTAGCCGATAATGCCATACAAGATGAACAAGAAACAAATCAAAAAATAAATTCCATAACCCAAAAAGCTGAACAAGATTTAAGCAAGATAGAAAAATCATATCAACGACAATTAAATAATGCAGACAAAGCCAAAACCAACCAAACAGAGTGGATGAATAGCGCTACTGGCATAGCAGCGGAAGTAAAAATGTTTGATGATATGTGTAAGTCGGATTATAAATATTGGCTCAAACATAAGGGTAAAGCTTATGCGGACGATTTTATGAAAGAATGCCAAGCCAAAGTGGATAAAAAAAGAAGACAAATGGAATTTGAAAATGAAGAAATCCAAAAAGAACATAGTGAAAAATTGGCAAATGCAAAAGAAAATTTGCAATATCTCAAAGACGAAATCATCGAAGATAGAGACGAGCAAATAGAAAGAGAAAAAGCCAAATATCAAGAAAGAAGAGAAATTTTCGCACAAAATAAAGAAAGACGAATTAAAGAAGCAAACTTAAAATATGAAGAATTTAAACAAACAATAAAAGAAACTGAATATTTTGATTTGGTATTTAAATTTGCATTAAATAAAACAAACGAAAATTTTGAAATAGCAGGGATTGAATACAGAAGGGGCATTATCGGAAAAAAACCGCAAATATCTGGAATTAATACTTATGATGCAGCAGGAATGTTATTTTTTTGGAGCGCTCTTTACAATAATAAAAGAATAAATTTATTTTAATCAAGAAAGGTTTTATTTATGATAAATGAAAAGGTTAGAAATTTCCTGCTTTCAAGTGTAGGTTTTGACGGCGGGGATTTAGGAAGCCCCAAAAGACAAAGCATTTGGCTATGTGGTATCGAGTGGGGTCTCGGATACAATAATATCGAAGATTTAAAAAATACTCTTTGTAACTATATACCTTTAAAAAATATCATTGAAAATAATAAAAACTTTTTTGCAGGAATTGAAGATTTGTATGATAATATCAAATATCCATATAATAGAAATGCTATAAAAATACTTTCACACATGCTCGATTACAATGGAGATTATAAAAAATTTAATAACGATTTTAAGCCATTTGGAAAAAATGAAATTGGATTTTTCAAAATGAATTTATTGCCGATTTCTTTTCCAAATACAAGAGATTTTGATAAAAGAAATAAAACAGCACAAGCAATAGGTTTTAAGGACTATAACCATTACATAGAAGAATGCCATAAAAGATTTAAACTATTAAAAGAGTTAAAGGAAAAATATCAACCAAAAATCATAATTTGCACCGGAAAAACATTTGATAAATTTAAAATAGCTTTTGGCATTAAAAATGATGATATTAAGCATTACGACGGCGAAAAAAACTCGGATTTTGATTGTGCTATATCCGAATATAAAAACGGCAAAAAGTGCTTATTTGTTCAGACAAGATTTATAGTTTTTCCACACTTATGCTCAAATATTGGACTAAAAAATTGTGGTGAAAACATAAGAAAAATCGCACAAAAAAATGATATAGAACTCCCATAGCACCGTAGCGTTGGTATTTATACTACCAAATTCCTTACATTTCATTTGTGGTGGGCAAGGATGCCCACCCTACGAAAGTTAGATTTGGAATTGCAAAATTTAACACTTATGCCGACGATTTTTCACGGAGTGGGCGACGGACTAGACCGACTTGTCTGCCCTAGCCCACGCCGTGAAAAAGCTAGGCTCGTTTAATTGCAAATAATATTTTAATGTAAAAAGTGGCGAATTCCCGTAAAATACATCGCCATGCCAAACTCATCCGCCGCAGCGACGACTTCATCATCTCTTATCGAGCCACCCGGTTGGATTACGGCTTTTACGCCCACTTCATTTGCGATTTCTATGCTATCTTTGAAAGGGAAAAACGCTTCACTTGCCAGTGCGCAACCTTGCAAATCTAAGCCCAAATCCTTTGCTTTTGCCACAGCCGCGCGCGCAGCATCGACACGGCTTGTCATACCCATGCCGATCGCCACCATTGCCGAATTTTTCACATACACAACACAGTTTGATTTAGTCAGAGCCGCCACCTGCCAAGCGATTTGCAAATCGGTAAATTCGCCCTCATTTGCCGAACGCTTGGTAACGCATTTAGCATTTTTGACCTCATCAGCACCCACATAATCGCGTTCCTGATAGACAAATCCCCCGTCTATGAATTTAAAGTCATATTTATCATTTTCACGCATTAAAAATTTATTCTCTTGCGTGAAAATTTTAATGCGTTTTTTGTTTGCAAAGACTTCAAGTGCGGCGTCATCGACATTGGCTGCGATGATGACTTCCACAAAAATTTCATTGATTTTTTCAGCCAAAGCCTTATCAAGTGTGCCGTTTATCGCCACTACGCCACCATAAGCCGAAACAGGGTCGCATTTGAGCGCTTCGGTGTAGCTTTCTAGCAAATTTGATTTTATGGCAAAACCACATGGATTTGCGTGTTTGCAGATACTTACTGCTGGGGCTTCGCCAAAGCTACTTGCTAACATAACTGCGCCGTGAATATCAGTCATATTGTTAAAACTTGCTTCGCCTTTTAGGGCTTTGAAATTTAGGCTAAAAAAGTTTTCGAATTCATACAAAGCGCCCTTTTGGTGCGGGTTTTCGCCATATCTTGTCGCCATGACTTTTGAGCCTGTGATAAATTTTTTAGCACCAAAACCGCCGTTAAATCGCTCGTTCATATAGTTTGCTATCATGCTATCATACGCAGCAGTGTGCTCGTAGGCTTTTATCATAAGGCTTCGGCGAAATTCCAAATCATCGGCTTTTGCTTTGATTTTTTCGATGACTAAATCATAATCTAAAATGTCCGTTACTATCAAAACATCTTTGAAATTTTTCGCTGCACTTCGCACCATAGCAGGTCCGCCAATGTCGATATTTTCGATAATCTCATCAAAATCATCTGTGCGAATCGTGGTTTGTTTAAATGGGTATAAATTCACGCAAACCAAATCAATTCCGCCAATGCCGTGTTTTAGGGCTTGTTCGGCGTGATTTTTGTCGTCCCTTTTATGCAAAATTCCGCCGTGAATTTTTGGGTGCAGGGTTTTTACTCTGCCTTCAAACATCTCAGGGCTTCCTGTGTAGGCACTCACTTCCACAGCATTTACGCCGTTTTCACAAAGTAGCTTATATGTGCCACCCGTGCTTAAAATTTCCCAACCCAAATTTGCCAAATCTTTTGCAAATTCTACTACGCCGTCTTTGTCGCTAACGCTGATTAACGCTCTCATGCTCACTCCTTATAAATTGAAATTTATTTAAATTTTACTCGCCAAATTTTTCTTTTAAGCTCTCATACGCTTCGTTGATTTCTTGAAGCTTTTTCGTGCCTTCTTGGATAATCTCGTCATCTGCGCCCTTGCCCATTAAAATATCTGGGTGGTATTTTTTGACTAGTTCGCGGTATTTTTTCTTTATCTCGCCAAAACTTGCACTCTTATCCACGCCCAAGACTTCGTAAGGGTCTTTTTTCGAGCTTGTATTTCGCGCAGAACCACCATATCCGCCACCAGAGCTAGAATTTTGATATCCGCCGCCGTAATTTCCGCCATAACTGCCACCGCGACTATCGCCGTAACCGCCAGAATTTCGGCTATTTTGGTAGCCACCACGCCCGCGGTTATCGTAGTTTTGGCTAGAACCGCCGTATGTGCCATAATAGCTCGCCTCAAACATAGCAAAAATTTGACTTACCACATGGGAAGGCATACCAAATCCGCGCGCGATTTTGGCGATTATATCTCGCTCTTGCTCGCTAAATGAGCGATCGATATAGGCTATGTTTAAGAAAAAATAAATTAGTGCCGCTTTTCGGCTCGAACTTAGGTGAAATTTTTGATTGTAATGAAACGCGAGAGAGTAGATATCGTGCTCTTTGTCTTTGTTTATCTTATAAACTTGCTTCAAAAGTTTTCTCTCGTTTTCGCCACCGCCCATTTTGCGAACCAAATCGTCCAAAATCTCGCCTATCATCGTGGCTTCTGTCTCATTTACCACGCCGTCGCTTTTGGCGACCTTTGCAGTTAGGGTGATTAAAATTTTCGCCTCTTCAAGGCTCATTTTTGGCTCTTTTCTCTCATAGCCGGAATTTCCGCTAATACCGCTTATAAATCCCTTTATAAAATGATAAAGCAAAAAAGCCAAAAATAGATAAAAAATACTCGACACTATTAATCTTCGCTTCTAATGATTTTCGCAAATTCGTTGAAATAAATTTCGCTCAACTCTCCCAAATCGCGCGAAATGCTATTGATTTGGAAAATTTTACCGCCAGTAATGCCTAGTTTTACGAAATTTAGCCCTGCTTCGCGCGCCAAACTTTCAAATTTTGCTTCATCTTTTACGCCGAAAATCGCGCGAGTAAAGCTCTCGTCGAAAATATCTCTCTCATCATCGCACGGCATTTTAAACTCGCCACCCATTTTGCCCACACACGCCATTTTGGCTAGGGTGATTGCCACGCCACCGATTCCTACTGAGTTTGCGAAGCGCAATGCGCCCTGTTGGCCCGCTTTAATCGCAAAATCCCAAAGTTTGCGCTCTTTGACTAAATCTAGCTTTGGTAGCATGCCTCCGATTGCGCCTTTTATGGCTTGTTGATACAGCGAACCTGAAAACACGCCGTATGTATCGCCCACCAAATAGACGCTAGTATCAGCCTGAGTGAAATCACTAGGGATAATCTCGCCGTTATTTACGCCCACGGTTACGATCGCAGGGGTCGGCTGGATACTCACACCCTCTGTTTCGTTATACAAACTCACATTTCCGCTCACAACTGGCGTATTTAGAGCCTTGCAGGCCTCTTTGATACCCTCTGCGCCCTGTGCGAACTGCCACATAACCTCTGGGTTTTGCGGGTTGCCGTAGTTTAGGCAGTCAGTTATGGCTAGCGGTGTCGCGCCACTAAGGGCTACCTTGCGTCCGCTCACAGCCACAGCAAGTGCTGCGCCAGTGAAAGGATCTATATAATTCATGCGGGTGTTGCAATCCATAGCGATTGCGAGTTTTGTGCCATTTTCTTTGACTCTCATTACCGCTGCACCCAATTTGCCTGGGCGTTTGGCTGAGTTTAGCCCGACATTTGCGTCGTATTGATCGTAAATGAGTGATTTATTTAGCACATCTGGGTGCGAAAAAACCTTGTCAAAATCGGCGTTTATGTCAAATTTATCAGAGCATGTGCATAAATTTTGGTTTGCGATTTCGTCCAAATACGCTGGGCGTTTTGTAGGGCGGTCTAAAATCGGTGCTGCTTCGCTTAAAGGCTCGATTGGAATCTCGCCAGCTAACTCGCCGTGCCAGTAAAGCTCCATTTTACCGGTATCGGTTACTTCGCCGATGACTTCTGCGTCTAAATCCCACTTCGCAAAAATCTCTTTTATCTTATCTTCGCAACCTTTTTTCGCGCAAATTAGCATTCTTTCTTGGCTTTCGCTTAGCATTAGCTCATAAGGCGTCATACCGCTTTCACGCATAGGGACACGATCAAGGTGCATTTTCATACCGCTTCCGCTTCGTCCTGCCATTTCAAAACTGCTCGATGTAAGCCCCGCCGCACCCATATCTTGGATTCCAACGACATAGTCAGTCTTAAAAAGCTCCAAACAAGCTTCCATTAAAAGCTTTTCGGCAAACGGATCGCCAACTTGCACGGTCGGGCGAAGAGATTTGTTTTCATCGTTAAAGCTATCACTTGCCATAACAGCTCCACCAAGCCCGTCCCTGCCTGTTTTTGAGCCTACATAAATGACTGAGTTTCCCACGCCTTCTGCCTTGCCGTAGAAAATTTCATCACTTTTTACAATTCCAAGAGCAAAGGCATTTACCAAAATATTTCCGTTAAAACTGCTATCAAATGTCGTTTCGCCGCCTATCGTAGGAATTCCCATGCAGTTGCCATAGTGTGCGATACCGCTAACTGCGCCTTTGACTAAATATCTTTGATAGCGATTTGTTTTGGAATTTCCCACGACATCGCCAAAACGAAGCGAATTTAGATTTGCTTCGACTCTTGCGCCCATTGTGAAAATATCGCGCAAAATTCCGCCTACGCCCGTGGCTGCGCCTTGAAACGGCTCAATGTAGCTAGGGTGATTGTGGCTTTCCATTTTAAAAACAGCTGCCATGCCACCGCCAATGTCGATAACACCGGCATTTTCGCCTGGACCTTGTATGACCCATGGGGCTTTGGTTGGAAAGCCGTTTAGGTATTTTTTACTTGATTTATATGAGCAGTGTTCGCTCCACATAGCCGAAAAAATGCCAAGTTCTAGCAAATTTGGCTCACGCCCTAGAATTTCTAAAATTTTCGCATATTCGTCTTCGCTGATTTTGTGTGCCGCAATGGTTTTTTTATCCATTTTATCGCCCTTTTAGTGGAATTTAATAACTTTTTATAATAGCTAAATTTTGCTTAATTTCCTTTTTTGTTAAGCCAAATTTCATACAATTTCGCCTCTTTCATAAATGCGTAAAATGCGTTAATCATAGAGCCAATAAAACCACTTTTTCCATTTAAAAAATTTTTGCGAATGAAATAGGATTTTATGAAAATTGCTGGAAAAACAAAAATTAATTTTAAACATGAACTTTTTTTATTTTTTGCGATTTTTTCCTCAGCCCTTAGAGTAGAATATTTATTGATTTTATCGATATGTATTTGTAAATTTTGGGTTCCATAGTCCCTTATAATGCCATTTGCAACTACACTTTTTCCTGTAAATTTTATACTTTCGTGTATAAGTTTTTCTGGATAATGTCCGCATGACTTTCTAAAAAATCTAATCCTTTGGATATGTTTGCCAAATTTATGCGTCCATTTACCAAGATACAATGTCGAAATTTTGATTTCAAGCCCATCAATATCGTTGTTTTCAATCACCTTTGAAATTTCATCTTTTAATTCCACACTGATTTCTTCATCACCATCTAAATTTAGCACCCATTCATTTGAACACAAATTTTTAGCGAATTCCTTTTGTTCGGCGTAGTTTGTAAATTTTTTATGATAAATTTTAGCATTAAATTTTTGCGCAATTTCTAGCGTCTTATCGGTGCTACCGCTATCGACGATGATGATTTCAGCGAAATCCGCGACACTTTTTAGCATTCGTTCGATATGTTTTTCTTCGTTTTGCACGATTGCATAGACACTTGCATTTATCATAGTTTATTCCTTATGCGCGTAAATTTCAGCCAAAAATCAAAAAAACTCTCCGTCCCCAAAACGCCAATTCTCTTTATGGCGAATTTATCATCGCCCGCTTCGTAAAGTCCGCGCTTTACCACAACCGCGGCGCAGTATCCCACACTCCTAGTAAATGACAAAATTTCATCATTAAATTTGCCGTAAGGATAGGCAAAAACCCTGCACTCTCGCCCGGTGATTTTCTCTAACTCTTTTTTGGATTTTTCGATTTCATCTCGCGCTTTTTCGGGCTCGCTCGCCCACAAACGCTCTAAATTCGCGTGGCTTAGCGTGTGCGAGCCAAACTCGATTAAATTTGAGCGGTGCATTAAATTTATCTCATCGCTAGTTAAAATTTGGCTTAAATGCTCGGTATTTCCACGCTCCCAGTCGTTTTGCGTAGCAGTAGCCACCACAAAAATCGTGGCTTTGAAATTATATTTTTTCAAAATTTCAAAGGCGTTTGTGTAGTTATCCATAAATCCGTCATCGAAGGTAATACAGAGCGATTTTGGCGGGATTTGGGCTAAATTTGCTAACTCGCTAAGCGTGAAAGTAGTAAAGCCGTTTTTGGCTAGCCACGCGATTTGGGCCTCAAAATCGGCTGGGCGAACGCGCCATTTATCAAATTTATCGCCCTTATGCTCGCTTATGCTATGATACATCAGCACGCGCGCTTTATCCCAGCCCTGCGGGATCCGCCACCAGTTATACCTGCACGAAAAGGCTATAAACGCCACAGCTAAAATTGCGAAAAAATATATCAATATCTCTCTCCATTTTCATGTAAAATTTTGTAATATTTACTAATCACGGCATAAATTGTTACTGCAAATATCATAAAAAACGACCATCTAGAATTTGAAAGCGCAAATGTCGAGTGAAAAAACGAAAATGCGTAAAATACGCTAAATGCGCCAATAAACATAAAAACTCCGCGCTTAAAAACGCAAAAAAATACATAAGCAAATAGAGTAAGCATAAAACAAAGCCCCACTGCGCCCTGCTCGCTTAAAACATCTAGCCATGGACTATGTGCGTGATGAACAAATTTACCATTTTTAGGGTCGATTTCATAGCTTTGAAATTCTGGTTTGTAATACTCATACTCTCTATGACGAAAATTTTTAAAACCTACGCCCAAAATTGGATTATCTTTAATCATTTCAAAAGCGGTTTTATAAATCGCCACTCGGTAATGTTTTTGGTTTTCAAAAGGGTGAGCGAGAGTAGCAAATCTGCTTTGAAGCTTATCCGAACTTAACAAAATCGCCCCCACGCCGACACAAAAAAACACAAACGCACCCAGAGCATATTTTCTATGCGGACTAGAAAATACGATAAATGGCAAAAATAACACCAAAATCACTAGAGAGCCACGAATTCCGCTAAGAACAATACTGACAAATATCGAAATCAATGCCACAAGATAGAGCAAATAATGTGATTTTAGCCTATCTCGCAAAATCAGCATTACTCCAAACACACCCACATATAGCGGGACGATATATGGGAACTTGCGCGTAGTATTCGTAAGTAAATCTGTCGCTCTATCAGCGAGTATCGGAGTGCCAAAAAGATTTTTACCGAGGACAAATTGAAGCAGACAATTAAAGGCTATAAAAAGCACGATAAAGGCTTGAAGCTTGAAAAATCGCTCTAATTTTTCTTTTGAATTCAGTGTAGAAACCACCGCTAAATAGAGCAAACTCCACGCAAAAATTACTCCTGCGCCACTAGCAATACCACCTTTGTGACTCGCCCAAATGATAGTACTAAACATATACAACGACCAAATGCTAATAAAAATAAAAAATTTATCCCTAAAAATTGCAAAATTTCGTTCTTTTATAACCTTGACCAAAAACAAAACTATAATCAGTCCAGCCACGACATTGTATGCCTTACCGAAAAAAAACGAAACACTAAGCAGATAAATAAGCCACTCTAAAACTTTGTCAATGCTAAATTTAGCACTCTTTGCAAGCGTAATCAAGCTAGCTCCTTATAGTAATTTTCTAAATTTTGAATATACGAGAGAAACAGATACTCACCCTTTTTGTTTTGCTGAATTTGACAGATTTTGTAGAAAAATTTGTCGTAGTTAGAATAAATTTCGCCGATTTTATCGCTTAGTTTCGTATAGTCAAAGATAAAATCGCTGGGTAAAATTTCACTTGCAATCCCTACATTGCGCAAAATCATAATCATATAATAAAGTAATCCCTCGATTAGCACAAGCCCCAAGCCCTCACTTTTAGAAGATACGACCCGTAAGAATGAGTTGTTTAAAATTTCTGCTATCATGTTGCTAAAACCCAAAAATTCCACATAATTAGAATTCCCTAAATTTCGCGCTAATTTTTTTAGATTTTCTAATTCGTTTCCGCTACCTACGATTTGCAAGACATAATCAAATTCCAACCTCGCACGCGCCTTGATTAATTCATCAAATACCTTAATCCCATCTAGCATACCAATCACGCTTATGACAAAGGGGTTTATTTGAGGTAGGCTTTTTTGTAAGATTTGAGGTGTTATGCCAAAATGCAAAAACCTAGTGTGCGGAACGCTAGCGCAAATTTTGCGTGAATGCCCAATTACATTTTTAATATGCCTAAAAATCCCAGCCTTTCTATCATTATGCTTAGAGGCTATAAATTTTATAGGCAAAATTTTATTTATCAAAAATCCCATTTGAGTGGCTTTCATGCCGTGCGTATGAAAAATCTCAGCCTTAAATTTTTTCAAAATTTGCAAAATTTCAATATATAAAAGCGGATTGTAGCGTTTATCAAAATTTGTATATTCACAAACCTTAACATTTGGCAAAATTTTATCCCAAAATATAAAGCCCTTAGGCAATATCAAAAGCACATCGTGTCGCACACACAGCGCATTTAGGCTATCGCAGGCAATTTTTTCGACGCCACCATAAAATTTACTTGCAACGAGGTAAGCAATTCTCACAATTGCCCCCACTGCGTCAAAATAGCAAAATTTATAGCTATCACACCATCTCCTTATACACACTCATAGTTTTCTCCACCATTTGCGCTAAACTGAAATTCTTCGCTATGTAGCCGTATCCGTCAAATTTATAATCCTTCGCGCGCTCTACCGCCACGGCTAGCTCCCTCTCATCGCCCACGGCGAAAAACTCGCCATTTTCGCCAGATTTGATTATATCTAGCACGCCACCGTGATTGCTCGCCACCACAGGCGCATTTAGCGCGATTGCCTCAGCCACGCTTCGCCCGAAACTCTCAGGCTTTTTCGACGCACTCACGACGACATTGCTTAGCGCGTAAATCTCAGGGATTTTGCTTTGCGAACCCGTAAAAATCACGCTTTGCGCCAAATTTAACTCACGCGCTAAATTTTGTAGCCCCAAAAAATACTCTTTTTTATCCTCTCGCACACCGCCCACGATTAAAATTTTTAGCCCCTCACTAAGGCTTTGCTTTAAAATTTGCCCCGCTTTTATGAGCGTTTCATAGTCTTTGAGTTGCGTTATGCGGCCGACACTTGCGACGATGAAATCGCTATCTTTTAGCCCAAATTCGGCGCGAAATTTCGCCATAAATTCGGCGTCTAAATTACTAGGATTAAATTTTTCCAAATCAATTCCGCGCGGAATCACCCTGATTTTGCTGACATCTGCGCCGAAATTTCGCACTACATAATCCTTCGTAGCGTTGCTGACACAGATGATTTTATCGGCTTTTACCATGATTTTGCTGTAAAAATTCACAGAATTTAGCCCATGCACGGTGCTAACTAACCCAAAATTTAGCCCCCTTTTGGCGAATTTCACTAGCCATGCAGGCACGCGAGAGCGCACATGCACGATATCTGGGGCGATCTCGCGCAAAATTTCTTTTAGCGCACTAGCGCGGGAAAGCGCTGTGAATATATTTTTGGAGCAAACATCGAATTTTATGTGGCGCACGCCGTTTTTTTCTAGCTCGCTTACTAGCTTTCCGCTGTTACTAATCACCACGCTCTCCACGCCAAATTTAGCAAATTCGCGCGTGAGCTCGACCACACCGCGCTCGACGCCGCCCTCGTTAAGTTCTGGCAGTATTTGCACCACTCTCATAGGCTAATTCCTTGTAAAATTTGGCTTAAATTTATCTTTTTTGTCGGTTTTAACTCGCCGTTTTTAGCGTAAATTCGCAAACACTCATTTTGCGCTAAATTTGCGATAAAATCGTCAAATTTATTGTGCGAATTTTTGCGTGGAAGTGCCAAAACAGCGACATTTGCGCGACCATTGCACACAGCCTCGCTTATCATCGAAACAGAATCTTGCGTGATAAAAATCCACTCGCAACCCTCCAAAAAATCGCCGATTGGATTAATCTGATTTTTGCTATAAATCACGCTAAAATCGAAATTCGCGCGCTCAAACTGCACCTCGATATCGCGTGGTGTGCGTGGGCTAGTAGTCAGAGTGTATTCGTGGAGCGGAAATTTCGCCTTAATCTCTTCTATAATCTCGCAAATTTCGCTACTCATATCAAACGAAGCGTTTGGCCCACCGATGACAAATGCGATCGCGCTTTTTTTGGGAGCGTAGAAATTCGCTACTTTGCTAAGGTTTAAATTCGTCGGCAAAATCACCACATTTGGCGCAGTTTGCGTGGTATCGTGAGCGTTAGCGAAAATGAGCGAAAAGTCCTTTTTATAGCCTTTTGGATACATTAGCGCAACGCTTTTTTTGCCAAATTTCGCGGCACAGTATTTTAAGGGATAGTATGTCACAGACCCAGCTCCCACGAAAATGTCAAAATTCGCAAAATTTTTGTTTTCGCACTCGAAAATTTTAAATTTCAGCCCCAAAAAATCCAAAAAATATGAGAGAATTTTTAAAATTTTGTTTTTATAACTAACCTTGCAAAGCTCAAATTCCAAGCCTTTTAACTCGCAAAACGCCACGCTTTGGCTCTCATGCCCCTTGCGCCCGTCGGTAAAGATAAGCGCTCTCATTAGCCAACTTTCCAGCGATTATGCATCCAAAACCACTGCTCGGGCGCGCTTCGCACGACCTCTTCGAAGATATCGTTGCACTGCTGGGTTATAAACTGCTCAGCCTGTGATTTATCCAAATCCGCGCTTGGCGGGGTGAAATCTTTGATGACGATTTCGTAGCGACCATCACTCATGCGACGCGCAAAAATGGGGATTAGGACTGGGTTAAATTTCAAATACAGCGACGCAATCGTCTTTGTGGTGTAACACTTGCGCCCAAAAAATGTGGTTTTTAGGCTGTTTTTTCCGCCCGGCTTTTGATCTGGCAGGATTCCTACATTTTTGCCCGCCCTTAGACGCTCGACAAGCCCGCGCATGGCGTTATCTTTGTAGATTAGCTCGTTGCCGTATTTTTTGCGAAATGGCGTAACTAGGCGATCTTCGATGAGTTCGTTATTTCCCCTGCGTCCCACAACCGCCATAGGAAAGCCGTTTGCGCCGCAAAAATGGGCTAAAACTTCCCAGTTTCCAAAATGCGCTGTAAAAAACAAAATGCCGTTTTTGCTGTCGCCTTTTAGCGCTTTTACCTTTTCTAATGCCTCATCTTTGTTTGCAATAAGTGCGTTAAAATCGAGCCTTTCATGGTAGAAAAGCAGGGTTTGGGTCAGGGTTTTGGCCACAGAGCGGAAATTTTCGCGCGCTAGGGTTTTAATCTCGCCAGCTGATTTTTGTGGGTAGGCAAGGCTGAGGTTTTTTATAGCGATTTTTGCGCGTGATTTTAGCGCAAAAAAGGCGAATTTCGCCAAGAAATCAAAGAAAAAATATAAGAAATTTGTCGGTAGAATTTTGGCTAATTTTATTAAAATTACGGCTAGGAAATATTCAAATTTTTCTCTCATTTTCACCCTTATTAAAAGGGGTAATTATAGTAAATTTTGGCTAAATAAGATATAAAATCACTTTCCTAGGCAAAAATTCCCAAACATTTCATCTAAAATTTCGTCCCTCTCAAAGGGCCTAGAAATCGATGAAATCTGCTCTATGGCGCGATTCATTTCATAAGCAAAAATTTCAAGCTCGGCCTCGTTTAGCTTTTCGCGCGCGCTTTTTAGGGCGTTTAGCGCGTTTTGGCAAGCATTGATTTGGCGAGTATTACTTAGCATAAGTCCGTCGAAATTCTGCGAATTTAGATAAATTTCAAGCTCTTTTAAAATCTCATCGACGCCATTTTTGGCTGAAATTTTAAGCGGTTTTTGCGCAAAATTATATGCAAAATTTTGCGCTAAATCAGATTTATTTAGGATATAAAATATTTTTTTATTGCTTTTTTGCTCCAAAATTTGGACGATTTTTTCATCTTCGTTCTCAAATTTCGCAGAGCTATCAAACACAGCCAGGATAATATCAGCCTCATCAATCGCCTTGATTGAGTATGAAATGCCGATATTTTCGGTCTTGCTCTCGCCATGCCTAATGCCTGCTGTATCAATGATACGGATTAGGTGAGTGCCGATTTTAAGGCTCTCTTCGATTCTATCCCTAGTCGTGCCCGCCTCATCGCTGACGATTGCGCGCTCGTAGTTTAAAAGCGCGTTTAAAATACTGCTTTTGCCCACATTTGGTTTGCCTACGATTGCGACCTTAAAGCCCTCGATTAACCCTTTTCTGCTCTTGCTAATCTGGGTGATTTTTTCTAAATTTTCTATGTTTTCATTTAGCATTTTTAGCGAATTTTCAAGCACATCGCGTGGCAAATCCTCTTCGGCATAATCTATGCAAACCTCGGCAAATGCAAGAGTTTTGACAAGCTTAGCGCGCAGGTCATTTACAAAGCCTTCAAGCTCGCCGTGCAAGTTACGAGATAAAATCTTAGCCGCACTTTCTGAGCGAGAAAGTATCAAATCGCTAATCGCCTCAGCCTTGCTTAAATCCATTTTGCCATTTAAAAACGCCCTTTTGCTAAACTCCCCAGGCTCAGCGATACGCGCTCCTAGCGAAACCACGCTATCAAGCGCCATAGACGAGCTAATAAGTCCGCCGTGTGTTTGTATCTCCACGACATCTTCGCCAGTGAAGCTATGCGGGGCTTTGAAATATATAAAAATCGCCTCGCCAAATTTCACCCCGTCAGTGCCGTATAAATTCGCTAGTGTGGCGTGGCGCGGTGAGAAGTCATTTTTATGTGAAATTTCGCGCGCGATTTGCAGGGCGCCTGCCCCGCTTATACGCACGATTGATATTCCACCGACTCCATGAGCGGTGGCGATAGCAGCGATTGTTTGATTCATTAATTTTTTTCGTCGATTATGATGATTTTGCCGTTACGAGTGGATTTGATACCGATCGTGCGATCTGGGAAGCTTTCTTTAATCTTGTCGCTAGCGATTTTGACAAATGCCCCGTCAAATGGCTTGGTTACGATTTTTGAGCCGTTTGCGTTCGCCTTTAATGCGCCCACATACGAATCAATATGTTTGCTTTGGTTTTGCAAAAATTCAGCCACTTCAAAAACGACAGAGAGGTTGTATTTCATACTAATCCAGTTATAAATCATATACGAAAATGCCTTGTATCTGTGGCCTTCTTTGCCGATTAAAAGCGCGCTATCATCGCCGTCGATTTTGATATAGACGCTGTTTTCATCGTGAATTTTAACCTCGCAAACACTAAGATTAAATCCGCTTTGTGCGATTAAATTTGTGATTTTTTGCTCGATATCTTTGCAAATTTCATCATTTATGGTAGCTTTTGGCTTTTCTTTGCGGACTTTGTGCGAATTTGCGCTTCTAGTTTTTTGCGAATTTTGCGGTTTTTTCTCATCATTTGGTTTTTGGCTTAAATTTTCGCTTTGTGGAAATTTCTCGCCCTTTTTGACAACCTCGATAATGGCGTTTTTCTTAAAAAAGCCCAAAAATCCGCTACTTGGCTGTTGAATTACCCTGATATTTAGCTCGGTAATCGAACACCCAAACTCATCTGCTGCTTTTTGATAAGCTTGCGTTAAATTTATCGCTTCAATTTTCATGTTTTTTCTCCGAAATTTGGGCTTGCTTTTGGCGAGCAAAGATTTTGTTTATGACATATTGTTGCACTATCGAACACATATTATTCACCGTCCAATACAGCGTAAGACCTGCTGGGAACATTAGGAAAAACACACCAAACATTAGTGGCAAGAATTTCATTACCTTCTCTTGCATTGGGTCTGTAAATGAAGTAGGCGTGATTTTTTGCTGTAAAAACATAAGTGCTGTCATCAAAATCGGCAAGATATAATATGGATCTTTTAGCGATAGATCGTGTATCCACATAGCCCACTCAGCGCCTTTTAGCTCGATTGCATTTAAAAGCACGCGATAAATCGCGAAAAATACCGGAATTTGAAGTAGTATCGGCAAACATCCGCCCATTGGGTTCGCGCCGTTTTTGCGATATAGCTCCATCATGTGCATTTGCAATTTTTGCGGATCGCCTTTGTATTTTTCTTGCAACTCCTTCATTTTTGGGGCTAAATCTTTTAGTTTATTCATTGATAACATACCCTTGTAGCTAAGCGGAAAGAGTGCTGCGCGAATAATTAGCGTAAGTATCACAATCGCCCAGCCCCAGTTGCCTACATGGCTATAAATCCAGCGCAAAAATTTAAACATAGGCCTTGCGATGAAGGTGAACCAGCCATACTCGATGACATTAGTTAGCTTTGGATCTACCTCTTTTAGGGTTACATAATCCTTCGGTCCGATATAGCCAATGCTCTTAAAATCGCCGTTTGCTCTAATGAAGGCTTGCGAAATATCGTTTGCGCTAGTAATCGTGGTGTTTAAATTTTCGCCAAAAAATAGGCTTGTGTAGTATCTATCTGAGCTAGCCACAAACACGGCGTTTTCGACGCGTTCGTTTTCGCTCACATCGCCGTCTTCGAAAATCTCGACTGTATCGTCGCTTTTGCCCACTGTGATACCGTGGATTGTGTATCCATCTACCTCGACATCAGGGCGAGAGCCAGGTGTGATAAAATACGAAGTCGGGCGGTTAAATTTGATATCGATTTCGTAACTTCCATTTGGGTTAAATTTCAAATTTTTACTAACGACAAAATCGCCTAAATTTTGTGTCAAAACCACGCTAGCCGCGCCGTTTGTGATATCTAATCTATCAGCAGAGGCAGTGTATGGAGTAGAAAATGCTAGCTCGTTTAAATTAGCGTCTTCGAATCTGATTTCAAGCGGTTTTGAATCGCCATCTTTGCTGATTAAATTTATCGGTTCGCCCTCTTTTGTAAATTTTTTATCATTTAGTGTGTATGAACTAATGCGACCGAAATTATCAATCGTAAAATTCGCCTCTTTGCCGACGATTTTGACTAACTGATTTTGCGCGCTCGCACCCGCGCTTGCGCTTGGAGTTATGCTAGCACTTGCGCTAGTTGGGGCTTGTTTTGCCACGCTTTGCGCACTTTGCGCGGCAGTGGCTGTTTTGTTCGCCTCCATAGCGGCTCTGACTTTTGACATATAAAAATGGTCGTATGCCACAAAAAACAAAAAAGCTAGCAAAATAGCTAGTCCTAGGCGTTTTTGTTGGGATATTTGATCTAACACGATTATCTCCTAAATATTATATAATACTGATTTTTTGAATATGGTATAAACCAAATTTTTGGTTTTACGCCCAAAGCACTGTTTTTGCATGCCCAAAAAAAATTAAATTTAAAATTATGCTTGATGATAGGGTGATCTATACCGCCCTTGAAAAAAGGGTTGCACTTTAAAATTCTAATTAATGTAGCAAAAAATGCGTGTAAGGGGTGGTTAAATTTAAACTGATAGAGCGCGTAAGTAGAGCATGTGGGATAGTAGCGACAACTCGCAGGTAAAAGAGGTGAAATAAAGGCTCTGTAAAATTTAATCAAAAAAACACAAAAATTTCTCATTTTATCGAACCTATCTTTTTAAAAGCCCAACGCAAACTTCGCTCTATCTCTTTAAAACTCATGTTTTCAATCTGTTTTTTTGCGATAATGATAAAAGTGCCATCTTTTAATAAATTTTGCTGATTATAAAACGCCGCTCTTAGCAGGCGTTTGGTGCGATTTCGCTTAACCGCATTTCCAATCTTTTTACTAGCTATCGCACTAAACCTGCGCTCGCCGTCCATAAAATACACGACAGCGCAATCACAGTGCCATTTCGCAGCACTTTTATAAACTTCTGAAAAAACCTGATTTTCGCTTATCGGAGCGAAACTACCTACGCAGCCAATCTTGCTCTACCTTTGGCGCGTCTTGCGTTGATAACTTTGCGTCCATTTTTTGTTTTCATTCTTACACGAAAGCCGTGTGTGCGCTTTCTAGGGGTGTTGTGTGGTTGATATGTTCTTTTCATATTCTTCCTTTTTTAAAAAATTTAAGGTGTGGATTTTACAAAAATTTTACTTAAAAAGCATTGAAAAACTAAATTTTTCAATGCTAAACAAATTTTAAAATTTAAAATTTTTGGCGAAATTTACCAGCCATAGCGCGGTAAATCGAAATTTCATTTTGCATACTCGCATATCTTTGCGCAAGTAGATTTATTCGCGCCGAAATCGCACTCGATCTAGCCTCCAAAAAATCTTTTAGCTCGCTAGCACCTGCGTCGTATTTGACGCGGTAAATGCGCTCAATCTCGCTGGCTGTTTTGTAAGTATCGGCTAAATTTGCAAGCCTTGCGCGGTTGATTTCGTAAATTCTATACAAATTTAGCGTCTCATTTACTGCGTCGCTTAGGGTTTTTTCGTAAGAATTTCGGTAAGCGTAAAAATCCACCTCAGCTATCCTTAACTGCGATTTTAGCCGTCCATAGTCCAAAAACGGCAGGCTAATGCTGACATTTCCGCTCAAAAATTTCAAATCAAATCCATCGCTAAATTTATCTGTATTAGCTGAATTTAACCCTGCGCCCAAATTTACGCGCGGGAAGAAATTTAGCCTTGCGCGTCTGTGGTCATAAAACGCCGCATTTAGCCTAGAAATCGCAGCTCTAATGTCTGGGCGATTATGCAAAGCAGTGTAAGGCACGCTAAGGTCTGCGCCTAGAAATTTCACGCTCTCAATGCTTGGCAAATCTGTGCGAAACTCCAAATCAGGCGAGATTAAATCACGCATAAATTTGCGGTTATCCTCGATATTTTTCTCGATTTCCAAAACGCGGTTTTTTAGATTCAAAATGCTGTTTTGCACCTGCTTGTATTCGATGAGCTCGGATCTGCCATAATCGTATTTTGCCTTGACGATTTGCTCGATTTGCGCATAATCTTTTAAATTTTGCTTCGTCCATTTTAGCGCGTCGTTTAGATAAAGCATCTCAAAATACCCGCTCACGACCGAATTTATCAGCGTCAAACGAGCATTTTGCAAGTCAAACACACTCGCACTCGCGTCCCACTCGCTAGCATTTATGTTCGAGCGAATCCGCCCGAAAAGATCTAGCTCATAGCTGACATTAAAGCCAGAGCTATAAGTCTTGCTCCACTCATCACTTCTGCTGATATCGCGGTTTGCACTAGCACCCCACGAAGCCCCAAGCGTAGGGAATAAATCCTCTTTGCTAAGGCCTAAATTCGCATACGCGCGCTCTAAATTTAACGCCGCTGCGCGCAAATCGTGGTTTTTCGCCAAAGCCTCATCAACAAGGGCATTTAAATATGGCTGATTGTATCCCTTATACCAATCCTGCGCGATTTCATAGGTTTCGTTTTCGTCTATAAAGCTATCTTGCACTTCGTAATCAAGGTTGCTATTTATCGCGGCACACCCGCCAAAAAACGCCACAAAAACTGCGCTTACAAATATATTAAATTTCATCTCTACTCCTGTGCTAATGCGTCGATTGGGTTTAGTTTGCTTGCACTTCTTGCTGGCAAATACCCGAAAATTATCCCGATAGCAGATGAAGCCGCAAAGGATACGATTATCGGCGCAATGGTAAATTTCATCGAAAAATCAGGGCTTAGCGAGTTAAAACTAAATCCGATTAAAAGCGCAAACAAAATTCCCAAAATTCCGCCGAACCAGCATAGCAAAATCGCCTCGATTAGGAATTGTTGCAAGATATTGCCCTCTTTGGCGCCGATTGCCATGCGGATTCCGATCTCTCTGGTGCGCTCGGTAACTGAGACTAGCATGATATTCATTACGCCGATTCCGCCCACGATTAGCGAAATAAAGGCGATTGAGCCGATTAAAATTTTCATCGTGCCTGTCGTGCTCTCTATCGTTTGCTTAATCGTATCTGAATTTCGCGTGTGAAAATCCCTCGTGCCGTGGCGCTGGATTAGTAGCTGTGTGATACTCTCCTCAGCCATTGCGGTGCTGACATCATCTTTGATTTTAACCGTAATTGAGCTAATCTGCCTATCGCCTGAAATTTTATCAATCACGGTCGTATATGGCGCATACACGCGCAAACTCTCGCTACTGCCAAAGGCGTTTTTATCCTCGCCAGCTATGCCGATTATGCGCAAAGCTCTGCCGTTGAATAAAATCGTATTTCCAAGTGGTTCCACGCCTTTAAATAGCGTTTTTTTGGTGTTTTGATCGATGATGATGACAGAATTTGAGTATTTTATATCATCTTCGTTAAAATTTCGCCCCTCTACCACATCTATTCCGCTGACTGCGAGCGAATTTACATCACCGCCAAAAACCTGCCCCGTCGCACTCATACTAGCATAAGTTAGCGTTCCGCTCGTGCGTGAGTTTGGCGTAGAATAATCCACATAAGGCTGGTGCGCTAATGCTAGGGAATCGTTTTTGGTTAGAGTATTTATCCCGCCTGCTCTAATATCGCCGAAATTTCGCCCCGGATAGACGCTAATGGTATTCGTGCCAATCGAGCGGATATTTGATAAAATCCTCTCCTCCGAGCCGTTTCCTAGGGCAACGACGCAGATAACTGAGGCAATTCCGATTATAATTCCAAGCATTGTCAAAATCGAGCGCAACTTATGCGAAAATATCGCGCTAACTGACATTTTAAAGCTCTCTATAAACTGATCTTTGGCAGAGAAAAGCGAGTTTTCTTTTTCTAACTTTTCTTTATGCAAATCAAATGTGCGCTCAACTTTGACATTATCGCTTAAAATTTGCCCGTCTTTGATCTCGACAATCCTATCTGCGATTGAGGCGACATTGCTATCGTGGGTTACGACGATGATAGTATGGCCTTCCTCGTGAAGCTTTTTTAAAATTTCCATTACCATGACGCCAGATTTGCTATCAAGCGCGCCTGTTGGCTCGTCAGCTAGGATAATTTCGCCACCATTTATCAGAGCTCTTGCGATTGAGACGCGCTGCTGTTGTCCGCCTGAGAGTTTGTTTGGTAGATTTTTCGTGCGATCGCCTAGTTCTAAACCTTCTAAAAGCTCTATTGCGCGCTTAATCCTAGCATGAGATGGCACGCCTGCATACACGGCTGGTAGGGCGACATTTTCGGTAGCGTCGATTGAGGCGATGAGATTGTATTTTTGAAAAACAAAGCCAAATTTCTTGCTTCTAAGGCTTGCAAGCTCATCTGAACTAAGCTTAGCAACCTCTTTATCATCGATTTTATAGCTTCCACTAGTTGGGGTATCGATACAGCCGATGATATTCATCAGCGTGGATTTTCCGCTACCGCTTTGACCGATGATTGATACGAATTCGCCGGCTTTTATATGCAAATTTATATCTTTTAAGATATGAACCTCATCGTCGCCGAGTTTGAATTTTTTATTTATATTTTCTAACTTTATCATGGCTAAATTTTAAATTTTAAAATCTCATTCTAGGAGCGCGTCCGCCTCTGCCATCGCCGATTTGATTGGCGTTTGAACCATCTGCGATGATAATCTCATCATCATCGCTCAAACCACCCAAAATTTCGGTATTTAAATCATCGCTAATACCCTTTTTGATATAGGTTTTCTCTGAGCCAAAAGCCCTTTTTACCATGACATAATCGCCTTTTTCATCGCGTTTGATTACAGAAGTTGGCAGATAGTTTGTGTCTTCTGCGTGATTTACGATGATTTCACACTCTGTCGTCATGCCGATTTTTAGGTAATTATCTCTATTGTCGATTGAGGATTTGACATAAAAATAAACAGCGCTTTTTGATGAGCTCACACTCGTGCTAGCCTTATCATAGCTACCATCGCTTAGTGTGGTTAGACCCGGGTCTATGTGTGAGACATGGGCTTGGCGCACATCGTTTAAATTTGAAAGGATATAGTATTCTACCGGCGTGCCGACGCTGATTTTAGAAATATCGCCCTCGGCGACTTCCATTTTTATCTCCATTTTGCTTAAATCCGCGATTTTTGCGATAGTTGGCGTAGTTTGGTTGGCATTTACGGTTTTGCCCTCTTCAACCGGGACTGATACGATTGTCCCGCTAGTAGGGGCTGTGATTTTGGTGTAGCCTAAATTTGTCTCAGCCGTGCTTAAAGAGAGTTTGGTCTGCTCGATTTGCGCTTCGATCTGTTTTTTGGCTGCCTCTTTTGCAGCAAGATTGTTTTTGGCGTTTTCTAGGGCCTCTTTCGAAGTCGCGTTTGCTTTGTAGAGTTTAAGCTCGCGGTTGTATTGAATCTGGGCGTTATCGCTAGCGATTTTGGCTGAAACCAAATTTGCCTCATAGATATTTAACTGCGCCTTTTCCTTGGCGATATTGTTTTCTTGGGTAACTGAGTCGATTTGGGCTATCATATCGCCAGCCTTGACCACATCGCCGACTTTGACATAGAGCTTTTTAATCTGACCGCCTACTTGCGCACCCACATCGACTAACTCTTGCGCATAAACCTCGCCAGTGGCTGTCACGGTGCCACGGATATTGCCTTTTTGCATTTTTGTGGTTAGGATTTTTGGGGCTTCATCTTTTGCGCCAAATTTTTTATACGCGAAATATCCGCCCAAAATCAGGGCTAAAATAACTAAAATTTTAACTATTTTTTTCATCTTCTCCAACTTTTTTTTAAATTCAAATCCGCAATTTTAGCGAACAAATTTAAACCTAATTAAATTTTGCGAAATTTTAATTACAAATTCTATCTCTAAATTTTACAAAAGCTAATCAAAACTAACCAAATTTAGGCTTTTGCGTAAAATTTCATTATTTTTTTGTGCAGGATTAGTGAAGAAGCGATTATTACGCTACCGATTAGGAATTTGCCAAGCTCGGCGTCTTTATGCCAAAGGGCTAAATTTACGATAATTGCGGCTGGGATTAGAGCGTTATTCATAATCGCAAGCACGCCAGCATCGACTTCGCAAGCGCCTTTGTTCCACAAAAAATAGCAAAGCGCGGAACTTACCACGCCCATAAAAATTATGATTGCGACCTGCTCTGCGTTTGGATTAAATTTCGCCGCGTTTCCAAAAAGCGCCGCCACAAGCGCGCACGCAATCACCGCGCCTAGGAAAAAATAGCCAAAAAGCTCTTTTTGCTCGCCAAGCCCCTTGCTTTCGCACAGATATTTATACGCACTCTGACCTGCGCCAAAGCACAAATTCGCCCCTTGAATCAGCAAAAATCCGGTTAAAAACTCAGAGTTTATGCCATTAAATTTAATCACAAACGCCCCCAAAACCGCAAGCGAAACACTAAGCAGATAAAGCGAGCGAAAACGCCTAGCAAACGCATCATATATCAGCGTCACATAAAACGGCGTAAATATCGTAAAAAGCGCCACTTCATAGACTTTGAGATACGCAAAACTTTTATAATAAAAAATATACATTATGCCGATTTGCACTGCGCCAATCGCGCAAATTTGCCCTGCTAGGCGCAAATTTACACCTTTAAATTTCATAAACGGCACGAAGCATACAAACGCCAAAGCCACGCGCGAAAGCGCCAAATACGCACTATCAATCCCGCGCAAAAACTCGCCAATCAGCGAAAAGCTAAACGCCCAAATAAATGTAACGATGATAAGTTTTGTCAAAATTTGCCCCAAAATTTTAAAAATTCCAAGGATTTTATAAAATTTGAGTTTAAATTTAAATTACAATTTTTTTTAACGATAAATTTTAAAATTTCAGCCCGCAAAAGTAATCTTTTATTAATCTTTGCTGTGATAAAATCCCTAAATTTTTATTTTTTAGGAAAATTATGAGTGAAATTTCAGTAGTAATTCTAGCCGCTGGTTTTGGCACGCGTATGAAGTCAGACCGCCCAAAAGTGCTATTTGAACTTTGTGGCAAGTCGATGTTAAGCCATGTTTTGGAGCGCGCGTATGAAATTAGCGATGATGTGAGCGTGATTTTGCACTATCAATTTGATCGTGTAAAAGAGGCAGTTTTGAGCGAGTATCCAAACACCAAAATTTACAAACAAGACCACGAAAACTTCCCAGGCACCGCAGGCGCACTAAAAGATATCAAATTTAATAGCCAAAAAACTCTAATCGTATGTGGCGATATGCCACTAATCGACAGCGCAGATTTGCGCTCGCTTTGCAGTAGCGACGCAGATGTCGCCCTAAGCGTATTTCGCGCAAAAGATCCATTTGGATATGGCAGGGTTATCACAAAAGATGGCGAAATTTTAAAAATCGTCGAGCAAAAGGACGCTAGCGAGGAAGAAAAGCTGGTTTGCGACGCTAATGCTGGGTGCTACTGCTTCGATACAAAGGTGCTAGAAAAAATACTGCCTCAAATCACACCAAACAACGCCCAAAAAGAGTATTACCTCACAGATAGCATAAAAATCGCCAAGGATATGGGCTTAAAATGCTCTGCTGTGTGGGTTGATGAGCAAAATTTCATGGGCATAAATGATAAATTTGCGCTAAGCGCGGCTGAGGAAATCATGCAAAATCGCATAAAAGAGCGCTTGATGAAAGCTGGCGTGCTAATGCGCCTTCCTAGCACGATTTATATAGATTGCAGGGCGAAATTTATCGGCGAGTGTGAGTTGCAAGAAAATGTCAGCATTATCGGTGAGTGCGTGATCGAAAACTCTATAATCAAAAGTTCAAGCGTAGTCGAAAGCTCGCTAATTAAAAATTCTGACCTAGGCCCTATGGCGCACATACGCCCAAAATGCGAGATTGTGGGCACTCATATCGGAAATTTCGTAGAGCTAAAAAACGCAAAGGTTAATAATATCAAAGCAGGCCATTTAAGCTATCTTGGAGATTGCGAGATTGATAGCGGCACAAATATCGGCTGCGGCACGATTACATGCAATTACGACGGCAAGAAAAAATACAAAACCATAATCGGAAAAAATGTCTTCGTAGGCTCCGATACGCAGTTCGTAGCCCCAGTTAAAATAGGCGATGATGTCATCATAGCAGCGGGCTCAACTATCGTCTCAGATGTCCCAAATGGCGCACTAGCGATAGCTAGATCAAAACAAACAAACAAAGCTGAATTTTTCTATAAATTTTTTAGGAGCAACAATGAGTAAGAAGAAAATTTTACTAGCAGTTTGTGGAAGCATTAGTTTTTATAAAGCGTTTGAAATTCTCTCTGCGCTTAAAAAGGCGAATTTCGATGTTTATGTCGCACTTAGCGAGGGTGCGAGCGAGTTTGTGAGCTACAAGGCTTTCGAGGCTTTGTGCGATCACCCTGTGCTATGCAGCGGCAACGAAGACTGGCAAAAAGGGGTAAATCACATAAACTACTCAAAAGTAGATTTAGTCTTAATCGCTCCTGCTACGGCAAATACGATAAACAAGCTTGCTTGGGGAGTTTGTGATAATGTATTTTTACAAACCATAAACGCAGCCTTCGCCAAAGCCAAGGTCGTAATCGCACCAGCAGCCAATCCTGCGCTACTTGAAAACAACATAACCCAAAACTGCATTGAAATTTTAAAAAGCAATGTCAAAGCCTTGTTTGTCGAGCCTATCGAAAAAATGCTAGCTTGTGGCGAAAAGGGCAAAGGCGGCCTTGCGACCACAGAGGCGATACTTCAAACCGTAAAACGCGCAATCCATAAGGATAAATTTTGGGAAGGCAAAAATGTCGTCATCACAGGCGGTCCAACAACCGAGAAAATCGACAATATCCGCGGAATTACAAATTTTTCTAGCGGAAAAACATCAAAGGCAATCGCGGACGCATTTTATTATCTAGGCGCAAATGTAACGCTGATTTCGAGCGTGGATTATCCAAATTTGCCTTATAAACTTACGATTTTTGAGAGCACAATCGGCCTAAAATCAGCCCTTGATAGCACGAAATTCCCTGATGGCTCATACCTGATAATGGCAGCAGCTGTTAGCGACTACACTCCAAAAGTCCGCTACAAAGGCAAGGTCAAAAAGACAGAAATCGGCGATGTATGGAACCTGCGCCTTGGCAAGACCGATGATATCCTAAGCTCAGTGCATGCAAATATCAAAAAAATCGGCTTCAAGCTTGAAACCGACAAAGAGACCGCACTAAACGAAGCAAAACGCATGCTAGATGAGAAAAATCTCGACGCAGTGTGCCTAAATACGCTAGATGATGTGGTAAAACTAGGTGGCGATGTCACGAGAATCACGCTTTTGACAAACGATTTTATTACCGAGCTAGACACTGCGAGCAAAGATGAAATCGCGCTAAAACTAGCAAACGAACTTAAAAAAATCTAAATCGTGAATCAATTAAACCATTTAGCAATCATTATGGACGGCAATGGGCGCTGGGCTAAAAAACGCGCCCTATTGCGCACTGGCGGGCACGAAGTGGGCGCACAGGTCGTGCAGAGAGTCTGCGAATTTTGCATAAAAGAAAAAATCCCAAATTTAACTCTTTACGCATTTAGCACCGAAAACTGGAAGCGGCCAAAAAGCGAAGTTGAGTTTTTGATGAAGCTTTTGGCGAAATTTTTGGTTGATAAAAAAGAGAGTTTTTTGGCAAATGGGATAAATTTCAAAGCCGTCGGCGATATAGCGAAATTTAGCGATGATTTGAAAAGCAAAATTTATGATTTGCAAAATTTTACGCAAAATTGTGCGAATTTAAATCTAAATTTGGCGATAAATTACGGCGCGCGTGATGAAATCGTGCGAGCGTGTCGCGAAATTTCACGCTTTGGGAGTGAATTTAGCGAGAGCGAAATTTCAGCGCATTTGGATACCGCGCGCAGTGGCGATGTGGATTTGCTAATCCGCACAGGTGGCGAAAAGCGCATTTCAAACTTCTTGCTTTGGCAGGCAAGTTACGCTGAACTAGCTTTTAGCGATACTTTGTGGCCTGAATTTTCTAACGAAGAATTATCGCAAATCATCAGCGAATTTAAAAATAAAAACCGAAGATTTGGTGGTTTATAATATCACAAAACAAAAATACACAAAATTCTAACAATCTAGGAAAATTTAAAAGATTTTGAATTTTAAAATTTCGGCGCAGTATTTCCAAAATAAAATTCCAAAATTCAATGATAATTCTCCAAATTGCTTCGTTTTCTACAAAAGCTCGCAACGAGTGCAAATTTGCATGCTTTAAATTTTTAACTCGTAGATTGCTTCGTCGCTGCCACACAGCTCCTCGCAATGACAGATTAAACAAATTTTGCTCGCCACTGTCATTGCGAGAATTTTGCGTTAGCAAAATTCGTGGCAATCTACGAGCGCAAATAATCAGTCGCTCTAATCCGTGTCATTGCGAGGAAAGGCGAAGCCTTGACGAAGCAATCCAGTGGGAATTTTAGATAAATTTTAATTCGAAAATAAATTTCAAAAATTTTAAATTCGCTCTAAAATTTACTGGATTGTTTCGAAATACTTCGTATTTCTCGCAATGACAGAGAATTTTGCGCTTTTAATTTTCAACTCATAGATTAGACTTCGCCTATGACTCGTCCAAATCTACCCAACTCCACACACCACCGCTTCGCTTGTTTTGCTTCCTCGCTGTCACACAGCTCATCATAATGACAGATTTGACGACACGATTGATTTGCGCAATGAGAGCAAATTTCGTAAATTTTAAATTTCACTCCCGAATTTGCCCAAAATTTAGCCAAAAAATTGTAAAATAACCGTTTGCAAAATTTATCAATTTAATAATGGATTTTTATGGAATACTACCTTTATATGGCGATTTTCGCCCTTTTTGGCATCTGTGTCGGCTCGTTTAGCAATGTCTTAATCCACAGGCTTCCGCGTAGCGAGAGTATCAACTTCCCTGCTTCGCACTGCCCTAAATGCGGCACTCCGCTGAAATTTTACCACAATGTCCCGCTGTTTTCGTGGCTGTTTTTGGGCGGAAAATGCGCATTTTGCAAGGAAAAAATCTCTATCCGCTATCCCATAGTGGAGTTTTTAGCTGGCGCGCTAGCCACGAGCGCGTATATCTGCGAGCCAGATATCATCAAAGCCGCCATTTTAGCGCTACTTTTCATACTTTTACTAGCGCTTTCGGCAATCGATTTCGAGTTCAAGGCCGTGCCAGATAGCCTGCTTTTCACAGCTACCGCGCTTAGCCTAGTCTATCCTTTGCTTTATGATTTTGACATTAGCTTGCTGTATCCAGCTGCTGGGTATGGGGTAGCGTTTTTCGCGCTTCGCCTCATCATCACAAAGGTCTTAAAGCGCGAAGCCATGGGCTCAGCTGATATTTTTATCGCCATAATCATAGGCGCAATTTTGGGCTGGAAGCTAGGCGGTATCGCGATTTATATCGGTGCGATTTTGACCCTGCCAGCATACGCAATCGCCAACAAAAAAGGCTACGAACTGCCGTTTGTGCCGTTTTTATCAGCTGGACTTTTGCTAACTTGCCTTTTTGGCGACGAGATTATCGCATTTTTACAAGACATTGGAATTTTAGTCTAATGGATAGAGTTCAAAAATACCTATTTAGCAACTTCATAAGCTCGTTTGCGTCGCTATTTAGCACGCTTTTTATCATTATGTCGATTGTGTTTTTCTTGCAGATTGCGCGCATTACCTCTTTTATCGAGATAAATTTGATAGAGCTAATCAAACTCTACCTTTTTATGCTACCGCGAATTCTCATTTTCACCGTGCCGATTGCTTTTTTTGTCGCCCTTAGCATGGCGCTTTTCCGCCTTTCAAAAGAAAACGAAACAATCGTGCTTTTTACTATCGGTTATGTTACGCGCAAAATCGCTGTGTTTTTCGGCGTGATTGCGGCGATTTTTTCGGTTCTTTTGCTCTTTATTTCGCTTGTGATGATGCCAATCGCCGAAAATCTCAAAGACAATTTCATCGACTACAAAAAAGTCAGCGCCACGCTAAATATCAAAGCTAGCGAATTTGGGCAGAAATTTTCGGAGTGGATGGTTTTCATCGAGGGCGAAGACGAGGGCGAAAACGGCAAAATTTACAAAAATTTAGTATTTTACAACCACGGCAAAAAAGGCGAAGATGAGCGCATAATCATCGCCAAAAAAGGCGAGTTTGTAAGCGAAAATCAAAGCTTCTCCGCGCTTTTGCATGATGGTAAAATCTACACCGTGGATAGCGATGAGTGGCATATTACTGAGTTTGACGAGCTTATCATACGCACACTTTCTAAGAGCAATATCCGCACAGGGAGCGATGTGCTAGGATACTGGCGCGAAATGCGCAAAAACGACAAACGCAAAAAAGATTTCAGCATTTATGTGCTTGTTTCACTATTTCCGCTAGCAAGCGTGCTTTTTGCGCTAAGCTTTGGAATCGTAACTTACCGCTACGAAAAGGGCTTTATTTACGCTGGGATTTTTGGGGTGCTTTTTAGCTATTTTGCGCTGATTATGATACTAGCCAAACGCCCACAAATCGCCATTAGCGTTACATTTTTGCTGACATTTATCCTATCTTGGATTTATTATAACTTCAAAATCAAACCGCGATATTAAAATGCAAAATTTACTTCTTACCTACGCTTATAACGGCGCGCGATTTTGTGGCTCGCAGTCCCAGCCACATGGTCGCAGTGTCGAGGACACGCTCAAAATCGCGCTTGGTAGGGTCGGGATTTTTGGCGCGCTCACCACTAGCTCTCGCACCGACAAGGGCGTGCATGCCCTGCGCCAAACAAGCACCGTAAAATGCGAACTCTACCAAAGCTTGCCACGCCTTAAAGAGCTCATCAATCGCCACTGCGCGCCATACATTTTCGTGCGCGACCTGCGCGTGGTAAGCGATGAATTTCACCCAAGATACAGCGCCAAAGCTAGGGCGTATCGCTACATCATCAACCACGGCGAATTTAACCCATTTCTAAGCGATTTTCAAATTTTTATGCCCAAATTTGATACCGAAAAGCTAAATTTGATTCTTGCGAAATTTATCGGCGAACACGATTTTAGCGAGTTTATGAAGGTTGGAAGCGAGATAAAAAGCCCGGTTCGTGAAATTTTCGTAGCGCGCGCGTATTCGCACGGAAATCTCAGCGTGGTAAATTTCGTCGCAAACGGCTTTTTACGCGCACAAGTGCGATTAATGCTAGCAAACGCCCTTGCCTCGCTCAAATCAAATCGCCCCCTAGACCTCTCCCACGCCCTCACCCGCATACCAGCCCCACCAAATGGACTTTATCTCTCAAATGTGATTTACTAAATTTTACATTTGATTAAGCGGGGTTGAATTTGTAAAATTTGATAAATTCAGTATCACAGATATTGACCGGGATTTTATAAAAAGGATTAAATTTGGATAATGAAAAAATAATGCGAGAAAAAGCAGAGCAAATGACTAAAAAAGCCGAAATGAAAATTCAACAAGCAAAAGAAAAAGAAGCTAAATATCAACAATGGCTAGAAAATAAAAAACAAACCGATCCAAATTTTAGGGATTATGATGAAAATCCATTGATAATACAAAGCTATGAAGAATTTTTTGTATTTTCGTTATTTGTGCCGTCTTTAATGATTAGTGGGATTTTTTATAATTTATTTGAAAAATTATATCTAGCAAATAGCGGTAATTTAGATATTTGGCTTATTCTTTTTCCGATTTGCTGGATAAGTATTATTTTTATGTTTCAAAAAACGCATTTTTCACACCATAAAATTAAATTTACAAATAGATATATTGAATTTTATGATTATGGGAAATTAAAAAGGCGATGTGAAATTGTAGAAAATAAAATGGCAAAACCATTTTTTACTTGTTGTGATGTAAGCAATCACAAACAAAATATTGTCACTATGTATTTTATGATTATGTTGGTTGTATTTTTATTCTACAAACCTATATTAATTGTTAGTTTATCTGTATCTTTTTGTTTTTCATATATTTTTATAAGATTTTTCTTTTATATATTTTTGAATAAGAGTTTAAAAGGATTTGAAATTTTTTCATCTATTCAAATTGATAATCCGGCTAAAACTGCAATCGGTTCGCCGTTATCAATTAGATATTTTATGATTTATCTATATAGTGATGAAATATATAAGGAAGTAAAGAAATATTTTTTACAAAAAAATATAAATATTGATAATTTACCAAAAAGGTATTCAATTTTTTGATAACAAAATTTAATAAAACCAATTTTTTAAAAGAGAGTATCGTAAGGTTGGCGTCCTTGCCCACAAAAAAAGATAAAATAATTTAATAATCATTTAAATAAAGCTTCTTTGCTTTGCAAAGCTTTACTTATAATAACATAAAAATCAATCGTAAATTTAATCTCGTAGATTGCTTCGCTTTCTGCGAAAGCTCGCAATGACAATGGCTGGCAAATTTTTCTTAATCTGTCATTGCGAGCGAGTGAAACGAGCGTGGCAATCTACAAATTTAAAATTTAAAGTCGCTAAATTTGCAAAATTTTGAAATTTATTTCAGCACAAAGCGCACATTTACGACAAAAGTTCGCGCGCTTGTCGTGGGCGGAAATTTCGATTTCGTGCGCTCTATCGCCCGTAATACAGCCTCATCTAGTGCCTCCACACCAGAGCTAGATACTATTCTAGCGCCCTGCACCACGCCACCTGGCAGATATTGAAACTCAGCCTTTACCACGCCAGTTTGCCTACGCATTTTCGCGCTTTTTGGGTAGCTTTTTTGCGCGTAGGCTGCGATGATTTTTTGTATCACGCCGCCGATATTATCGCTCTTGGCATTGCCTTGTATGTTTGCCATGCCCGCTTTTGGCGCGCCTGCGCTAGCATTAGTTTGGGCTAAATTTGGCAAATTTGCGCCTGTTTTGTTGCTATCAAAATTCTTTTTTACAGCCTTTTCTTTTGCGATTTTTTTTGGTTTTGGTTTTGGTTTTGGCTCAGGTTTAGGGAGCGGTTCGGGCGCAGGTTCAGGCTCTGGCTCGGGCGTAGGTTCTGGCGTAGGGGTAGGCTCTGGCTCTGGCTCAGAAACAGGTTCTGGGGCAGGTTCAGGCTGTGAATTTTGCTCGGCTAAATTTTCCACATTTTCGGGCGCAGTATCACTCAAAGCGACGAAATTTTCGATTCTAATCACGCTTAGAGCTTCATCTTGCATCAAATTTGGCGCCCTGAAATTCGCAAAAGCGTAGCAAAGCAAAGCTATATGCAAAACGAGCGAAGTTAAAAATCCGATTGCGCTATTCATCTTTTTTCGTCACAATTGCGAAATTTTCGTGATTTAGCTCTTTTAGGGCGTCCATTACGATGACGAAAGCCTCGAATTTGGAGTTTTTATCATTTTCTAAAACAATCAAATCATGCTTTTGCAAATGCTCCAAATTTGACTTCAAAGCCTCGCTATCCACGGCAATATCATCGATGAAAATTTGCGAGTTTTCATCGATTTTAATGGTGATTTTCTTCTCTTCGCTTGGGCTTTGCGCGCTTTTGGCACTTGGCAAATCGACCTTGATTAACCCTTGTGCGATAAAGGTCGAAACGCTAAGCGTGATTGCTAGCAAAACCAGCATAATATCGATAAATGGGACGATATTTAGCCCCTCTTTCCTAGGTAGTCGCATTTTAGCCCTCGTAGCGATTGAGCATGACATCGACTTTGCGCAAAAAGCAGTTGTAAATCATCAGCGTAGGCACAGCGACCAAAAGCCCCAGCGCAGTGGCTTTGAGCGCGAGAGAGAGGCCTTGCATGATAGCCTTTGCGTCGATATTGGCACTAGCACCCATGTCATAAAATGTAATCATAATGCCAGCCACAGTGCCCAAAAGCCCGATATACGGGGCGTTAGAATACACGATATAAAGTGCGGTGAGATTTTTGCTCAGCGCCTCCTCATACAGCGCCTTGCTTTTGTAGTCTTTTGGCGATACTCTTTTGTAAAACAGCACCCGCTCTATGCTAAACCAAACGACCAAAAAGCTCATAAAAACCAAAATAGAAATAATTATATAATCAATATAGTCTTTTAGAAAATCCATAAATTTCTCCCGTGGATAAAATTTGTAAATTTTGCTTATCAAAAATACAGTGATTTTGAAAATAGCGAAAAATCGGGGTATTTTAACGAAATTTAGAATATAAGTCAATAACTTTTATCAATATCAATCAATTTTGAAAGCAAAATTTTTAATAAATTCTCTCAAAATTGATTGTATAAAATTTTATACTACGCGCTGTAAGTTTTGAAAATTTAAATCATTTTGCGCCCAAATTTTCTTTAAATTTAATCAAATTTTCCACGATTTGCGCCGCGCCATCGACACCGCAAAACGATGTATTTATGCAGATATCGTAGTTTTGCGACGCGCCCCAAATTTCGTTCGTGTAATACCTATGAAAGCTCGCTCTGCCAGCGTCTGAGTTTTCCATAAACTCCCTGACATCGCCCTTGGTTTCGCTAGCAAGGCGAGTGAGTTTAAACTCGTCCTCCGCGCGCAAAAACACACGCAGTAAATCCCCTCTACTGCGCAAAAAATACCCAGCACAACGCCCCAAAATTATGATATTTCCGTCATGTGCGATTTGGCGATAAATTTTGGCTATGCGTTCGCGCTTCTCTTCGTTTGCGATTTCATTGTGCGAAATGGCGTGCAAGAGCATATTTATAGGCATTTCATTGTAGAATTCATACATCATCTCAAAGCACCCCAAAGAATCAGCTCGTTTGAGCAAATCGGCCTTTTCGAGGTAAGTGTATCCTAGCCTAGCTGCCAATTTTTGGGCTAGTTCGCGCCCACCTGCCCCTGTTTGTCTAGCGATTGTGATTACCATAAAATTTCCTTAAATAAAGTTTGCAAAAATACTGGCCCCAACCACGGTAAAAAGCCCGGTTACAGCCATCGCCAAAGACGCCATTGCGCCCTCGATATCTCCGATTTCAAGGGCTTTTGCTGTCCCCATAGCATGGCTTGCGCACCCAAGCGCAATCCCCTTTGCTACGGATTTTTTTATGCGAAATAGCCTTAAAATCGCCTCTCCAAATATATTTCCTAAAATCCCCGTTGCGATTATGCACGCCATGGTCAAATTTACGATTCCGCCCAAACTCTCGCTAATACCCATGCCAATGGGCGCGGTTACGGATTTGGGTAGCAGTGTTACATAGAGCGCATGGTCTATGCCAAAAATCAAAGCCAGCGCGTAAATACTGCAAGTCCCAGCCAGCACGCCCGCAAACAGCCCCGCAAAAATCGCAACAAAATTTTTGCGCAAGAGCGAGAGTTGCTCGTATAATGGCACCGCCAAACACACCGTAATCGGCGTGAGGAAAAAGCTCACATGCGCGGCGCTGGCATTAAATTTATCGTATGGGATATCCACTAGCACGAGGGTTAAGACCGTCAAAATCGTCCCCACCAAAAGCGGGTTGAAAATCGCTAGTTTGAAGCGTTTTTTCAGATAAATTCCAGCCTGAAACGAAATCAAACACAAAAAAACGCCAAAAAACGCCGAATTTATGAGTATCTCTCTCATTTTTCGTCCTCGTAGAGCTTTTTGCGCTCTTTTTCTAGCGTTTTTTCGTAATAAATCTGCGTTACAAATCCGCTAGCACCCATTACCAAAATCGTAGAAATCACCACAATCACGATTATCGCCCAAAAATTCGCCATCAAAACATCGCCAGCTACGATGATAGCAGCCCCTGCCGGGATAAAAATCACAGGCATTATCTGCATGAAAAACGACGCGCTCTCCCTGATTTGCGAGATTTTAACCACCCTAAAAATCAAAGCCAAAAGCATAAGTATCAGCCCGTAAATACTAGCTGGTATGCTAAGCGGGATAAGTTTGGATAAAATTTCAGCGCACAGAGAAATTCCTAAAATAATGCTAAATTGCTCTAAAAATTTCAAATTTCAACCTCCAAAAATTCGTCGAAATTTAGCGCAATTCGGATAAATAAAATATTAAATTTATCTAAAAAGTGTAATTTGACTAATATAAAATTTTAAGAATTCTTTTGCTAGAATAGCCCAAATTTCGATTTGGAGGGAGATTATGAGGTTTAAATTTTTAGGGCTTTTGGGACTAGGTTTCTCATTTTTGTTTGCCGCTGAGGCTGATTTCGCTGATCCAAATGTCTGTGCCACCTGCCACAGCGATGTGCATGAAGCTTGGGTCAAATCCCTACACGCGCTATCACACGAGGATTCTAACGAACTTTACAAAAAATCAATTTCATTAATCGCCAAAGAAACGGGAAATTTAGAAGAGAGTCTAACGCTATCATGCGGTCAATGCCACAACGCAAAAATGAAAATCAAAGAGCTAGATGTATCGATGAGCGTGGCGCTGTCGCTTGATCTTGGCGAGAAAGACAAGGTCAAAGAATTTACCAAAAGCGAAGATGTCAAAAACGGCATTTCGTGCTACATTTGCCACAATGTCGATAAAATCAAACCAGACCAAAGCGATCCGAGTATCTCTGGATACAAAAGCTTCTCGTGGAGCGAGGACTATGTGACTGGCCCATACGATGTGAGCGAGGCTGACGCGCTGTATCACCAAAGCCAAAAACGAGATTTTTTCCAAAACAACGACGAGCTTTGCAACTCTTGCCACCAAGGACAAGGCGGCAAATCTAAGCTTTCGATTTATAACACACAAGCTGAGGGTGCAGGCGTGCAAAACGCCAAACTTTGCGTGGATTGCCACATGGGCAAATCGACCAAAAAAATCATCGCCCCTGGCGCACCTAGGGAAGGCGCGGTTATCAGAGATATCAGATCTCACTTTTTCAACGGCGCACGCAATTCAGATATCCTAAAAGAGGCGATTGAGCTTAGATTTAATCGCTTAGGCGGCGATAAAGCGGTGATAAATTTAAAAAATTTAACCACTCACAAGGTTCCGACAGGATTTAGCGGGCGTTCGGTTGAAGTGCATGTCAGATTCAAAGACAGACTTGGCAAAATTTTATCAACGCAAAATTTAGGCGCGCTTCGTGCGATCTATACAGACAGCAGAGGCGATGAAACCCTATCGTATGCCGCAAAAACTTTGAAGGAAGATACGAGATTAAACGCCGGGGAGAGCAGAGAATTTAGCGTAACTATGCCACAAAACACCTACACCGTCGATGTCAAAATCGTCTATTATGTCCTAGCGCCACAGCTTCAAAACCTGCTCAAAGTCAAGGACGAAAGCTTCACCAAGCCTTATGAAATCATAGAAATAACTTTCTAACTCTGCTTTAAAAAGCACAATGGGGTCAAATTTGACCCCATTTTTAAATTTTAAAATTCACAAAAATATCAAATTTATCCGAGTGTGATTTTGATACCCAAAGCCCTGCAAACCATATCAAAAATTTCGATATCTAAATTTGGATTATATTCATCAAGTATAGCAAAAACCTCCGCTCTCATATCCTCGCTATGACCTGGGTGCGCCTCGTCGTAGAGGACCCCAACCAAATCAACAAGGCTAAAATTATCAATATTTTTCTGCCTCATTGCAGTTTTTAACTGCTTTGAAATTTGCCATTTGAAATTTTGCATTTAAGCTTGCTCGCCCTCTGGTTTTGCGAACCACTGCTTAATAAAAATCCCCACATAAATCGCCAAAGCGACCCCATAGCAGATATATTCGCTACTGATGAAATCGAAATATCTCACGCACATATTTGGCACGAGCATTAGCGGCACGACGCATAGCAGTAGCACGCGCTCTAAGGCGTTGCATTTTTTCACAAACCAGCCTTGAAGCACGGAGCTAAACGCAAACATACCAATGAGCGCGCTAGCAAAAATAAGCGCGATTTGGGCGGGATCTGAGATCCATGTAATGCCCTTTGGATCCATTGGGGTGGTGATTGACTCGATTAAAAGAAGTTTGTTATTGAAAAAAAACGCAAACGGCAAAATCGCTGTTCGCAAATCATAAATAAATCCCTGCACGCCCACGATTACAGGGTTTGCCTTAGCAATACCTGCGGCGGCATACGCTGCAATTCCCACAGGTGGCGTATCATCAGCTAAAATTCCGAAATAAAACACAAACAAATGCACCGCAATCGCAGGCACAAGCAAATCATTTCTATCAGCTAAAATCAAAATCACAGGCGCAATTAGGCTAGAAACCACGATATAATTCGCCGTAGTCGGAAGCCCCATGCCTAAAATCAGGCTCATTATCGCCGTCATTAGCAAAATCAACAAAATATTATCCCCAGCCACAGCCTCGACTAGATCAGATAGCACAGCTCCTAGACCAGTTAGCGAAATAGAACCGATGATGACGCCAGCAAGAGCGGTGGCGACTGCGACTGTTACCATGTTTTTCGACGCTGCGACCATAGCCCAAAAAATATCGCTAAAACCTTGGATAAAATCTTGCCTTAAAATTTGCTCTTTGTAGATTAGTTTGCGAACTGGTTCTTGAAGCACCATTATGATAAATAGCACGCCAATCGCGTTAAATGCCGCTGCAAAGGCACTTTGCTTCAAAATCAAAAGCGTGTATAAAAGTACCATAATCGGGATTAAAAAGTGAATTCCGCTTAAAATTAGTTTTAGTTTTGAAACTCTTTTGTAGTTTGAATTTCCTTTAAGCCCTAGCTTACAGCTCTCTAAATGCACGATAAAAAATAGCCCCGCATAGCACGCAAACGCAGGAATTAGCGCAGCAATCATAATGTGCGTGTATTCCATACCCAAAAACTGCGCGATGATAAAGGCAGCCGCGCCCATGATAGGCGGCATGAGTTGGCCATTTACGCCAGCTGCGACCTCGATTGCGCCTGCTTTGACTGGGCTAAGACCTGCTTTTTTCATAAGCGGGATTGTGAAAGTCCCCACGGTAACGACATTTGCAGTCGAGCTTCCGCTAACCATGCCAGTTAGCCCACTAGCAATAACGCTAGCCTTAGCTGGTCCGCCACGAAATCTACCCAAAAGCGCAAACGCTACATTTATGAAATACTGTCCCGCACCAGCGCGCTCTAAAAGCGAACCAAAAAGCACAAATAGATAAATATAGTTTGTGCTAACTCCCACAGGCACGCCAAAAACGCCCTCTGTGGTAAGAAACATGTGGCCGGCTAGCTTTTCGATACTTGCGCCACGGTGCGCGATGACATCTGGCATATACTGCCCAAAATAGCAATACAGCAAAAATAAAAATGCAATTATCGGAAGTGCTAAGCCCATCATACGGCGCCCAGCTTCGAATAAAACAAAAATTCCTAAAAACGCAATTACCACATCTCTTTGCAAATAATCGCCTGGTCTTTGCGCAATCCCGTAAAAATCAATCGCAGGATAAAGTATCGCAAATGTCCCCACAGCCAGCAAAATATAATCATAAAATGGTATGTAAAAATGCGCCTTAGAGTGAGAACGAGCAGGAAAAAGAGCGAAAATGATAAAAATCGCAAAACCTAAATGGATAGATCTAGCGCGCGTGCCATTTATCGGAAAATACGCGATATAAAGCTGAAAAACAGCCCACGCGAAGCACACTAGCGTCACAAGCCAAAATAGCTTTTTCGACGAAAATTCTCTACTTTTTACCTCTAATACCTGCTCGTCTTTTTTCATCTACTGCCTTATTTTAAAATTCCAGCTTCTTTAAATACCGCCTCAGCCGCTGGGTGAAGTGGTGCGCTAAGACCTTCGATTAGGGATTCTTTGCTAACCAAATTTAGCGCAGGGTGAAGCTGTTTATACTCGTCAAAATTATCTAAAATAGCCTTTACAATCGCTCTTACGGCTGTATCACTCTCGCTCTCATCAGCGACTAACACAGCCTTTACGCCAATCGTCGTAGTATCGTAATCAATCCCCTCATAAAGCCCTTTTGGAATCACGCCTTTTGCGAAATATGGGTATTTTTCTACGATTTTATCAGCTGTGGCTTCATCGATACTGACCAAATCAACGCTCATAGATGTCGCTACATCGATGATATTTGCAGTCGGGTGTCCCACCATAAAGAAATATCCGTCGATTTTCTTATCTTTTAACGCCATTGGGCACTCTTGCACGGTTAGCACGCTTCGTTGCGCCATTTTAGCTAAATCAATGCCGTATTCATTAAAAATCAAAGTGCTTGTTACTTCGTTTCCGCTACCCGGATTTCCTAAATTTATCTTTTTGCCATCTATGTCAGCATAAGCCTTGATTCCGCTATCGCGCGCGACTACAAACGCCAAAAGCTCAGGATAAATCGAAATAACTGAGCGAAGTTTTGGATTTGGCTCGCCCTCGAATTTGCCCTTACCATTGTATTTGTCATAAACGACATCGCTTTGAACGAAGCCGAAATTTAGCTCTTTTTTAAGGACATTATTAACATTGTATGTCGATCCGCCTGTGGATTGAACTGAGCATTTAAAATTTTTATCGGTATTTACAAGGCGACAAATCGCAGTGCCCACAGGATAGTAAGTCCCCGTCATTCCACCTGTGCCGATATTGATAAATTCTTTCGCACTCAAACTACCTGCAAACATCGCTAACGCAGCGACACCAACACAAATTTTTCTCATATTCCCTCCTTGTGAAATTTAAGCTGATAAGTATTGCTAAATTTGGATAAAATTCTAATAAAATTTAGCCATTTTCACAACAAAATTTTATCATAAGCCGATTTTAAATCCAGCATTTGCCTGTGTTCTTTCACATCATGCACCCTGATGATACCTGCGCCATTAAGTGCAGCCAGCAAATGCAAATACAAAGATCCAGACAATCTCTCTTCCACGCTTGATTTGTGATAAAAATCAATCACGCTTTTTCTGCTAGCCCCCACCAAAAGCGGTTTTTCGTGGTGCAAAAAATGCTCTAAATTTTTGATTAAAATCAAATTTTGCTCGGCCGTTTTGCCAAAGCCAATCCCCACATCCAAAATCACATCTTCCACGCCAAGCTGGACGATTTGCGCCAAATTTCGCGCGAAAAACTCATCAATCTCGCCTAGCAAATCATCGTAATGTGGCGAGTTTTGCATATTTTGGGGCGAGTTTTGCATGTGCATTAGGCAGTATTTCGCGCCGTAATTTTTGATAACACTGATTAAATTTAAATTTGCGCTAATATCGTTTATAAGGCTAAATCCGTGATCTAGCGCGAAACGGGCGCAGTATTCATCAAAACTATCAAGGCTAAATTTGACCTTTTTATGCAAATTTTGCCTATAAATTTCGCTTATTACGCCATTTATGCGCGCAAACTCTTCATCTGCGCCACAATACTGGCTTCCAGGGCGCGAGCTAACCCCGCCAATGTCGATATAATCGGCTCCATCTTCAATCATCTTTTCGATTTTTGCGATTGCTTCGGTTAAATTTTGGGTGCGAGAAGCGGGATTGAAACTATCGAAATTTAGATTTAAAACCCCCATAATCTCGCAAATTTTGGGTTTTTTGAAATTTTGCCCCAAAAACTGCGCCAAATTTTTTAGCCCAAAATCCTGTGCCTTTTCTTTTTTTGACAAAATTTCAACCTGTTTATCGTTTGCAATCAAAAGCGCGTCTGAGTTTGCCCCGCCTGTGATCACATGCTCAGCCGTTACGAGCTCTGCGCCTATGCTAAGGGCATCTTGCTTTAAGATATTTGCCGCAGGGGTGCGCAAATCTTTGATATAAAAAAAATTCAGAATTGATTTTTTGCGCATTATTTTCGCACCCTCTTTTGTGCAATTAATGCGCGCGCAAAGTGCCATAAAATCGGCACTATTTGAAATTTTAAAAATTTTCATTATTTGCCTTTGATTATCAAAAATAGCGGTGGCAATACAGCGTGGGATTTGGCGTTGTGTTCGACGAGATAGACGAGCTTGTTTATGTGTTCTAGCTCGGCTTGGCTAAATTTAATCCCAGCTTCGAAGCACTCGATGACAAGTTGCATGACAAGCGATTTTAGGGCAAATTTATCGAGCGAGCCGACGCGTTCTTTATTTATGCACTCGTTAATAAACGCATCGATCTGCCTCAAATCGATTTTTCGCAAATTTAGCCCCGTGCGCTCGCGCTTTTTCTCGCCAAGCAAATTTTGCACCATTAGCCTAGATCTAATCGTCGGCAGCAGCAGTGTAATCGAGGGCGCAACGAGGAAAAATATGGTATTGCGCGGTGGCTCTTCTAGGATTTTTAAAAGCGCGTTTTGCGCCTCATCGCGAAATTTAACCGCGCTAATTACGATGATTTTGTTTTCTACCTCGGCGATATAGGCTTCGTCGATTATCTTCCTAGCTTCGTCGATTTTGAGCTCATCGCTTTCGAAAAAGCGCAAATTTTTAGGGGAAAATTCAGATAAAATTTTTGCTTTAAAACCCGCATAATCGTTCGTTATAAAAATTTGATTAATGAGTTTCAAAGCACAACTTCACCAAAAAGCACCGCGTCGATACTTTTGTTTAAAATTTTAAAGAGTTGAAGCAGTTTGATATCTAGGCTCTCATCGTTTTCGCTTAGCTGAAAGCTGTTTGGCAATGCCTCGTCGATGAGCCACAAATAGCTGTCCTCGTGGCTTTTGGCTATTTTGGCATAAGTGTGATCGCCCCTGCCTATGTAAAAATAAATGAAGCCGTTGCTAAATGAGAGCGAGAGCATATCATTTAGCAAAGCGACCTGTTCTTGGGAGGTAATCTCTTGGTTATAAAGCGATGAAAACTCGAAAAATGGCAGAAGAGGTCTGGTGTTTTTGCTATCGTTTATCTTGCTGACGATATATTCGCCAAACCACCTTCTCTCATCATCGCACATTACCACAAACGAATACCCGCTATATAGCAGACGCATTTTTGTCGCTAATAGCGGTATCCAGTGCTCTTTGCGATTTTCGAGCCACTCCATATCTCGCTCGTTTTGCAGAGTTTTAGCGCTCCAAGTGTATAAATCTTGCATTATTTATCCAAATTATATGCTTTATGCAAGGCCCTAACTGCTAACTCGCCGTATTTTTCAGCCACAATCATCGAAATTTTAATCTCGCTAGTTGAGATCATTTGGATATTGATACCCTCAGCTGCTAGTGTGCGAAATGCTAGCGAAGCGATACCGCTGTGGCTTTTCATACCCACGCCCACGATTGAGACCTTTACGACCTCATTATCGCTTTCGATTACGCATTTTGGATTAGAAATTACTGAGCGCATGATTTCTAGGGCTGGTTCCATTTCGTTTTGTGGAATCGTAAAGCCTAAATTTGTCGCTCCGTCAATGCCGATATTTTGGACTATCATATCTACATTTATCTCTTTTTGCGCCAAAGATGAAAAAATCTCAGCCGCAACGCCCGGTCTATCATCTACGCCTCTGATTGTGATTCTTGCTTGATTTCTATCTAATGCTATTCCGCTGATTACTGCGTCTTCCATATTTTCTTCTCCTGTTATTAGTGTTCCTTGGTTGTTATTAAAACTACTTCTAGTTACCAAATTTACTTTAAGCTTTTTGGCTAACTCTACGCTACGATTTTGCAAAACCTTAGCTCCCATGCTAGCAAGCTCTAACATCTCTTCGTAGCTGATTTTATCGAGTTTTTTAGCCTTTGGCTCGATGCGTGGATCGGTCGTATATACTCCATCGACATCAGTGTAGATTTCGCATGTATCAGCATTTATCGCTCCAGCTATCGCCACAGCAGATAGATCGCTTCCACCTCTGCCAAGAGTAGTGATATCGCCCTCTTCGGTAATGCCTTGAAATCCCGCTACTACGACGATTTTGCCCTCTTTTATGGCTTTATTCATATTAGTCGGATCGATAAAGCTAATGCGAGCTTTGGTGTGCATTGTATCTGTTACGATACCAGCCTGTCTGCCAGAAAACGCCACCGCAGGGTAGCCTTTTGCATTTAGCGCAAGGGCTAAAAGCGCACTAGTAACCCTCTCGCCAGCACTTAGCATCATATCCATTTCGCGAGTGTTTAAATCTTTTGTAAAATACTCTCCATACTCGACCAATCTATTTGTAACGCCACTCATCGCAGATACAACTACGACTAAATCATGGCCTTCGTTTTTAGTCTTTATCACGCGCTCGACAACCGCTTCTATGCGCTCTAATGTGCCTACGCTAGTGCCACCGTATTTTTGAACTATAAGCATTAAAGGTATCCCTCCTCTTTAAAATATTTTAAAACAAGCGCATAAATCGGCTTTTTGAAGTGATTTACATGCTTTAAAACTTGATTTGCATTTACAAATTTAAAATCATCAAATTCAGGCTTATGCGTTTTGATATCAAGCCCTTTTAGGCTTTTTAATCTTAGTAAAAAATACTTTTGCATTTGCCCGTCCCATGGGCGCATTTTTTGCGCCACAGCCTCTGGAAAATCGTAGCTGTGCCACTGCGGACACTCGGCTATGATATCGACATCATCTGTGCCTATCTCTTCTTTTAACTCGCGTAAAATCGCCATTTTTGGCGTCTCACCCTTGTCGATACCGCCTTGAGGAAACTGCCAAGCCCCGCGTATATCACTGCGCTGGGCGATAAGCACATCACAACTAAACGGATACGAAGGCGCAAGCACGATAGCTGCGACATTTGGTCTGTAATTTTTCTCCATATTAGCTCTTTGAAAAAAATTTGCAAAATATTAGCGAAAATAGGTATAAATTTGGCTAAAATTCAAAGAATTTTTGCTAAATTTCGCCCTTTAAATTTGGCTAGGAAGAAATTTTGCATATTTATATTCATATTCCGTTTTGCACTTCAAAGTGCCCGTATTGCGCGTTTGGCTCACGCATGGACGCATTTAAATTAGCTAAAAACTACTTTGACGCGCTGAACTATGAAATTTCAAATTTCATTAAAAAAAATAAAAATTTCAAAATTTCAACCCTTTTTATCGGCGGCGGCACACCAAGTGTGGTATCGGCGCAGTATTATGAAAAGATTTTTGAAAAACTCTCGCCAAATTTCGCCCAAAACGCCGAGATTACAACCGAGGCAAACCCAAATTCTGCCAAGCCCAAATGGATAGAGCAAATGCGAAAATTTGGCGTAAATCGCATAAGTTTTGGCGCGCAAAGTTTCAATGATGAAAAACTCAAATTTCTAGGTCGCACACACGGAAAAAATGAAATTTTCGAAGCTGTGGATAACGCCAAAAACGCGGGAATTTCAAATATAAATTTGGATTTGATTTACGCTAGCAAATTTGATGATAAGCAAAATTTAGAATTTGAGCTTACGCAGTTTGCGCGCGCAGGGGTTTCGCATCTAAGCGCATACGCCCTTACCTTAGAGCCTGGCACGCCATTTTTTGGGCGCGCAGAGTTTGCCAGAGATGATGAAAATTTGGCTAAATTTTTCTTTAAAAAAGCTAGCGAACTAGGCTTTACGCAATACGAAATTTCAAATTTCGCCAAAAATGGCAGGCGTTGCGCGCACAATGTGGCGTATTGGAGTGGCGAGGATTACGCTGGATTTGGCGCGCACGCTGTGGGCACGAGCGGATTTGTGCGATACAGTGGCGCAGGCAGTATCGAGGAATACATACAAAATCCACTTGCAAAAAGCGTGGAAAATTTAAGCTTACAGGATAAAATTTTGGAAAAAATTTTCCTTGGATTTCGCTCGTTTTTGGGCGTGAGGGGCGAAATTTTGCGCGAAAGAGAGCTTAAAAACGCCCAAATTCTAAGCGCAGAGGGCAAGCTGGATTTCAAAAACGGCGTTTTTTACAATCCAAATTTCTTGCTAGCCGACGAAATCGCCCTATTTGTGAGCGAGCATTAAATTTAAGATTAATGAAGTTTTAGCTAAAATACGCAATCTTTTTGTTTAGGAATTTTAATGTTTGGTATCAGTTTCCCTGAAATTACGATAATTTTAATCGTCGCAGTCATCGCCCTAGGCCCTGAAAAGCTCCCTAGCGCGCTAGTTGAGATTGCAAAATATTTCAAAGTCATCAAAAAATCAATCAACGACGCAAAGGCCACTTTCGACCAAGAAGTCCGCATAGCCGAACTCAAAGAGGACGCCAAAAAATACAAAGAAAGCATTAGCAAAACCACAGAAACCATGCGCAAAAAGCTTACCTTCGAGGAACTTGACGAGATAAAAAGCGGGCTAAATTCGGTCAAAGATACGCTAAATGCAGGGCTAAGCGATATAGAAAGCTCTGTTAATACCACGCTAAATGAAGCGGAAAATTCGCTAAATTCTAAGCAAAATTCTACGCAAAATTTAGCGCAAAATTCTACGCCAAATTCGACGCAGGAGCAACCGCAGGCGCAGTCAGAAGCGCACCCGCAAGCGCAAAATTCAAATCCAACACAAAATTCAAAAGAGTAAAATATGTTCGAAGAGTTAAAACCACACCTTGCCGAGCTTCGCAAACGCCTAGTTATCTGCGTAATCACGGTAATTCTTATGTTTGTCGTATGCTTTAATTATTGGGAAATAATCTTAGATTTTATGAAAGCCCCGCTCGTCAAAGTCCTTCCAGATGACGGCAAAGTCGTATTCACCCAACTTGGCGAAACCTTTTTTACAGCGATGAAGGTTTCGTTTTTTACCTCGCTTTTGCTCTCTATGCCGATAATTTTCTGGCAAGCGTGGCTTTTCGTCGCCCCAGGGCTGTATGATAACGAAAAAAAATATGTAATTCCATTTGTGCTAAGCGCTAGTGTGATGTTTTTTTTAGGGGCTGCGTTTTGTTATTATTTCGTAATTCCAGTTGCGTTTTACTTTTTGATAAATTTTGGTGGGGCAGACTATGCTGCAATGCTTGCAATAGGGCAATATGTCGGATTTTTCACAAAATTAGTTGTGGCTTTTGGCATTAGTTTTGAGCTTCCAGTAGTTACATTTTTCCTAGCCAAACTAGGGCTTATCACAAACAAAAGCTTGACTAGTTTTTTCCGCTTTGCGATTGTTATAATCTTCGTTTTTGCCGCGATTATGACACCGCCTGATGTTTTGAGCCAATTCATGCTAGCTGGCCCGTTAATCGTGCTTTACGCCCTTTCAATCCTCATCGCAAAAATGGTAAATCCATACAAAGCCGATGATGAGGATGAGGCAGACGAGGACGAAGAGAGCGAGAAAAGCGCACAAGGCGCAGTAAAAGAGGCGTAATGGATCTAAATTTAGTAGATAGCTATGATTACCACCTGCCGCCAAATTTAATCGCAAACGCCCCGCTAATGCCAAAAGAGAGCGCAAGGCTTTTGGTTTATGAAAGAGAGAAAAATAAAATTTCACACCTTAAATTTAGCGATTTGGCTGAAATTTTGCCACCTTGCGAGATTATTTTCAACGATACTAAGGTCATAAAAGCGCGAATTTTCGGAGCTAAATCAAGCGGTGGCAAAATTGAGCTTTTGCTAAATTCGCCGTTAAATGATAATAAATTTAGCGCATATATCAGAGGGCGAGTAAGCGTGGGTAGCGAGCTAGTTTTTGATAAAAATTTGCGCGCGCGGGTCGTAGAGTGCTGTGAAGATGGGCTTAGAGTGGTGGAGTTTAGCCGTGATAATCGCGCGCTTGGCACGCACGAAATTTTCGCCCTCACCGATGAAATCGGCCATGTCCCGCTACCGCCATATATCAAGCGCGAAGACACCAAAGACGATGAAAGCTGGTATCAAAGCATTTTCGCGCGCGAGGCAGGGGCTGTGGCAGCTCCGACTGCGAGCCTGCATTTTAGCGAGGAAATGCTACGCGCGCTTAAAGAAAATCACGGGATTTACTACATTACCCTGCATGTGGGCGCTGGGACATTTAAGCCGGTTGAGGCAAGGGATTTAAGAGAGCATAAAATGCACTCCGAATTTTATAGCATTACGCAAGATACGGCTGGTATTTTAAAAAGCGATAAAAAAATTTTAGGCGTAGGCACTACGGTTACTAGAACTGTGGAAAATTTCGCACGAAATGGCGCGAGATGTGGGGCTTGCGAGCTGTTTTTGCACCCAAATAATCCGCCTATTAGGCAAAATTATCTACTTACAAATTTTCACTTACCAAAATCTACTTTAATTATGCTGGTTGCTAGCTTCATTGGGCTTGAAAAGACCCTTGAAATTTACCGCGAAGCAGTGGAGCAAAAGTATAGATTTTATTCTTATGGCGACGGGATGATAATACTATGATTAAAGATTACGCGTTACTTGGGATTTTAGGGCTTTTGGCATTAGTTTTGGCGTATAGAATCGTATTTCGCAAGGCACTTAGGCGCAGGGCGTATAAGGGCGATATTTTCCCTAAAAAAGAGCCAGTCGAAATAAAACCTGTAAAAAAGAAAATTATCCCGATAAATCAAGTCGATATCTTAAAACCGCTTAAATTTCAAAGTGAAATTTTATTCGAAGAGTGTAGCAGATACGATAGCTCGGTCTTTATCAAATTCCCGCCAGACGCGCCACGCTATTATGACGGATATGTGATAAATCTCTCAAATGCGATTTATCATATTTGCCTATTTTTCTTGCAAAATGTCAAAGACCCTACCCTAATCAAAATCGTATTTTCCGTGCGAGATGATAAGCCAGGACTATCAAGGATGCAACTCTTAGTCGATATCAGCGTCAAAAAAGAGATCCGCACCACATATATCCACAACCTAAAAACCGCCCTCATAAGCGGTAAAGTCATAAACGACCCATACATTTCCAAAGCCAAACAAAGCATAGGCGATATCGGCAAAATCGCAGAGCTAAGCAACGATAATGGCGGAACCCATATCAAATTGCACGCTCAGTGCTCGTATTTGGAGCAAGAAAACAGACTTAGAAGCAAAAAATACAATTATCAAATTTTAATCGCGCACAAAGATAAAGAAATTTTCGATGATTTGAAGGATTTTTTAGATAGCACGGGTTGTAATGTAGTGCCAAACAACACCTGGGACAATCTCAAAACACACCTAGCAGACCGCATTTACAAGGCTGATATCGTGCTAATTGATAGCGAGATTTTGCGCACAGACTCAACTGCGATTGCTTATTTAAATTTAATCGACAAAGAAGAAACACATTTCGTATTTTTACGCAAAAATGCAAATTCGCAAAAAGCATTAAATGATTTGAAATTTAACTTTTTCAAGCTGGATATGCCGTATTTCCACGATGAAATTTACGCTATTTTGGATCTAGTAAAACAGCTAAAAATAGATAAAGACTTTTTGAAAGTAGAGTAAAAAAGAGAAAAAATAGGCTAGGAAAAATCCTAGCCTAAGAAAAATTATAGATTTTCAAATGGGTTTGTAACGACTTCGTTGTGATCTACGACATAAGGGATAAGAGCTGCTTGGCGAGCGCGTTTGATTGCTTTCTCAACCATCTCTTGGTATTTTTTGCTAGTGCCAGTTAGGCGTCTTGGCATGATTTTAAAACGCTCTGAAAGGCAATATTTTAATAACCCTGTGTCTTTGTAATCGATAAATTCGATTTTAGCCTCTGTAAATCTGCAATATTTTCTGCTATATTTTCTTTTTTCTGCCATTGTTTTTCCTTAATTAAAATGGAATTGTATCGTTGCCTTCGTCATATTTGTCCGAATCAACATCATATTCTGGAATTTGGCTCTCATAGCTCTCTTTTTTCGGTGCTTCATAGTGATTTTGTGCGGTTTGGTTCGCGCCATATCCGCCAGAGCTTTGGCGATTTGGGTTAGAGTAGTTTGAGTGTTGGTTGTATCCGCCACCATAACTATTACCGCTATTTGCTCCGTAATTTCCACTATTTGCGCCGTAGCTATTGTTTCCGCCATTTCCACCTTGTGGAGCACTTAGCATTTCCATAGACTCTACCACTACGCTGTGTTTTGAGCGGTTTTGACCATTTTGGTCTTGCCATTGATCGAGCTTCAAACGCCCCTCAACTAGCACTTTTGAGCCTTTTCTTAAATATTGATTTGCGATTTCTGCTGTGCGTCCCCAAAAATCAATGTCAATAAAGCAAGTCTCTTCGCGTTTTTCGCCATTTCCGCTATTAAATTTACGAGTTACAGCAATGCCAGTTTTACCGATTGCGGTGCCAGTTTGTAAATATCTAAGCTCAATATCGCGAGTTAAATTTCCAACCAAAACTACTTTATTAAACATCTAAAATCCTTTTATTCAGCGGTTTGCTCTGCTTGCTCTTTTGCCTCAGGTGCTACGCGTGGTTCGCGCTCTTTTTTAGCTGGGCTAAGTTTAATGCCTTTGCTTAATTTTTCCCATGCCAAAACTTCGCGTTTTGTCTCGTATTTAACAGTCAAAAATCTAATGATATCCTCTGTGATACGCAAATTTCTAACTAACTCAGCGATCAAGCTTGGCTCGGCAGTAAAGTAAATGACAAAATAAACACCGCGCTCATATTTATCGATTTTATAGGCAAGTTTGCGTGCGCCCATTTCGATGACAGAAGCGATATTTCCGCCATTTTTTGTAATGATTTCTTTAACGAAATCAACTTTTGTTTTTACTTCATCATCAGTCAGCGTAGGCTTGACAATGAATAAAACCTCGTAATTTCTCATAAATTCTCCTTATGGATTTTTAGCTCGCAAATGTAATCTGCGGGCAAGGATTTTGCAAAAAATGCAACCTGTATATTACAAAATTTTGACTTAATCTTTGCTTTTTAGCCTAGTTTTTCTTTGATAAAATTCTTTGCAATTCCAAAAGTGAGGCGAGCAAATACTCATCTTTGATTAAATTTTTCTCGCTTTTTAGCGCAAATTCGAGTTTATTTAAATGGATAAAAATTTTGCGAAATAAATTTTCATTTAAACTTTGAGCGTATGTTTTTAGCTTGTTTGCGATATTTGGCGGCGGAGTGTATCCGAAAATCACCTTAAAATCGGAATTATTCGCGGTTTTTATCGAGATATGAAGCCTAAAAATTCTATGCAAAAATCTGTAAAATTGATTTATCAGCTCCATGTCGTTGTATCCGCCATTTTGCGCCAATCTATAAAAATCCTTGCGAAAATCGCTAAGGGTGAAAATTTTATCGAAAAGCTCCTCGTAGCTTATCTCGCTTAGCCCATAGACCATATCATTTACATTTTCCAAATTTAGCTCAATCCCCAAATTTGCGAATTTTTCAATCTCGGCTGCGCTTAAATTTAGGTTTTCGTTGTGGATTTGATAAATTCTATTTAGCGCGGCGCTGTTTGCGAAAATCCCCACCATTTCGCACTTTTGCACTAGCAACCCCATGGCTTCCTTCATACTGCTTGGGCGGAAAAACCTCACCTCATTTCCGCCAAACTCCCGCACAAAATCGCTACTTGCCGCACCCTCACTCTCGTTTAATTCATAGATTAAATGGTTGTTTTCGTCGTTTTTGCAATACTCAATCAAACGGCGAATTTCATCTTTTTTTATGCAAGAGTTTGTTTTTATATGAAGTGTGTTGCTCTCGCCAAAAAGCGATGGCTCCAAAAAGCTCTTTGCCACGCTAAATTCATACTCGCCAAAATACAAACTCATAAAATTTTCGGCCCCATAAATTTGCTTTAATCTCCAAGCATAAAGCTCGTTTTGAAAGTCATCTACGCCTCGAAGCAAGATAAAATTCGCCACATTTCCAGAAGCAATCCTAGCGTCAAAATCTCTTTTATACATTATATTTTTTTCACCACTCTTCCCATAATCACGCCACTTGCGATATTTGCGTCTGTGATTTCGACCAAAACTGGCGTTAAAATATCGGCGGTAAAATTTGTAATAAAAATTTTCGCACCCTTAAATTTATCATCGAGTTTGGCAGTTACGACATTTGCATTTTCGTCGATATAGCAGCGAAATTTAGCTCCCAAATTCTCTCTCGCCCAGCGCGCAAATTTACGATCCATAAAGTCAAATGCGACCTTATCAGCCTCTCTTTCTAGCTCATTTAGCCTCTCGCAAGTCGCGTCTATGTTTAAAAGCAGGTAATTATAAAATTTCTCATCGCCCCTACTTTGCGCCTTTAAAAGCCTGTGCAAAATCAGATCTGAATACCGCCTAATCGGACTTGTAAAATGAGTGTATGTATCAAAACCAAGCCCAAAATGGCCGCGTGAAATCGAGCCGTATTCGGCGCGTTTTTGCGCTTTGATTATGAGTTTATCCACCTCTTCTCGCATGCCAAGCGCGTCAGCTTGGGCTTGGATTTCGCCTATCATTTTTGCCAAATTTGGCTTATAAATCGCATCTATTCCAAACAGCGCCAAATCGTCTAATAAAGCGAAAATTTTCTTTAATTCAGCCGCACCGTGATTGCGGAAAACGCCCGTTTCTATGCGCTTGGCAGCGGCTTTGTTAGCTAGAAGCATACAATCTTCTATTAGCTTGTGCGAGGGCGTATCGCTCTCAAATCTAGTCGATTTCAAAAGCCCAGCTTCATCGATACTCATGCGAAGTTCTTTTGTGCGAAAGTCAAATCCGTGCTTTAATCTTTGCGCTCTAAGCCTTTCGCAAAGCTCATTTAGCGGAAGCAGCCAGTCTAGTATTTCGCTCTCGCAGCCACTTTTTGTGCGCAAAATCTCATCGACCTCATCGTAGTTAAAACGCCTTTTTGATTTGATTATGCCTGAAAACAGCTCCTCGCTAATCACGCTCAAATTTTCATCAAGGCAAATTTTAAAAACAAATGCTAATCGCGGTAAATTCGGCATTAGCGAGCAGATATTTTCGCTAAGCTCGCGTGGAAGCATTGGGACGGATTTGTGCGGGAAATATATCGAAAACCCTCTTACCTTCGCTTCCTTGTCAATCGGAGAATATTCGCTGACATACTCGCTCACATCGGCGATTGCGACATAGACTATGCGATTTTTTTTATCATAATAAATCGCGTCGTCAAAGTCCTTGGCGTCGATTGGATCAATCGTGCAAAAGCTCAAATTTTGCAAATCCACGCGATCTGGGTAGAGCGTAGGATCGACCGACGAGCCAAAGCTAAGGGCTTGTTCCTTGCAGGCTTCGTTAAATTCGTCGTTTTTGTTATAAATCGCAAGTGAAATTTTCTCATCGACCCACGGATCGTCTAAATTCCCTAAAACTTCGCAAATTTCATTGCTTAAATTATCAATTTTCAAAAGCGTGCCAGGTGGAAGCATTTTAAGCGATTTTTGCGTGGCTTTGAGCGGGTTTGCAAGAGAAGTTTTAACATTTACGCCCAAAATTTCGCGCCCGAAATTCTTCGTATAAACCACGCTTGATGAAAAGGCAGGTTTCACGCACATTAGCACTTTGGCGTGAATTCTAGCCTTTTTTGAGTTGATGATTTTTGCTAGGATTATGTCGCCTAAATGCACGCCATTTAGGTATTTGTTTTCGATTATCAAATCTTTTTTATATCTATCATCGTAGCTTTGCAAATACCCAGTCCCATCGCGCGCGATATCGAGCCTACCAAAAACATAGCTATTATTTAGATAAATTTTGCCTTTGTGAGAGCTCAATGCGCCTAAATTTAGCAAATTTCGCACTAGCTCTTTTTGGTCAGAATTTAGATTTTTTTCCACCACTCCAAGGCTAAGCGAACTTAAAAATTCCTTCATAATCCAGCCCTTATTTTAGCTTCGAAAAACGCCTCTTGCTCCAAGCCAAACTCCACTAGCAAATTTAGCGCATTATCGATACTGCGCTCATCGAAGCAGTGATAGATCCCCATTACGGTTTTGGCTACTTTTAGCATTTCGTATCGCCTCGCACTCTCAAATGGCGCTTCGTCGATTAAATCAGAAAAATATATGTCTTTGGCGATTTTTTCTAGCCCAAAATGCTTAAACAAAACCTCCCCCACGCTCTCTCTACTCATACTGGTAAATCGCATTTCCACATCGGTGAAATCCTGCGGGAAAAGGCAGTTTTTGATATGCAGATAAAACTCGCTGTTTTTATCGTGCTTAGCGATATACTCGCTGATAAAAACCCTACCAAAATCCATTAAAATCACGCTAGATAGGATATCGGGCGAAATCTCTGGGTAAAATTTAATCCACTCTTTTAAAAACAAATGTCTTTTTAGCGAAATTTCATTAAACCTAGCGCGATCTGTCTTATAACACTCGAAATTTAGCTCAAATTTACCCTTAAAAATACTAAACAAAAATAGCGCCCTAACCCCCTCTCGTCCGTAAAATTTAAAGGCGTTTGGAAGGGTTTTTTCCATGCTAATTTGCGCAAAAGTGCTAAATGCGTAGTCTAGTATCCTACTCTCAAATTCTGGGTTATTCATAATCTGAAAAATAATCTCATCATCGCTACTAGCATTGTCAAATGAGCTTAAAATTTTTAAAATTTTATCGTTAAATTTAGGCATTGAAGCGATTTTTTCGCTAATAAAGCTTTGCATATCTACATTTTCCGTTCATAAATTTTGCGTTTATAATATCACAAAAAAGCTACATAAAAGCATTTTTGCGCTAAAATCACGCAAAATTTTTTTTGAAAAGGATGGCTCATGGCAATTACCGTGTATTACGACAAAGACTGCGATTTAAATTTAATTCGCTCAAAAAAAGTGGCTATGATTGGCTTTGGATCACAAGGTCACGCTCACGCTGAAAATTTACGCGATAGTGGCGTAGAAGTAGTAGTCGGACTAAAAAAAGGTGGCGCAAGCTGGAAAAAGGCCGAGGACAAGGGTTTTAAAGTATTAAGCGTAGCTGATGCGACAAAAGTGGCAGATGTCATAATGATACTAACCCCAGATGAATTTCAGGCCGAAATTTACAAAAACGAAATCGAGCCAAATTTAAAAGACGGCGCAGCGATTGCGTTTGCTCACGGATTTAATATCCACTTTGGACAAATCAAAGCTCCTAAAAACATAGATGTAATTATGATAGCTCCAAAAGCCCCAGGACACACTGTGCGCAATGAATTTGTAAATGGTGGTGGAATCCCAGATCTAATCGCAGTAGAGCAAAATGCAAGTGGTAAGGCAAAAGAGATCGCTCTAAGCTATGCTAGCGCGATTGGTGGTGGCAGAAGCGGTATCATCGAAACAACTTTCAAAGATGAAACCGAAACCGATTTATTTGGCGAACAAGCAGTTTTGTGCGGCGGTCTATGCTCGCTCATAAATGCTGGTTTTGAGACCCTAGTAGAGGCTGGATACGCCCCAGAAATGGCGTATTTCGAGTGCTTACACGAAATGAAACTAATCGTAGATTTGATCTATCAAGGCGGTATGGCTGATATGAGATACTCTATCTCAAACACAGCTGAATTTGGCGATTATGTCAGCGGACCACGCGTCATCAACGAACAATCAAAAGCCGAAATGAAAAAAATCCTAAAAGAGATCCAAGACGGAACTTTTGCGAAAAACTTCATTTTAGAGCGCCAAGCTGGCTATGTCAAAATGAACGCAGAGCGCAATATGACCGCAAACGCGCTGATTACCAAGACAGGCGAAAGACTTCGTGGTATGATGCCATGGATCGCAAGCGGCAAAATCATCGACAAAGATAAAAACTAATCTTGGCTCAAAAACGCACCAAAGGGCGCAAAAACGCGCCCTTATTAAATTTCAATCCAAATTTCATAAAATACATTTTAATCGCAATTTTTTGCTTTACCTGCGCCGCTCTTTCGTATGCCGTGCTAAATAAATTTTTCAAAGACGAGCCAAAAATTGTGCTTAAACTCCCGCGCGATGAGAATAAAAGCGAAATTTCAAAACCCATAATTCAAAAAGATAAAAATTTGAGCGTGGCAAAACCTGCACCCCAAATTTCGCCTGAAATAAAAGAGCAAAATTTAACCCAAATTTCAAAAACAAAAGAGGAAATCATCGAGGAAGAATTAGCCAAAATCGCAGCCCAAAGCATAGGCGAAATCACGCCAAAATCGCAGGAAAAAACAGAGCCAAAAATTTCGACCCCTAGCAATAAACCAGCCAAAACCCTGCCAAAAGGCTCAAAACCAAAACTAGCTATCATAATGGACGATATCTCCACAAGCGCGCAAATAGCGCGTATCAAGGCTTTGCCGATAAAGGTTACGCCATCGATTTTCCCGCCGGCGAAAAATTACAAAAACACCCCGACTCTGGCTAAAAATTTGCAAAATTTCGCAATTCATTTGCCAATGGAGGCAGAGGTCTTCGCTCACGATGTAAAGGCGCTAAAAGTAGGCGATAGCTACAAAGAAATCGAAAATTTTCTAGCGCAAATCAGAGCTGATTTCCCGCACGCTAAATTTATCAACAACCACACAGGCTCGAAATTTACGGCAAATTCAGCCTCAATGCAAAATTTAATCAAAGCCATGCAAAAATACGATTTTTATTTCGTCGATTCTCGCACAAGCGCGCAGACCAAGGCACCCGACGAGCTTAAAAGGCAAAATTTGCGCTATGTTTATAGAGATGTTTTTATCGACAACACAGACGAGGTAAAGGCTGTGCGCCAAATGCTACAAAAAGCCGTGCAAATCGCGCAGAAAAGGGGCTTTGCCATAGCTATCGGCCACCCCAAAAAATCCACCTTCGCAGCCCTAGAAAATAGCGCAGATATTTTCAAGAGCGTCGAAGTCATCTATCTAGGCGAAATTTATGAATACTACAAATGAGCTAAATTTCAAAATCCCTGCCCTATCTCTCCTTGGCAAAACAGAGCCTAAAACCCTGTATTACAAGGGAAATTTAGAGCTTTTGGATATGCCAAAAATCGCAATCGTAGGCTCTCGCAAAATGAGCATTTACACCAAAAATTTAATCACAAAATTAGCCCAAAAACTCTCAAACGCTGGTATTTGCGTGGTCTCAGGGGCTGCGATTGGCTGCGATATCACGGCGCATGAGGGCGCATTTTCGCGCACGATTGCTGTTTTTGCAAACGGGCTAGATGAAATTTATCCCAAACAAAACGAGGATATGATACGCAAAATTTACAAGGGCGCCCTTGCATTAAGCGAATACGAAGACGGCACACCTGCGCGAAATTTTCAGTTTTTAGAGCGCAACCGCATAGTTGTAGCCCTCTGCCAGGCCCTAATAGTAGCCCAAGCCGAGCCAAAATCAGGCTCGCTTCAAAGCGCGCGCATTGCAAGAGAGCTTGGGATTCCTGTCTTTGTCCTGCCGCACAGAATCGACGAGAGTATCGGTACCAACGAGCTTTTAAGCAAAAAAGACGCCACGCTAATTAGCGATTTGGATAAATTTGTGGCTAAATTTAGCGGAAAAGAAAAACCCAAAAATCTCTTTTCGCACAGCGACGAAATTTTGGATTTTGTCGCGCTAAATTCGAGCTTAGATGAAGCATTGATGAAATTTGGCGAGCGCATTTACGAATACGAATTAGAGGGAAAAATCATAATAGAAGCGACGAAAATTTCGCTTGCGTAACCCAAAAAAAGGATTAAATTTGATAGTAGCTTTCGATGTGGGACTTAAACGAATCGGCGTAGCAATCAGCCCAAATGGCGCACTAGCTCTTCCTAGCGAGCCTATTTTGCGCAAAAACCGCAACCAAGCCGCCAGGGAAGCTAGCGAGTTTTTACGCGAAAGGGGAGCGCAAAAGCTCGTCGTTGGCCTTCCCAAAGGCGGTGCTAGCGAAGAAGAAATGGAGCGTCGCATAAAGCATTTTGTCTCGCTTTTAGAATTTAATGGCGAAATTTGCTACCAAGACGAGAGCTTTTCTAGTGTCGAGGCGAAGGAATTCGCGCTAAAAAGCACGAAAAAAGGCGGTATAAATGAGAAATTTGATAGCGTCGCAGCGATGATAATTTTAGAGCGATTTTTGGCGAAAAATGGCTAAATTTAGGTAAAATACCAAAATTTTCAAAAGGCAAAAAATGAGAAAAAATCTACTAAAAAACACCAAACGAATCGTCATCAAAGTAGGCACCAGCACGCTAACTCACAGTGACGGCTCGCTAAATGAGGGCTTTATCAAATCGCTCGTGGCTCAAATTTGCGAACTCAAAAAACAAGGTTTTGGGGTCGTGCTAGTAACCTCTGGCGCGGTCGGGGCTGGTATGGGCATACTAAAAATCGAGCAAAAACCAAAAGAGCTAAGCGCCAAACAAGCCCTAGCAGCCGTGGGACAGGTCGCTTTAATGCACCTGTATGAGAGGCTTTTTTGGGCGCATGATGAGATTATCGCGCAACTTTTGCTGACGCGCATTGATTTTAGCGACCGTGCGCGCTATCTAAGTGCGCGAAATGTCGCTACCGCCCTGCTTTCGCAAGGCATTATCCCTATCATCAACGAAAACGATCCAGTCAGTGGCGATGAGCTTAAAATCGGCGATAACGACACAATGAGCGCGCTAGTAACCGGGCTAATCGACGCTGATTTGCTCGTGCTTTTAAGCGATATCGACGGGCTTTATGATAAAAACCCTAGCACGAACCCTGACGCAAAACTGATAAAAATCGTAAATTTTATCGACGAAAACACCCTTAAAATGGCAGGCGATGTGGGGTCGAAATTTGGCACTGGTGGCATGGCAACGAAGCTTGGTGCTGCTAAAATGGCCAATAAAATCGGCGCAAATATGATAATCGCAAATGGAAAAGAGAGCAAAATTTTAGCCAAAATCATCGCTGGCGAGGAGGTTGGAACGATTTTTTGCAAAGAGGAAAAATCCATTAGCGCGAAAAAATACTGGCTAGCTTATGGTGCCAATGTGCGTGGCGCAATCAGCCTTGATGAGGGCGCATGCAAAGCCATAAAAAACGGCAAAAGCGTGCTAGGTGTGGGAATTGTGGGCGTGAGTGGCGAGTTTGAGCGGGGCGATGTCATCGAAATACTGGGCGCGGATTCACAACGCATCGCGCGCGGTATCGCAAACTACTGCGCCTCTGAAATTTCGCTGATTATGGGGAAAAAATCGAGCGAATATGAGAAAATTTTACCTAGCGTGAGCGATGATTATATCGTGCATGCAAACAATATTGTCTTAGGATAGATTATGGAAATTTTAGAATTAGCAAAACGCGCAAAACGCGCAAGCAACGAGGTCGCAAAGCTAAGTAGCAAGCAAAAAAATCAAATTTTGCTTGGCGTGGCTGATGAGCTAATCGCTCAAAAAGAGTTTATCAAAGAGCAAAACCAAATCGACATAAAAAACGCGCGCGAGGCAGGTATTTCCGAGGCTCTCATTGATAGACTCACGCTAAATGATAGCAGGATTAGCGCAATGAGCGTGGCTTTAAAAGAGTTAGCCAATTTTCCTGATCCAATCGGGCAGATCGTGGGAGGCTGGCGACACCAAAACGGCATGAGTATCGCCAAAGTGCGCGTGCCTCTTGGCGTAATCGCTATGATTTATGAAAGCAGACCAAATGTCAGCATAGACGCCGCCGCACTCGCGCTAAAAGCGGGCAATGCGATAATCTTGCGAGGCTCAGCTAGCGCTCTTGCCTCAAACATCTGCCTAAGCGAAATTTTTTGCCGTGTGGGAGAGAAAATTGGCATGCCTAGCGGCGCAGTATCACTCATAAAATCCAAAGAGCGCGAAGATGTGCTAAAACTAATCCAGCTAAAAGAGTGGATCGATGTGCTAATCCCTCGTGGTGGCAAAAATCTCAAAGACTTCATCACGCAAAACGCGCAAATCCCAGTCATCATCACAGGGGCTGGCGTCTGCCATACATTCGTCGATGAGAGCGCAAATTTAAGCAAGGCAGTAGAGATTATCAAAAATGCAAAAACCCAACGCCCAAGTGTCTGCAACGCCCTAGAATGCTTAGTTTTGCACGAAAATATCGCAAAGCAAATTTTACCGATTTTATTAAAGGAAATGAACGAAGTAGAATTTCGCCTAGATGAGAAAATTTACGCGAAATTTACAAATTTCGCAAACACCAAAAAAGCGGATTCTAGCGACTTTGGCACGGAGTTTTTATCGCTAATAATGGCTGTTAAAATCGTAAAAAACACCGCCGAAGCGATTGAGTTTATCAACGAAAATTCCAGTGCGCACTCAGAAGCGATTTTAAGCCAAAATTCCGCCAATATCGAAAAATTTCTAAACGAAATCAATAGCGCAGTCGTCTATGCAAACGCTTCGACCAGATTTAGCGACGGGGGCGAGTTTGGATTCGGTGGTGAGATCGGCATAAGCACACAAAAGCTTCACGCGCGCGGTCCAATGGGCGTGGAGGCACTCACTACCACGAAATACATCGTGCGTGGCGAGGGACAAATCAGATAAGGAAAATGCGATGAAAATAGGATTTATAGGCGCAGGAAATATGGGCGCAGCGATGATAGAGGCGCTCATGGGAGCGAAATTTGAAAAGGATAAAATTTGCGTTTATGGCAGGGAAAAAGGCGAGAAGCTCTGCGCAAAACTAGGCATAAAATCCGCTAAAAACGAGGCGCAGCTCGCGCATTTTGCCGATATTATTATTTTGGCAATCAAACCTGCCGTTTATGAGAGCGTCCTAGAAAAAATAAAATATAATTTGGAAAATAAAATTTTAATCTCGCTTGCGCCAAATTTCAGCGTCTCGCGCATTGGCGAGCTTTGCGGGGCGCAAAAAATCGTTCGCGCCATGCCAAATACTCCTGCTAAAATTTCGCTTGGAAATACTGCGCTGTGTTTTAGCGGAGTTAGCGAAGAGGGAAAAGCCAAAATCAGGGAAATTTTTAGCGCATTTGGGCAGACTTACGAGATTGATGAGAGCAAATTTGCGATTTTCACAGCCATTAGCGGAAGCTTGCCAGCGATGATTTTTAACCTAATCGAAGCCGCTAGTGACGGGGCTGTGCGCGGTGGGATAGCGCGCGAAATGGCGCACGATATCATCGCTAATGCCGTGCTTGGCTCAGCTAGCCTATGCGCTCGCACCAAAGCCCACCCACGCGCACTCAAAGACGAGGTCTGCTCGCCGGGAGGCACCACCATAGAAATGGTCGCAACACTCGAAAAAATGGGCTTTGCCACCGCTATCATCGAAGCGATAAAAGCTTGCGAAGAAAAGGCAAAAAGCTAAATTTGGCCAAAATTTTGCGATAAATTTTACATAAATTCAACAAATTTAAAAAAGCCAAATTCTTTAAATTTAAGAATTTGGCTAAAATTTTTAAAATTTAGGGTTAGAATTTAAATGTCAAACCTAAATTTCCACTATACCCTTTTTCGCGACCAGTATAACCCTTTGCCCCAACTTCAAATTTCAATGCACCATCTTCATATACATAGCCAATTTCGCCAATTCCTGTTGAGCCTTTTAGTTTAGGACTTGCTATATCTGCGCTCACGCCAAGCGAAGATAGGCTTACGCTTCCGTTTGCCACGCCGTCAAATTCATGCTGATATGTCGCACCAAAATACATTTTATTGGCTTCATTAAATTTAATATAGTCTTTAAATCCGATTTGCGCTCTTTTTGAAGTTATGCTATCAAATTCTACATTTACGCCCTTTATTTGGGTGCCTGCGCTTTGTGTATATGAATAAATTCCACGAGCGAAAATATCTAACTCATTTGAGCCTGTTAGTTCAAACACCTTTCCAAGCCCCAAATGTGCACCATAATATGTAGAACTTATGTCAAATTCATCATACAAGCTCTTTTCATAATCAGTTGTTACACTACCGACGCGTCCGCTGATTTCGAAATAATAATTGCTTATATTTTTAAATTTAGCAAATACGCCACCACCGATAAATTCAGTATCGCCCTCACCTTTTGTGCCATTATCAAGGTAACTTTCGTATTTTCCTTTGCCATATTCGATAAATACTCCTGTTGTTAAGGTGCCAGAATTATAATAATCATTTGCCGCAACGCCTACATTTACATTAAAACCTGTCAAATCTATATGTGAGCCTGTTTTTAATCTTTTATCAAGCCCAGCTCCAAGTGCAAAAGCAAAATAATTCGAATTTGCATCTTGTGGGATAATTTTTTCTAAATTTGATAGAAGCAAATTTGCACCTTCATTTACCATTGAAATATGAGCTAAATTTGTCTCTAACAAAGATTTTGCATTTTCATCTGCTTTCGGAGTTGGAGTTGGTGTAGGTTTTTCTTGACCACCCGTAAAAGTCAAATCCAAAGTTGTTTCATCATTAGAAATACCTATATCGCCCTGAACATGGATCAAATTTCCAATATTTACATCTACTGACGGCTCTACATTATACTGACCACTAGCACCTGTTGTATCTTGAACCACTATTTTACCATACTTACTTTTCATCAAATGCACAACGCTATCCATGCTCAAATTTGGAGTATCGCCTTCTAAAAATGCTCTTATTGTCATATCATGTAGATTTATAAGGCGTTGTCCAGGAAAATATAAAGCTACATCATTAGGTTTAACAGAAGTCGGCAAATAAAATTCTACTTCTTTAAAATTTTCTATACCGTCTGCTTCTAGCGTATTCATCGGCGCAGGGTTAGCTAGGCTTTCGCCGATTTTTAAGATATTGCCACTTAGCATATCGCCACTACCCATTCCAGTACCTACTGCCGTGCTTGTATCATATACAATGCCGCCATAAATGATACCATGAACCTTTCCACCACTAAATATTACGGTATTGTTTATGGCTTCACCATAATCAGAAAAGCCACCATAAAGGTTACCTGATATAGTCCCACTTTTCATATATACCGTGTTGCCATTTGCACTCAAAGCCTGTATGCCATAACTTCCATAAATATCGCCAGTATAAGTATTTGCATCGCCTAGCTCAATATTTACGGTGTTACCATTGCCTCGTGGTGAATAATATTCATACGGATTATAAGTTTGATTATTTATATTTCCACTCGCATCTGAAATCACAGCTTCGCTACCACTCCAAGTAATAGTAAATGTATCGTTATCGCCAAGTGCTAAATTTGGCACCACAACCATAATCGTAGCTGCCGCTACAACGCTAAATTTGATTGAATTTTTCATATCTCCTCCTGTTTCAAAAAAAATAACTTGTTTAAATTTCGTTAATTATACAATAACGGGGGGGGGTAGTCAATGATTTTTTAAATTTTATAGTAAAATCTAATTAGAATTTGACAAAATTTTAAATTACATAATTTTACAAGAACTAAAAACACAAATTTATATTTTTAAAAAATTTACTAAATCCTAATTTGTAAGACAAAAAACTAAAAAATACTTTAAATTTGGCATAGGCATTTACCACGCCCATGCCATAGACGATTGCAACAATACAAAAGAAAAGAAAATAAACTAGCTTGTCATAAAAATACTCTATCCGCACGATTTCTTCCACGCCAGATACGATGAGTGCGCTCATAAATGCGACGAAAAGTAGCGAAAATACCACGCCACAAAATCGCTTTATCAAGTTCCAATTTCCCCAATAAGCCGTGGTCGAATAGCTAGTAACACTAAGCGCGCTATAAGTGCCCTCCTGCCAGCCTCTGGTGTAAATCACATCGATCAAATCGCCATTTTTCGCCCACCATTTGGCGAAAATCGAGCTAAACCTAAGCCCCCCTACATGAAAAATCACGACAAAAAAATTCTCCCTCACCTCGCAGGCACGCACATCGCTGATGATTCCGCTGATTTTGCGCGCATCTGGCGGGAGTGGTTTTTTGATTTTATAAAGTAGAGTTTTGATAGGATTTTTCATTTTGAAATGAAATTTTGCCGAAAATTCGGCAAAATTTACATGCGCTCTTTCGCACTTAGCCCCATTAAGCCAAACGCCGTGCGAATACTAAGCGCGACAAGGGCAAAAAGTTTGAGTTTGGCATTTTCGTTTTCGCTGCCAACCACGCGGTTTTCGTTGTAGTATTTATGAAAATCTGCGGCTAAAATTTTAAGGAAATCAGGGATTTTTTGCAGTCCCCTGCTAGTAAAGGCTTCGTTTAAAACCTCATTAAGCGTCATCGCCTCAAAAGCCAAATTTAGCCCAGCTTCGTCAAGTGTGCTAAAATCTGCGCCCAAAACCTCGCTATCGCTCATATTTTTGCCAGCTTTGCCAAAAATTTGATAAATTCTAGCGTGAGCATAATTGATATAAAATATCGGGTTCGAGCTGTCTTCCTTGCCAAGCTCGTCAATGTCGAATTCTAGCGGTGTTTCGCCCTTTTTGCTAATAAACATAAAGCGCAAATTATCCTTGCCAATCGCGCTTAGCACATCGCTCATTAGCACGCTGGTGCCTGATCGTTTGCTCATTTTAAACGCTTCGCCGTTTTTTAGCAAATTTACCATTTGCATAAGCACGATTTCTAAGGCATTTTCATCGTATCCTAGGAAGTGGATTGCTGCCTTTAAGCGCGCGATATAGCCGTGGTGATCTGCGCCCCAGACATTGACATATCGCTTAAATCCGCGTTCAAATTTGTTATTATGATATACAATATCACCCGCTAGATATGTCGGACGGCCATCCTCGCGGATGACGACACGGTCTTTTTCGTCGCCCACGGCACTGGACTTAATCCAAACCTTGCCGCCTTCTTTATACATTTCGCCACTTTTTTCAAGCTTGGCAATCGTCGCGTCAAGCTCGCCATAAAGGCTCTTTTCGCTAGCCCAGTTTTGTATAGTAATTCCACAATCAGCCAAATCTTTTTTGATGATTTTCAAAACCTCGTCTTTGGCAAATTCGGCGAGTTCTAAAACTCTGCTCTCATCATAAAAAATCTCTTTGCCAAATTTCTCTACGCTTAAATTTACCAGCTCATCGATATACTCGCCGCGATAGTATTTCTCAGGATACTCGACACTCAGCCCGAAAATTTCCTTCGCGCGTAGTATCATTGAAATACCAAGCAATTCGATTTGATTGCCGGCGTCGTTTATATAATACTCTGTGCAAACCTCGCTGCCTAGGTAGTTTCCTACCTTAGCAAAGGTATCGCCATATACTGCGCCCCTGACATGGCCTATGTGAAGCGGGCCGGTTGGGTTCGCACTGATGTATTCAAGCAGGATTTTTTCGCCTTTATGCTCTGCGCTATTTTTCGCAAAATTTTCGCCCAAATTTAGCGCATTTTGGGCTAAATTTCCAAGCACGCTAGGTTTTATATGAAAATTCAAATACCCATTTATCGCACTTGCTGATAAAATTTCGTTATCGCTAAATTTAGCCGCTAGCTCCTGGGCGATGATTTTAGGGGCTTTTCTAAGCTCTTTTGCGAGCGAAAAAGCCACAGGCGAAGCATAGTGAGCTAGGGTTTTGTCTTTTGGTTTTTCAATGATTACCTCGCGCCCTAGGACGCGAGAGATTTCGTTTATAGCTAAATTTTTCAAAAACTAAGCCTTTTGAGATTCGTCAGCTTTGGTAGTTTCGCTCTCTTTTTTCACACTCTCTTCAAGCTTTGGGTCGTCTTCCATCTCTTTTTTAAACGACTTGATACCCTTGCCTACGCCCTTTGCAAGCTCAGGGATTTTTTTCGCTCCGAAAAGCAACACTATAATAGCCAAAATAATTAGCAATTGTTGAACGCTAACGCCCATTGTCTCTCCTTATTTCCAAGATTTCATAACCGCTGAAATATCGCATCTAGCGGTTTCTAATCTGATTGTTTTGTAGATTGATTTAAAATTTAAATACGCGCTTTCTAACTCGTCGTTGATTACGAAATAATCGTATTGCGCGAGATATTTTATCTCGTCTTTTGCATTTTGCAAACGCGTAGCGATATCGCCAGAGGCTGTATCTGCCCGTGCTAGCAGACGCTTTTCTAGCTCTGCTGGGCTCGGAGTGGTTACGAAAACCGTAGTAAGCTCGTTTTTGCTTATTTTTTGGCGAACGATTTCGAAACCTTGCACATCGATATCAAAAATCACGATTTTACCCAAATTTAGCGCCTCTCGCACGGCTTTTAACGATGTGCCATAGTAGTTGCCATGCACGAGCGCCCACTCTAAAAATTCGTCATTTTCTATGCCGGCTTTAAATTCGTCTTTGCTGATGAAATGGTAATTCACGCCGTCTTTTTCGCCATCTCGCATATCTCTTGTAGTAGAACTGATAGAAAAATATATCTCATCTGTGCCAAACTCAGCGATAAGCCTCTTTATAAGGGTGCTCTTACCGCTGCCGCTTGGACCTGAAACTAGTAAAATTTTACCTAGCAATTATTTATCCTCAAATGAGATATTGATATTGATTCTAAGGTCTTTAAGTGCTTCTTGTATGTTTTCCTCGCCAGAGAATTGCTCCAACACACTAGCGATATTTGCCTCTAAATCGTAGCGCAACTGCTCTTTTAGCTCATCAACGCTCAAAAATCTGCGCTCTTGCTCTAAAATTCGATTAACCTCATCGTGAGTTTTTGGTGCGACATGCGCAGGAACCTCGCTTTGAGCGGTCGGCTCGACACTGACATCGACAGCTGGTTTGATATCAGGTAGCTCTACGCCACTTGCGACTTGCGGTAAATCCAAATCATCAAAATTTGGTTTTTCATCTTTTTTCTCATCTTGCGCTGCCGCTTTAACAGGCTCGGAAGCGACTTTTTTATCTTTTTCAAGGGCTAAAATATTATCAAAAAGCAAATCATCATCGCCAGTTTCCTCATCGTCCTCATCTAGGGTCTCATCTTGTGAAATTTGGGCTTCTGGCTCAGCCTTTGCCTCGTCCTCGCCGTGCTCTACACTCTCAAATGCTGGCTCTAACGAAACATTTGCCAAAGGAATTTCTTTGTCGCTAGCTAGCGCGATTGGGGCTTCACTCTCTTTTTTGCCCTCTGCTTTATCCTCTGGCTCATCATCACTAGAATTATCAAACATCGAAGAAAACATCGAACCAAAATCACTATCAGATGAATCTTCGCTCTGCTCTTTTAGCTCTTCTTTGGCTTCTACTTTTGCTTCTTCTTTTTGCTCATCTTGCGCCTCTTCTGGCTCGTTATTTTGCGCAATCTCGCTAAGTGGCATATCGTCTGAAATTTGATCCATAACAGCACTTAGCGGCATGTCATCATCGATATCATCTAGCGAAATTTCATCTGCTAATGCGCTTAAAGGTTTATCATCGTCAAGATCATCAAGCGAAATTTCACTTAACGGCGTATCATCATCGATATTTTCGGCCAATGCAGATAGCGGAACATCGTCATTTACATTATCTAGCATAGCAGAAAGTGGTGTGTCATCATCGATATTTTCAGCTAATGCAGATAGCGGAACATCATCGTCAGAGTTATAAAAATCATCTAAAAGGCTTTCGAAATTTTGCGTGCTAGTCTCATTTTGGCTAGCTTCGCCGCTTTCAGAAGCCACCTCGCTAGCTGGCTCTACGCTAGCTTCTGCGGTAGTTTCGGCCTCGTTTGCAGGCTCGCTAACACTATCATCGCTTGGTTTAGTTTCTGGCTCGCTAGGAGCAAGTTCTAAAACCAAATCATCTAAATTATCGGGAATTTCGATATTAAAAGGCTCATTTTTTGCAGGTTCAGATTTTACTTCGTTTTGCGTCTCATCGCTAGCTTCTGCGCTAGTAGCAAGAGAGATTGTATCGCCAGCATCGATATTTAGGCCTGGTTTTGGTTTTGGCGCAGGGTTTTCAGCTTTTGTTTCCTCGTCTGCGCTATCATTGATTGGCGCTAGGCCGATTCCCATATCAGCGCTCTTGTCGCCCTTTTCATCGATTGAGTCTATCTCTTTCATCATCGAGCTTACATCGGCGAATTCTTGTGCCATTTTTGATTTTATCTCAGGATTTGGTTTTGCCGATGAAAATCCGCTAATAAATTTAATCAATTCAGCAGGCGCAAATGGCTTAGTCAGCGTGTGTGTTGCACCCACGATAATATCGTCTTTGGAGATCAAAAACAGGGTTTTATCGACATCAAAATGAGAAATGCTATCCTCTTCGCTATAATCTTTTATTACCAAATCATAATCTTGTTCGTCCATGCTATATTGCGCTAAATCAGAGTGTGTGCGTTCGCAACAAATATTAACTACTTTTGCAACTTGTTCATTTGTGCTATCAAGTAAAATTTTCATTTTTAGCCTTTTTGAAAAAAAATTTCCCTATTTTAGGATAATTTTGGTTAGTGATTGCTTATATTTTAGCTAAATTTTGATTATTTAGGCGATAAATTGACGAACATTTGCCAGCTAAGCTTTCATCGTGAGTTACAAGCACGAGTGCGCCGTCATTTTTGGCGATATAATCAAATATCACCTCCATGACCTCATTAGCGGTGTTTTTGTCCAAATTTCCAGTTGGTTCATCGGCAAAAATAATGCGTGGGCGTTTGTTTAGCACCCTAGCGATACTGACGCGTTGCTGCTGACCACCGCTAAGCTCACCGATATTTTGGGATAGTGTCCCTGTAATTTTTAGTTTTTCTAAAATTTCATAATCAATTTTGTTGTTTGTAAGCTTGGCTGCAAGTTCGATATTTTCTTTGACAGAAAAGCCCTTAAAAAGGTAGTGTGATTGAAAAATTATGCCAAAATCATGCCTACGAATTTTAAGCCTTTCATCGGCACTTAGCGAGTATAAATTTGTGTCATTGTAAAAAACTTCGCCCGAATTTGGCTTTAAAAGTGTGCATAAAATGTGCAAAAGTGTGGATTTACCGCAACCGCTCACGCCCAAAATGGCGCTAGTAGAATTTGAATTTATTGTGATATTTATATCGTTAAAGAGCGTATAATCATACGCATGAGTAAGATTAACGCCCTTTAAAAGTGTCATTTTTAGCCGATTTGTGCTGCGACTTCTGCTGCGAAGTCATCGACTTTTTTCTCTAAGCCCTCGCCTACTTCGAAGCGGACATATTTTACGATTTCGATTTTGCCACCGAGTTTCTCGGCTGTCTCAGCCACTACTTGCTCGATAGTTTTTTTATCGTCCATTACGAAAAATTGTCCCATAAGCGTAAGTCTTTGGTCGATTTGAGTATTATCAGCGATAAATCTGTCGATTTGACCTGGGATAATCTTGTCCCAAATTTGCTCAGGTTTGTTTTGTTTTTTAAGTTCTGCTTTTAAATTCTCAGTCTCAGTCGCCAAAACTTCATCAGTGATTTGAGCGCGTGAGCCATATACTGGGATTTTGTGCAAAGGTTTGCCTAGTCTTACTCTCTCTTCATTGTCTTTTTCTAACTCGCCCACAAGTGCTGCGAATTCTTTTTCGATAAATTCTTTATCCAAATCTTTGTAGCTAATAACGCTTGGTTTCATAGCTGCTGCGTGCATGCAAAGGTTGCGGATTAGATCTTTTGCACCTTCGGCAGTTTTTTCGCTATCGCAAGCAGCAGCGATGATGACGCCCACACGGCTGTTTGAGTGCAAGTATCCTTGGACTACGCCATTTGCGCCAGCTTTGACGGTTTCAAATCTGCGAACAACCAAATTTTCGCCGATTGTTGCGATTTGAGTTTTTAGGTGATCTTCGAATTTCACGCCGTCGATTACGCTCTCGTTTAGCGCTTCTACTGTTTCAATGCTATTTTTTTGGACATGAATAGTGATATTTTTAACCAAATCAATGAAATTTTGGTTTCTTGCGACGAAGTCAGTTTCTGAATTTACCTCGCTGATTGTTGCAGCGTTGCCATTTACTTCGACACATACTAGACCTTCGCTAGCTAGGCGATCTGCTTTTTTAGCAGCTTTGCCTAGACCTTTTTCACGCAATAAATCTACGGCTTTTTCCATATCGCCGTTTGTTTCAACTAATGCTTTTTTGCAGTCCATCATACCTGCGCCAGTGCTTTCGCGCAGTTCTTTTACCATTTGTGCTGAAATTTCCATTATTCTGCGTCCTCTGCTGTTTCGAAATCTTCTTCGCTCATCGCTTCTTCTACGATTTCGTCTTTTTCTGCTTGACTAACTGGTTCGCCACCTTCGCCCTCTACGCTGTCTTGATCACGCAATGCTTTTCCTTCATTGATAGCCTCAGCCATTTCTTGGCAGAAAAGTTGAACGCTTCTAATAGCGTCATCATTGCCCGGAATTGGGAAATCTACAACATCAGGATCGCAGTTTGTATCAAGTGGCGCTACAACAGGGATTTTTAGTCTGTTTGCTTCTGCTACGGCGATTTTTTCTTTTACTACATCGATAACAAAAATCATATCAGGCAAGCTTTTCATATTGCGAATTCCGCCTAGATATTGCTCTAATTTCTCTTTTTTGCGGCGTAGCATTAGGGCTTCTTTTTTTGTTAGAAGGTTGATTGAGCCGTCTTCTTCCATAGCTTCGATGACTTCTAGTTTGCGGATTGATTGTTTGATAGTGCTGAAATTTGTTAGCATACCGCCTAACCAGCGATGATTTACAAATGGCATTCCGCATTTTTCAGCATATTCACGCAAAGTCGCACCTGCTTGTTTTTTAGTGCCGACAAATAGCACTGTTTTGCCCTCGGCCGCTGCATCGCGAACGACATTGTAAGTGTAGCGGAAGTAGCGGATAGTTTTTTGCAAATCTATGATATAGATACCTTTTCTCTCGCCGAAAATGAATTTCTTCATTTTTGGGTTCCAGCGGCGTGTTTGGTGACCAAAATGAACGCCACATTCTAATAAATCTCTCATTGTAACCATGAGTTTTCTCCTTGTGGGACTAGCCCGAAATTTAGTTTCTTCCTCCGCATTCCTTAACAAATTTGCTTTTTGTTTGACAAATTCGCAACTAAATAAGGAATAAATGCGTGTGAAATGAAGCTGTGATTTTACTAAATTTGGACTTAATTTAAGATAAATTTTAGTATTTTTGTTTGTTTGTCATTGTGAGACCGTAGGGTGGGCATTTGCCCACCAAATTGTGCATTTATTAAATTTTAGGCTTAACAGATAAAAATACGAGTTAAATTTTATCATTTAATCTTTTACTTAACATTATGGTGGGCAAGGATGCCTACCCTACGATACTTTAATATCTACCAAATGGCTTAAATTCAGATATATTTTTACTTTTTAATATATTTTCAAATTTATTTATTTCATACTCGTCAAACAAATAATAACTAATTTGAAAACTTTTTACCAAAAATAAGAATTTATATTTTTTCGAATTTATTATGAAAGATTTTATCAAAGGTGGTCTATCAAAATAAAGATACTGTTTTATATCGCTATAATAGAGTATTGATTGCCAAAACAAACACTTAATTATCAAGTAGTCGTCATAGCAAATAATTTCTAGAATTGAAAAAAAATATAGGTAAAAAAATAGCGCAAGTAAAATTAGAAATATTGCACCAAGTCTTAATTCATTTGCAAAAATACCATATAGCGAAAGAAAAGACATTAAAACAAACCACGAATACCAATAGATTATATGAATCTTAGATTTTGTATTTTTTAATCTTCTTAAAACTAAAATAGGTTTTCTTTCGCTATTCATTAATTATTCTCCAAAAAAACAAATCCGCAGAAACGACCGGTTTCACGCTCTCGGCGATATGAGTAAAGCGAATTTTCGCAGTGAGTGCAAAATTTGCTAAATGCGAATTTTTTTATGCCAAGTTCGTTCAATTCGGCTTTTAAAGCTAAATTCATATCAAATTTATCGCCACGCTTAAAGGCGTTAAATTCGCCCAAATCCAAATTTCCCACTTCGTAGCACTCGCCCCTTATATTTGCCCCCACGATTACGCTTAAATCGCAAATTTTCGAGCCGTAAATTTCGCTCATTTTAAGGGCTGTTTTGGTTACGATTTTTTGCGTAATCCCGGCTCTGCCAGCGTGAACGACGCCCACGGCGCCGTTTTTCTCATCAAAAAGTAGCACAGGCGAACAATCCGCCACCATTACGCAAAGCCCCACGCCACGCAAATTCGTAACCAAAGCATCGCACTCGGGGAAAATTTTCATAAATTCACTTTGCAAATTTTCACTTTTAAATTCGCCAAATTCAAAAAATTTATCAAATTTCGCCCCAAATTCAGCCATAAATTTTTCATCTACAACGCAAATTTTATCACTATGGATTTGGTTCATAAAGATTAAATTTCGCAAAGGCAAACCCAGCAAATTTGCCAGTTTAAAACGATTTTTTAGCACATTTTCAAATTTATCGCCAACATGAAAAGCAAGGTTAAATTCGCCAAATTTTCCCAAATTTTCGCCGTTCAAATTTTTCGGCGCAGTATCCTTAAAAATTGCGTTAGCTAAACCAAATTTATCGGTAAAGCCGAATTTAAAGGCATTTAGTAAAGGCTTGAAATCAAATTCACCTGATCCCACGACAAACTCTCTTTTTTCTCGCCCACAAAGCCCAAAATTCGCGCTGCGTATCTTGCGAGCAAATCGGTTTCGACATTTACTTTTCGCCCCGTTTTAAACTCACCAAATAGCGTATCTTTCATAGTTTGCGGGATTATCGTTAGGCGAATTCCACGCTCTAAAACTTCATTTATGGTTAAACTCACACCATCAATCGCCACGGAGCCTTTATTTGCGACAAACGGCATTAAATTTTTTGGCAAATTTATAAAAAAATCATATCCGCTTTTTAGCTTTGTGATTTTTGTGATTTCGCCCACGCCGTCGATATGCCCTTGCACCAAATGCCCGTCGATTCGCTCTCCTAAACGCATAGCAGGTTCGATATGCACTCTGCCTCTGAAATTTTGCGTTGCGATGAGTGCGGCGGTTTCGCTCGAAATCTCCACGACAAAGCCGTCAGCTAAAATTTGCGTTACGCTCAAACACGCGCCGTTTATAGCGATACTATCGCCGATACGCTCAGGGCGAAATTTAGCGCGAATTCGAAGCGAATTTCCGCTGAAACTAGCAACTTCGGCGATTTCCCTAATTAGTCCGTTAAACATTTTTTCTCCAAAATTTTTGCGAAATTTTACAAAAAACAGCTTAAATTCGCAAATTTATATCCTAAACCCAAGCGAAGAAACAAGCGCCATATCGCCTTTTATGCTATCCCCTGTGGTGGTGAGAAAATCCCCCGTAATCGCCGAATTTACGCCGGAATTTAGCGCTTTTTCGATACTTTTACCTAGCTTTACTCGTCCGCCAGCAAAACGCAGATAAACGCGTGGTAAAATAAAGCGATACACGGCGATTGAGCGTAAAATTTCTTCTTCGCTAAGCGGAGCGCAGTTTTGAAGCGGAGTGCCTAAAATCGGCATTAAAATGTTTATCGGCACGGAGCTTACGCCAAGTGAGCGCAACTCAAACGCCATATCTATGCGGTCTTCCACGCTCTCGCCAAGCCCAAAAATCCCGCCGCTACACACATCAAGCCCGACAGCGTGGCAGTTTTTGATAGTTTGCACTCTATCATCATAGCTGTGCGTGGTGCAAATTCGCGGATAAAACCTGCGTGAAGTCTCTAAATTATGATGATAGGTTTTCACGCCACTATCTTTTAGCTTTTGCAAAGCTTCTTTTGAAGCAAGCCCAAACGAAGCGCAAAGGTGCAAATTCGTCTGCTCTCTTAGCGCACGATAAATTTGCTCGATTTTTGGCATATCTTTGTCATTTTCGCTTATCCCGCGACCACTGGCAACGAGCGAAAAGCGATGAACTTTTGCCTTTTCGTTTTGCCCTGCCATTTGCAAAACGGGCGCAGGGTTCAAAAGCGAGTAAGTTTCGCAACCTGTTTTAAAATGCGCAGACTGGGCGCAGTATTTGCAATCCTCCGAGCATTTGCCAGAACGCGCATTTATAATCGAGCAAAAATTAAACTCATCGCCACAGCAAATTTGCCTAATCTCATTTGCCGTGCTCAAAAGTGCGTCCAAATCGCTAGTTTTGGCTAAATTTAACGCTTCATTTTTGCTTAAACTCTCAGTGGCGATAGCCTTGTTTTTCATCTCGTTTATAAAATTTAAATCGCTCATAAAAGCTCCAAATTTCGAAATTTCAATGATTATAAATTTGATTAAATTAAAAAAGCCTGACGCGAGGGGGACGCGCCAGGCTAGAATTGATTAAAAAGGGGGATTATTTTTTGCTTTCGATGAAATCAGCCAATGCTGCGATTGACTCGTCATCTAGTGTTGCGACTTGGCCTTTCATTACGCCAGCCATGCCGTATTTGCCCTTACCGCCGTCGCCGACAGTGCCTTCTTTGTAGCCTTTGACGCTAGCGATAATATCGTCTTTTGCAAGTGTGTTTAGCGCTGGAACTTTACCGCCTAGGTAAGGTTTGTCAGCGTTTGCGCCGTGGCATGCTGCGCATTTTTTGAATAGCGCCTCTCCGTCAGCAGCAAAAGCACTTGAACTAATTGCCGCCAATGCAGCACATGCGATGAAAACTTTTTTCATTTTCGATCCTTTCAGTTAAATTGCGTGTGAAGTATAATCTAAATTTTGTAAATTAAAATTAAATTTTTATCAAAGAAAAATTAATCCGACAAAATTTAAACCAAAATTTCAGCGAATTTGCGAAATTTCGCCCCCGCTCATTTTATAAATTTTATCTGCCACGCCGAAATATTTATCATCGTGGCTTATCGCAAATATCGTGTATCCGCGCTCTTTGAGCCTTGGGATTATGCACTCGTAAAAGTGCGCGCGAAAGTGCGGGTCTTGATCTGCTGCCCACTCATCGAGCATAATAAATTTGCGCCCCTCGCTAAGCGCAGCCGCGAGTGCTAGGCGTTTGCGCTGACCTGCGGAGAGATTTGTGGTGCTAAATTTGCCCCCTTCGATACTGACCTTTTGCGAAATTTCCATGATTTCGAGCCACTCGCGCGCAGTGTTTTCATCGCCCACGATATAATCAAACAGATAAAAATCGCTAAAAACCGCGCTTATGTTATTACTATATGCGCGAAGCTCATCGGCGCATATAGCGCACTCATCGGCGCGTATTTCGCCACTTTGCGCGCCATAAAGTCCTGATAAAATCATAAACAGCGTCGATTTGCCGCTGCCGTTTTCGCCGACTAGAAACACGACCTCGCCCGAATTTATGGCTAAATTTAGATTTTTCACGCCAAATTTGCCATTTTTATAGGTAAAACTTACATTTTTTAATTCGAGTTTTTGCCACGCAGGCAAATTTTTTATTTCAAATCCCGCCACATGCGGATCTAGCCCTAATTCCTCGATTTTTTGGTAAGCGATTTTGGCGCGCAAAATGCTTGGGAAAGAGAAAACGAGCATCATTAGTGGCGCGCGCAAAAATAGTATCGTAAGCGCGATTGTTACGGCATTTGCGAGGGCCTGAGCGCCACCATTTAGCCCCCAAAACAGCACCACGCCCACAGCTCCTAGCATCATCACGCTCATAAAATTCCCCGCAAATGCCTGATAAACCTGCGCTTTTAGCGAGGTTTGGCGCAGATTGTTTGCGTTTGGGATAAACTCGTTTTCGTAAAGATAGCGCGCTTTTTTTATGTTTAGCGAAAGCTCCTTGTGCCCCTCAATCGCCTTAGAATAGTTCTTGTAAAGCTCGTCCTCGTTTTTGCGGTAAGCGTCGAAATTTTGCATTACTTTGCGCATGATTAGCTGGTTTAAAATCATCAGCGCGCCGATCCACACGAACAAAAACAAAAACATTTTCGGCGAAATGTAAATCGTATAAATTCCAGCGAACACGACCGTCATACCGCCCTGGATTAGCTCGCTAATGCGCATAAATCCGTCAGTCAGGCGCGAAATATCAGAGCTTAGCGACGCCAGCAAATTCGCCTTTGACGCGGCCTCAATGCGCTCAAATTTCGTATCGATTATCTGTTTGATGACCTTTGAGCGCAGGTTGAAGACGAAGTTGTTTTCAATCACGCAAAGCACGGCGCGCGAAGCGACCGAGAGAGCCAAAAACAGCACCAAAAGCCCAAAAAACATAAAAATTAGCGAGGTCGTTTTCTCGCCCTCGCCTAGCAAATATTTGTTGATAAACGCCAAAATCGCGATTCCAGCGCCACTATAAACGGCATTAAAGATAATCATTAGCAAAATTTGCTTGCCAAAACCTTTGTAGTGTTTCAAAATTTTGTCCTTAAATTTGTTTAATCGCAGAATTTAAGCACAAAAAATTTTATAAATTTTAAATTTGGAAAATTTGAAATTTTAAAATTTGGCATTTCGCTAGCGCAACCCCCAAACACTGCCCCGAAATTGCAAAGAAATGCGAAGCATTTCAGTAAAAATAAAACCAGCTAAATTTAAAGCGAAGCTTTAAATTTAGCTGGTTTTAAGGTTTTACAGGGGTGGGGGTTGGTAAGGGGGAGGGTAGCGTCTCCTAAAAAGCGCGCCCTCCCCCTTACAAAGAATTTCAAAATTTCGCTTAAAATTTAAAAAATCGTTCAATGCTAAATTTAAGTAGAATTTTGCTCTAAATTTTTCTGGATTGCTTCGAATTTGCTACGCAAATTCTCGCAATGACAGATTAGGCAAAATTTACGCTTTATTTGTCGCCTTTTTAATAACAAATTTAGCGTAAATTTCGCTATTTTTTCCCGCGCATTTTGATATAAATGTGCAAAATATCAATCGCGGCAGGTGTTACACCTGAAATCTCGCTTGCAGCAAATAGCGTCGGCGGGGCAAATTTTTCTAGCTTTTCGACCACTTCATTGCTAAGTCCGCTAACCGCGCGAAAATCGAAGTCCTCAGGGATTTTCACACTTAGCATATCCTTCATTTTATCAATGCTGGCGCGCTGTTCGGCAATGTAGTGTTTGTATTTGCACTCGACTAAAATTTGCTCCAAACTCTCATCGCAAAATCCCGCAAAAATCGGGTCAAGCGACTTTAATTTCTCTTTTGTAAAGCTCTTTCTAGCTACGATTTTTTGCAAGCTTACATTTTGGCTTATCGGCTCTTCGCCAAGCTCAGATAAAAACGCCAAATTTGCCTTGTTTGGCGTGAGTTCTTTGGCCTCTAAAAGCTCCACGCCAGCCCTCGTCTCGCCCTCAATCTTGCAAATTTTGCTATAAATTTCATCATCAATCAGCCCTATTTCATGCCCGTATTTGCCAAGGCGCAAAATCGCGTTATCCTCGCGCAAAAGTAGCCTAAACTCGGCGCGCGAAGTAAACATTCTGTATGGCTCTTTCGTACCTTTGGTGACCAAATCATCAATCAGCACGCCGATATAGGCCTCATCACGGCGCAAGATTAGCGGCTCTTTGGCGCGTACGGCAAGACCAGCATTAATGCCTGCCATAAGCCCCTGCGCCCCAGCCTCCTCGTAGCCTGTGGTGCCATTAATCTGTCCGCCAAGATACAGCCCCGAGACCTTTTTGCACTCCAAAGAGTGTTTGAGCTCAGTTGGATCGACATAGTCGTATTCGATAGCGTATCCTGGGCGCACGATTTTGGCGTTTTCAAAGCCCTTAATCGAGCGGATAAAGCTAACTTGCACATCGTAAGGCAGCGAAGTCGAAAGTCCATTGACATAATACTCGCTAGCCTGCGCAGTCTGGGGCTCGACGAAGACATGGTGGCGCTCGCGATCTGGAAATTCGTAAATTTTGGTTTCTATGCTAGGGCAATACCTTGGTCCCGTGCTTGAAATTTGCCCAGTAAACATCGGCGCGCGGGCGAAATTTGAGCTGATTATCTCGTGGGTTTTTTCGTTTGTGTAGGCGATGTAGCATGGAAGCTGATTTGGCGCGAAATTTTCGGTGCGGAAGCTAAATGGCTTTGGATTTTCGTCGCCGTCTTGACGCTCCAAGACGCTAAAATCAATTGTTTTTGCGTCAATTCTAGGGCAGGTGCCGGTTTTGAGCCTGCCCATTTTTAGCCCGAAAGATTTGAGCGAATTTGAGAGATTTTTCGATGGTAATTCGCCCACGCGCCCCGCTTCTATGGTGCTTTCGCCCACATGCACAAGGCCGTTTAAAAATGTGCCAGTGGTGATGACGACCTTTTTGGCGGTGTATTCGTTGCCAAGGTGGGTTTTCACGCCTCGCACGATGATTTCATCACCACGATTTTCGCTTAAAATTTCGGTTGCAATCTCTTGCGTGAGCTCCAAATTTGGTGTGTTTAAAAGCAAATTTCGCATATAAATGCGGTATTTATCCATATCGATTTGCGCGCGCGAACCACGCACAGCTGGGCCTTTGCTCTCGTTTAGTATGCGAAATTGAATACCGCACTCATCGGTGGTGCGCCCCATTTGACCGCCAAGAGCGTCGAGTTCTTTGACTAAATGCCCTTTGGCAAGACCGCCGATTGCGGGATTACAGCTTGCAGCGCCTAATTGCTCAACTAAAATCGTAATCAAAAGTGTGCGCACGCCCATTTTCGCGCTTGCTAGCGCAGCCTCGATTCCAGCGTGTCCGCCGCCTATAACTATCACATCATAATTCATATTTTTCCTTTAAAATTTTGCGTGCGATAGTATCAAAAACTCTATGAAATTTTGGTAAAATTGAGCTTTTAAAATTTAAAAAGGATTGAAAATGAGCGAGAAAATTTTTAATAAAATCGTTGAAATTTTAGAGGCTAACGGGGCAAAATTTCGCGTCGTAACTCACGATAGCGTAGGCACTAGCGCAGAGGTTGCCAAAGTAAGAGGCACCGAGCTTGGACAGGGCGCAAAGGCTCTAATTTGCACCCTAAAAGGTGGCGGAGAAAAAATCTATGCCCTAGCCGTGCTTCCAGCCGATATGCAAGCGGATTTGAGCGCGCTTTCACGGGCATTTGAGCGAAACCGCGCTTCGCTAGTATCCCCAGCAGAGGGGTTGGAGCTAAGTGATTGCGTTTTTGGCTCTGTGCCGCCGTTTAGCTTCCACGAAAAGCTAGTTTTAGTCTGCGACCCTGCGCTTTTTACGCGTTACGATGAGATTGCCTTTAACGCAGGCTTGCTCGATCACTCGGTGATTTTAAACGCAAAAGATTATCAAAAAATCGCAAATCCAAAACTGGTAAAATTCGCTAAATTTGGCGAAAATTTAGGCTAAATTTTCCAATAAAATAGAAGAATTTTAAAAATAATAAGATTTGAAAAATTTAAAAAAGGGGCAAAATTTGCCCCTTGTGATTATTCTTCGCTAACTTTTTTGAGTTTGAAAAATAGTAGCAAGATAACGATAGTGCCGATGATACCAGCCGCTGTCGCGATAGTCATAGGCATATTAAAGCCGATTTTCGCATTTACAAGGTAAGCGATTACGACATTTGACATAAAGATTGCTGGGATCAAAGTAACCCAGAAGAATTTACCTCTGCGGTATAGGTAGGCTGACGCTGCCCATAGCATGATAGTCGCAGTTGTTTGGTTTGCCCAACCAAAATATCTCCAAATGATACCAAAGTCGATTTGAGATAGACCGATACCGATAGCAAATAGCGGAACGGCAATGAAAAGTCGTTTTACGATATCTCTTTGTGGCATTTTGAAAAAATCGGCGATAATCAAACGAGCCGCACGGAACGCAGTATCGCCAGATGTGATAGGCAAAATAACGACACCAAGAACCGCAATGATACCACCAACAGGTCCAAGAAGTGTTTTTGAGATCTCATGGACTACTTGTGCTGGGTTACCAGCTGCTGCAAGAGCCTCTCTGGTCTCATAGAAGCTTAGACCAAGTGTGCACCAAATAAGGCCAATAATACCCTCACCAATCATTGCGCCGTAGAAAACCATTCTACCTGATTTTTCGTTTTGGATACATCTAGCCATAAGTGGTGATTGTGTAGCGTGGAAGCCTGAAAGCGCACCACAACTAATAGTAACGAAAAGCAATGGCCATAGTGGAAGGTCTTTTGGATCCATATTTACGAAGAAATTTAGACCCTCTGGATAGAAGCTTCTGCCGCTGACGATAAATCCGACAGTAAGACCAACTGACATGAAAATCAGCAAGGCACCGAATATCGGATAAAATCTACCGATGATTTTATCGATTGAAAATAGTGTCGCGATAAAGTAGTAAGCAAAAATGATGATTACCCAAATACCAGCTTCCATACCTGTAATGCCTTTAAGAAGACCAGCAGGACCAGTTGTAAAAACAACACCAACGAGCACGAGCAATACAAGAGCGAAAATGTTCATGAAGTGTTTCGCCCAGTTTCCTAACTGCACACCTACGACGGTAGGGATAGAAGCACCGTTTGCGCGCACGCTTAACATACCAGAAAAGTAGTCATGCACAGCACCTGCTACAATCGTTCCGATGACGATCCATAGCATAGCCACAGGACCATAAAGCGCACCCATAATCGGACCAAATACAGGTCCAAGACCGGCGATGTTTAGGATTTGGATCAGATAGATTTTCCAATCTGACATTTTGACATAATCCACGCCATCGGCCATGTCATGCACAGGAGTTTTGCGCTCAGCACTGGCACCAAAAACACTTTCTACGAATTTTCCGTATGTAAAAAACGCTCCAATCAGAAGCGCTACACAAAAGAAAAACCAAAGCATTTTTCCTCCTCGAAAAAGAATTCAAAACAAAAAAAATTGTTTGTAAAATTGTATATAATGTTACATAAATTTAATTTGAATTTATGTAATATTTACAAATAATATTGCTTAAAATTTGGAAAAAATGTGATTTTTATGTGATTTTTATATGATTTTGTTAATGAGTAAATTTGAAATAGTAAATTTGAATAAAATTTATGGTGCGACCAGCGAGATTTGAACTCGCACACGCGAAGCGCACTACCCCCTCAAGATAGCGTGTCTACCAATTCCACCATGGTCGCATGAAAGAGCCCGCGAAAGTGCGGGCGAGTGATTACGCAGCTGCTTTTGTAAGAGCGTCTGTAACAAAAGGATTAGCGAAAAGCAAGATAAATGCGATAACAAGCGCATAAATAACTTGTGCTTCGATCATCGCTAGCGAAATATACATTGTAGTTGATAGTTTGCTAGCTACGCTTGGGTTGCGAGCGATACCAAGGATTGTTGCATTAGCTGCATTACCCATACCAACAGCGCCACCAAGAGCGGCAAAACCAAGAACGATACCAACAGCGATTGCTGAGTATGATACGATTTGAGTATAAGCGCTAAGCTCCTCACCTGCGAATGCTGCGCCACAAAGCGCGAAAAGTAAAACCAAAACTTTTTTCATAAAAGTCTCCAAAATAAAATTTCAAAACGCCTTTCGGATCTGTCCCCTACTAAGAACATTTTGAGTGCGGTATTCTAGTGAAATTTTGCTTTTAATTAGTTTAAAAAAGTGGCAAAATTCGCCCAAATTTCGCCACTTTATGAATTTTATTTTTTCGAAGCTAAATATGTATTTAATGCGCCGACATAAGCCTTGGCTGAGGCTAGCATTGTATCGACATCAAGCCCATGCCCCATAATCGCGCCAGTGCCCTCAAATTCGACCTTAACGGTTACTTTGGCAAGAGCATCTTTGCCTTTGGATACAGCCTTGACTTGATAATCTTTGAGCTCGCCACTAACCTTGCTTATGCGATCAATCGCTTTAAAAATCGCATCGACCCCACCATTTCCAAGCGCGCTATCGCTTAGCAAAATTTCATCGTGATTTAGCGTGACAGCCGCGCTTGCGTGGCCTTTGTTGCAGCCATTTGAGCTAAGAAGCGCGATCTCGTAAGCTTTGGTTTTCGCGCCCATAAATTCGTCATTTACAAGCTCTCTTAAATCCTCATCATAGACATCTTTTTTGCTATCGGCTAAAATTTTAAATTTCTCAAACGCCACTTGCAACTGCGCCTCGTCTAACTCATAGCCAAGGGATATTAATTTGTCCTTGAAAGCGTGGCGTCCGCTGTGTTTGCCAAGCACGAGAGAGTTTTTATCCAGCCCGATATCATCAGCCTTCATAATCTCGTAAGTTTCGCGGTGTTTTAAAACGCCGTCTTGGTGGATTCCGCTTTCGTGCGCGAAGGCGTTTTTGCCCACGATTGCCTTATTTGGTTGCGGTTCGATGCCTGTGATACTTGCGACTAGACGGCTTGATGGATAAATTTCTTTGAAAATTATATCCGTATAAAGTGGCGAGAAATGGTCATTTCTAGTTTTTACGACCATTGCAATCTCTTCGAGCGCAGTATTTCCAGCCCTCTCGCCAAGGCCATTTATGGTGCATTCGACTTGGCGCGCGCCAGCTTCAATGCACGCTAGTGTGTTTGCTGTGGCAAGTCCTAAATCGTTGTGATTGTGAGCTGATACTATCGCTCTACCATCTATAAATTCGACCATTTCTTTAAAAATCGCGTAAATTTCATTTGGCAAGCGATATCCCACGGTATCTGGTAAATTTATCGTAGTTGCGCCCACGCCGATAACCGCCTCGCAAATTTCCTTCATAAAGCCCACATCGCTTCTGCACGCATCCTCGCAACTAAACTCCACATCATCTGTGAAAGTCTTCGCGTATTGCACAGCCGCAACTGCGCGTTTGATGACCTCATCAGGCTTCATTTTTAGCTTAAATTCCATGTGAATCGGGCTAGTGGCGATGAAGGTGTGTATGCGCTGAAATTTCGCTGGCGCGATAGCCTGCGCTGCGGCCTTGATATCGTTTTCGAGCGCGCGAGATAGCGAACAAACCCTAATCTTACTAGTAGCCTTTGCGATTTGATTAATCGCGTCGAAATCCCCCGGACTAGCCGCTGCAAACCCAGCCTCGATAACATCGACGCCGAGTTTTTCTAATTGGAGTGCAAGGCGGATTTTTTCTTCTGTATTCATCGAAGCGCCCGGGCTTTGCTCGCCGTCGCGCAATGTCGTATCAAAAATAATAATTTTATTTTTATCCATAACCTACCCTTTCATTTGATAAAATTTGGCGATTATAGCAATTTTAGGCTTAAATTTAGTTGGAATTGATAAATTTTATTATTTAGTTCTCTTTGCTTTGTTTGTTAAATTTAACCCCGATAAGCGTTAGCCCCGCGCGCACTAGCCCGTATCCTATGTATAGCAAAATGATAAATGCAGGGAATTCGAGTTTGAAAAGATACAGACACGAAAAAAACACAACAATGAGCAAAACCAAAATTTTAATCGCATTTGGCCGTTTTAAATTTATCTTTTTAAAGCTTGGGAAGCGGATATTACTAACCATTAAAAACGACAAAATTGCCATGCCGATGATAAATACGCCACCCCACACAGACGAAACCTCGTATTTGAGGTAAATCCCAATCCACACAGCAATCGTAATAGCCGCAGTTGGGATCGGCAGACCGATGAAAACATTTGGCTCGTAGGTGCCCACAGTGACATTAAATCTCGCTAGCCTCACAGCGCCAAAAATCACATACAGCGCGCTAATTAGCGTGCCAACCTGCCCATAATCCTTACCGATGACGAAATAAAACAGCACCGCTGGCGCCACGCCAAACGCCACTATATCAGCAAGGCTGTCAAATTCTACGCCAAATTTGCTCGTCGTGTGCGTAAGCCTTGCCACGCGCCCGTCAAGTCCGTCAAAAATCAAAGAAAAAATTATATACGCAATCGCGCTAGCATAATGGCCGTTTATCGAAGCAAAAATGCTAAGCATAGCCAAAAATATACTAGCCGCGGTGAAAAGATTTGGCAAAATATATACTAATTTTCCTCTTTCTTCTTCCATTTTACGCCTCTTCTTCTGAATTTTCTTTGGCTAAATTTCGCACCAAACGCGTCGGCAAATTGTTTTCTTTTTCAAATTTATCGATAATCTCCACGATAACCTCGCCAGCGACGGTCTCTTTTTCATACAGAGTTTTTACCATTTCCTCGATTGCAGGCGCATAAACTCGCAAGGTCTCTTTCACAGCTTTGTAGCGTTCATCGAGCTTTGTGCGGACATAGTTGTCGATTTTTACCGCTGTTTCCTCGCTGTAATCCTTAATGCTCTGACCGCCGTTTAAAAACGAATATTGCTGTTTTTCAAGCACGATTAAGCCTAGCTCGTCTGTCATACCGACCTTAGCCGCCATAAATTTTAGCCAATCAGTCGCGCGCTGTAAATCGTTACTAGCCCCGTCTGTAATCTCGCCCAAAAAGACCTCCTCGGCCGCCCTACCAGAGAGTAAAACATCGATTTCAGCGAAAATTTCATATCTTTGGTGCAAAAATCTATTTTCAAACGGCGAATTTAGCGTATATCCAGCCGCACCAAGCCCGCGCGGCACAATCGTAACCTTGCTAACTGGCATTGCGCCTTTGGTAAGCTCGGCGATGAGCGCATGACCGCTCTCGTGGTAAGCGACGATTTTTTTCTCCACAGGATTGACACGGCGCGATTTTTTTTCTAGTCCTATCGCCACGCGCTCAATTGCTTCGAGCAGGTCTTTTTGCTCGACCTCTTTTTTCGCCTCACGACCTGCTAAAAGCGCGGCTTCGTTTATGATATTTGCCAAATCCGCTCCCGCAAAACCCACAGTTAGCCTAGCAATCTCTTCAATGTCGATATCACGGGCAAATTTGACATCTCTCATATGCACCTTTAAAATCGCGATTCTGCCGTCATAATCAGGTCTATCGACCAAAACCTGCCTATCAAATCTACCAGGACGCAAAAGCGCAGCGTCAAGCGTCTCTGGGCGGTTTGTCGCTGCTAGGACGATGACTGGGCTAGACTCTGTGCCAAAGCCGTCCATTTCTGCCAAAAGTTGATTTAGGGTCTGCTCTCTCTCGTCGTTTCCACCGCCGATCCCGCCTGAATTTCTACTTTTTCCAATCGCGTCAATCTCATCAATAAAAACAATCGCAGGTGCTTGTTTTTTGGCTGTTTCAAACAAATCTCTAACCCTACTTGCGCCCACGCCCACAAACATCTCTATAAAGCTAGAAGCCGAAATCGAAAAAAACGGCACATCAGCCTCACCCGCAACTGCCTTTGCAAGCAGTGTCTTACCCGTGCCGGGAGGGCCTACGAGCAAGACGCCTTTTGGGATTTTCGCTCCCAAGCTTATGTATCGCTCAGGGTTTTTGAGGAAATCGACTATCTCTTTGACCTCTTCTTTGGCCTCTTCGACACCGGCGACATCGCTAAATTTGACATTTGGCTTCTCTGCGCTCATTAAATTTTTCGAACTGCCGATTCCTAGCATACCGCTACCCATATTTTTTTGCATACGATTGGCCAAAAACATCCAAATTCCAAAGAAAATCACAAGCGGTAAAACCCAGCTAAAAAGCAAATCCGTGAGTAAATTTGTTTCGTTATATGCGCCATAAGGGATATTTCTGCTCTCCAAAATACTCACAAGCTCGTTATCATCGACCCTTTGAGCCACATACATTGTATCGCCACTTTGGGCTTTTATCGTGGTTTTGCCGATAGAAACCATCGAAATTTGAGCTGTTTTAAGCTGTGATTTTAGCTCTGAGTAGCTGACATTTCTAGTCTGTCCCACGCCTAAATTTCCAAGGGTCGCACCCTCGCCAAAACCGCCACCATTTGGGCTAATTGCCCTAAAAATCACAATTAAAATCAGCGCAAAAACCACAAACATACCAATAGGATTTTTGTTGAAAAAATTTCCTCCGCCGTTTTGTTGATTTTTGTTATTTTGATTATTCATTTTCACCTTTCTCATAAACAAAGCTACACCACTCGTTTTTTTGCTCCATTTTCACGAAGCGCAAATCCGAAAATGCAGATTTTATTCTATCTTTGTAATTTTCTAAAATTCCAGAAAGCACGAGGTGTGCGCCAGGATTTAGTGCGTTTTTCAAATCGCTGGCTAGTATCAAAATCACATCAGCGATTATGTTTGCTACGACTAAATCGTATTTTTCGCCCGCTCCTGCGATACTTCCTGTCCAAATTTTATCCAAGCTCACGCCGTTTTTTTGCGCATTTTGCACGCTAGCATCAGTGGCTTGCTCGTCAGTATCGCACGCGCTGACATTTGCGCCAAGCTTTTTCATCGCGATACTTAAAATTCCGCTTCCACAGCCCACATCAAGGGCTTTTGCGCCCTCTTTCGTAATCTCGCTTAAAATTTGCAAGCACATATTTGTGCTCTCGTGGTGCCCTGAGCCAAAGGCAAGTGCCGGGTCGATTAAAATATCTATTAGCCCTGCCCTGCTCTCACACCAGCTAGGGCGGACATAAAATTTACCCACCTCAATCGGCTCGACGCCCTTTTTATACTCGTTTATCCAATCTTGATTTTTCTTTTGCGAAATTTCGATTTCTAGCGAAATTTGCGCCCCTGTGGATTTTTGCAAAGCTTCTTTAAATTCGATTAGCGCGAATTTCACCATTTCTAGGCTATCTTCGTCGCGCACGATAAACTCGCCCTCGCGCTCTTCAATGCACGAAATCCCAAGCTCAAAGACAAAATCTTTGAAAAATTCCAAGCCGTTTTGGCTCTTTACACTCATTTCATTATAAAATTCTTTCATCTCAAACCTTAAAAGTCATTACGATATCACAAAATTTTAAACGCTTTTTCCAAATCGATACTGCCCTCGTAATATGCCTTGCCGACAATCACGCCTGCGATTTTGCCGCTGTTTTTGCACGCCAAAATATCGCTAATGTCCTTCACGCCGCCACTTGCGATTGTATCAATCCCGCTAGCTTCGGCGATTGCTTCGGTAAATCCCACATTTACGCCACATAGCATGCCATCTTTGCCGATATCCGTGCAGATTATCGCGCCAACTCCCGCTCCTGCGTAAAGCTTAGCCAAATCAGTCGCTTTAATGCTACTCACATCTGCCCAGCCCTCGGTTGCGACCATGCCGTTTAAAGCGTCGATTCCTACGACGATATTGTATTTTGGCGACATTTCTTTGACAAAATTTGGATTTTTTAGCGCAACTGAGCCTAAAATAAATCTATAAACGCCCAAATTTTGGTAGTCTTTTATGCGCTTTTCATCGCGAATTCCACCGCCCACTTCGACCTTTAAATTTGTCGAATTTACGATTTTCTCAATTGTTTTGAAATTTATCGGCTCTCCCGCAAACGCTCCGTCTAAATCTACCAAATGCAGGTATTTCGCCCCAAAATCTTCGAATTTTTTGGCTAATTCCCAAGGGGTTTTTGAATAAATTTTAGCACTTTGCATTTCGCCCTTGCTAAGGCGCACAGCAAGGCCCTCTTTTAAATCAATCGCAGGTAAAATTTCCATTATAACTCCGTGAAATTTTTAATTATTTTTATGCCATTTTCGTGGCTTTTTTCGGGGTGTGGCTGGAAGCCAAAAACATTTTCTTTGCAAACTGCGCTAGGAAATTCATACCCATACGCCGTCTTTGCTAGGATAAATTCTTCATCGCAAAGCGCGTGATAAGAATGCACGAAATACGCATAAACAGAGCTTTCAAGTCCCGAATTTATCGGTGTTTGCCTTGTGAATTCCAGCGTGTTCCAGCCCATGTGCGGGACTTTTAAACTCTCGCTAAATTTGCTCTCATCAAATTTCACCACTTCGCCACTAATTATCCCAAGCCCCTCGCTTGAACCAAATTCCGCGCTTTTGTCAAAGAGAAGTTGCATACCAAGGCAAATTCCCAAAAAATACCGCCCACTTGCGACAAATTCTCTTATTGCTTCATCTAAATTTGCGCTTTTTAGTTTAGCCATTGCTTCGCCAAACGCCCCAACGCCAGGAAGGAGAATTTTATCGCATTTTAAAAGTTTTTCAGGCTCACTCACTAGCTCAAATTTCGCCCCACAAAAGCTAAGGGCGTTTTTCACGCTTCGTATATTTCCAGCACCATAATCAACAATCCCTATCAAAATCAATCCTTATTTAATTTATGGTCAAATTCTGGCACAATCTCTTTGAGTTTTGCGGCAACTTCGCAGTTTTGGGCATTTACAAGCTCTGAAATTTGCGAATTTAGCTTTTCTAAATCGTATTTTGTAAAGCTTGAAACAAAGATTGATTGATACTTCGTGCTTTTATCGTTTTCGTTGATCAAAAGCTCCTCGTAAAGCTTTTCGCCAGGACGAAGTCCTACAAATTTAATCCCAAGCTCCTCTTTTCCGGCTAACTGCAACATGCGTTTGGCAAGGTCTGCGATTTTGACAGGTTCGCCCATATCAAGCACGAAAAGCTCCCCGCCTTTGGCGATTGAGGCTGCTTGAAGCACTAGCTGACAAGCTTCACTCACTAGCATAAAATACCGCACGATATCAGGGTGCGTAACCGTAAGTGGCTCGTTTGCTTCGATTTGGCGTTTAAATTTCGGGATTACGCTTCCGCTACTTCCTAGCACATTTCCAAATCTCACAGCCACGATTTGAGTGGCTTCATCGCTCGAATTTAAGCTATAAAGCTCGCAAATTCGCTTTGTTGTGCCCATGATATTTGTAGGGCGCACGGCCTTGTCAGTGGAGATTAAAACGACCTTTTTAACGCCATGTTTTTTGGATAAATCCACGACATTTTTCGTGCCAAGGACATTGTTTTTCACCGCTAAATGCGGGTTAAATTCGCAAAGTGGCACATGTTTATACGCTGCTGCATGCACCACGACATCAGGCTTAAATTCGGCAAAAATTTCATCGAATTCATCGCGATAAACGATATTTATCATTTTTAATTCGTTGCGAGAATCTGCGTTCGTGGCTTCGTTGATTTGATAAAGGTTAAATTCGCTATGCTCGACCATAATCAGCCGTTTTGCACCGAAATTCAAGCATTGTTTGCAAATCTCGCTTCCTATCGTGCCACCTGCGCCAGTTACTAAAACGACCTTACCGTCGATGAAATTTTTAATCGCCTCTTTATCCAAATCCTTTGGTTTGCGCGCGAGCAGGTCTTCGATCGAAATATCTCGGATTTTTTTCTGATCGTTTTCCAAAAGCGAGAAAAGCTTAATGTCTTTTAGCCCATACGCAATAAGCTCATCATAGAGCTCTTTGAGATCTTCTGGGTGCAGCGAAAGTGCCACGATAGCGGTTTTGGCGCCACTTTCTTTTATCATTTCTGGGATTGTGCTTTTTGCGCGCACGACGAAATTTTCGCAGTATGTGCCCACTAGCTCTTTTCTACCATCGACGACGCCCACAGGATAGTAGTTTATGTGGTGTTGGCGCATACCTTTTAGCACATGCACGGTTTTGCTAGTCGCACCCACGACGACGCAGGGTTCATTGGCGCTAGAATTTGACTTTTCGTGCAATAAAAACATGCGTTTTGAGATTCTTACTCCACTGATTAAAATAAAGCAAATCGCCGCATCTATGGCAATCACAGAGCGCGGGAAGGGGTTGAAAATATTCTCCATTAAAAAGAAAATCGCCAAAAATGTCAAAGCCGTGAAAATGTGCGTGTAGAAAATTTTGCGCGCTTCGTAAAGCCCGAAAAATCGCCACGGCACCAGATAAATTTTCATAAACCACAAATACGCAATGCGAATAGCGGTAATTAGGGTCGCGCTTAGTAGCAAGCCTTTGTAAAATTCGTTTGGAATATCGCCACTAAAACGCAAAACAAAGGCGATTGCGACGCTAAAAATCGAGATTAAAATATCTAAAATCAGAAAAAATGCGAAGCGTTTGAGCTTGGTCGGTCTAAAAATCATAAGCTTTTCTTTACAATTTCGGCGACTTTTGCGACCTGCTCATCGCTCATATCGCTTCCGCTTGGCAGACAAATTCCGCGACTAAATAGATCCTCGCTCGTGCCATCAAGCACGCTTAATGCGCCTTTGAAAACTGGCTGCATGTGCATTGGCTTCCATAGCGGACGGCTTTCGATATCGGCTTTATTTAGTGCGTCGATTACGCGTAAGTGAGCATTTTTTTCTTTGAAAACCAATGTTGTAAGCCATCTATTTCCGCGTGAATTTTCGATTTCTGGCATAAACTCGGCGCAGTCTTTCAAAAGCTCACTATAAAGTGCGAAAATTTCTCTTTTTCGCTCTACTCTTTTTTCCAAAACTTCCATTTGTCCCACGCCAATCGCGCCTAAAACATTGCTTAATCGGTAGTTATAGCCATAATCCAAATGCTCATAATGCAAAAGTGGCTCTCTGGCTTGCGTGCTATAATACCTTGCTTTGGCGATTAAGGCTTCGTCGTTCGAAATTAGCATTCCGCCGCCACTTGTGGTGATGATTTTGTTGCCATTAAAGCTTAGCGCACCACACGCGCCAATCGTGCCAAGGGCTTTGCCTTTGTAAAATCCGCCAAGTGCCTCAGCTGCGTCCTCGATAACGGCGATATTTTCATTTTCGCAAATCTCCATTATCTCGTCCATTTTCGCAGCCTGTCCGTAAAGGTGGGTTGGGATTAGGGCTTTTGGTTTTTTGGGCGCTAGTTTGATTGCCTTTTTTAGAAGCTCGGGGCTTAGATTCCAGCTTTCGTCGCTGTCGATTAGCACAGGGACGCAACGCTCATAAAAGATCGGATTAAGGCTCGCCATAAAGGTAAAAGTCGATCCAAGCACCACATCGCCGTCTTTTATGCCTAGCGTTCGTAGGGCTAAATGAAGTGCGGCTGAGCCGGCATTTAGCGCGAGAGCTGATTTCGCGCTAGTGTAATCGCAAACTGATTTTTCAAATCTATTAACATACTCGCCAAGTGGCGCGATGTAGTTGCTCTCAAAAACTTTTTTTATGTATTCTAGTTCGTTTCCGCCCATATTTGGGGGGCTTAAAAATATTCTTGCCATTTATAATCTCCTATAAATAAAAGCCTGTATTTTACTATCATAAAGTTAAATTTTTTAAAATTTTACCTAGAATTTGACAAGTTTTTTATCACTCTTGCTGGGGCTCCGTAAGCTAGGCTAAATGGGGCGATATCTGAGATGATGACGCTTCCAGCCCCAATGTATGAGCTCTCGCCAATATTTATGCCTTGAATAGCGCACGAGCCGATCCCAAGCCACACGCCACGCCCGATTTTGGTGTTTCCAGCCACGCCCACGCGCGGGCAAATGTGGCTAAACTCGCCCACCACGCAATCATGCTCGATTACACAGGCTGAATTTAAAATCACCCCGTCGCCGATAATCACATCTGCATTTACCACGACATTTGGCATGATAACAACGCCACGCCCGATTTTAGCCGATGGCGAAATCACGGCAGTTTCATGGATAAGTGTGGCTATTTCAAAACCTGCCTCGCTGACTTTTTTTTGTAAATTTGCTCTGATTTTGCAATCGCCGATTGCGATTATAACGGGAAATTTCGGCAAATCAGGGCTAAATTTTAACTCGCCATTGTCGTCTAAAAAAACGATTTCTTTATAACCAACGCTTTTTGCGACATCTGCTACGACCTTGCCATGACCGCTTGCGCCGTAAATATAAATTTTAGTTTTTTCCATTGAATTTCTCCGTTGTCGCCATGCCTTCTTTATTAACGCCGTCTTTTTTGATAACTTTTTTTATGGTTAAAAGCGCGATTTTTAAATCTAGCGCGAAACTTAAATTTTTAGCGTAATGCGTGTCGAATTCAAATTTTTTCGCCCAGCTAATGGCATTTCGACCATTTACTTGCGCTAACCCCGTTATGCCCGGTCGCACGCTGTGGCGAAGCTTTTGTTCTTCATTATAAAGCGGCAGGTATTCTGGCAACAAAGGTCTGGGTCCTATAAAGCTCATATCGCCTTTTAGGACATTGAAAAGTTGCGGAAGCTCATCGAGGCTTAGAGCGCGGATTTTTTTGCCGTATTCATTTAGACGCAGTTCGTCGCTTAAAAGTTCGCCGTTTGCGTCCCTCTCATCACTCATTGTTTTAAATTTGTAAATTTTAAAAATTTTTTCGTCAAGCCCTGGCCTGGATTGCGTGAAAATCGCACTTTTACTTATGTTTTTGCGGATTAGACAATATGTTACAATCATAAGTGGCGAAGTCAAAATTATCAAAAAAAGTGCCCCAAAAAAATCCAAAAATCGTTTGAAAAATGCCCTATACATCGATAAATTTCCTGTAAATTTCAATATATTTTTTCGCTATGATTTTCTCATCGTAGTTTTCGACCACCATTTTGCGCCCAGCTTGCCCCATTTTGCGCGCCAAACTCTCATCATCAAGTAGCATTTCAATCTTTTTAGCCAAATCGCTCGCGTTTCTAACCTTGCAGATTAGCCCATTTACACCATCGCTCACAGCCTCGATACAGCCACTCACATCGCTTACCACGCAAGGCCTGCTCATACTCATAGCCTCCAAAACGGTGCGCGGAAAGCCCTCTTTGTAGCTTGGAAGCACGAAAATATCGCACGCCTTATAAAGCGCCGCCACATCATCTCTCCACCCTAGCCAAACAACATTTCCCGAGCGCAAAAACGCCTCATCAGCCGAGCTTTTATTTCCCGCAAAAACATCGCCTGCGAAGACAAAACAAGCGTCTTTGCGCTCTTTTAAAATTTCAGCAGCTTTGTAAAATTCGGCAATTCCTTTATGCCACAGCGCACGACCGCTCATTAGCACGATTTTTTTGCCCTTTGTAATTTCAGGCAGGCTCGCGCGCTCGTGAGCGTTTTCGTCGAAAATTTCGCTATTTACGCCGACACTTTTAATACGAAAAATTTTATTCTCGCTAATAAGTCCGCGAGAGAGCATATAATCAGGGTCGCTATCATTGACAAAAATGCAACCCTGACTTTGCGCAAACGCCCTTTTATAGAGCATTTCAATGCTAAATTTTACCATGCGAGATTTAAGATCTGTGTCGATATAAAAGCTTCCTAGACCCTCGACTAAATTTAACACACGCGAAATTCCAGCCTTTTTGGCCGCAAATGTGCCAAAAACATTTGATTTGTGCGCCGAAGTTTGCAAAAAATCCAAATTTAGCTTTTTTAAAATTCCAGCCAAATTTGCCGTATTTTGCGATACTTTGAGCGGATTTAGACTGGCTTTGTCTAAATCGTAAGTTACGCTAATAAATTCTTTTTCCAAATCCGCCGTATAATTTCCGCGTGGCGCTATCGCAAAAACCTCGTGACCAAGACGCTGTAACTCCCGCATAATGGGCGCTCTGAAAAAATAAATGCTCATATCAGAGTGTGAAAGGAAACCAAATTTCGCCATTTTATTTCTTTAATCTATAAACTTTCACAGCTGGGCTTAAAACCACAGGCTCGAAAAGATCGCTTTTGTAGCGTTCGAGCACAAAAAGCTGAATATAGGTCGAATTTAGCATTTCAGGGTCTAGCAGCAAAAATCTGCCATAATCCTTCATATAAATTATCGAAAATTGCGCCGAACTATCGACTTTAATCTCTTTGACTTCGAGTTTGCCACTAGCGTTGTGGCTGGTTTCGAAAAATGTATTTATCGGAAATTTATTGCCCTCAGCCTCTATGCTAAGCAAGTTATTTGCGATTTTGATACCATTATCCATAGTTATACCGCTCTCATCTTGCCAAAACCTCTCACTAGCAATGAAAATTTTATCTTTTTTCATTTTGCCTGTGGTTATGTCGATGTTCGAAAACTGCGACACGGTCGAGAGTATGCTCATCATGCGATCCGGCAAGACATAATAAATATCGCGAGTTTTGGCTGGTGTTTTGAAATCCGGCAGACTTAAATTTAGCAAAAACGCATTGAAATCATCGAGCTTGTAATCGGCTAAAATTTGCTTTATTTTATTTGGAAATTTCTCGGTGAAATTTCGCTCTGTGTATTCGACATCTACGCGCGCCATGTGCGCTGAGCTGTATTGATCAGCCAAAAGCGCGAAACTTACCGGGTAGTTGTCGTTGCCTAGGTGCTTGCCACCGTCGATTAGGGTTTTGACATCGGAATAATACCTTATGACATAGCCATAATCCCACCACGCAAGCGCGTAATCCTCGCGATCGGCGATAGTTTTGAGCTTGTCTAAAACCTCAACCTCGCTTTTGAAAAAGACAGTTTCGACGGTGTAGGCCTTGATGTGTTGCCACGCTGGATAAAGTGCCAAAATAGTCAAGGCTAGCAAGATAATACGACCGGCAAATTTTGGCAGATTTAGCCGTTTTACCGAAAAATACAAAATATACCCAAAGCTTAGCCCCATTACGCCCACAGCATAAATGGTAAATCTAAGCCCAGCTTTGTTTGCCGCAAAGCCCAAAAGCAAAAGTGGCAGTGAGAGCAAAAACTCTTTGTGCCTAAAACACAGCACCACATACCCTACGCACGCCACCAAAAACACAATCACGCTCGAACTAATACGGCGCATGAAGACCTCTTTTGGCACCAGACCGCTTTCTTGGATAGTTTGATTGACATTAAAAAAGTGAAAAACCGTGTCAGGATTGTCCGCGAGCGAGCGAAAAATGTAAAATTTAGCATAGAAAATAATCGGATTTAATCCACCGCAATAAATAAAAATCGCAAAAACTAAAATTCCCACGCCAAGCAAAATTCTAAAATTTACAAGCTCTTTTTTGTAAGCAAAAAAATAAAAAATCGCCAAAAAAAGCAAAATTTTAATATACAAATAATAAAAACAAATCGCTAGTAAAAATATAATTATCGCTTCGTAATTCACCAAATTTTTGCGCGCAAAAATCAGTGTGTAAAGCACTAGCATACCCAACATCATCGCATTTAGAGAAAAGCTAGATGGATACCACCACAGATAAAAAATCCCAAATGCGCCTGTGAAAAACAGCGCCCTAGCATCGCCCTTGGTGCAAACCCTGATAAACGCCCACAAGATAAACATCGGCAAGACGATATTTAGCATATCAGTATCATAATACCCAGCCATTGTGCGATTATAGTAGCTGTTTGCCACGCAAGCAACTAGCGCGCCGATAAATCCAGCCCTAAGGGCGCGGAATTCAGCCGAAATGAGCAAAATCGGCACGACGATAAGCGATGAAAAAACAACCGGCATATACAAAAATAGGGTTTCTAGCGAAAATGGCGTAATCTGCGCTAATAACGCGGTTAGCTTGGCTAGGGGAAAATCAATGTAGCTTAAATCATTTGGCTGATGAAATCCAGCCAAATAATCCCTCGTCCCCTCAGCAAAGGCATATCCGTCGTTTGTGTTGATCATGATTTGATTATTCCACGAAAGTATGTGAGAGTATTCACTCGCCCAATACACCCAATACAGCCTAAAAATCACGCTCACGCCATAAGCTAAAATAATCAAAATTAACAAATGTTTGGAGAGTTCAAAATTTTTAATAAATTTAAAAACGCCGCCTTTTTGTTGTGGCAAATTTGCCCCATTTTGCGTGTTTTGCGCGCTATTATTCACCCCTATATCCTTTGTCGATTTCTTCAATTTTTAAAATTAAATCTTTGCTTATCTTTTTTTTGTCAAAAAAAGCGGCTCTTATTTTAGCCTTTTTTTCATAAATTTTTACAAATTCAGGCTCATCAATCGCTTTTTGCATAGCTTTTATGGTGCCCTCTTCATCATTTACGCGGGCTAATACGCCCCATTCATCATCTCCTAAAAGCTCTCTTGCGCCACTTTGATGATCGCTAGAAATGACGAGTTTTCCACACGCCAAAGCTTCGATTAGCGCGTTTGAAAAGCCCTCAAAAAGGCTAACGAAAACAAAAGCATAGCATTTTGACATATATTTATAAGGATTGTTATCAAAACCGAGTAATTTTACTCTATTTTCTAGCCCAAGCTCGTTTATTAAATTTTGCAAACTCTCACGCAACACGCCATCGCCTAAAATCAGCAAATCTTTATCACAATTTTTAAGCTTTGCATAAGCACGAATCAAAAGCTCGTGATTTTTCCCGGCATCAAGCCTACCAACGCTTAGGAAAAACGGCTTTTCTTGGCTAATTGCTTCTTGTGATTTTTGCGCGATTTCGTCTAAATTTAGCGCATTGTATAAAACACCCATTTTAGCGGGATTTATGCCAAAATTATCACGCAAATCGGCCAAATTGCCAAGCGAATTTGGATAGATAAAATCTGCTTTCGGATAGAGCCATTTAAGCAAAAATTTGCTGATTTTCGATTTGAAATTCGGCTCCTTATAAAGCACGCTTGGCGTCGAACACTCGTTGATTATCAAAGGTTTTTTATCTCCAAAAATTCGCGCAAAACCAGCCACATAACAAGGTCGATTCATCCATACAAAGTGAATATCAATGCCTAATCTTTTGCATAAATTTTTATATTTTATCCCTAAAAATGGCAGTTTGATTAGCTTTTTTAAACCGTTTTCAAAAGGGGCTGATTTTTCTATGAAATGCACCTGCACCGAATTTGGAATTTCATAAAAAATCCTATCGTTCATCAAAATCAAATGTACTTCGTAAGCCTTGCAAAGTTCGGGTAAAAGGTTGCTCACGACCCGCTCAGCCCCACCACCAGCCATAGAATAAATAAATACACTTAGTTTTTTCATTTTTTTACCACTTTTTAATTAGATTTTTTATCGGCATTATAAATTTTGAATAAAAATATAAATTCATTTGCAAAACTAATTCTCATATATTTAAATTCATATTTTTTTATATTTAAATTCTACCATTTATTTTTAATTTTCATTTTTTCTAAATAATCATCAAGAGTATTAACGACCTTAGCTGGACTACCAAATGCTAGCGAGTTTGAAGGGATATCTTTTGTTACAAGAGAACCAGCACCGATAACAACATTATCGCCAATGCTAACGCCTGGCATTATTAGACTTCTAGCGCCAATAAAAACTCTATTTCCAATCTTAACAGGTGCAGTTTTGGTTCGCCCTAAAAACATCTGTGTGCTAGCATCGTGAGCTAAAATATAAACCTGTGGAGCCAAAGTCACATTATCGCCAATCTCAATCAAATGGCAATGGTGCGGATCTAAGATGACATTTGTCTGCCTAGCAAAATTTCGCCCGACTTTCATACCGTGCGCGACGAGCCACTCGGTGCTTACCTCGCCACGCAAGCGGTTAATAAAATTCTTAAATTTTCTTTTTAGCAAAATTTTAAATCTTTCTTTCCCAATTTAACGCACTTTGGATTATCTCGTCTAAATCCTCGTGGCATGGAACCCATGTTGTTTGGAAACGAATTTTTGAAGCATTTGAGATTAGACAAGCTGGATCGCCCTCGCGGCGTGGCGCGATTTCGACCGCAAAATCCACTCCACTTACCTTTTTAGCCTCGCTGATGACCTCTTTGACGCTAAATCCAGTGCCATAACCCACATTAAAGACATTGCTGTCGTTGGTTTGCAAGTATTCTAGCACCGCTAAATGCGCGCTCGCGAGATCCTCGACATGGATATAGTCCCTGATACAAGTGCCGTCTTTGGTGTCGTAATCATCGCCGAAAATATACATTTTGTCGCGTTTGCCAGTGATTGTTTGGGTTGCAATTTTGATTAGGTGAGTGGCGTTTGGATAGTTTTGACCGATTAGTCCGTCGCTTGACGCGCCCGCGACATTGAAATAGCGCAAAATTCCAAATTTAAAATCCTTATTCGCAGCGGCTGTATCTTTTAGTATCCACTCGACCATAAGCTTGCTTTTGCCATACGGATTTATCGGAGCTTGCGGGCTTTCCTCGGTTACTTTGCCGTTTTCTGGCTCGCCATAAGTTGCCGCTGTGGAGCTGAAAATGAAGTTTTTCACGCCGTATTTTTGGCAAAGCGCGATTAAATTTATCGCGTTTGCGGTGTTGTTTAGATAGTATTTTATCGGGTTTTTCACACTCTCGGCAACCTCGATAAACGCCGCGAAATGGATAATCGCGTCAAATTTTCCTTTTTTAAAAATTTCCTCGATTACTGGCAAATTTTCCAAATTTTCTTTGATAAATTCAAACTCGCCCACGCTTTTAAGCGCGTCGATTGCCTTCATTGAGCCTTTGCAAAGATTATCGACAACCACGATTTCATGGCGATTTGATTCTAAAAGTTGCTTTAAAACATGCGAGCCGATGTATCCAGCGCCACCTGTAACTAAAATTTTCATATCATTTTCCTTTTAAAAAAATTTTTTGATTATACCCTAATTTGTTAAATTGCAGGTTTAAGGCGCAAAAATGTAGGAAATCTAGGCTTTTTTTCACTTGTTAAATTTTGGTATTGATAAGTGATAATAGTGCCGATTTTAGGGGGTTTTGCGCGCCACTCATCGCTCCAACCAGACCCTATTTTAAACTTCACTCCACTTTTTATATCCACGCAAGTTACAGAACCCATTTTGCCCTTGTTTTTGCCATATCCTGGGTTTATGTGCGTAATTTTGCACTCGCTATCGCGCATTTTTTTGTATTTTAGGATATTTGCACTGCGCCCGCTCTCATACAGCGCGTATGGATTTCGGATCACCAGCCCCTCACCGCCACTATCAACGACCAAATTTAGCATTTCTTCGATTTGTTCGTGCGAACTAACCGGAGTTTGCGGGATTACGACTAAATTTTGCACGCCGTTTTTTTCGATGAAATTTGATAAAATTTTCATCTTTTCAAACAAATTTTTTCTCTCATTTGGCATATCAAAAATATAAAATTTAATCTCGCTCCAACGCTCATCTGGCGTGGCTTTGCTCACAATCGAAGCGATTTTTTCAAACTCGCCTCGCCTGCTCCAAAGCTCACCTTCAATCATAAAATCTGGAAATCCTTTTGTCCAAGATTCGGGAGCATTTATGATTTTGCCCTTGCGTGAGCGAAGGGTCTTGCCGTCCCATATAGCGCGGATTCCGTCGAGTTTTTCGCTTACGACCCAGCCTGAGATATCCATACCTTTTTTGTATTCTTTCAGTAGCATTGGGCGAAATTCATCGCCAAAAGCCAAATTTGTGAAAAATAAAAAAATACAAAAAAGCGTTTTTGCAAATTTATTCATTTTTAAATTTCTCAATCTCGCGCGCGATAAATTCGCAAAAAATCTCGCTATACCCCATATCGGCGCAGTGTTTTTGCAGATACTCGCTCATCAAATTTAGATTATCCAAATAATCATTTAGCAAAATTTTGCCACGCAAAAGCTCGTATTTTAAGAAAAGCCAATAGGTATTTAATGTGTCGCTCTGGCAATATTCGTCGATTTTATCGCCCTTTTCGTCATAAAACAGCTCCAAAACCTGATCACCATGCACATCGTATTTGCCAGGCAGCCCCAAAGACGCGCACAAAAAGTCGAGTTTGAGCCCCCTAACAGAGCCAAAATCGCAAATATGATCGAGCAAATCAAGATGAAAAACCCCGTCATATCGCGAGCGATAATTCGTCCATTTATCCTTGTTCGCAAGCTTATCATCGGTGCAAAAATACTCGCTGGCACTGATATTATGCACCATTGCGCGCACCATAATCATCGGCAAATCAAAGCCACGCCCGTTGAAGCTTACAAGGCGTGGATTGTGAGAGTTGATAAAATCGATAAATTTTTTGATTTTGCCCTTTTCATCGTCTGCTTGCAGGGTGCTTACACGCACAAATTTGCCAAATTCATCAGCCAAAACCGCGCTGATACTTACGACTTTGTGGAAATTTATGGGCAAAAACTCGCTTCCTGTTTTTTCCTTGAAATGCGCCATTGCCGCGATTGAGAGTTTTTTGTGGTTTAAAATTTTGCTTTTATCATCGTTAAAAATCGGCTCATCGCCGTAAATTTTAGGTAGAGTGTTTGAAATGCTATCATTTTTGCTCTGAATTTTCGCATCAATTCCAGCAAGCAAAATTTTGGCATATTTTTTTTTGTCAAATTCATCATAGCACTCATCAATGATTTCTTTGTCTAAAATTCGAAGCAAAGCCGCAGTATCAGGCACAGTTTCGCAGTCAAAAACGCAAATGTAAGATTGTTTTTTATTCATAAATTTTCCATAAAATCAAGCTAGTTTATCCGCCAAAACGGCGGATAAAAGGATTAGTTTTTATCAATCGCTAGGATTGTGTTGCCCTCGTCATCGGTGGCGATGTCGCCCATGCCCATTATGTTATAACCGCAATCGACATAGTGAATCTCGCCAGTAACTGCGCTGGCAAAGTCGCTAAGCAAATACGCGCCAGATTTGCCGACTTCGAAAATATCCACATTTCGTTTGAGCGGGGCATTTTTTTCGTTGTATTTTAGGATTAGGCGAAAATCGCCGATACCACTAGCTGCGAGAGTTTTAATCGGACCCGCTGAAATCGCATTTACGCGAATTCCGCGCTCGCCCAAATCGTGCGCTAGGTAGCGAACTGAGCTCTCTAACGCTGCTTTTGCTACGCCCATGACATTGTAATGTGGCACAAATTTCACGCCACCAAGATAACTTAATGTCAAAATCGCTCCGCCGTCATTTAATAGCGGTTCGACTGCATTTGTAAGCGCAATCAGCGAATAAACCGAAGTTTGCATAGCGATATTAAAAGCATCTTTTGTAGTGTCGATAAATTTGCCATCAAGCGCCTCGCGTGGGGCAAATGCCACAGCGTGAAGCACGAAGTCAAATTTGCCAAAATCTTTTTCTAAACTCGCGCGCAAATTCGCCAAATGCTCGTCGTTGTTGATATCTAACTCATAAATTTTATCGCTTCCAAGCTCCGCAGCAATCGGCTCGACGCGTTTTTTCAAAGCGTCATTTAAAAATGTAAAAGCTAGCTCTGCCCCTTGCTCGTGGCAAATTTTCGCAATGCCATAAGCGATAGATTTGTTGTTTGCAACGCCGACGATTAGCCCTTTTTTACCTTTTAGTATCATTTTGCTTCCTTGATTAGATTTATGAAATTTTCTGCGTTCCAACTAGCCGTTCCCACTAAAACGCCGTTGCAACTTGGAATTTGCGAAATTTCGGCGATATTTTTGAGATTTACGCTTCCTCCATAAAGCAAAGGCGCCTTTGTTTTGGTGTGCAAAAAGCTTAAAATTTCATCAATTATCGCGCTCGTGGCTGTATTTCCCGTGCCAATCGCCCAAATCGGCTCGTAAGCAATAACCAAATTTTGGTAATCTAAATCGATTTTTTCTAGTTGCGAATTTAGAAATTCCTTGGTTTTGCCCTCTTTATACACAGCCTCGTTTTCGCCGATACAAAATACGATTTTCCAGCCTTGCAATTTTGCAAATTCGAATTTTTTTGCGATTAATTCGTCTGTTTCGCCTAAAATTTCGCGTCTTTCGCTATGTCCGATTAAAACGCAGTTTATGCCAAACTCGCCCAGCATTTCCTTGCCGATTTCGCCTGTGAAACTGCCGTTTTGGCATGGGTAGAAATTTTGTGCGCCTTGGATAAATTTATGATTTCCCAAATTTAAAGCCACACTTGGCGGAAATACCAAAATTTCGTGTTTTGATAAAATTTCATCGCCCAAATTTGCATTTAAAATTTCGCAATAACGCTCGAAACTAGCCCTAGTGTGATTGCATTTTAAATTTGCGGCTAGTATCATTGCTCACTATCCTCGATAGTTAGGACTTTCACGCCAGGAAGCTCTTTACCCTCGATTAGCTCCAAGCTAGCCCCACCACCTGTGGAGATAAATGTCATATCATCGGCGTTTCCGGCTCTTTCGACCACATCGGCTGTATCGCCACCGCCCACGACGGTCGTAGCGTCGCTATCGGCGATGAAGTGCGATATACGCATACTTCCGCGCGCAAATTTATCGATCTCAAACACGCCCATAGGGCCGTTCCACCAGATAGTTTGCGCATCATCAAGTGCCTCTTTGAAAAGCGCCACGGTCGCAGGTCCGATATCTAGCCCCATCCAGCCAGCTGGGATTTCTTGAACCGTTACGCGCTTCATAACAGAATCTTGCGAGCAAGCAGGGGCTGCGATAGTATCGACTGGGATATAAATTTTAACGCCTAATTCCTTGCCCTTGCGCAAGATATTTTTGGCCTCTTCGATCAAATCCTCTTCTAAAAGCGAATTTCCTATGTCATAGCCCACGGCTTTTAAAAATGTAAATGCCATACCGCCGCCGATGATGAGTTTATCGACTTTTGGTAGCAAATTTTTTAAAGCTTGAAGCTTTCCGCTTACCTTGCTACCGCCCGTTACAGCTACGAAAGGACGCGCTGGGCGTTTGATCAAATCAGCGGCGAATTTAATCTCTTTTTGTAGCAAAAATCCAGCTGCTTTGTGCTCGTTGTCGAAAAACTTCGTCACAGCCTCGACGCTTGCGTGCGCTCTGTGGCATACGCCAAATGCGTCATTTACATAAAATTCGGCAAAACTAGCTAATTTTTTGGCTAATTCAGTGTCGTTTTTGGTTTCGCCCTTTTCAAAACGCAAATTATCTAATAATAAAAGCTCGCCCTTTTTTAGCTCGCTAACTGCCTTGCTAGCGCGCTCCCCTACGATATCATCGACAAATTTAACCTCGCGATCAAGCAATCTGCCAAGTCTTTTCGCCACAGGGCGAAGGCTAAATTTCTCCTCATAGCCGTTTTTTGGGCGGCCAAGGTGACTTGCCAAAATCACGCAACCGCCATTATCCAAACAATAGCGAATTGTAGGGATTGATGAGCGGATTCTGCGATCGTCTGTGATATTGCCAAACTCGTCCATAGGCACATTAAAATCGCATCTAATAAAAACTTTTGCGCCGTCTGTGAAATTCAAATCCTTAATATCTAAAATTTGGCTCATTTTAACCCCTTTTTGACGCTGCGAAAACCGCTAAATCAACCAATCTGTTGCTATAACCCCACTCGTTATCATACCAGCTTAGCACTTTGATTAAATTTCCGCCAATCACCTGCGTGCAATCGCTCGCCACTGCTGTCGAAAATGTCGAAGTGCAAAAATCGCTTGATACGCGTTTGTCATCATCGACGACTAAAATTCCCTTCATTGCGCCATTAGCGTATTTTCTAAAAATTTCATTTAGCTCGTCAGCTGTGGTCTCTTTTTTTGTCGATACGGTCAAATCTACCATTGAAACATTTGCTACTGGCACGCGCACAGCTTGTCCGTGCATTTTGCCTTTAAGCTGTGGCAAAATCAGGCTAATTGCCTTGGCTGCGCCTGTCGTAGTCGGTATGATATTGCACGCTGCCGCACGACTTCTGCGGAAATCACGGCTTTTGACATCGACTAGGCTTTGGCCGTTTGTATAGGCGTGGATTGTAGTCATTAAGCCCTTTTCGATACCTAACTCATCGTCTAAAATTTTAGCCACAGGGCCAAGTCCGTTTGTGGTGCAGCTAGCGTTTGAAATCACGCTCTCGCCTGCGTAGCTTTCGTGATTTACGCCGATTACATAAGTCGGAGTATCGTCCTTAGCAGGGGCGCTCATAACGACAAGTTTAATGCCGTTATCCAAAAATGGTTTGCATTTTTCTGTGGTTAAAAATGCTCCCGTGCATTCTAGCACGACCTGGGCACCAAGCCCCGCGAAATCGAGCTCACTAGCGTCTCTGGTGCTATAAACTCTGATTTTTTTGCCATCTACTGCGATGTAATCATCGTTTATGATTTCAACTTTTTTATTAAATTCCCCATGAACTGTGTCGTATTGAAGCAAGTATCTAGTAAGGTCGCGTTTAGCGGTATCGTTGATAGCCACTAGCTCTACATCATCGCGATTTAGCGCGATTCTGGCTGCACATCTGCCGATGCGTCCAAAGCCGTTAATTGCAATTTTTGTTGCCATAATTTTTCCTTAAAATGAAATTTTAAAAATCTTATAATATTACAAAAATTTGGGTTAATTAACGGTAAAATGGATTAAAATTTAGCTGTTTTTGACGCTAAATTTCACGCCACTATCAATAAAAACGCTTAGTAAAATTTCATAAAATTCGCCAAATTTATCTTTTAAAATTTGGCCATTTTCTATGATAAATTCAGCATCGTTTCTCTCGGTTAGCGCATCGTAAAGTGCGTCTAGGTTTGTAATGTAATCAGGCTCGAATTTTAGGCGTTTGGCGATGAATTTATAAAGTCCGGCTTTGCTTTTTACTTTGGCTGCGTCGATTGTGATTTGCTTCATTATTGCACCCTCTCAAAGCTCTTGTAATGGTCTTTTGTGTAAAAAATCAAGCCGTCGTTTGAAAACACTAGCCGTTTTTTGCCCCTAGCACCACCCCTGTAATCAATATCAGCCTCTGTGTAAATTCTGCCCTTTTTAGCTGGAAGCGCGCGCTCGTAATTTCCAAACCTATCCCCACCGATCGATTTATCCTTCGCGTATGCGTGCAGATCGCCACCGCTCCAACCAAGAGCGTTTGCCTGCTTTTTAGTGATGAAATTTGAAGGCAGTTTTCCGTGCGCTTTGATATGCTCGCTCACACACTCTTTGCTAATGCAAAGCTCGCTTACTGGCGCTTGTGCGCCATTATCTTGCGTGCTTTGCGAAATAGAATTTTTGCCATAAAATAAAAATAAAGCTAATGCTAAAACCCCGAAAATCAGGGCAAAATTTAGAAATTTTTTACTCACTTTTGATTCTTTTTTTGGTTGCAAATTTAAAATAGCAAATTATCGCTGCTACAACCAAAGCTAGGATTAGTGGCGCGATATAAGGTTTTTCTTTGATATGAGAGTAGATTTCTTGGACGAAATCCCCAGCATAAAAGCTCAAAAGTCCGATGATAAGCGCCCACACAAGCGAACTAACCGCGTTTAAAATGCTAAATTTCAAAAACGAGTATTTTGTGATACCAATGGCGATTGGAACCAAGGTTTTTAGCCCATAGATGAATTTTTGGATTAAAATTATCCTATCGCCGTATCGTTTGAATAAAATTTGCGACAAAGCCAAATTTCGGCGCTGTTTTTTTAGGTATGGCATGATATCTTTTTTGTTGTAGCGACTGACCCAAAACAGCCCCGTATCGCCCAAGAAATTCGACACGCAGGCCACGGCTATGCAAACCCAAATATTAAGTTCGCCTGTAAAGCTTAAAATTCCAGCAGCCACCAAGGCGATAAATCCACCGCCCAAAGTGTATAAAAAAAGTAGTAAATATCCCCAAGTATGGAGGTTTTCAAACATAGAATCCATGAAATTTACCCGCTTAATCTAGCCTAAAAATTTCGCCCTAAAACCTGCATTAAAAGCCTGTATTCTTGTGTGGAAGTATCGAAAGCCACGCTATTTTTTGTCTCTATGACAGAGCCACCTAGGCTTACTCCGGCGAAAAATCCACCCTTGCTTGTGAAAACATACATATCTTTATTTATCATATCAAGTCTGCCAGAATCCGCGCTGTAATTGCCAACCACGGCTGTCGCGTCGCCTGAGAGGGTGATTTGGGATTTGCGCATTTTATTTATCATAGCCTCACTCATCACGAAAATTACCAAATAATTATCCTCATAGCCTATTTGTAGCCCGATACTAGCGTTTGAAATATCCACAGCGCTTACCTGACCGCCCTTATAGACGATGACGCCCTCGCCATACATTCCGCCTATGATAAAGCCTAACTTTTTCACACTTGGGAAAATCAGCACAGCCTCGGCCTCATTAGCTAGGTATTTATACGCAGAGTTGCTTTTCATCACAGACGAATACGCGCCCGCGCTATTTATCAAAAGCTCGTCCTCTCCAAAAAGTGCGCCCACAAAAAGCAAAAGTGAAAGTATGATTTTTTTCATTTTTTATCCTTAGTTAAATTTATTTAGCGATTTCGACTGCGCGCAGTTCGCGTATGACATTTACCTTGATTTCGCCTGGGAATTGCACCTTGTCTTGGATTTCCTCGGCGATCTCTTTTGCGATTAGCACAGCCTCATCATCGTTGATTAATTTTGCATTAGCAATGACGCGAATTTCACGCCCAGCGTTGATTGCATAAGCTTGTTTTACGCCGTTTTTGCCAAGCGCGATTGTCTCTATATCATTAACCCTTTTTAGAAAGCTCTCCAATACTTCGCGCCTTGCCCCAGGTCTAGCCGCACTTAGTGCGTCAGCTGCGCACACAGCGGCACTTTCTACACTTGTAGCTTCCTCGTGTCCGTGGTGAGCGAAAATCGCATTAATCACGACTGGGTGCTCTTTATATCTGCGACAAACCTCTGCGCCCAAATCCACATGCGAGCCCTCGTATTCGTGTGTAAGAGCCTTGCCTATATCATGCAAAAGTCCGGCTCTTTTGGCTAGTTTTGGATCGCCACCTGTCTCAGCTGCGATAATTCCTGCTAAATGCGCTACTTCTAGCGAGTGCGCAAGGGCGTTTTGACCATAGCTTGCACGGAATTTTAACTTTCCAATAAGTTTTAAAATTTCTGGGTGCAGTTTGCCAATGCCTAGATCCATAACGATATTTTCGCCCTCTTCTAAAATGCTTGATTCAAACTCATCGCAAACTCTTTTATAAATATCCTCGATTCTAGCTGGCTGAATTCTGCCATCTTCAATCAAAAGCTCGATTACGCGCACAGCGATAGCCCTGCGGTAAAGATTGTGCGAGCTAACGATAATCGCATTTGGCGTATCATCGATGATGACATCTACGCCCAGCGTCATTTCTAAGCTTTTGATATTGCGACCCTCTTTACCGATAATTCGGCCTTTTAACTCATCGTTTTTGATATTTACGACATTTATTAGGCGTTCAGCCGCAAACTCACCAGCAAAACGCGAAGTCGCCTGAGCGATGATATAATTTGCCTTTTTTCTAGCCTCTTTTTTCGCCTCTTCCTCGTGTTTGCGCACTATATGAGCGATATCTATGCGTGATTGTTCCTCGACCTTGCGCAAAATTTCATCTCTTGCCTCACTTTGCGTAAATCCAGCCACTCGTTCTAAAACTTTCAGTGATTCGGCTAGTTTTTCCTCGTAATTTTTCTTTAAATTTACGCCCTCATCGTAGAGAAATTTAGCTTCATTTCTCGCATTTTCTACATCTGCTTTGCTGTTTTTAAGCACCTCTTGTTCGGTTAAAAGAGCTTGTTCTTTTTTGTTCAGTTCGTTGAATTTTTGGTTGTAATCTTTTTGGAGATGATTTGACTTTTCCTCGTATTTCTTTTTAGCCTCTAATTCAGCCTCTTGGACTGAAATTTTAGAATCCCTAAGCACGCCCTCGGCTTCGAATTCTATGGCTTTTGCCTTTGCTTTTGCTTGTTCAATCAATACATCGTAGTTTGCGTTATTGATTTTTCTAGCTACCCCATACCCTATGCCAGCGCCCACCGCAAGAGCGCACAAGGCGATTAAGATCTCTATCATATTTTCCTCTTTTAAAGTAATTTTTGCTCGGAGTAATGTAAAAATCACCTACCACATCGTGGCTCAAAGATAAAATTTCATTTGTGAAACAATCCTCTAAGCTCACAAAAACCACGGTAGGTTTGTGTTTTAGACCTGAAAAAAACATATCATAATATCCTTTACCATGTCCTATTCTAGCGAGCCTTCCATCTACTCCAACCACTGGAATAACCGCTAGATCCACCTTGCCAAAATAGCCGTTTTGGGGCAGTGTTTCACGCAACCCAAAATGCGATTTGACAAAAGGAAGTCGCAATTTTACCATTTTTAAATTAATATCCGTTATAAGTGGAAGATAAAATTCGCATTTTTTACCCATTAAATTTTTCAAAAACAAAATTTCGGGCTCGTATTTTAGTGGCAAAAAAATTAAAATTTTGCGCGCACCAAGAGCGCGGATTAAATTCGCAATGCGCCTAGAAATGATATACGAAATGCATTTGGCTGAAATTTTGGCACGAAATTTAAGCCTAGATTTGCAAATTTTCCTAAATTCATTTTTTTCCACGATTTTAACTTTGTATTAAATTTTAACGGCTATTTTAGCAAGTTTAAGTATAATTCCACATCAAAATTTACAAGGCAACAAATGAAATTTAAAATTTTACTAGCTCTGCTTATGGGTTTTTTCGTCCTTACTGGGTGCGAGAAAAAGGACGAGCAAAGCGCAAATAGCGAGCCAGAAACTACCCAAAGCGCCGAAAATATCCCCACAGAAAGCACTATTGGCACCAATTACACTGCGCCGTTTTCGCTCACATTTACAAATAATCAAATTTTAAATATGCAAAAAAACAAAAATGGTTTTAGCATAGAAAATGGCGGCAAAACCACGCTTTTTGCCTTTTTTGCTTCGTGGTGTGATGCTTGCACAATCCAAGCAAGCGCGCTTAATGCGCTCGTGGAAAAATACGGCGATAAGCTCGATGTAGTGGCTGTTTTGATAGCTGATGAGATTTCATTAGACGAGCTAAAAGAGTATGAAAAAAAGGTAAAAGCCAAATTTAAAATAGCCTATGGCGAGGCAAATGACTTTTTCACAGGCACGCTTGGAGGCATTTCAGAAATCCCGTATTTGGTGGTTTATGACAAAAAAGGCGAGTTTAGCGCTCAATATTTCGGCTTAATTCCCGAAGAAATTTTAACACTCGAAATGGAGAAAATTTTATAATGTTTAATTTTTTTAAAAAAGGTCTTAGCAAGACGATCGAGGCTATGAAGGAGGCCCGCGGCAAAAGCAAAATTTCAAAAGAAGTGCTTGAAGAAATGCTTTTAGAAGCCGATGTGGATTATGAAATCATCGAGGAAATTATATTTTATCTCCCGCCTAATGAAATGGTCGAAAAGGCCGATTTGAAGCGTGTAATGAAGACATATTTTATGTATGAACACGAAAATTTCACCCCTGCTAAGCCTTATGTCGAGCTAATCCTTGGCGTAAATGGCGCAGGCAAGACAACCTCTGTCGCAAAGCTGGCAAATTTATACAAAAAAGCTGGAAATAGCGTGATTTTGGGCGCGTGCGATACATTTAGAGCGGGTGCAGTCGAGCAGATTAAACGCTGGTCGCAAATCATAAATGTCCCTATCATCGCTACCGCGCAAGGCCACGACCCTGCGGCTGTGGCTTACGATACCATTAGCTCAGCCGTCGCTAAGGGGCTAGATCGCGTGCTAATCGATACAGCCGGCAGACTTCAAAACCAAAAAAACCTAGCAAACGAGCTAGAAAAAATCGTGCGTATCTCAGCCAGAGCCTGCGAGGGCGCGCCACATCGCAAAATCATCGTGCTTGACGCGACACAAGGAAACAACAGCGTAATCCAAGCCAAAGCTTTCAATGAAATCACCAAGCTTGATGGCATTATCATCACCAAACTCGACGGCACGCCAAAAGGTGGCGCGCTTTTTGGGATTGCGCGTGAGCTAGAAATCCCGATTTTGTATGTCGGCGTGGGCGAGAGTATGGACGATTTGATCAAATTTAACCCAGATGAGTTTGTCGATACCCTAGTCGATGGACTTTTTGAATAAGAAATTTCACTTCAAATTTGCAAATTTATAAAGCAAAAAATGCGAAATAAAATTTATGGACGAGTTTTCTCGTCCATAAAAATTTAATATAATTTTCCAAATTCCAAGTACTACGCGTAAAATTTATGTATTAAGCTTAAATTCAGCAAATTTTAACGGGGGCTATAATCACTCTTTATTTTTTCTAAGGAGTTTTTATGGCAAATGAAAAAATCATAGTTATCAATCAAGGTAGTGGCAATACGGCTGGAATTTTGGCTATCGTATTTGCTATTTTAGGAATTTTATTTGTTCCACTTGCTCTTGTTTGTGCGATTATCGCTACGATTAAGGCAATTAAAGGAGTTGCTTCAAAATTAGTTGCGATTATTTCTTGGATATTAATCATTATCGCCTTTGCTACTTCACCAATGCTACTAGGTATGCTTAGCATTGGGATGACTAGACAAGAAGTAAAAACAACACCAATTGGACTTGCTTACTCGCAAGAGTTTGAAACTGCACTAAAACAGATAAGAGATGATTTTTCTTTGCGTGGAGAATTTAGGGATTTACAATCTATGACCACGGTTAGACATTTTAAAGATGAAGCATTAAAACAAAAACTTGAAGTAGGCAAACCAATAGAATATAGTGTAGGCTTGAAATCAAAGGGGCAAATAGAATTTTGCGCTCAGATGGTTTTGAAAGAAAGTGGCAGTAAATACATTATAGAAACAAAAAATATAAATGAAAATAAAGACATTTGCAGAGAACTACATAATGCCGAACTCTATAAAAAACTAAAAACTTTTGAAATAAATTAAAATTGTAGAAGATAAAATAAAAATTTTGCTTTTGCATAGAAGCAAAAGCAAAATTTCTACTGCTCGTTCATAATAGATAAAAGTTCTGCGTTGTTTTTGGTTTTTAGGATTTTTGGGTATAAAAATTTCAGTGCCTCGACATCGTCCATAGTAGAGACCACAGAGCGAATAGCCCAAATTTTCTGCAAATTTTGCGCACCTTGAAGCAACTCTTCTTTTCTCGTGCCTGATTTTGTGATATTAATCGCTGGGTAAATTCGGCGATCGCTGATATTTCTATCTAGGATAATCTCGCTATTTCCAGTGCCTTTAAATTCCTCGAAAATCACATCGTCCATACGAGATCCCGTCTCGATTAGCGCAGTCGCCACGATAGTAAGCGATCCGCCGTTTTCGATATTTCGCGCCGCTCCAAAAAAGCGTTTTGGTTTGTGAAGTGCGTTGGCATCGACACCACCGCTTAGCACCTTACCGCTAGCTGGGGTTACGGTGTTGTAAGCGCGCGCAAGGCGAGTAATGCTATCGAGCAAAATCACCACATCTTTGCCAATTTCGACGGCGCGTTTTGCCTTTTCGATCACGAGTTCAGCCACGCGCACATGGTTAAACGCAGGCTGATCGAAAGTCGAGCTAAACACCTCACCACGCACACTGCGCTCCATATCGGTAACCTCTTCTGGTCTTTCATCTACCAAAAGCACCAAAAGCTCGACCTCTGGGTGATTTCTCGTAATTCCGTTTGCCAGCTCCTTCATAAGCTCGGTTTTACCTGTGCGAGGCGGAGCCGTGATAAGCGCTCTTTGACCCTTGCCAATCGGCGTAAAAAGGTCTAGCACGCGACCAGTTAGCTTCATCGGATCGTATTCGAGCTGTAATTTTTCAGTCGGAAAAAGCGGAGTAAGGTTGTCAAAAAGCGGTCTTTCTCTGGCTTCTTGGATTGATTTGTAATTAATCGCTTCGATTTTTAAAAGCGCGTAATATTTCTCTTGATCTTTTGGTTCTCTGACCTGTCCTGTGACGATATCGCCCACACGAAGGGCAAATTTGCGAATTTGGCTTAGACTGACATAGGCGTCATTTGCACTGTCGCTAAGGTTTGAGTCGATTCCTCGCAAAAAGCCGTACCCCTCAGGTGTAACCTCTAAAATTCCGGTAAATAAAATAAATCCGCCCTGTTTTGTCTGCATGCGAAGTATCTCAAACACGAGCTCTTGGCGGCGAAATTCGCGAGAATTTTCCACACCTAGCTCATCGGCGATTGCGACAAGATTTTCTAAATCCATAGCGCGAAGCTCTTCGATTTGATATCCCTCTACTGGGACATGAGTTTTAGCATGAACTTTTTTCGTGTGATTTGGTGCTTGTGGGGCGGTTTGGGTTTGTTGGGTTGAATTTTCCTTAGTGTTTTCCATTGTTCCTCTTTGAAATTTGAAGATTTAAAATTTGGCGGTAAAAGGTAGCTGTAATTATAAAATTTTATTCCTTAAACGCACCAAATTTTAGAATTTTTTGTTGTCTGCGAGTGATAATCTCATCGATTGAGAGATTTGCTAGCTTGTCAAGCTCGGCTAAAACATAGTTTCCTAGCAGTTTTGCTGTGGCGTCTCTATCCCTGTGAGCGCCCATTTTAGGCTCTTCGATGACATCGTCGATTAAATCAAGCTCTTTTAACTCCTCAGCGGTAATCTTTAACGCTTTTGTCGCTGCTTCGCTTTTTTCTGGATCGTTCCACAAAATCGCCGCACAGCCCTCTGGCGAAATAACTGAAAAGATTGAGTTTTGTAGCATTGCTAATTTATCAGCTACACCGATAGCTAGTGCGCCACCGCTTCCGCCCTCGCCGATAACTACGGCGATTGTTGGAGTGCGTAGATTGCTAAGTTCGTATAAATTTCGTGCGATTGCCTCGCTTTGTCCGCGCTCTTCGGCGCCGATTCCAGGATATGCACCCGGAGTGTCGATTAAAAATAAAATAGGCAGATTAAATTTTTCGGCTAATTTCGCCACTCTTAGAGCCTTGCGATAACCTTCTGGGTGAGGCATACCGAAATTTCGCTTTAATTTGTTTTTTGTGCCACGACCCTTTTGCTCTGCGATTACGACGATTTTGCGTGTGCCAATGATACCTAGGTAGCACACAATCGACGCGTCATCGCGATACGCACGATCGCCGTGGATTTCGTGAGCGTCTTTTAAAAGTGCTCTGATATAATCAATCGCATAAGGACGATCTGGGTGGCGGGCTAGTTGCAAGCGTTGGTATTCGCTAAGATTTTTGTAAATTTTAGCGACCTCTTTTTCTAAATTTTTGTTTAAAATCTCAACCGCGTCCTCATCGCCACGAATTTTTGCGTTGGCGATATCATCATCTATTTGTTTAATAGATTTTTCAAAATCAAGATAACTTGCCATTATTTCACTCTTTTGAAGATTACAGATCCGTTTGTGCCACCAAAGCCGAAATTGTTGCTCATAACGCAATCAATCTGTGCTTTGCGCGCAGTATTTGGGACATAGTCCAAATCACACTCTGGATCTTTTGAAATTTGATTGATTGTAGGAGGGATAATTCCACTTTCCATAGCTAGTAGGGCAACCGCTGCCTCGATCGCACCAGCTGCGCCAAGACAATGCCCGATTTGACCCTTTGTAGAGCTTACAGCTGGGACATTTGCGCCAAATAGCTCTTTTAGAGCCGCTGTTTCGTTTCTGTCATTTACCGCAGTAGATGTGCCGTGAGCGTTGATATAATCAACCTTTGGTTCGCCAGCCATTTTATAGGCCTTTTTCATAGCGCGAAGCGGACCATCAAGCGTAGGCGAAGTGATATGATACGCATCACCGCTAGAACCATATCCGATAAGCTCGCCATAAATTTTAGCCCCTCTTGCAACTGCGTCCTCGTATGTCTCCAAAACAAGCGCAGCCGCGCCCTCTCCCATAACAAAGCCATTTCTCTCCCCGTCAAACGGTCTGCTTGCATGCTCAGGATCGTCATTTCTAGTAGAAAGTGCCTTCATAGCGGCAAATCCACCGATACCGACAGGGCAAATCGCAGCCTCAGCGCCAACGACTAACATTTTTTTCGCTTCACCGACTTGGATAGTTTTCGCTGCCTCGATGATAGCGTGAGTAGATGCCGCACAAGCTGTAACACTGGCTAAATTTGGACCTTTGAGATTGTGATAAATAGAAATAAATCCGCCTAGCATATTTACTAGTGCAGACGGAATAAAAAATGGAGAAATTCTCCTAGGACCACGCTGCAAACAGACATTTGAGTTAATCTCAATATTCGGCAATCCACCGATTCCAGCGGCTGAACTGATACCAAACTCATCAGCGTCAAATTCGCTAAATTTAGCATCACTCATAGCCTCTGCGGCAGCTTTTAGTCCTAGTTGAATAAATCTATCCATTTTCTTGATCTCTTTGCCGTCTTCGACAACCACGCTAGGATCGAAATCCTTAACTTCGGCTGCTATGCTAACTGGAAATTCGCTCGCATCAAAAAGTGTAATCTTGCCTACTCCGGTTTTTCCGCTGCAAATGTTTTCGAAACTACTTTTTTTATCAAGGCCAAGGGCTGTAATCATGCCAATTCCGGTTACTACGACTCTTTTCAAGATCAATTCCTTAAAATTTAAAATTTAAATTATTTATTTAAGCTTTCTACATAGCTTACGACATCGCCGATTGTTACTAATTTTTCTGATTCGCTATCTGGAATTTCGATGCCAAATTTCTCTTCCAAAGCCATTACTAGCTCAACTACATCTAATGAATCAGCGCCCAAATCTTCGATAATTTTTGCTTCTGGTTTTACTTGATCAGGTGCAACGCTAAGTTGCTCCACAACTACATCTCTTACATCTTCAAATGCTGCCATTTGGAACTCCTTTAAAAAAATAACTCGTTATATTATAATAAGTTTGCTTAAAGTATCGAAATTTAAACATTTTTACTATAATACGCGCCCTGACATTATAAAATTTGGAGTTAAATTTTGAGTAAAGATAGCTCGGTCAAACGCGTGATCGAAATCATATATGATTTGCAAAAAGGCAGTGTGCTAAATCTGGCGAATTTAGCGGATAAATACAGCGTCAGCGAGCGCACGCTAAGGCGAGATTTGGAGGTCATCAAAGAAATTTTTGGCGATATTTTCGTGCATTTAGGGGGCGGAAATTACCAAAGCTCGCAAAAAGCGATTTTTGAAAATATGCTAAATTCGAGCGAATTTTTTATGCTTAAAGAAATCATAAAACTCTCTCACAAATCCAGCCTAGAAATTTCGAAAAATTTAAGCAAATCCATGCAAGATAAAATTTTAAAAAACCTAGATGAGAGCCCATATATCTTTAAACACAAGCCTTACGAGGAAATTTTTGCTAGGCGGGAAGTGTTTAAAATTTTAGAGCGCGCGATAACTTATAAAAAAGAAATTTCGTTTAAATACACAAACGCGGGCAAAATTTCGCACTTTACAATCCAGCCGTATAAAATAATGTTTATGGAGCAAAATTTCTACCTCGCAGGACTGCAAAAACGCCCGCACAAGCACGCGCATGTGATTTTTCGAATCGCGATGATGAGCGAGGTCAAATTTAGCGGAAAAGAGTTTAAGAGAGATCAAAATTACCTAGATTTTTTGCATTTCATAAACTCGCCGTGGGCAAGCTATTCGCCGAATTTCAGGGCAAATTTAATCAAAGTAATTTTGCAAATCCCGCAAGAGCACGCCAAGTATTTTAGGCTCAAAAAATTCTACCCCACCCAAGAAATCATTTGCGAAAACGACGACGGGAGCATAAATGTCGAATTTAGCGTGACAAATTTCGCCGAAATTTTAAACATCATCAAGCAGTGGCTTCCGCGCATAAAAGTCCTAGCCCCGCGCAAACTAAAAGGTATCGTAAAGGGCATAGCTAGGGAATTTTACGCAAACACGCACGGAAAACTCCCGCCACAAAAGGCGAAATTTTAGCCGAATTTCAGGGCAAATTCAGGCTAAATTCCCTCGCAAATAGGCGAAATTCTGTTTCATTTCTGCCCTCAAACTACCGCCCTAGCGAGCATATCAGCCTAGTCCAAACAAGCAAGATCAAGGAAAAAAACTTATAAAACCTTACCTAGGATTTTAAATAACTTTAAGGCGCGCAAAATTAGCACGCGTCATAAAATTTTAACTTTGCGAAAACTAAATTTGAAATTTAATCTTTGCATTTTAAACTATAAATTTTGCACTTTAATGAGCTCAGGCAACAAGCCTGATTCTGGTTATGAGCCAGATGAGATACTCAGTCTCTAAAAGATTTAGCAGATCTTTATAGTTTGTTAGTGCGCCGTTTTTTGCCAAGTGGCGCTTGCTTGGTCTCCTTTTTCGCTCGTTTTCGATATGCTCGCTAGGGCGGTATCAAATCTCAAATTTCGCCCTATTTCGCAAACCTGCGCGAGGTTAGATTTCAATCATCGTTTTGGCGTTGATTTCCGAAAGGCTCAAATCAATCTCGCTTAAAAGCGTGACTAGCTCGTCTTTTTGCGCAATCGCTTTTTCCAAAGTAAGTGGCGAGATAATCTCGATTTTATAGGCATCGCGGAAGCTTTTTAGAGTTTGTTCGATTGTATCTTTTGGCAAGGTGTTTTTGGCTGTGCCATAGATAGATTCTAGCGTTTTTTGTGCCTTTTCCTCGGTTTTGGCTTCCTCTTTTTCCTTGATTTTCGCCGCCTCATCAAGATAAGCAATCATCATAGATAATTCATCGATCCAGGCGCTCACAATGCCCTTGTATTCGATAGCCTCGATGATAGATAGCTCTTCTTTGCCGATTTTAATGGTGTTTTGCACATTTGCCTTGGCAACTGCGCCTTTTAGCGCGCGTTTTTTCTTGCGCAAATCCGCCCTGCTATCTAGCACGCCATTGGCGTATTTTAAGAAATCTTGCGGAGTTTGGTTGCTAGCATTTACCAAAACGCCATTTATTGCGACTTTGGCTAATTTGTAATCCCTGCCTTGCAACTTTTTGTCAATCAACTTAATCTGGGCCAACGCTCTTGTGATTGAAATTTCCATTTTTTGCTCCTTGTTTTTGATTTGAAGCAATTTTACATGGATTTTTTGTCATATTGTGTCAAAAAATAAAAATTTAGAATTTTAAGAAGAAAATTTAAAATTTTGCCGAAAATTCGGCAAAATTTGGTTACATATAAAGTCCGCCGTTGATTTTAAGCACATCGCCGGTGATATAGCTAGCATAATCGCTAAGCAAAAACGCCACGCCGTGCGCCACATCGCTAGCATTTCCGAAGCGTTTGAGCGGGATATTTGCCTCATAGCTCGCTCTGACCTCATCGCTTAGAGCGTCTGTCATATCAGTAGCGATAAAGCCCGGTGTCACGCAGTTAAAGCGCACTCCGCGACTCGCACCCTCTTTGGCGAAACTCTTGCTCATCGCTATCATACCGCCCTTGCTCGCGCTATAATTCACCTGCCCTGCGTTGCCCATTTCGCCGACGATTGAGGCGATATTTACGACTGCGCCGAAGCGTTTTTTGCTCATTACTTTTAGCGCCTCGCGTGAGCCGATGAAAGCCGAAGTGAGATTTGCGTCGATTACGCGAGTGAAGTCTTCGAGCTTCATACGAAGGGCTAGTTTGTCGTTTGTGATACCTGCGTTATTGACGAGGTAGCTTAGCTCGCCGTCACACTCGATTATCGCATTTATCGCTTCGATAAATTCAGCCTCGTTTGTCGCGTCAAATTTCACCACAGCGCCCTCGCCGCCACCAACTCGAATTTCTTCTAAAAGCGCGTCAGCTAGCTCAGGCTTTGAGCGGTAGTTGATCCACACTTTAAGCCCCATGCTGGCTAGCACTCTGGCGATATCTGCGCCGATTCCTCTACTTGCGCCTGTGATTAAGACATTTTTTCCACTAAATTTCATTTTTTATCCTTTTTTGAAAAATTTGCGCATTATAGCGGGTTATCGTAAATAAAACATTTTCGCTCTTTATTTGAAAAATTTCAGCGCCAGATTATGTATAAAAATGCAAAAATCACAATTACGGCAAATATATTGCTCATATCATAGCCTAAAAAATTCCCCCAGTTTTCATAAGGGATATTAATATCCCAAAATTTCGCCTCCAAGCCAGATATGAAGTTGTCAATCAAATTTTGCATTTTTACCCTTTTACAATCTTAAAACAAAGCCTCGTCCATTTGCGCTGGAATTTCAAGCCCCATTAGCTTTAAGATAGTTGGTGCGACATTGCTAAGCCCAAAATCCCTCTTTAACTCGCTCACGCCCTGCGCGCTTACGAAGCAAAACACATCAAAAGTCGTGTGGTTTGTGAGAAGCTCGCCCTGTGCCCCTCGCATTTGCTCACAGTTGCCGTGATCTGAAATTTGCACATAAGCGTAATCAAATTCCTTTGCCTTAGCGTAAATTTTACCCAGACACTCATCTACCGCCTCGACTGCCTTAACCGCAGCGTCGAAGTTGCCCGTATGGCCGACCATATCGCCGTTAGCGAAATTTACCACGATAAAATCCTCGCCCCCTTCAATGCCCTTTATCACAGCTTCGCACACAGCGTGCGCGCTCATAGCGGGGCATAAATCATAGGTCGCGACCTTTGGGCTATCGATTAAAATGCGGGTTTCGTTCTGCACGCACTCTTCGCTGCCGCCGTTGAAAAAAAATGTAACATGGGCGTATTTTTCGGTCTCGGCGGTGTGGAGCTGTCTAAGTCCCGCATCCGCGATGACCTCGGCAAGAGTATTTTGCAAAATGTCCTTTTTGACAATGATCGGAAATGGAAATTTCGCGTCGTATTCTGTCATGGTGATTAAATTTCGCACGCAAAATTTACGCTCAAAGCCCGTGAAATCCTCCATACTCAAAGCTTGGCAAATCTCACGCGCCCTATCATTGCGGAAATTTACAAAAATAATTCCGTCATTTTCTTTAATCCCGTCAAATTCTCCAAAAATCGCTGGCTCGATAAATTCGTCTGTAATGCCCTTCTCATAGCTTTTGCGAGCATACTCGCTTGGGGAGATTTTTTGCTTCTCGCCCTCGCCCATTAGCGCAAGATATGCCTTTTGCACCCTTTCCCAGCGATTGTCCCTATCCATAGCATAAAATCGCCCACAAACGCTTCCTACGCTAAATTTCGCCTCCAAAGCTTCCAAAAACCCTGCCCCGCTTGTAGGACTTACATCGCGTCCGTCAGTGATAGCATGGGCAAAAACCTGCGCGCCAGCGTCTTTTGCTATCTGGCAAACTGCGCCAAAATGGCGCATGTGTGAATGCACACCGCCGTCGCTGTAAAGCCCTATGACATGGACCCTAGGACAAATTTTTAGCAAATTTACGATTTCAGGCGCAGTTTTGAGGGTGTCATTTTCGATCATTTTATCAATTTTGACTAGATTTTGATACAGCACGCGACCGCTTCCAATCGTCATGTGCCCAACCTCAGAATTTCCCATTTGCCCCTCAGGCAAGCCCACCGCAAGCCCAGATGTGCGAAGTAGTGTATTTGGCACGGATTTAAATAACATATCGTAAGTCGGCTTTTTGGCTGCGGCAAAGGCGTTAAATTCGGCGCTTTGGTTGCAACCAATGCCGTCAGTTATGACAAGGATTGTTTTTTGTTTCATATTTTTCTCCTAAATTCAATGCGGACATTGAAATTTCGCATTATACTTTTTTTTAGCAAATATCACAAAATTTAAAATTTAAAAGCTAAATTTTACAAAGAAAGTATTAAAATAATCGGTTTTAAAATAAAATTTAAAAGGCAAATTTTGTTATATTATATCTACCAAATCACAAATATAAATTTCTTTCAATACACCACAGCGCGCGCTGGAATCGCGTTTTTCATAGCTTTTATTTTAAGCGTGTATCTAATGCCACGATTCATATCTTGGGCAAGAGCCAAAAACGCCTCCCAGCCTATCTACGACCTAGCCCCACAAACACACCAAAAAAAGTCCAAAACCCCCACAATGGGCGGACTTGTCTTTGTTTTCTCAGCGATTGTGGCGAGTGTTTTGTGCGTGAAATTTAGCATTTTCACAATCTGCGGTTTAATCACGCTAGCTGGGTTTTGCGCGATAGGATTTAAGGACGATTTGTCTAAAATTTTGGGTGCCTCTAACCACGCAGGGCTTAGCCCGCAAACCAAACTTTTACTCCAAAACGCCCTAGCTTTGGGGATTTCATTTACGCTGTATATTTTCAGTCCGCTTGGTGGCGAGCTGTATTTGCCTTTCGTAAAAAATCACATAATAAATTTAGAATTTTTCGCCATTGTATTTTGGATGATAGTTTTCAGCGCGAGCTCAAACGCTGTAAATTTAACCGACGGCCTTGACGGGCTAGCCACAATTCCCTCGGTGTTTTCGCTAGCTAGCCTTGGTATTTTTGCCTATTTGTGCGGACACGCGATTTATGCGCAATACCTATTTTTGCCAAAAATCGCAGGTGTGGGCGAGCTAAGTATCATCATCGCAGCCCTTATCGGCGCACTTTTTGGGTTTTTGTGGTTTAATTGCTACCCAGCCGAAGTTTTCATGGGCGATAGTGGAAGCCTGAGCGTAGGGGCGTTTTTGGGATATTGCGCGATTGTGACAAAAAATGAATTTTTGCTGATTATTATCGGATTTGTCTTTGTTATGGAGACACTAAGCGTGATTTTGCAGGTGGGAAGCTTTAAAATGTTTAAAAGGCGAATTTTCCTTATGGCGCCTATTCATCACCATTTCGAGCTAAAAGGTTGGAGCGAAAACAAAATCATAATTCGGTTTTGGATAATCGCGCTAATGGCAAATTTAATCGCGCTAACTTCGATAAAATTAAGATAAGGAAAAAAAATGAAAAAATCACTATTTGGGCATGGCACTACCACAAAAGCGTTAGCAAAAAGCGGCGGTTGGGACATTTACGATGATAATTTCAAAGAGGGCGTTGCGAAATTTGACGAATTTGGCAATGCGCTTTTAAACCCTTGCCTTTTTGACCCCGCAAAAAGCGAGCTAGAAATCCCAAGCCCAGGATTTCCCAAAGAGCATAATCTAATAAAATCCGCTAGGAATTTAATCAGTGAGTATGATTACTTCGCAAATACTGCGCCTTTTAAAATTTGGATTAGCGGGACAAATGGCAAAACCACAACCACGCAGATGACACAGCATCTCCTAGCCAGCCACGGCTCGCTTATGGGCGGAAATGTAGGCACACCACTCGCGCTTTTGGACAAGAGTGCGAAAATTTGGATATTAGAGACTAGCTCTTTTACTATCCATTACACCAAACACGCTCGCCCTGGCATTTACGCGCTTTTGCCAATCACGCCAGATCATCTTAGCTGGCATGGCAGTTTCGCTGAATACGAGCGTGTCAAACTCTCGCCACTTCTAGCTATGAGCGAGGGTTCAGTCGCATTAATACCGGCTGCGTATGCCAGTAGCGAGGCTGTGAAAAACTCGCGCGCAAGGGTGATTTGCTACGAAGATGAAAATGATTTGGCAGCCAAATTTGAAATCGAAATTGAAAAAATTTCATTTAAAACGCCGTTTTTGCTAGACGCTATCTTAGCCCTTTGTATCGAAAAAATCCTCACAGATCGCGCTAGCGTGGAGGTTTTGAACGAATTTGTAATCGAGGCAAACAAACTAGAAGAATTTTTTGATGTAAAAAAACGCATGTGGGTAAATGACACAAAAGCCACAAATATCGATGCTTGCGCGCAAGCCCTCAAACGCTACAAGGACAAAAAAATCCACCTAATCTTGGGTGGCGATGATAAGGGCGTGGATTTGGAGCCACTTTTTGCGAGCTTTGCGCCGTATGATTTGCAAATTTATGCGATTGGCTCGAACACCGATAAACTCGTAAATTTATGCGAAAAATTTAAAATTCCGTGCATTAGGTGCGAATTTTTGAAAAACGCAGTCGCCAAAATAGATGAAAATTTCTCTGGTGCGGGCGAAGTCGCACTCCTAAGCCCAGCCTGCGCTAGCCTAGATCAGTTTAAAAGCTACGCCCAACGGGGAAATTTATTTAAAGAGTGCGTGGCAAATTTAGCCATTTAAACACTGCGCCGAAATTTTTGCAAATTTAGAAATTTTAAATTTCTTACTCGTAGATTGCTTCGTCGCTTCGCTCCTCGCAATGACAAATTATTAGGCAAAATTTACGCCGAGTTTGTCATTGCGAGAATTTTGCGTTAGCAAAATTCGTGGCAATCTACGACTTTAAAATTTAAATTTTGCAAATTTGCTGTCATTACAAGCGAGTGCAACGAGCGTGGCAATCCAGTAAAATTTAGAGAAAATTTAAAATTCAACAAAATTCATTTGTGGATTAAAATTTATCGGAATTTCTCTGGATTGCTTCGAGTTTTTCAAACTCTCGCAATGACAACGAAATTTACAAAATCATAAATTTAAAAACAGAATTTCGTATCATAGCAAAACGATACGAGCGAATTTGAATTTGTAAAGAAATTTTATTTAAAGGATTAAAATTGGAAAAGTTAAAAGAAAATTTGGAAAATAATCAAAATTTAGATGAAACCATAAATTCGGAAAACAATAAAGAACCATTTATCATAAGTAACAGAAATCCATTGTATGTTTTTATTTTTTCATTACTTACTGGTTTTATGACCTTTGGCACACTGTTCCCCATATTTTTGATTTCGTCGATTACGCTAGAACGATTTATTTTTTTGATTATATTTATTTTTTCATCGTATGCCTTTTGTTCTACTATATTTTTTGAATATGCAAAATCATACAACGATAGAATTGTGATAAAGAAATATTTTTTCAAAGAATTTGTAATTTATCGTAAAGATATTATAGATACAAGAGTTTCTAGTAATCCTTTTGTAGGTAATATTTTTAGTATGTTTGTTAAAAGAAAGATAGGTATTAGATTTTTTGCCATATTTTGCTTGGCAGACAATCAATGTTATGGAATTTAAATTAACTCTTTTTCTGCATTTTATAAATTTAGACAGCTTTATTTTTTGTTACAGCTTCTATTTTTTATAAAATTCTTGCAATGCCAAATTTAGACATTGCAAGAAAATCTATTTAAGCGAAATCAAATCCAGTGGGTTTATGTGGTAGTTTTGTTGCGTTACTTCAAAGGTTAGATCCGAGCTAATTCTGCCGATTGTGTAGCCCTTTTTGACCGAAGAGCCCACGCGCACAGTATTTGGAATCTGATTTAAATGCGCATAAATCGTGTGGATTCCGCCCGCATGCTCGATGATGACGACCTTATCTAGCACGGCTGTTTCTTTGGCGAATACGACCTTGCCAGCTAGCACCGCTTTTACCTGCGTGTCGCCACTTTTCGAGCCTAGCACGATATTTTCGTTAAAAAGCTTGATATTATACACAGGATCGCTATAATTGCCAAATTTACGCTTCACATACGCCCCGTCAAGCGGTGCAGAGGTTTTCGCGCCGGTGTATTTTTTCACGCGAGAGGATTGGTAGCTAGATCCGTATTGTTTGACCTTGGTGTTGATTTTGCTAACTCTCTCATCGGCTGGCTCGCTAGGCTCAGATTCTGGTTCAGGCTCAAATTTAGGCGCAGGCGGGGCTTCTTTGCCAGCTTTTTTGGCGGCGGCTTTTTGCTTTTCATACTCTTTTTTCTTGGCTTCAAGCTCTTTTTGTTTGGCTTCTTTTTCTTTTTTCTTTTGCGCTTCTAGTTTGGCTATGCGCTCCCTCTCCTCGCGCTCAGCCTTTTCGCGCTCCTCTTTGTCATCAATGATTTTAAGCTCAGCCAAGGTCTTGGCAATCGCGTCTTGCTCGGCGTTTAGCTTTTCGAGCTGGGCGATATAGCTATCTTTGTTTTTTTGCAGGCTAGCTACTTTTTCTTTTTGCGCGTTTTGCTTTTCGCTCAAATTTATCTTTTTTTGGCTATAACTTTCCATATTTTCGTTGATTTGAGCGATTTTTTTGTTTTGTTCGTCGATGAAATTTTTGTTATTTTCATAATCCTTCATTAGCTTATTTAACTCGCTATTCATCACACTCTCTAATCCGCCTAAAACCTCGCTAGCCACGATAGAATCAGGCGTAACGCTGGAATTTGTATCGCTGATGAGATCAAATGAGAGCTCTTGGGAGATGATTTGGACGATTTTATTTTCTAGCTCGCTTTGCACGCTAAGCAAGGTTGCGTTTTGTTTTTTGAGATTTTCTAGCTCTTGCTCTTCGTTTGCGTATTTTTCTTTTAGCTCCTCGATATTTTGGCTAAGCTCTTTTATCTCGTTTTCACGCTTTTTAAAATCGTTTTGTTCTTGCACGATTAAATCGGCAATTTCATCGATTTTTTTAGACAGCCTCATCTCCTCTTGTTTGGAGGTTTTCAGCTCTTTGTTACTTTGGGCGATTTTTTCCTTCGTAGTCGGTGCGCCGTATGCAAAAAACGCAAGCGCGCACAGTATCATCAAACGCTTCATTGTGATTTTTTACCACTTACTTCTAGCATTACAAATGTAACTGCGATAAATGTCAGCCCCACAGCGATACCAAACAAAATGAGCGGTTCATACGGCAAAACAATCGTCTCACTTAAATTTGTGATTTGACTCACGGTTTGCATGAAAATCGGCCAGTTTGGAAGCGCTAGATAAAACGCCACCACAATTAGCGTAGCTAGCACGCTATCGGCTAGTGCCATGCGGTATAGCCTGCCACTTTTTATCATAAAACTAGCGCCGAATAGCTCCATAATCTCGATTCGCTCTTTGTGCTCATAGACCCAAATTCGCATTTGGCGGTGAATTAGCATGAGACCCAAAACCACGATTAAAAGCGCAAATCCATAAACCAAACTTTTAATCAAAAGCAAAATTTTAAAAATATCATCGTGGGTTTTTTTGAAAATTTCAACCCTGCTAAGCGAACCCATGCTTTTTAGCGCGCTCTCTATGTCCTCTAAACGCGCGCTGTCTGGGAAATTTTCGAGCTTAATACTGTAAAATTTAGGTAAGTTTTTGCTAAGTTCTTCATAGGCAACATCTGAAATTTTACCCTTTAATCTATCTGTGATATTATCAGCTGGAATTTCGATGATTTGGCTGATATCGCTGACCTTATCTTGCACTTCCTCTAAGCTTAGCGCCTTTTTTGAGACAAGGACGATGTTGTATTCGTTTTGGATAGATTTTTCGTAACTTTTGGCTAAATTATTTACAAAAATTCCAAACTGCACCGAAAACAAAAGCGCCACAAGCGAAAAAATAACCCCAAAATGCGTTTTAATCGATCTCAGTGACATGGGAGTCCTTTATCTCGAAATGTCTATGCGCAAAACGCAAAGTGCTAGGCATTTTGTGCGTTACGATAACCACGCAAGCGTTCCACGCCTCGCAGGCTGAGCGCAATAAATTCCAAATAATATCGCTTGAATAATCGTCCAAGTTTCCAGTAGGCTCGTCGCAAAGTAGCAAGCGTGGATTGTGCGCCATAGCGCGCGCTAGGGCGACGCGTTGCTGTTCGCCACCGCTTAGTTCTAGTGGGTATTTGCCCATTTTGTGTCCAAGCTCGATATGGCGGAGCAGTTTTTTAGCCTGATCTTGGCAAACTTGCTCATTATAGCCCATAATCATCAGCGGCAGCATGATATTTCGCTCGATCGTCCATTCATTAATCAGCCTGTAATCTTGAAAAATTATGCCGATTCTTTGGCGCAGTGTGCGCAAATCACTGCGACTAATGCCGTTTAAATCGCACAGACAAACATTAAGTTCGCCACTTTTGATATCCATATCGCCGTAAAATGACTTCAAAAGCGTGCTTTTGCCACTTCCGCTTTTGCCAGTGATTACGACAAAATCCCTTGCGCCTATGCCAAAGCTAGCATTTTTTATGACCTCACCGCTATCATATCCCAGTGTAAGCCCCTCGGCGGTGATTATGTTATTATCAGCTCCTATGCCTGCCATAACTCAAAAATCTCCATTATTTTTTTGTGTGCTTTGTAATTTTCGCTTGTAGCTAGTGGAGTTTTTAAAAAATACTCCGTCTTTGCCCCGATGCGAATAAAACATTGTTGCGGGAAGTCAAACGCCCCAAACGAGGTCAAAATCAAAACCTCATCGCTATCATCAAATTTATAAATTCTCTCAAAATGCACGAAATATCCCTCGCCTTTGATAGTCAAATTTTTGAAATTTGCCTCTATTTTTTGCGGGTTAAAATTTGAGAAATTCATATCGAATTTCGCCGGTTCTTCGCCGTTTTCATCGCTATTAGTAAAAATCAAATCAAAGATATTTTTATCCATTTTGCGCCAACGATCCTCGTATTTCGAGCTCACGCTTAAATCTCTGTTTTTAAAATGCTCTATCGCGCCACGCCCTGCACTTTGCGCTACGCCAAATTTATCCAGCGCATATTCAAAATACATATCGCTATCTGTGCGAAGCTCAAATTTCGCCCCTTTTTTGAGAGTTCGCACGCATTGATGGACAAACTCATCGCTAATGACTCTACGATGTGGCGCATCGTCCCAAGGAACAGGAAAGTGCAAAAATATGCGAGAGAGCAAATTTGCTGGCATTAATGAGAGCAAAATTCGCGCGTCAGTGTTTATCAAAGCGACATTTTCCAAACCCTCTTTAATCGCTAGTTTTGCGACCTGCTCGATACTAGGCTTGTAAATTTCGATTCCAATCACCAGCGTTTGCGGATTTGTGCGAGCCTGATATAGCAGATGTCTGCCCGAACCAAAGCCGATTTCGACGAAAATTTGGCTAAATTTCGTAGTTTTGAGCAAATTTAGCATTTCATCTTCATCTAGCACGAGCGGGGTTTTTTGGGTTAGGGATTTGCTTTTAAAGGCAAATGCGCTAAAAATCACACCGCTTGCAAATTCTCTCTCGTAAATTTCAAGTGCGCGTTGCAAAATACCGATTTTGGCTGGTTTAGTGGTTTTTTCGCCTTTGACTACGACTTTGTCTTTGGCGTATTTGAGAGTGACGAAAAATTCGTTATCAAAGCACCTTGTGCGCACGAGAGTGCAACTCTCATCGCTAGCAGACTCCAAAAGCTCCACGCCGTCCTTGCTAAATGGAAGGCGCGGTAGTTCTACGCTTTTTGCAATAAAATTTGGCAATTTATTCCGCCATTTGACTTACTTGGATTGGCGCGCTTGGGATCGAGAGCATGCCGGTTTGCGATTTTGCGATTATGCGGTATTCGTATCCTGCGGTGTAATTTACATAATCAATATACTCTGCGCTAAGTCTGCCTGCGATATCTTTGACGCCACTCCACGAATCAGCGCCTTTTACCCTACGCTCGATAGTGTAGCTTGCCACGCGCAAATCAGGGTGCGGACGCCAGATGATTTTCACGCGATCTGGAAGCGCATAAGCCTGCGCAAACGGCACAGAATCAATTGTCTTTGTCGTGCTTACAATCGCAGCAGGCGAGCTTTCGCCCACGCCATTTATGCCATAAGCGCGCACAGTGTATTTATACGATGTGTTTGGCTCTAAGCGAGTATCGGCAAAGTGCGTAGTGTATGGATCGGCTAGGGTTGCGATTTTTTTCGCTTCGCCACCGCCCATATCAGCGCGATAAACCACAAATCCTAAAAGGTTAGGATATGAGCCGTAATTTGGCCACTCTAAGCCGATTTCGTTCGTGCCAGAGATACTTTTAATCCCCTCGACGCGCGGCAAGCTTGCGTCATTTCCGCCTGGCACACTATGAGAGGAGCAACCAGCCGCTAGTATCGCTAAACTCGCGCAAAATGCTACTTGGTAAAATTTTTTCATAAATTTCATCCTTTTTATCGTGATTTTGTATCAAATTCTCAAACTCCACCGGCAAAGGCGCTGTAACCTGCATACGCTCGCCACTTCGTGGGTGCGTGAAATACAGCACATAAGCGTGAAGTAAAATTCTTGCTATTTTATCTTTTTCGCTCTTAAATCCGTATAAATAATCGCCGATAATATGGCGATTAATCGAGCTTAAATGCACGCGGATTTGGTGCGTGCGCCCAGTAAAAAGCTTGGCTGCAATTAGGTTGATTTTGCCAAATTTATCGCTGCTATTCTGGCTAAATTTCGCCTGCCCCCAATCATCGCTAAAAATCGTATAAAACGCGCTTTTTGCCTCGCGTCCGCCCGGAATTATCGCCTTTTTTAGGCGGTTGTTTGGGTTGCGATCAATCGGGCGATCTATCACGCAGGGCTCTTTTAGGGGCAAATCTGTTAAAGCTAAATAAATTCGCCCCATGCTTTTGTCGCTTAATTGCGCGCTTAGGGCTTGGTGAGTGGCGTTATTTTTAGCCACGACCAAAGCTCCGCTAGTGCCCTTATCTAGGCGATGAACGATACCTGCACGGATTTGACCATTTATCGTGGAGAGCATAAAGCCCTTTTGGCGTAGCCATTCTACAATCGTGGCTTCTTTGACACTTGGGGCTGGATGAACGACCACGCCAGCTGGCTTATTTAGCACTAGCAAATCATCATCTTCGTATAAAATTTCAATCTCGCCCTCAAAGCTAAATTTCGCCTCATCGCTATGAGTAGGCGCAGGGTAAGCGACACTCACCTCATCGCCTAAATTTAGCTTTTGCGATGATTTGGTTATGATTTTTTGGTTTATAAAAACACTGCCTGATTTGATTAAATTCGAAATTTGATTGCGCGAAATGCCCAAATTTTCGCTTAAAAAAACATCGATTCTCGCCACGCAATCTGCTGTAAAATTATCCAAATTTATACCTTTTTTTGTTATTATCGCCCAAAATTTATTAGGACTTACTTTGAAATTTGACAAAAAGATTTTATCATATTTTGATTATATTCAACCTTTGCTGATTTTGCCGATTATTATTTTTTCATACCTTTTAATCAGCGAGGCAAACACCACACTTGGCAACAAACAGCTTGTTTATTTTGGGGTTGGTTTTGTTGTTTTCATGGTCTTTTTTTTGTTTCCGATTCGCAAATTTTTATATTTGATTCCGCTGTTTTACTGGGTAAATATCGCCCTGCTTTTAAGCGTGGAATTTTTCGGCATTAGCAAGCTTGGCGCGAAGCGTTGGTTGGAGTTGCCGTTTGTGCATTTTACCCTGCAACCAAGCGAGATTATGAAGCCAGCGTGCATGCTAATGCTAATGTATCTAATCCACAAAAATCCGCCACCGCCCGAGGGTTATGGCGTGAAGGATTTCGCTAAATTTAGCTTTTATATACTTTTGCCATTTGCGCTAATCGCCAAAGAACCAGACCTCGGAACCGCGCTAATTCTTTTTTTAATGGGGTTTGCGACGCTTTTTATCATCGGCGTGAATAAAAAAATTTGGATTGCACTGGTGCTAGCTTTTAGCGTAAGCTCGCCCGTGCTTTATAATAACCTGCACGATTACCAAAAAAAGCGCATTACGGATTTTTTGAGCGAAGAGCACAACTATCAGGTCAAACAAGCCGTCATCGCTATCGGAAATGGCGGAATTTACGGCAAAAATTTAGAAGAAGCCACCCAAACTCACTTTAAATTTTTGCCAATTGCCACGAGCGATTTTATCTTTGCCTATATGGTCGAGCGCTTCGGATTTGTCGGCGCACTCGCGCTCATCGGCTTTTACGCGCTTTTAATCATGCACCTGCTTAGCCTAAATTACGACTTTGGCAGCGATTATCTCATACGGGTTTTTACCTCGGCTCTGGCGACGCTGATTTTTATCTACGCTGGGGTTAATATCTCCATGGTCATCGGATTTGCCCCTGTCGTGGGCGTGCCGCTGCCGTTTTTTAGCTATGGGGGGAGTAGTTTTATCACATTTATGATTTTGTTTGGAATTTTGCAAAATTTGCTGACTTTTAGAAACAAAGACAATTACAAAACGATAAGTATTAGGCTGTAAATTTTGAAATTTGGGCTAAAATTAGCGTGTAAATTTAGCCCAGATAGATTTAACTCTCTTTTAGAAGTTTCGTCGCTAAAATCGCGCCGTCATCGTGTTTGCGTGCAGATTTGTAAATTTTGTTAAAGAAAATTTCCAAATACTCGTGGTTATTAATGCGCTCTGCTTCGTTTGCCACACTAATTGCGCTATATTCGCCGTCGCTTCCAAGCTCGTAAGCAAGCTGGGTATCGCTAAGCTGTAATTTTAAAATTTCTTTTAATTTATTTTGCAAAGCCTCGCTATAAATCGGCGTCATAAGCTCCAATCTGCGCTCTAAATTTCGTGGCATCCAATCAGCACTTGCGATATATAGGCATGGTTCAGCGTGTTTGAAATAAAAAATTCTAGCGTGTTCTAGGTATTTGCCGATGATTGAGCGGACTTTGATATTTTCACTTAGTCCCGCCACACCTGGGCGCAAACAGCAAATTCCTCGGATTATGAGATCGATCTTAACCCCGGCTTGGCTCGCTTTATAAAGCGCCTTTATCATATCGCTATCGACGAGGGCGTTCATTTTAGCGATGATTCTACCATCGCTTCCTTTGCTCTCTTCGACCTTAATCATCTTTAAAATTCTCTCTTTTATCTGCATTGGCGACATTGAGAGATTGCCTAGTTTGCGGTTTTTGTTATAACCTGAGAGTATGTGGAAAAAATTTGTCGTATCCTTATCGAAAGTATCCCCGCAAGTAAAAAAACTCACATCGGTGTAGATTTTCGCACTGCTTCCGTTGTAATTGCCCGTGCCTAAGTGGATATAAAATTTAAGCTTGCCGTCTTCTTTTTTGATGATTTGAGTGACTTTGGCATGGACCTTAAAACCTGCGATTCCATAAATCACATGCGCGCCAGCGTCTTCTAGCGCCTTTGCCCAGTGCAGGTTGTTTTCCTCATCAAACCTAGCTTTTAGCTCGACCATTACGGTTACTTGTTTGCCATCGCTTGCAGCCTCGATTAGGCTTTGGACGATTGGCGAGTTTTTCTCCACGCGGTATAGCGTCATACGGATTGAGATGACTTTGGGGTCTTTGCTGGCTTCTTTTATGAGTTTTTGGACTGGATCGAAGCTCTCATAAGGGTGAAAAATCAAAATATCATCTTTTTCCATTGCACTCATCACTGAGGTGTTTTCGTTAAAGGGAGGCAGTGTTTTTGGCAGATACTGCGGGTGAGCTAGATAGGAAAAATCCTTGTTGCCAGCTATCTCCCAAAGCCCGTCAAGTGTGAGCGGGATCGAGCACTCGAAAATGTCTTTGTAGAAAATTTTAAGATGTTCGTTTAAGAAATTTAGCAAATCAGGGTCTGCGTTTTTGGCGATTTGAAGTCGCACGAAAGCCCCTTTGCGGCGCAGTTTAAGACCGGCTTCGAGTATCATCATAAAATCATCTGCTTCCTCTTCTTCGATTACGATATCAGCGTTTCTTGTAACCCTAAACGCAGCCGAGCTGATTAGCTTATAGCCCGGGAAAATCTCCTCGGCGTGGCGATTTACGATTGAATCAATCGTTACATAGGTGTTTTTTGCAACCTGCACAAATCTAGGAAGCACGCGTGGTATCCTAATCATACCAAAATGAATAGCCTCTGGCGCATTTGCGTCGCAGAGTTTGACTGCAATCGAAAAGCTAAGGTTGTTTAGGTGCGGAAACGGGTGCGTCGCATCTACGGCAATCGGGATAATTACTGGCATGATTTGGTTGAAGAAAAACTCATCGGCACTTAGCTTTAAATCAGGGGTTAGCTCGTCGTAGTTTTTGATAAAAAGGCCGTTTTTGCTAAGCTCCTCTTTGATAGCGATATAGTGCGCTTCTAGCTCGTTTTGCTCGTGTTTGAGATATGAGCGGATCTCGCGCAACTGCTCCAATGGCGTCATCTCATCATCGCCGCTAGCTGTTACACCGGCTGTGAAAAGCTGTTTAAGCCCAGCCACACGAATCATATAAAACTCATCTAAATTTGTGCTATAAATCGCTACAAATTTCAATTTTTCAATCGGTGGAATTTGCTTTTGACACTGAGTTAAAACGCGCGAATTAAAGCGAAGCCAACTCAACTCTCTATTTAAAAATTTGCTTTGTTGCTCCATTTTATTTCCTTTTTTTTGGATTAAAAATTTTAAGATTATAACTCAAAAAAGATTAAAATGTGTTTTTTATGAAATTTAATTGCGCTTTAAATTTTTAAAGCAATTATCCAAATAAACGCAAAATTTCACGCCATTTAGATAAAAAATCCAGCTTATGTAAATCCACAAAAAGAAAAATAACGCCACCGAAAACGAGCCGTAAATGCTAAGATAGGTTTTGTTATAAAACACATACTGCGCGAAAATAATCTTAGAAATCCACCATAATGTGGAGGCTACGAGAGAGGATATAAGCACGGCTTTGGGACGAATTTCGCGGTTTATCGCCGTAGCGTAAGTGATAGCAAAAATAGCCCAAATGATAACAAATGGCAAAACCGAGAGCAAATTTATCCACCTAGAAAATTCGGTTTTATCGAGTAAATTTTGAAGTTCTGAGCTGATGAAAAACGACGCGCCAAGCCCCACGGGAGCCAGTGTCATAAGCGTCCAATATGTGCTAAGGCCTTTGAAAAATCCGCGCTTTGGCGAGTGCGAAATCTGCGCGATAATCTCCTCAAAATCGTCAAAAAACAAAATCGAAGTTACAAGCACCGCCAAAAATCCCAGTGCGCCAAGGCTTAGACCGTTTGCCATAAACTCTTCCAGATACGGAATCAGGCTTTCTTGGTTGGCTGGAAGCAGGTTTGAGAAGATAAATGCCTTGATTTTGGCGTAATAATCGTGGAAACTAGGCAGCTGCATAAATACGCTCAAAGATACCATGAGCACAGGAAGCAATGCCAAAATCGTGTGAAAACTTAGCGACGAGGCGTAGTGCATGAGGTGCGGGTCGTAAATCTTGCGCCAGGATTTGATAAAAATTTTAAATTCGTCCAAAAATATCTTTAAATTTTTCATTTCGCAATTTTAGCTAAAATTTTAAAAATTTGGGTAAAATTGGCGAATTTTTAGGCAAAGGTTTTAATGATTTCTTTAATTTTTTTTCTTATATTTCTGATATCGTTATTTTTTATAAAATCAAATAAACTTAAAACTTTTTACATATTTTTAACATTTTGTTTTTTAGTTATCACTCTTTTTAACTATACGATTTATTTTTATAGTGGAAATTTTCTAAATTTAGGACTCATAAATATTCTAGCAATCAGCCTAAAAGGCGCTCCATTGCTTAGTTTTTGGCGTGAAGCTTTGCTTGTTTTTTTAGCCCTTATCTGCACTATTTTGTTTTGTATCGCACTATGGAAAAGAATAAAAACTAGACAAAATTTCTTTAAATTTTCTGGCTTTATAGCCATTTTTTCTTTTATTTTAGCTCTTGTTTTCAACCCACTCACAACATCTGCTGTGCAAATTTTTCAAATCTTAAATCCCAAATATCACAAAGTCGCCCGTGCTAATCTGCAAAAATATATCGTAAAACCAAAAATAAATCAAAATTTCAAAACCAAAAATATAGTTTATATATATTTGGAGAGTTTTAGCAGGGATTTTACTACCAAATTCGACACCCTTACCCCACACATAAATTCTCTCACAAATCGACTAGAATTTACTAATATAAACCAAATTCCACAAGGCGCAACCGTTACAATCGAAGGTCTTTTTGCCTCGCAATGCGCTTTGCCGTTTGGGTTTTTTACTCCGGTTAAAAATGGCGATAAAATCATCTCAAAAGACAAAAATACAAAATTTCCTAAAAAAATTTTATGCGCTACCCAAATTTTACAAAATTATGGCTATCACACATTTTTTATGAAATCCGCTGAAATAAGCTATCAACGCACCGATGAATTTTTGCAAAGCAGAAATTACGATGAAAGCAAAGGCGCAAGCGATTTCAAAAGCCAAGGCGCAAAAAGTGCGAACGAGTGGGGCATAGATGATGATGAGATGTTTGAGTTCGCGTGGCGTGATTTTGAGCATTTATCACAAAACAAAGACAAATTTATACAAGTTATCCTAAATATCGGCATGCACGCACCAAGTGGATTTATCTCTAAGACATGCGAAAATTTGCCTTTCCCATATAACGAAAAAATGCTAAAAGCCGCGCATTGCACGGATTATTTAGTAGGCAAATTTATAGATAAAATTCGCTCTTCAAAATACAGCAAAAACACAATCATAGTCCTTCAAAGCGATCATTTAATGCCATATCTTTTAGTAAGTGATTTAAGTAGCGGTATTTTAAAAGACTCCAAGCTATTTTTTACTATTTTAGATGATGATATTTTAGGCACACAAATAGTAGAAAATCACGGCTCATCGCTTGATACTTTTACCACAGTTTTAGGCTACATGGGTATTTTAGATGAGATGAATTTGGGTAGAAATATCCTCAAAACAAATTCTCTAAACTCCACCCCAAATATCGCCAATATCTACAATACAGCGATTTTGTCGATTGATGATTTAGATTATAAAGAGCGATAAAACTCACTTTTTTTAATTTTCAATACTCAATATATTCAAAAACCCTACTTGCTTTTTTATAAAATTCATCGTCAAATTCACCCGACAAACTCTCTTTTTTAAGTAGATTTCGCCCCAAATTCATTTCGTCTAATATCCCCATATACCCAAGCACACTAGTAAAAATATCAAACGAATTTCCCTTTTTTTCTACCACTATCTCTCCGCCCAACTCATCATCAAATATCACAAAAAAGCTTTTTGAGTTGCGGATTTTCTCAGCAAATCCTAACCCCTTATCATAGGGCAAATTATGGTCATTTTGTAATACTATTATAGTATTTTTAGCGTATTTAGAAGAACGAATTTTATCTATAAACTCACTCGCCAAAAAATCCGTGCAAGCCACCGCTTTTAGCATGCTATCATCATATTTATAATCCAAATTCTCGCATTTTTTCGATAAAAATCCATTTGGCGAGTGTGTGCCAATGCTAAGAAGTGTCATCAAAAAAGGCTTTTCTGCCTCGCTAAGTCTTGCAAAATCCTCCCACGCAAAGTCTAAAAGCTCATCATCATCTACACCCCAGCTATTTTGCCTCACGCTTCGTAGTGCAGAAATTTCACTTTTTCCATACATTTCATCATATTTCATCTGCTCTAAGAAATTTTTCATATTTTGAAACCCAAGCTCACTACCATTTGCGAAATATGTGTGATAGCCTAAATTTTTCAAAATTTCACTAGCACAAAGTATGTTTTGGGTAAATTTTATATCCTTGATATCGCCTTTCGGAAATGTATAATTCAGCGCACAATGTGAGCCAAAAATCCCTTTGTATGTAAAATCCAAATCCACACCCTGCGAAATATTGCTAAAATCTATGCGATTTTTTAAAGAGTTTAAATTTGGGGTTAAATTTGGAAATTTCCGCTCATCTGTATAATCACGGTTAAAGCTTTCTAAATAAATATAAACTATATTTTTAGCCAAATTTGGCTTTTTAGGCATAGGTTTGGCGATATATGGGAAAATTTCCGCCTTATATTTTTCGATCGGCGGATTTGTCAGCATGCGAAATTCATACATGCTTTTAAAAAACGGGTGAGTAAAAAATGCCAAAACAAGCGCCATAATCGATAAAATTCCAAATTTTAGATTTTTGCTGCCCGTAGATATTTTGCCATACAATATCACACAAAACAGCAAAATAGCTAGCAAAATTCCAGCACAAATCAAAATTTCTTTGATAAACGGCAAAAGTGGAGCCCCAATAATCGAAGTAGTGATAAAAATATAAACTTTAAGCCCAAAATGCTCCCCCAAAGCCCACAAAAACGCCAAATCAAGAGCAAAAGCCACAACGAAAACAAACGCTAAAATGCAAAATAAAATTTTACTAAATCTATTTGGTAAAAATTTAGCCAAAACACAAGCAATCACAAACACAAAAACACAAATCAAACTCATTTTTGAATTTTCTCTATCTCATCATAATCGATATATGGTGCCAATCTAGCGGCTTTTACATAATTTGCACTGTTCATGCTATTATAAAGCGAATCATATTTTAATGCACTTCGTCCTAGTTGCATTTCGTCCAAAACACCAATATAATCAAGCACTGTTGTGAATATATCAATAGTAGAGCTTTGGCGTGAAATTCGGATATTTTGCGTGATTTTTGGATCGTTTATCGCAAAATACAATCCACCGCTACTTTGAGCTAATTTAAAAATTTTATCGCTTTGTTCGATTATAGGTGCTGGGTGATCACTTTGAAGCACGATTATTGTATTTTCGCCAAATTCGCTTTTACGGATTTTATTTATAAATTCTCCGAGTAATTTATCTGTGCAACCAATTGCTCTAAGCATTGTGATTTCTCTATCTTCTCCACTTTTATCATAAAAACTCTCATTAAAATTCCCCTGCAAATTCTCACAGCTCTTGGCTACAAATCCATTTGGAGAGTGTGTAGATATGGTCAAAATCGTCTGCAAAAACGGAGTTTTGTCATGCGAAAGTCGCAAAAAATCTTCCCATGCAAACTCCAACATCTCATCATCATCTACGCCCCACTCATTAAAATTTTTAGCCTTTCTTTGTGCTAACTCTGCCCTACCAAATCTCTCATCAAACTCCATAGCGTCCAAAAATCTATCCGTATTTTGAAACTCTAAATTTGCACCTTTGATAAAATATGTATGATAGCCTAGATCTTTTAGAATATGGCTAGCGCATTTGATATTTTTGCCAAAATCATTATTGCTTGGATTTTTAAAACTAAATAAATATGGCACACCGCAAAATGAACTAAACATACCCTCTATGGTGATTTGCGCACCTGGACTTCTAGCAACTTTTTCAAAAAGCATGGTATTTTTTAGTGAGCTCAAATTTGGCGCAAGTGTAGGAAAAATACTATCTTTGATATATGCGTCATTAAAACTTTCTAAAAAAATATAAACGATATTTGGCGCATTTTGTATAGTATTTGGTTTTGGCACCTTTATAAATGGATAAATATCATTTTTCAGCGACCATACAGGCGGATTCATCTGAAAATATAACTTCGTAAGCGCTACACTCAGCGGGTTTATACATAGCGCAGCAAAAATACTTCCAAAGCAAAAAATAGCGAAAATTTTAGAAACCCTTAAATTTCGCCAAGTTTTTTTATAAAAAATTACCAAAAACAAAATAAATGATAAAATCAACAAAACAATTATTATAATGTAGTTTATAAATGTCATCAGAGGTGCCCCAACTATACTTATAAAAAACATATTCATAGAAAATGGAGTTAGAGTATTTCCTGTGAAGTATTTCAAAGCATAATCAAAAGCGAAAAAAAACAAATTTACAAAAACAAGCAAACAATACAAGATTAAAGATTTTTTTCCAAATAGAAATTTAGCTAAACATAACGATATTATAAATAATAAAATGGATATAAAAGTCATAAATTCCTCAAATTTATATGATCACGGATTATATTTTAGCATAAAAGTCAAAAATCAGCCATAAAAAAAGGCTCGGACCAAAGCCCGAGCCCATAAAGTATCAACTAAGCAAAGCTTAGATTAGAATACAACGCCTACACCGCTGATAGCAACTTCGCCAGCATCTGATGGAGTAGTCGTATACACAGCTGCTTTTGTGCTAGTAGCTGCAGTTGTGATTTTTTGATAATCAAATTTGCCTTTTAAGATCTTTTGAACTGAACCAGTGTCAAGCACTTTTTTGCAAACAGAAGCATCTTTTTGTGTGCCTTCTGTTACTTTTAGGACAGCTGGTTTGTTTGTAGCTGCATCGAAATCTGTTAGTTCGACTTTCATACACTCTTTACCAGCAGCGGCAATCACACCTTCGATTGAACCAGCCATTTTACCTGTGCTGCCGATTGTAGTCTCAGTTGGGTTTTTCAATTGAACATTTGTCATACCACCAAATGTGCTAGCAAATTGTGCTTGTGATGTATAGTATGCACCCAAGTCACTAATTAATGTTGTTAAATTTGTAGCTGCTTTGCTAACCTCAGCATCATCACGAGTAGCTGCCAATCTTGGGATAGCGATAGCTGCCAAAATACCTAAAATAACGATAACGAAGATCAACTCGATCATAGTGAAACCTTTTCTCATGGTTTCCTCCTTGTAAATAAATTTCATTTTACATACATATATGTAAAATCATCTTGTAAATTTGATTTTAAGTGTCGAATTTTTGGGGAATTTAGATTTTAAAATTTGTAGAAATTTTGCTGAAATTTAGCTTGATAAAGCTGATTTTAAGCGTTTTGATTTGTCATTGCGAGTGTTAGCAAAGCAACCTGGTAAAATTCAAAAGGAAAATTTTCAAATTTTACAAATTTTGAATTATAAAATTTGTCAGCGAATTAAAATTTATCGAAATTTCTAGATTGCCACGGCGACTGCATCGCTTTGCAATGACAAATCAAATTCTGCCCAAATTTTCGGCACAGTATTTCTCAAACTCATATAAAATTCTCAAAGCGATTTTGAGCAAATTAGCACAAATCGCACATTTCACACAAAGGAGCCAAATGCAACTCATCAATCAAAACGGCAAAATCCACCTGCGCTTTTACAGCACACACAAGCTCATCACACGCTCGCTAGGCCTAGTATATAACGAGCCAAATCTCGCCTACGCCACGCAAACCCTACTGCCGATTTTTCGCAAAATTGCACTCACAAACACCGCCCAAATGCCACAAAAGCAACCAACTAGCCTAAATTTTGCCACCACAAACACCAAACCAAAAATCCAAATGACCAAAATCCCACGAAATCCGTATTTGCTAAGCCATTTTTGTGCGATTTACCTTGGCTCTCTTCGCACCTACGCCAAGCTTACCACGCTCAAAACAGCCACTTGCGCTATCAACCGACTTTTTGATTTTTTGCCAGATTTGCCTATCCGAACATACGCTCCTAGCGATATTTACAATGCCATAAGCGTGATGAAAAACACAAATCTCAGCGCACAAACAATCAATCTTTTGCTCTCTTACGCCAAAATCGCTTTCAAACTCGCCAAAAATCACGGTGCAATCTCCAAAAGTCCATTTGAATTTATCAAAAAGCTCCCAACCACACCAAAATCCAAATTCTGCTTCACAAAAACTCAAATTAACGCACTTTTATCCCACTCTCACGGCGAGCTTCGCACATTTTTATACATAGCCTTTTTCACAGGCGCTAGAAGTGGCGAAATACTCGCACTACATACGAGCGATTTTGATTTTAAGCACGATAAAATCAGCATTTGCAAAAACCAAACTCGCTTTGAGCTAACTACGCCAAAAAATGGCAAATCACGCACGATAAATTTGTTAAAACCGCTCAAAGAGCATATTTTAGGGCTAAATTTGCCCAATGGGGCGATATTTAGTAGCGATTATTTTGCTATACACTATAAATTTAAAAAATTGTTAAAATCACTAGATCTCCCACTCTGCGGGCTTCACAGCACCAGACACAGCTTTTGTTCGCACCTTTTGGGCGCGAAAGTCCCAGCCCCGCTCATCGCCAGCACGCTAGGACACGCGAATCTAGATATGATAAACCGCATTTACGGCCATTTTTTAGAAAACAAATCCGACCTACGCAACCTAAACCGCGCAATGAGGCTATGAAATAAAAAATTTTTCCTTGTGCAAAATAGCGCAAAAATGGGCTTTTTTTATAAAATTTTAAATTTTTTTCAAATTTTTTACAAAAATAATTGAATTTTTTAATTTTTTTTGCTATAATCCGCGCAAGTTTTACATATATGTATGTAAAATGAAATCTATTTACAAGGAGGAAACCATGAGAAAAGGTTTCACTATGATCGAGTTGATCTTCGTTATCGTTATTTTAGGTATTTTGGCAGCTATCGCTATCCCAAGATTGGCAGCTACTCGTGATGATGCTGAGATTAGCAAAGCAGCTACAAACTTATCAACACTAATCAGCGATGTTGGTGCATACTATACATCACAAGGCACTTTTGCAAGTGATATTAAAGTAATGACAAATGTTGTAGTAGATAGCACAAGCGAAATGACTATCGCTACTAATGGTAATGCTAGTGGTAAAGCTGTCGGTGAGATAAAAGCAGCTGGTAAAAAATGTTTAAAATATACAATTACACCAGAGGTAGCAACTAGCGCTAAGAAAACTCCTGCTTATATCAAAGTAGAGGGCGGAACAGATGCGGCTGCTTCAATTTGCAAAAAGATTCTTGATGTTCCAAGCGTAGCAAAAATAGCCACCATTAAAGGAGCAGACAATAAAGAATCTGGTGCTTCATTCTATGGTCAAGTCTATGATAAAACAACTGAGACTTGGAAAACAGATACTGAGAACCCAATATATGGTTACCAACTAACTGGTCTTAATGTAGTATTCTAATCTAAACTTTGTTTAGAGTGATACTTGTAGGCTCGGGCGAAAGTCCGAGCCTTTTTTATTTTAACTTTTCTGTAATCTTTAAAATCTTATCGCTTAGTTTTTGATTTTTATCTTTTACAGCCTTTATAAATAGTCCGTCTAAAAGCCCATTTGATGTTTCTTTGCTTAAAACCATAGGCGATAATTTATCTCTTTGTATGGGGTAATTCTCCCAACACACTCCTATGCAAAATTCGCCTTTGGTTTTTTGATTTTTGTGGTTGTATTCGCCGAATATGACATAAAAATCTTCTTCTGTATCTTTAAATAAAATGCAGTCTTTTTTGTCTAATTTCCAATACGAAACTATATTATTAATGTCTAATATAATTATCCTTACAAACAAAAAAGGCTCGAAGCCGAAGCTCCGAGCCAACAAATCTTACTTTATTTTCAGATTAGAATTTTACGCCAACACCGCTAATAGCAACTTCGCCTTCTCCACTAGTTGTATCCGTATATGTTTGTGTAGTCGCATCATACGCAGGATAAACAAATGTGCCAGTTAAAATTTTATCAATAGCAGCTATGTCATAAACTTTCGTACAAATTTTCTCTGCACTATCATCACCTTTGGTAACTGCCAAAGTTGCAGGTTTTTTAGTCGTTTCATCATAGTCAGTACCTGCGACATGAATGCAAGCTTTACCAGCTGTCATTAAATCACCTTCCAAACCTTCAACATTTGCTAGTTGAACATTTGTCATAACTTTAATATCTGAGTTCAACTCGCCTTGTGATGTATAGTATGCACCTAAGTCACTGATTAAAGTTGTCATATTTGTTCCAACTTTTGCTACCTCAGCATCATCACGAGTAGCTGCCAATCTTGGGATAGCGATAGCTGCCAAAATACCTAAAATAACGATAACGAAGATCAACTCGATCATAGTGAAACCTTTTCTCATGGTTTCCTCCTTGTAAATAGATTTCATTTTACATACATAAAAGTAAAATACTTTGATTTACGGAGGATTTTTTGCGCTTGAAATAGCCTAAATTTTGGAATTTTAGTGGTAAATTTGGGTTTTAAAATTTGCACTGAAATTTGGCTGAATTTTAAATTTTAAGCTCTTTTTAAGTGCAAATTTTACGCCTGATTTGTCATTGCGAGCGTGGCGAAGCAATCCAGTAAAATGTAAAGCAAAATTCTATTTAAATTTTGAAATTCTGAAAAACACTGCGCCGAAATTTTATACTCGTAGATTGCTTCGTCGCTTCGCTCCTCGCAATGACAATAGCGAACGCTTTAAAAATTCTCACAATGACAATAAAGAGCGTATCGGCGCAGTATCCCCGGCTTGCGAAGCGCAATGACAACGTTAACCTATCGGCGCAGTGTTTCGCAACGATAAATAAAAATCAAAAATTCAATGAAAATATGAAAAAATCTGAGTTAGAAGTGGTGCGCCCGAAGGAATTCGAATCCCTGACCTTTTGAACCGCAATCAAATGCTCTATCCAGCTGAGCTACGAGCGCACAATCAAAAAGAACTTTTATTATACATTTTTATAGCTTAAATTTAGCAAAAACAGCCCAAATTTATCGTGCAAATTAAAATTCCACTACAAATTTCACTAAATTTCGCGATTTTTCTTGACTTTTGATTTGTTTTTCTGTATAATACAAGTTCTTTTGCATTGGGGTATCGCCAAGCGGTAAGGCAATTGGTTTTGGTCCAATCATGCGGAGGTTCGAATCCTCCTACCCCATCCACTCTTCTTTAAATCATTTTTGTATCGCAGGGTAGAGCAGTGGTAGCTCGTCGGGCTCATAACCCGAAGGTCGGGGGTTCAAATCCCTCCTCTGCAACCAATCTTATCAATACTTACTAAATTTATTTATAAAAATTCTAGCGATAATGAAATAAAAAAGCCAAATTCACCAAAAATGGTAAATTTGGCTTATAGGCAAAATTTAAATTTTGAAATTTTAATCCACTGCCTTTAAATTATCAGCGATTACAAAGGCAAGTTCGAGCGCTTGATCAGCGTTTAGACGCGGATCGCACTGGGTTTCGTAGCGCTCTTTTAGCGTCTCTTCTGTCACATTAAATGCCCCGCCTGTGCATTCTGTAACATCTTGGCCTGTCATTTCTAGGTGGATTCCGCCAGCTTTCGTGCCCTCGGCCTTGTGGATTTCAAAGAAGCTTTGAACCTCTTTTAAAATCATATCGAACTCGCGCGTTTTGTAATTGCCCGCTTTGACGGTGTTTCCGTGCATAGGATCGATACTGTATAAAATTTCCCTGCCCTCGCTTTTTAGCTCGCGCAGTATTTTTGGCAGTCTATCGCCGATTTTATCCGCGCCCATGCGAATGATGATATTTAGTCTGCCAGCCTCGTTTTCTGGATTTAGCGCGTCTGCTAAGCACAAAATATCCTGCGCGCTAGCGTTTGGTCCGATTTTTACGCCGATAGGGTTTTTGATCCCGCTCATAAAATGCACATGCGCATCACCAACTCCCCTAGTGCGCTCGCCTATCCAAACCATGTGCGCCGAGCAGTCATACCAGTCCCCGCTCGTGCTGTCTATGCGCGTAAGGCACTCTTCGTAATTTAGCAAAAGCGCCTCGTGCGAAGTGTAAAATTTCGTCTCATTTAGCGTTGGTGCGCTTTGCGTATTTATGCCACATGCGTCCATAAATTTCAGCGCATTTGAGATAGAATCGCTTAGAGCGTTGAATTTCGCCTGCAACTCAGCCCTTTTCAAAAAGCCCAAATTCCACTTATGCACCTCGTGCAGATTGGCTAGACCACCGCGTGAAAACGCACGCAAAAGGTTCATCGTAGCCGCACTTTGGTGATACGCCTCGATCATACGCTCCGGATTTGGCACGCGCGCAGCTTCGTTAAACTCGAAGCCATTTATGATATCGCCACGATAGCTAGGAAGCTTCACACCGCCGACCTCTTCGTAATCGCTACTGCGAGGTTTGGCAAACTGACCTGCTAGGCGTCCGACCTTTACGATAGGCTTGCCAGCGGCGAAGGTCATTACAATCGCCATTTGAAGCATTACCTTAAACATATCGCGGATATTGTTTGCGCTAAAATTTGCAAAACTCTCAGCGCAATCCCCACCTTGAAGCAAAAACGCCTCGCCCTTTGTGGCTCTGGCAAGATCGCTTTTTAAAGATCTGACCTCGCCAGCAAAAACTAGTGGCGGGAAGTTATAAAGCCTTTCTTTGACGGCCTCGACTGCGCCCATATCAGGGTATGTGGGCTGCTGTAAGATATTGAAATTTTTCCAAGACGATCTATCCCAACTCATAAATTCTCCTTTTTTGGTTTTAAAAATTTTGCCATTATACCTAAATATGACTAAATTTCATTTCAAAAATATAAATTTACTCCTAAATTTCACGCCAAAAATAAGCAGTTATTAATCAATTAAATTTTAAAATGCAAGCCTTTTAAATCAATCACAAATTTAAGGAATTTTATGAAAGATGACCGCACAAAAGGGCTAATAATCGCGTTTTTGACCTTTTTTATGTGGGGTGTTTTTCCGATTTATTTCAAATTTATCCAAGATGTAGATGCTACGCAAATTTTAGCGCACAGAATTTTTTGGTCCTTTGTTTTGCTTTTTTTATTTTTGTTTTTTACAAAAAAGCTAAAAAATATCTCGCTTTTGTTATCAGATCGCAAAAAGGCATTAGCACTTCTTTGCACAGGCTGTTTGATTAGCATAAATTGGGGCATTTTTATCTGGGCGGTAAATTTAGGCGATATTTTATCCACGAGCCTAGGATATTTCATAAACCCCCTATTATCGGTGCTTTTGGGCGCAATTTTTCTAAAAGAACGACTAAGCCTAGCAGGGAGGGTTTCGCTATTTTTGGCGTTTTTGGCGATCTGCGTGCAAATTTACGCACTTGGCAGACTGCCATTTGTATCGCTGATTTTGCCGACAAGTTTCGCATTTTATGGATTAATTCGCAAAAAAATCGCCGTGCCTAGCTTCGAGGGGCTGTTTTGCGAGACCACGCTCATGCTCCCGCTTGCGTGCGCGTATTTGGGGTTTTGTGCGTATTCGGGCACTAGCGCATTTGGGGCACACAGCACCGGCGCATTGCTCGCATTTAGCGGAGTTATCACGGTTTTGCCACTAATTACATTTGCGATTTCGACTGCGTATCTGCCGCTTTCGACAATCGGATTTATGCAGTATCTTAGCCCCTCGATGAGCATGCTAATCGCTGTGTTTTTATACGGCGAGGAGCTTAGTTTTTACAAAATTTTCAGCTTTTCGCTCATTTGGCTAGGGCTTGCGATAGTGGGATTTGATAGCTTAAAAAGGAGGAAAAATGGTTAATATAACGCTAATTTTGGCGGTTTTTTTGATAGTAGGTTTTATCGTTTATTCGCAGGTAATGCGCGCAGCCTCGCGCGCTGATATGATAGAGGAAGTGCCAAATAACGCCAAATATCTGAGCTTTTGTGACATACTTGACGGAGAAATTTTGGCTTTGCAAAATTTAGAGCTAAAAGACGAGAGCCAAAGGGACGAAGCACTCGATGAAATCGCAAATCTTAGCAAGGAATTAGTCTTTATACAAACCATGCACAAAAATAATCAAAGCCCCGAAATTTGGGAGGAAAAGCTCTTTAAATTTTTGCAAAAATGCGAGGGCGTGATTTTAAAATACGCCAAAGAGGGCGAAAAAATCGCCGATAATTGGCGCGAAAAACTAGGAAGTGAGTTTGCGAAATTAGTCTAAATTTAGAAATTTAGACTAATTTTGGCTTTGCAAATTTTCAAGTGCGCTAAAAATCGCAAGCGCGTTTTCTTGCGTGGCTTTAAAATCCGCGATTTTGGCTAAATTTTCCTCGAAAATTTGCGCAATCTGCGCGCTAAAATCTGAGTAAATTTTATCCACAAACGAGCTAGACCCTACGAAGTCATTTTCAAACTCATAGTAATGAAGTCCCCCTAAAACCGCCTTTTCAAAGTCCTCATAAGAGGGATAAAAAAGCTGATAAAGTCCCGGTTCTTCCTCATAATCGCTGATTGATTTTGCGATTTTGTTCGCGATGAAATTCGCACTTAGGGTTACGGCGTTTGTGTAGTTTGAGGCGATTTTTATCATAATTTGCTCGAAAAACAGCGCGATTTTTTGGCAGATTTGAAAAACAGCCCTCTCGCCGTCTTTTAAAAACAGCCCATAGACTTCGCTTGCGATTTTAGCGATGTTTGAAGCCTCTATGATAGAGGCTAAATCGCTTTGGCGCTCGTAGTTTTCAAACCTACCTTTAAATAGCAAAATTTCCCTCTCAAACCCCGCATAAATGCGCTCTATCGCCTCGCTCATGGCGTTTTGCGTTTTGACTAGCTCGCCTTTGAAACGGCGGAAAATCACATTTAGCCTATCGTCGTTGTAAATCAGCTTCGAAAGCGCGGCGTCAGTGTTGAAATACGGCGCCTCGTAGGCTACCTTTTCGTATCCCTTCGAAGTTTGCGTGCCAAAAAAGCTCTTTTTCGTCTGCGTCGCGCTCACGAAATACTCGTTTTGCTTCGAGCTTAGAGCTTCTTGCATGGTTTTAGCGATAAATTTCGAGGTCTCTTTAATCGAGGCGTAAATTTTGCCAAATTCCTCTTTGTAAATTTCGCGCTCACTAGCGCAAAATTCGGCGATTTTATCTTTGTTTGAAGCGATAATTTTTTCTAAAATTTTATGTATTTCCAAATACCCTGCCCGCTCGTTTTTAAGCTCAGCAAGTATGAAATTTAGCCTAGATTTGGCAAAGCTAATGCGGTTTTTATCAAGCCCGTCTAAAAACTCCCTAACCTCGCTAAACCCGCTGTTTTGGCTATCGCCAGCTTTTTCTAGCTTTGATGAGATTGGCACGATAGAGGCAAAATTCGCGCCAAAAATCGTTTTAGCGTAATTATGCACGCGCTCGATTTCTTCGGCGCCAAGCCTATCTTTTTGACTTAAAATCGCAATGGAGTTTTTGCTTAAAAATTTTGGCAAAAGCGAAATTTGAGCTGTTTCGCTCTTTCTGGCGGCATTGTCGATGAGAGAAATCCAAAGCACGCCAAAAACCTCGTCGAAAATCTCCAATGTCTCCCTAGTATCGGCGTTCGAGCGCGAATTTAGCCCTGGGGTGTCGATGAAATTTATCTTTTTCAAAAGCTCGTGTGGCAAAAACATATTTATATTTTTGATATCTTTTAGCTCCCGCCTTTGATCGACGAAATCCGAAATTTGCGAGCTTTCTAAGGTTTGGGTGTAGCCGTTTTTATACGCTACGCTCATCATTTCATAAGGGGCGTATTTGATATGAGTGGCCTTGGCAGTAACTGGCACGACGCCAGTTGGCAAAACTTCGCTAGAAAGCAAGGTGTTTAAAAATGTCGATTTACCGCTGCTAAACTGCCCCACAACCGCGATTTTAAGAGGCTCAGACTCGACAAGCAAAATTTCATCTAAAACTTTGCTTAAATGCGCGCTAGGGTGCAGACTCGGGTCTTTTAACTCGCTCACAGCCCTGCTCATATCGCCCCAAAATCCCTGCTTCGTGCTGGGTAAAAATTTCGCCCTATACTCGCTGATAAATTCCCTTAGCATTGCTCAATCCTTTTAATTAATCCATTTACCAAATTTATTTTTTCTCGCACCAATCGCGCGTTTTTGGCGATTTGCTCGGCGTTTTCATCGCCTGCTTTAAGCGCGCTTTCAAGCTCGCTTTGGCGCAAATCTAGGCTAGATTTTTTACTAGCAAAAAGGGCTAGGACATTTTCTTTAAACTCCGCAGTGCAGGTTTTGGCGATGTTTTCGAAGCTAGATTTTAAATTTAGCTTAGCGAAAAACTCACTAAATAGCGCGTCAAAACTCGCCGATAATGCGCCAAAATCGCTGTTTTTGCGCACGATTTCACGCAGGCTTTCGTTAAATTTAGCGAAATTTGGCTGGGCAAAATTTTCGTCCATGTATTTTTTCGTGTCAAATTTAAGCGAATTTACCTCGCTAAAATCGCTTCCTAAAAGCTCTTTGATATCAGAAATATCGCGCGAAATCTTTTGCGAAAACGAGCGGAAAATGTCCGTGATGACATCTTTGACGCCAGAGTTTGCGATGACTTCTAGCCTAGAAAAATCAATCTGCTTTTTATTTTTTTTCGAGTAATTTATGTCGGTTAAAACCCTGTCTTTAATCGTCAAAATCGCTGATTTTAGCGGCGCAAAAAGTGTGCTATCATCGTAGCTAAGCTTGCTAATTGCGCCGGTTAAATCGTTTTTTAGCTTAGCTAAATTTGCATTTAGCGCGCTAATTTCGGCGTTTATATTCTCGCATTTTTGGGCTAGTTCGCTTTTATTCGCGCTAAAATCGGCGTTTTGCTCCTGCAAATCAGCCAAATACGCCTCGCAAATCAGTGATAACTCTTTTTTGTATGAGGATAAAATTTCATCTGCTTTGGCTGAATTTTCGCCGAAAAATCGCTCGAAAAGATGAGATTTCAGCTCGCCAATGCCCCGTCCGCTGTGGCTGTCTATGCAAAAATAGCTCACATTTTCTATCAGCCCCTCATCGAACCCAAACGCCCCAAGCTCCTCGCAAATACTAGCCCTAGCGTATCTTAGCGCGTCGATTAGCTCGGTCTGGCTAAGCAAATCAGCATGTGTTAAAACCACAATGAGAGAGTTGTTTTTCGAGCTTTTTAGGGTGCTTGCGATAAAGCTCATATCCTTTTTGGTCGAGCTTTGAGAGGCGTTCATTAGGTGGATTATCGCGTCGCTTGAAAACATAAAGTTTTTCGTCAGTTCCTCGCGCAAAACCACGCTATCGTCTAGACCTGGGGTATCGACGACGGTGATTTTATCGCTTAGAAAATCACTTTTTATGCCAAGTTCGATAAATTTGATAAATTTTGAAATTTCATACTTGGCAGAGGTGAATTCTTGCAGTTTTTCTGGCTCGATTATGGCTTCGCTTTGGTTTTGAAATTTCGAGCGAAATTCCTGCGCAAAACCCAAAATTTCAAGCTCCTCATCATCGTAGAATTTGACCTTAGCATAAGGCTTATCGCTACCTTTAAGAAGCGTTAAATTCGCCGTTTCAGGGATATTTGAAGTCCCTAAAATATCAAATCCCAAAAGGCGATTTAGCATGCTGGATTTCCCAGCGTTGATTACGCCAGTAACCGAGAGTGTGAAATTTGCATCTTTGGCGTTTAATTTGGCGGCGTTTGTGCGCTCAAAGAGTGAATTTTCAAATTCGCTCGCGCAAACAAGAAAACCTGCGCCTGGATTTGTATCTGAATTTTCGCTCGCATTTTCGCTCGCGCTAGTATCCAAATACTCGCCCAAATTTGCGCCCAAATTTGCGTCCGCGCCAGTGTCTGTGCCAGTGTCCGCGCCTGAAACCAAATTTGCCAGCTCATCTTCGCTTTTGGCGCTCAAAAGTGCTTTTAGCTCATCACTAATAATATCCAAACTCTCTAATTTGCCGTAAAATGCGAAATTTGTGGGCGAATTTAGGGCTTCGTTTTCGCTCAAATCGCTTTGAAGTTGAAGCAAAAATTTTGAAATTTCATCATACTCGCTTTTGCTAATAATTCCTTCTTTGCTTAAATTTTCAACCATCATCAAAACGCTTAATTTGGAAATTTTAAGCTTGCAAATCGCGTTGATTGCGCCGATTTGCAGGGACTGAATCGCATAGATTCCAATCTCTTCGCCAAGCTCTTTTAAAATTTCTCTAAAACTTTGCAACGATTTAAATTTTTCAAAATTTTGCGAATTTGTGCATAACATAAGCGCAGCGATATCGCTAGGCATAGTGCGAATTAGGCTCTCATCGATAAAAAGCCTCTTTGAACCCCAAATTTTACTCATAAAATTATTCATAAACTACCTTTTTTGGGTTGAAATGGTTAGAAATTTGATAAGTTTTGCAATAAAATTTCAAAATTTTATAAAAGCGGAAAGACGCCTGCAAAAATTTTGCAAGCGTCATAGGATTATTTGCCTTTTGCAGCAAGTTTTCTACGCATATAAGCAATGCGAGATTGTAATGGAAGGTGTTTAGGGCAGTTGTCTTCGCAACCTAGCAAACTCATACAACCAAACACACCGTCATCATCGCCGATCAGCTCGTAGAAATCATCGTCTGTTCTGTTATCAAGAGCATCGATTTTAAATCTAGCTACGCGATTGATACCAACAGCACCGATAAAATCCTCTCTCATAATCGCAGTTCCGCATGCTGCCACGCAGATACCGCACTCGATACAACGATCTAGCTCGAAAACCTCTTGTGCTACTTCTGGTTCGACTTTTTCCTCTAATTTAGAGATGTCAGTTACATGGTCAGTGTGGATCCAGCTCTCGACTCTCTTACTCATCGCGTTCATCCAGTTACCTGTATCTACGCTCAAATCTTTTAGTAGTTTAAATACAGGAAGTGGCATAAGCTCGATAACGCCCTCTGGATAGTCTTTTGTTAGTGTGCGGCAAGCAAGTGCTGGCTTACCATTGACTAACATACCGCAGCTACCGCAGATACCAGCACGACATACGAAGTCGAAGCTTAGCTCTGGGTCAAATTTTTCGCGGATGACATTAAGTGCGATAAATAGTGTCATACCATCTGTTTCTTCAAGCTCATAAGTCGCAAAGTGAGGTTTAGAAACCTTGCTTAGCGGATTAAATTTAAACGCTTTAATTGTGATTTTTCTACTCATATCCTATACCTGCTCTTTCATTTGGTGCTTTATATTTTGGTTGCAACTCATAATGCATTAGTGCTTCTTGGATTTCATAGCGTCCTCTGCCCTCTGATTCCATTTTTGCTCTAATGTCATCAACTTCTTTTTGGCGTTTAGCACTATCTGGGTGCTCGATAATGTTACCCTTAGCGCCATAACCACGGAACGCTGGTGGGATTTCCATTTTCATAATGTCTAGTGGCTCGTAAGTTAGAGTTGGCAATGTATCGCCGTCTTTCCAAGTCGCTAGTGTGCGTTTTAGCCAGTTTGCGTCATCGCGTTTTGTGAAGTCTTCGCGGTAGTGAGCGCCACGGCTCTCTGTGCGATCTAGTGCGCCTTTTGCAACGCAAAGTGCAAGTTTAAGCATCATAGGAACACGATAAGCCTCTTCTAGCTCTGGGTTTCCAAATAGCTCTTTGTTTGAAATTTTAACATTTGTTGATTCTTTGTAAAGCTCTTCTAGCTCTTTTACAGCTTTTGCCAAGCCCTCGCCTGTGCGGAAAATCGCAACATGTTCCCACATGATATCTTTCATTTTGTTTTTGATCTCAAATACATTGTATTTGCCGTCTTTATCAAGTAGGCTTTGTAGGTAAGCTTGTGATTTATTTACAAATTTTTCAATTGAAGTTGTTTTGATATCGATTTCGTGGCTTGCGCAGAAATCTGCAAAGTAATCACCTACAATCATACCAGCGACAACTGTCTCAGAAACTGAGTTTCCACCCAAGCGGTTGAATCCGTGCATATCCCAGCATGCAGCCTCACCAGCTGAGAATAGACCTGCTAGTGTTGGGCTTTCGCCTGTTGCTTTTGTTTTGATTCCACCCATTGAGTAGTGTTGCATTGGAAGGATTGGAGCCCAACCTTTGCCTCTTTTGCGACCATTTTCATCTGTGTAAGTCTCTGTATCAGCAGGATCAATACCGTTGAAAATTTGGCAAATTTCTTGAACATCGCGAAGGTTTTTCTCGATATGCTCACGACCCAAGATAGAAATATCAAGCCAAACATGGTATCCATAAGGGCTAGGAACGCCTTTACCATTTCTGATGTGTTCCATAATACGGCGTGAAACAACATCGCGGCTAGCTAGTTCTTTTTTCTCTGGTTCATAATCAGGCATAAAGCGATATCCATCGACATCACGCAAGATACCACCATCACCACGGCAACCCTCAGTTAGCAAGATACCACTTGGAACGATTGGAGTTGGGTGGAATTGAACTGCTTCCATATTTCCTAATTGAGCTACGCCTGTTTCTAGTGCGATAGCAGCACCGGTTCCCTCACAAACAACAGCGTTTGTTGTGTGGCGATATACACGACCATAACCACCAGTTGCGATTAATGTGCCTTTTGCAACATAAGCTGTAAGCTCGCCAGTTACTAAATCGCGAACAATCGCGCCATAACAGCGGTTGTTTTCGTGGATTAGAGCGATTGCTTCTTTTCTATCGTGGATATCGACATTGTGTTTTAATGCCTCGTTTGCAACAGCAAAAAGCATAGTGTGGCCAGTAGCGTCAGCTGTGTAGCAAGTTCTCCATTTTTTTGTTCCACCGAAGTCACGGCTGTGAATTAGACCATGAACTTCTTCTTTTTCTTCGATTGTTGTTTTTTGAGCGTTGATAATCGCGCTTCTTTTACCTTTTGTGATACGAGTCCATGGAACGCCCCACGCAGCTAGCTCACGAATAGCTTTTGGAGCTGTTTGAGCAAACATTCTAGCTACATCTTGATCGCAACCCCAGTCGCTACCTTTTACGGTATCAGCGAAATGCACATCTTCATTATCGCCTTCACTCATTTTAGAATTACCAAGACTTGCTTGCATACCACCTTGTGCTGCTGCTGAGTGCGAGCGTTTAACAGGAATAAGGCTTAAAACTACTGTGCTAAGCCCTTTTTCGCCAGCAGCTACCGCAGCGCGTAGGCCTGCAAGCCCACCACCGATAACTAATGCATCATAATATTTAACATTCATATTTCAATTCCCTATTTTATAAATTTACGCCGATTTTAATAAATGCAGCCAAAGATAAAAGACCTAAAATTAAGAAGAAAGCTGAAACAATCCATTTTAATTTTTTAAGTTTTTTACGACTTTCTTTTGCATCAGGACCTTCGAAAATACCCCATTTAACGCATAGTCTGTATAAACCAATGCTACCGTGAAGTTCAACAGCGAAAAGCAATACTAGGTAGAACAACCACATAAAATGGCTTACTACACGAGCACCTGACATATCACCTGAAATTTTATCAGAGTTTGTGATGATGAAAATAAGGTGTGCAGCACCCAAGAAGAACATAATAAAGCCAGTGATTGCTTGAACCCACCAAAGTGAAGTATCTTCGTGTTTGAAGCGTTTCATGTGAGCACGATATGATTGCCATTGGCGGAAATTGATTGGCATTTTTCTCATACCTAGCGCAGCGTGAATAAAGAAAATGATAAATACAGCAAGAGCTAAGAAAGATGTAATATAGCTCATAGAAGGGCTGTCGCTCAAAAATCTTAATTCTAAGAATTCAACAACTTTGGTAAAAAAGTCTCCACCGAACAATACAGTAGAAACAAACATCATATGCACCCACATAAATAGACCCAAAATTCCACCACTGATACTTTGGATTAAGTCTAGGCGCGCTGGCATACGGCTTTTTGTGCGATCCGTGCGGATACCTAAGAAGCCTTCGATTTGCTCGCTCATGAGCTCTCCTTATAGAAAATTAGTTAGTTAAATTACTAACAATTTGTAAATTTAACTTTAACAGGACATTATAGTATTTTTTAACTTTAAGTAAAGTTAATTACGCCCTATTAGTTGAAATTTCAAAGAAATTTTTAATATAACGCCCGCCAAAAACATAACGAGCGATAAAATTTGCCCCATTGAAAACCCAGCGATTACAAACCCAATCCCAGCGTCTGGTTCTCTGAAAAATTCACTCACAAAGCGCATAAATGTGTATAAAATAGCGTAGTTGCAAATCAGTTCGCCGTCGAATTTCTTAAATTTCCTGCTAAAAAATAAAATCACAAAAATCAAAATTCCTTCGAGCAAACCTTCGTAAATTTGGCTAGGGTGGCGAAGCACACCATCTACGAAAATCCCCCAGCTCACATCGGTTGCGCGCCCGATTAGCTCTTGGTTTAAAAAATTCCCAATCCGCCCGAAAAAATACCCAAGCGGCACGCTGAGCGCGACAAGATCGAGTAGTGCCCACTGGTTTTGGGCGTGGCGGCGACAAAACACTATTGTGGCGATGATAAATCCAACCACCGCCCCATGGTAACTCATACCGCGAATTCCGATAAATTCGCCATTATAAAAGGGGTTGAAAATTTGCCACGGGTGAGTGAAATACCACAGCGCCTCGCCTGAATAAATCGCGATATATCCGAGTCTAGCGCCCAAAATCACGCCGATTTCGACCCAGATGAAATAATTATCTAGCACCGCACTGCTAAATTTCAGCCCGTCGCGCTTAGCAATCCATTTGGCCATAAAGAGTGCGATTAGCAGCGCCAAAACATACATTATGCCATACCAATGCACGCTAAAACCGGCGACGCTAAACGCAACTGGGTCAAATTTTTCGTAAATGTGGTTCCAAAACTCCAACTCTCGCCCCTAATTAAATTTGTAAATTTGGCTAAATTTTAAGCCCCAAGCTATTTTTCACAACCACGCAAAAATCCGCCAAAAAATACCCAAACGCCTTGTAATAATCGCTTTTAGCATTGATTTGCAAATGTCCAGCTAGCCCACGCAGGCTTGGCATGATAAAATTCGTCAAATACTCGCCCAAAATATTGTGTGATTTCTCGTTTGTATCTTGCTTGAAAATCATCGCCAACAGCCCTAGCATGTTTGCAGCGTGTGTATCTGGCAAATCCGCAAATGGCTTTTTGAAGCGACATCTTTCGTAAAAAATACTCACTTCACTCGCACTTATTAGCTTAAAATAGCTCATATCAAAGGCCTCTTTGAGATTTTCAAAATCAGCGCAAATAGCCTCATAATCGCTATTTTTAACCCTAGCCCAAAGCTCTTGACCTTTTTTGTTTTCCTCATTTTCGTTGATTATAATCCATTTGCTAGCAAGTTTTTCGAAATTTTCCTTGCTTATCGCGCCCTTAAAATTCGTCGCGAAAATTATACACATAACCGAATAAAGTTCCCCTACTTTCATCTTTTCTCCTTAAATTTCACTAGCTTTTTTAATTTTTTCCACACCAAATTTTGACCAAATTTGATTCATTGATTTATCCAAACTTTGGCGTTTTTTATCGATTTCATCGAAAAGCAGAGTCGCACACTCTGCGCTATTTGCGCCAAAATTTGACAAATTTAGCGACACATGAATTATCGCATCGCCCCTATGCACATCAATAGCCTCGAAAAGCAAAAGCGCCGTCTCATCGAGCAAATCTAGGCTAAAAGGCCTGTGCTGACTAAGCCTTTTAGAGCTCTCATCGCGCGATTTGTAGCGGATTTTGACCTCGTAAGTAAGTGGATTTAGCCCACCCTCTAAAACCTCGCTAGCTAGGTGGCGAGAGAGGATTTTAATGCGCCTTTTGATCTCGTCCCTATCGAAGCACGGCTCGAAACTGCGCCCAAGACCGATACTTTTGCGCTCCCTGCTAACCTGCACCCGCTCGCTCGTATCGCCACTGATTTGAGCGAAAATTTGCTCGCCGTTTTTGCCCATTTTTTCGAAAATTTCCCTATGTCCCCACGCGTCGCCGATACTTTTAATGCCGTATTTTGCGAGCGTTTTTTGCATAGATTTTCCCACGCCTGGAAATTTTGAAATTTCGACATCTCTAAGCTCGGTTTTAAGGCACGAAATGGGTATTTCGCGCACCCCAAAAGGCTTGGCTAAATCGGTGGCAAGCTTGGCGATAAATTTCGCCTCGCTTAACCCCACACTGCTAGGAAGCCCGAATTTCGCCTTGATTTCGCTTTGCAAAAAGAGCGCAAACTCGCGCGCGTTTTCGTTGTATTTCGTGCCACGCAAATCCAAAAAAAACTCATCAACGCTAAATTTTTCGATTTCTGGCGTGAAATTTAGCAAAAATTTGTGAATTTGGTTTGAAATCTTGCCATACACGCCGTGCTTTGCCGCGTCCAGCACTAAATCCGGACAGGCTAGAAGCGCCATTTTTAGGGGTTGCGCTGAATGCACGCCAAATTTTCTAGCCTCGTAACTAGCGCTTAAAACTACCCCTTTTTGCAAAGATTTTAGCTTTTTTTGCTCATCGGCAAAATTTTGCAAATTTTGCTCTTTTTGGGCTTGAATTTTAAAATTTTGCGCGCTCTCATCGAAGTGAAATTTCGCCCCAAAGCCATCATATTTATTAGCGAAAATTTCATCATTATTTCCGCCGATAACTGCGACAGGAACTCCGCTAAGAGCGGGATTTATCAGCCTTGCGACAGATACGAAAAAGCAGTCTAAATCGATATGCGCTATCAAACTATATCTATCCCAAATCCACTAAGTCCAGCGTATTCTTTCGGGCTGGAATTTGAAAGAATTTTGATTTTTTTAATCCCTAAATGCGCTAAAATCTGCGCCCCGATACCATAGCTTTTGAAATCGCCCTTGTGCGAAGCCGAATTTAGCGCCACAATCACGCCACCACTCGTGCTTAAAATTTCTAAATTTTGCATAAAATCATCGTAATTTTCATCTTGCATAAACTCTAAATCACTTGAAATTTTATGAAATTTTACATTGCAATTTTCGCCAATTTCGCCGAAAATAAAGACTTTGTGAGCGTTGTCATCGTGGTCTGTGATTTCGCAAACTCTGCAAGGCTTACCGCAAATTTTGCCCTCGCTAAATTCGCCAAATTTAACCAAAGTTTCATGCTTTAATCTGTATTCGACGATTTGGGCGATTGAAATCATATTTATGCCAAATTTTTCGCAGAATTTCTCCAAATCATCGCGCCTTGCCATTGTGCCGTCTTCTTTTACGATCTCGCAAATCACCGCACTTGGCGCGATTCCAGCGAGCTTGCACAAATCCACAGAGCCCTCAGTGTGGCCTGTGCGCACGAGCACTCCGCCTTTTTTGGCGATGAGCGGATTTATGTGGCCAGGACGCACGAAGTCGCTTGGGGTGGAGTTTGGGCGCGCCATAAGCTCGATTGTCATATTTCGCTCATACGCGCTAACGCCCGTGGTTGCGTCTTTTGCGTCGATTGTGATAGTAAATGCCGTCTCGTGCGAGGATGTGTTTTTATCGACCATTAGGGGCAAATCTAGCCTTTTGGCGATTTCCGCGTCCAGTGCCACGCAAACCACGCCACGAGCGTGTGTGATAGCGAAATTTACCTTCTCCGCGCTCGTAAAAGTCGCAGGAAAAATCAAATCGCCCTCATTTTCGCGATCAACATCATCAACCATGACAATCATCTTGCCATTTTTCATATCCTGTATAGCTTGTTCTACACTTACCATTTTTAATCCTTTTTTGTCTTTTCATTAAATTTATCTAACAATATTCCCTTTTTTGTCGATTATTAAAAACTCTCCATCTAGTTTAATTTTTATATAATCATCGCTTAAAAATTTAATAAATTCAAACTCTTCGTAAAAAATTGGTGGTAAAATTTCATCGCCATTTTCATCAATCAAACCCCATTTGCCATTTTGTTTCAACCTAATAATACCTTCTTTCTCACAAATCATCTCTTCAAAAATATCTGTCCATCCAAAACTTGAAACTGCATCATAAATGCAAGGTATGACTTCATTTCCATTTTTATCAATAAATCCCCATTTACGAGCTTTTTTAACTCTTGCTAAACCTTCACTAAAATCATTGACATCATCATAAATGCAAGGTATAACTTCATTTCCATTTTTATCAATAAATCCATCTTTACCAGCTTTTAGAACTCTTGCTAAACCTTCACTAAAAGACCCGGCAAAATCATAAATGCAAGGTATAACTTCGTTTCCATTTTTATCAACAAATCCCCATTTATCATCTTTTTTAACACTAGCTAAACCTTCACTAAAAGACCAGAGTTCATCATCATCATAAATGCAAGGTATAACTTCATTTCCATTTTTATCAATAAATCCCCATTTACGAGCTTTTTTAACTCTTGCTAAACCTTCACTAAAAGAGTAGAGTTCATCATCATCATAAATGCAAGGTATAACTTCATTTCCATTTTTATCAATAAATCCCCATTTACCAGCTTTTTTAACTTCTGCTAAACCTTCACTAAAAGACCGGGCATCATCATAAATGCAAGGTATAACTATAACTTCATTTCCATTTTTATCAATATAGCCCAATTTGCCATCTTTTACAACTATTGCTAAACCTTCACTAAAATGCCCGACACCATCATAAATGCAAGGTATAACTTCATTTCCATTTTTATCGATAAATCCATATTTACCAGCTTTTTTAACTTCTGTTAAACCTTCGCTAAAACCATAAACATAATCATAAATGCAAGGCATAACTTCATTTCCATTTTTATCAATAAATCCCCATTTACCAGCTTTTTTAACTTCTGCTAAACCTTTACTAAAATCATTGGCACTATCATAAATGCAAGGTATAACTTCATTTCCATTTTTATCAATAAAGCCCACTTTGTCATCTTTTACAACTTTTGCTAAACCTTCTCTAAAAGACACGGCATAATCATAAATGCAAGGTATAACTTCATTTCCATTTTTATTGATAAATCCATATTTATCATCTTTTTTAACTTTTGCTAAACCTTCACTAAAATCATCGGCAGAATCATAAATGCAAGGTGTAACTTCATTTCCGTTTTTATTGATAAATCCATATTTATCATCTTTTTTAACTTTTGCTAAACCTTCACTAAAATCATTGACATCATCATAAATGCAAGGTGTAACTTCATTTCCGTTTTTGTCAATAAATCCATATTTATTATCTTTTTTAACTTTTGCTAAACCTTCACTAAAAGACCAGACACGATAATAAATGCAAGGTATAACTTCATTTCCGTTTTTATCAACAAAACCACATTTATAGTCTTTCATTACATTAGCAAGTAATTTCATTTTCTATCCTTTATTTTTTATCAAATTTTCAAATTCTTTTTTTATCTTTTCATAAAGTGGGGCGAAACTGACGCCATTTACACGCACATTTGCGATTGTGGTGATGAAATTCGTATCCCTCTCCCAGCGCGGAACTAGATGATAATGCACATGCTCGGCTATCCCAGCCCCTGCTGCACTTCCTAGATTCATACCGATATTTACCCCCTTTGCGCCAATAGCCTCTTTTAGCACTTTTACGCCTTTTTGGACATATTCGCTCATCTCTAACCACGCTTCTAGCGGTAAATTCTCGATATTATCGGTGTGCTCGTAAGGAATCACCATAAAAGCCCCAGGATTGTATGGATATAAATTCATAAGCCCGAAGCAAAATTTAGCGCGAAATACCACGCCTACGCACTTTTCTCCCTTTTTTGCCTTTGTGGCTGCGCAAAACGGGCAACCGCTGCGTTTTTCGGTAAAATAATCACTTCGCCACGGCGCGCAAATATAATCCATATTCTCCCCCTATTTTTCGCCAAATTTCACTGCTCTAAGCGCCGCGCCGACATCATCTTGGCGCATAAAACTCTCGCCGATTAAAAACGCATCGACCCCGCGTGCGTTTAGCTCGACAAGCTGTTCGTGCGAGCCTAGCCCACTTTCAGCTACGATAATTTTGCCGTTTGGGATAAGTGGGATTAAATTTGCCGATAAGCTCAAATCAACCTCGAAAGTCTGCAAATTTCGGTGATTTATGCCGATTATATCAGCCCCTGCGAAAATCGCCTTTTTCAAATCATCTTTATCGTGAATTTCAAAAAGCGCTTCAAGCCCCAAATGCCTAGCAAATTCCAAAAGTCTTTTAAGCTCTTTTTGCTCCAAAGCCTTTGCGATTAAAAGCACAAAATCCGCCCCATACACGAGCGCTTCTAGGATTTGATACTCATCGATTATAAAATCTTTGCGCAAAATCGGCGTGTTTGTATAGCGCCTGATTTGCGAAATGTAGCTAATATCGCCCTTAAAATAGTGCGGCTCAGTCAAAATAGAAAATGCACTCGCACCTGATTTTTCATACTCCATAGCGATTTTAAGCGGATCGAAATCCTCTCTGATGACGCCCTTGCTAGGGCTTGCTTTTTTTACCTCTGCGATTATACGGAGTGGATTATCCGGGGTGCTTTTTAGCGCGTTTTTCGCGTCGCGCGGCATCATGGGATTGGCACTTAGCGTGCGACCAAGCATATCAAAGCTAAATTTTTCTTTGCGCCTAGCCAAATCCTCGCGCGTTTTTTCTAAAATTTCATCTAAAATCATTTTTGCGCCTTTATTCCGCCTGCGATTTCGCCTATTTTTTGGATATTTTTGTCTATCACGCATCTCTCTATCGCGCTTACATGCCCCTTGCCCTCGTCGCTAGTGTAAAACTCATCGTCTTTTATCTTATCCATCCACTCTTTGGCTTTTTCGCACTCGCCAAGCTTGTAAAACCCCCACGCTAGCGAGTCTATGTAATAAACCGAATTTGGCTCGTCTTTTAGGGCGCGCTCGACATAATCAATGCCCTTTTTGATATCCAAATCATGATCGATTAAAATATATCCGTAGTAATTCAAATGCACCGGATCTTTTAGTTTGCTAGCTATGTTTTCAAATTTCGCCACAACTTCGTTAATCTGAGCGGCTGTTTTTTTATCGCCAAAAGATTCATACAAATAAATCGCCTCGTTTGCCAAATAATCGTAATTTTCGGTTTTTGAAAACTCCTCGCGCGCTAATCTCATAGCTGTGGCGAAGTCCTTTTTCTGGGCGTAAGCGTCCATTATGAGATCTTTTTTATAATCGTATTTTTGCAAAATTTCGATGATTTTATCAAATTCCTTCATATAATAATAAATCCCAATCATATCGTCTAGGAATTTTGTATTTTTTTTGCTCTCATACAGCACCTCGTCGAGTTTGGCGACCTCGAAATATTTTTTTTGCATACGATACACATCAGCCAAAACCTCGCACACCATACCGCTAGCGCACCCGTAAATTCGCCTATGCGTCTCCATGATACGCACCGCAGCGTCGCTACTATCAAGCCTATTTAAAAGCACATCGCTAAGGCGGATTAAATTTTCCTCTGATTTTTCCAGCTCATAGGCCTTTTCGAAATACTGCTTGGCTAGGGCGAAATTATCCATAGCATAATATGTCGCGCCCAAAATCGAGTAATTTCTCGAATTTACCTCTAAATTTGCTAAATGAAGCGCGGTAGTGTTGGCTTTGAGTATCTCTCCCTGCCCCATATAATACCCCACTTTTACGCGCAAATACTCGCTATCATCAGCCAAAATTTTATCGCCCAAAGCTAGGTAGCGCGCGGTTGCTTTGCTATCTTTTAAGAAAAACGCAAGCTTTAAGGCTTCTAGCAAATACACCTGCGAATTTGTCTTTAAAAAGGCCTTTTCGTAAAGCTTCATCGCACTTTGCGGGTCTTTGTTGGCTAGTTCTAGCGCAGTTAGCAGATCGAAATTTAGCTCAGCCTCATCGTAAGCCTTCATCGCCTCTTTTAACTTTTGCGGTGTGGTGGCCTTTTGCGCTACATTTTCGCTAGCGTTTCTCTCAGGTACCGGCGCAGTATTTGTAATAACCGAGCTTTTATTCATATCTTTTATCGCGTCGCTTTTGGTTTCACTAGCGCCCAAATTTAGGGCACCAAGAGCCAAAAAAGTGGTTAAAATTTTACCCCAATACATTCTTTCTCCAATTCATCTTTATGCTCTTTGAAATAATCCCAAAATGGAAAGGTTCTACATTGATTTGGTCTGTATTCATAAATCCCGCAGTTTCGGTGCTTTTCGTCGAAAAACAGACACGCCATACCGTCAAGGTATGGTTTTTCTTTTATGCTAAATTTATTCCCAACCCGCTGCAAAAATACGCGGATAAAATTTGCCTTATCTATCCCCATAAATTCGCTGAGTTTCTCGATTTCTGCGTCATTTATCCAAATATATCCGCTCTCGCCCGTGCAACACTTGCCGCCGCAGCTTTCGCAGGCGCTACTATCGAAGGTATAGTCAAACTCACTCAATATCGACACTTTCTAAACCAGCTTTTTCATAAATTTTAGCCGTTATTTTACTTTTTTCACCATTAAGAAATGTATAAATCGGCGCACAAATTTCACAAAGTGAGCGCGAACTTTTTTGCGCCAAAAAAAGTGCGAGTTTGGCGGGCTTGTTTTCATTGGGATAGATGAAAGCAAGCTTTGTCAAATTTAGCTTATAACTTTGCAAAATTTCGCAAATTTGCGCGATTTTGCCCGCCTCGTAGCAAAAAATCAGCGCGCCTTTTGGCTTTAAATGAGTGTTGCTAACACGCACGAAATCGCTAAGGCTTAGGCTTGTGGCGCTTTTGCTTAGCGCGATGTGCGAATTTTGGCTAGTTAGGATTTTTTCCCTATAAAATGGCGGATTTGAAACGATTAAATCAAATCTTTGCTCGCTTTTAAAATTTGCGAAATTTTCGTGTAAAATTTGCGCCTGCAATGAATTTTGCTCGCAATTTTTACGCAAAATTTCTAAATTTTGCTCTTGGATTTCAAGCAAGCTTAAATCTAAATTTGGAAAATCCCGCTTCAACATCAGCCCCAAAATCCCGCACCCTGCCCCAACATCTAAAATTTTAAGAGAATTTGTGGCGCGAGAGTTAAGCCAGTTTTCGCAGATAAAATTCCATAAAAAAATGGTATCGCTGGTGTAGCGATACCCACTTTTTAGCTGGAAAAGTCTCATAAATGCAGATTTTCTACGATTGTGTGAGCGTGGTTGAAGGCTACGACGATCGAACCGCCGTTTCTGGTGATCAAATCTCCACCCACAAAAAGCCCTTTTGTGGCTGTTTCGCACCTCTCATCGACGCTTGGCACGCCGTTTTCGTCGAATTCTACGCCACATTTTTTAAGGAAATCCACAGGGCTCGTGCCACCGATTGCATAAATTATGCGATCATAAACTAACTCCATGCCGTTTGTAAATTTCACTAGTACCTTGCCACTTTCGTTTTCCAAAGCCTCAATATCAAGGCCAAGGCGCAGGATAATGTCGCCATTTCTAGCCTCTTTTTTGATATCTTCTTCGTTGATTTCATTTAGCCTTGTAAAGCTCTCTTTGCGGTAGCATAGGGTAACGGTGTTTGTTTTGCATAGCGAGAGTGCGTATTCGGCGGCTGAGTTGCCACCGCCCACGACTAGGACTTTTTCATTGACGCTACATTTATCGAGGTTGAAATTTACCCTTTGTGTGATTGATGGCGGGATTTTGTAGCTTGGTTTGTTTGGTTTGCCCATACGACCGATTGAAATGATGACATTGCGCGCTACAAAGCCAGCTGAGGCTGTGGTTATGCAAAATAGCCCACCTTCTTTTTTCTCGACCTTTTCGACCTCGCTGTTGAAGTAAATATCGATATCGCCGTGATCTAGCAAGCTATCAAAATAATCTAGCACGCTCTCTTTCGTGCCAGTCTCGAAGCTAATCGTGCCCTTTGTTTCGCTATCCATGCCCTTGTATTCTTTATCTACGCGTTTTTTGTCTTTGTAAAATTGTCTGATTGTTTGAGAGTGATTATCGCCTTTTTCTAGCAAAAGCACCTTGGCTACGCCTTTTCTTTTGGCCTCGACCACGGCCGCGATTCCGCAAGGACCGCCACCGATGACAACTACATCATAAACATTTATCATTTTTTTCCTTTGTGTTGAAATTTTACAACCTTTGATTATAATCAAAATTTATTTATAAATGGTAAAAATTATTAAAATTTTAAAGATTTAATTAGTCTGTTTTATTTTTACCCAAAACTTAGCCCAAAAATGCTAAATTTAGAAAAAATTTAAAGGAAAATAATGATTTTAGCCATTGAAAGTAGCTGTGATGACAGCTCAATTGCTGTGCTAAACAGCTCGAATTTCGCATTAGAATTTTACGAAAAAATCTCCCAAGAACTCGAACACTCCAAATACGGCGGTGTCGTGCCAGAACTAGCTGCGCGTCTTCACACAGAAGCACTGCCTCGCATTTTAGAGCGCGCAAAGCCCTTTTTTGGCTCTCTTAAAGCTGTCGCCGTAACGCACGCACCAGGCCTTAGCGTGAGTTTGATAGGGGGCGTGAATATGGCAAAAACGCTCAGCCTTGCTCTAAATTTGCCACTAATTGGCGTAAATCACCTAATCGGGCATATTTATTCGCTATTTTTGGACAAAGAAGCAGAATTTCCGCTTGGGGTTTTGCTAGTAAGTGGTGGGCACACGATGATTCTTGATATTGACGCAAATGGCGCAATCAGCGTGCTTGCAAGCACCAGCGATGATAGCTTTGGCGAGACATTTGACAAATGCGCTAAAATGCTAGGACTTGGCTATCCAGGCGGCGCGATAATTGAAAATTTAGCCAAAAATGGTAAGCCAAAATTTAGCTTTCCAGTGCCTTTAAAGGGCGATAAACGCCTACAATACAGCTTCTCAGGCCTTAAAAATGCCGTTCGAGTGCAAATCGAAAAACTATCCCAAAATGGCGAACTAGCGGGGCAAGATAAGTGCGATATCGCCTACGCCTTTCAAAAAAGTGCGTGCGCGCATATCATGGATAAACTCTCGCGGGTCTTTGATGAGCGCAAATTTAGGCGTTTTGGCGTCGTGGGTGGGGCTAGTGCGAATACGCATTTGAGGCAAAATTTGGCAAATTTATGCGACGCGCACGAGTGCGAACTTTTATTTGCACCACTGAAATTTTGCTCGGATAATGCCGCGATGATAGCGCGCGCAGGCTTGGAGAAATACCGCAAACAAAGCTTTGTCGCACCGCAAAATTTGCAAATTATCCCAAGTTTAAATTTAAACTCCGCATTTGAGTGAAATTTAAAATTTAAAAATCGTTCAATGCTAAATTTGGATTGAATTTTGAATTTAAATTTTTCTAGATTGCTTTACTTTGCTCGCAATGACGGCAAATTTAGAGCAAAAAATTTTAAATTTCGATTTCATACTCGATTGGATCTTTTACGCCGGCTTTTGCAAAGCCATTTAGGCGCAATTGACAGCTATCGCACACGCCACAAGCCTTATGCGAGTTTATGTAACAGCTCCAAGTAAGCCCCAAATTTACGCCGTTTTCAAGCGCACGCGCCACAATCTCGCCCTTGTTCAAATGCACCAAAGGCGTTTTAATATCCACACTAAAATTCGGCGAAGTGCCCGCATTTATCGCGCTTTGCATTTTTGCGATAAATTCCGCCGTGCAATCAGGATATCCGCTGCTATCCTCCTGCACCACGCCGATGAAAATCGCATCACACCCCTCACGCTCGGCAAGCGCGCCCGCGATACTCAAAAACACGCCGTTTCGAAACGGCACATAGGTGTTTGGGATCTCGGATTTGTCGATGTTTGCGCCCTTTCGCACGCTAAGGCTCGTATCTGTAAGCGAGTTTGCGCCGATTTGCGCGATAAATCTAGCATCCAGCGTGTATCGCCTCGTAACGCCCAAATCATCGCAAATTCTCTCGAAACACTCGCGCTCTTTATCCTGCGTGCGCTGAGCATAATCAAAATGCACTCCAACGACCTCATAGCCTGAATTTTTGGCGATATACGCGCAAGTCGCGCTATCCATACCGCCACTGATGATACATAAAGCTTTTTTCAAATTTAATCCTTTTTTGGTAGAATTATAGGCAAATTTTGATTTAAAGGGCTTGAAATTGATACTTTGTGAAGAAAATTACCCAAAAATTTTGGACGAAATTTTAGCCACGCTTAGCGCGGGTGCGGTCGAGCTACTCTTCGTGCGAAGCGAAGAAATGCGCGAAATCAACAAAAGCGCGCGCGGGGTCGATAAAACCACCGATGTGCTTAGTTTTCCGCTCGAAATTGTGCCAGGTGGTGCGAATACTGCCCCGATAGGCTCTGTTGTGATAAATTTGGATTTAGTAGAGCAAAAAGCGTTAGAATTTTCGCACTGCAATAACGATGAAATCGCGCTTTTATTCACACATGGACTTTTGCATATTTTGGGTTTTGATCACGAAATCGATAATGGGGAAATGCGCGAAAAAGAGTGCGAAATCATCGCTAAATTTGGGCTTCCAAAAAGCCTGATTGTGCGAACGCTAGAAAGTGATGAAATATGACAAGAAAAAGAAAAATTTTTAATATATTTTTGGTGATTTTTTTGGTTTTGCTAGTTCTTATATTGGGAAGTATGTGGGGTACAACTGGAACAAATAGGTTGATTTTTTGGGCTAATCAATCCAAAAACCCATATCCGTTTCCAGGGCATGAATTTTATATCAAAATTCCCGATGAAAAAATTGTTGATATTACATCAAACAAAAATAAAGAAAATTTACTCATCATAACGGACGCTGATGAATACGGCGGATTTTTAAAAAATCTAAAATGTGGTTTTACGCCAGAAAGTTCCAAAGAGCCGTTACCGTGCAAACACTACTATTACAAGGAAAACGGAACAATAAAAGCCATAAGCGATGATGATTTCAAAATACTATCCGAGCAAAATATTACAAAAGTCATCATTAGACACAAATATTTATTTTGAAATTTTAAGAAAAATTAATCGGATCCATATCGATCTCAACGGGCAAATGTGCTAGAAGTGCGCCAGCCTTTAAAAGTGGCGTGTGCGTGGTAGCACGAAGCAGTATTTCGTAGCGAAATTTGCCCGCAATCAGCGCAATTCCAGCCTTGCCGTACCCTATGATTTGCAAACCATTTAGTTTTTTGGCTTTTAGCGCGCCGTGCAAAACTTCAAGCCCGCTAGCGCAAATTTTAGCTGCCTCTGCCTCGTTTTTATGCGAGATTAAAACACGCAAAAGCCTAGTGTATGGCGGATACAGCGAATCTCGATCCTCGCTTTCTTCTTCTAAAAACGCGTCATAATCCTGTAAAAAATCCTCGAAAAATGCCCTTTGCAGAGTCTGTATTACGACCCTGCCTTCGCCCTTCCTGCCGGCTCTACCTGCTACTTGCATGCCAAGGGCTAGGGTCTTTTCGCGCGCCCTAAAATCAGGGTAATTCAAATGCTCATCAATCCCCATAATCACCGCCAAATCCACGCCATGGTAATCATGCCCCTTGCTAAGCATTTGCGTGCCTACCAAAATGTCGATTTTATGGGCGTTAAAGTCGTTTAGTAAGGCTTCTAGCTTTCTTTGGGTCGTAATCTCATCGCGGTCAAATTTAGCGATTTTTGCCTCAGGGAAATTTGCTTTTAGCTCTTTTAAAAGCTCGCTAGTGCCCATTTTTTTGGCCTCGCTTACGCTTTTGCCACATTTAGCGCAAGGCTGTTTGTAAAACGCGCTGTATCCGCAATAATGGCATTTTAGCGCCTTTTCCTTTTCGTGATAGCTCATACCCACCGAGCAAAACGGGCATTTGATAATCTCGCCACAACTCTTGCAAACCATATATTTGAAATTTGCGCGTGTGGGCAAAAACACCACCACTTGGCGATTTGCGTCTAGACTTGCGCTGATTTCTTTTTTTATTTTTGGCGTGAGGGAAGTTTCGCTCTCGTCGTAAATGTAGCGTTTGTGCGTGGCGTGATAGGTGCCTTTGAGCCTGAAATTTGGCTGTTTCGCAAAGCTCGTAAGCGAGGGTGTGGCTGAGCCAAGCACGGTTTTAACGCTACATTTGTGCGCGGCAAAAATCGCGAGATCTCGGGCATTTATGCGTGGAGCGGAGGCTGATTTGTAGCTATCATCGTGCTCCTCATCGACGATAATCGCGCCAAGGTTATGAAACGGCAAAAACAGCGCCGAGCGCGCGCCTGCGATAAGGCGAATTTTGCCTGCGAAAAAATCGGCTAAAATTTGGCGTTTTTTAGCGGGGGTGATTTTGGAGTGCCACACGCCAAGAGCCTCGCCGAAATACCCTTGCAAGCGCTTCGTCATTTGCGGTGTGAGCGAGATTTCTGGCATTAAAAATAGTGCTTGTTTGCCAGAGTTTAAAATTTCTGCTATGAGCGAGATATAAACCTCGCTTTTGCCACTTCCCGTATCGCCAAAAATCAGTGAAACAGCGTTTTGCTTGGCAAAATTTAGAGCTTTTGTCTGCTCTGGGGTTAAATTTGGCGTTTTTGTGAAATTTGGCTTTTCGCAAGGCGCGCAATTTATGCTCGAATTTGGCTCAAAAACCCCAAACGCCACGCCGATTTCGCAGATATAAAAATGCGAAATAAACTGCGCCAACTCCACCTGAAACGGCGTGAAATTTAGGGGCAAAATTTCGCTGATTTCTTTCATGCAAAACTCAGGTTTTGGCACTTCGCGCAAAACTACACCGCGTTTTTGGGCGTTTTTTACGGAAATTTGGACTATTTGATATGGTGAAATTTGTGAATTTGAAAAATAGGTAAGCGGTTTTAGTCTTGCCCCTAAAACCGCGATTTCATAGTAATACAAGCTTATTCTGCTAATGCTTTACAAGTTGCTTCTTTATGATCACAATCAAATGTGCCAGCCTTGTGAGTAGCGTCTGCTGTTTGATAATATGTAAAATCAACGCAGTTGCCAGCTACACACGCTTCATAAGTTTTATTTCGTGTTTTAACTTTCCAGCCGTTTTTGCCAGTGCTTGCAGTTAGGTCATTTTGCAAAACATTACCAAACATATCAGTGCCACTGCTGTTTAAATCAGGCCATGCGCTCTTGCCTTTTAATTGCTCTTCGCCTCTTTTTAGCGAAATTCCACTTCTAATCGAAGCCAAATCGCCTCTCATTTTTGCGACCGTAGCATCATCTCTGGTCATAGCTAGTCTAGGCACAGCAACACCTGCTAAAATGCCAAGAACGACGATAACAAAAATCAACTCAATCATAGTAAATGCGTTTTTCATATTAAATCCTTTGATTTAAAATAGATTTAAGTATAGCTAAAATTAAATTAAGCTAGCTTTAAATTATTTTAAGCTAGCGATTTTTTGCGCAAATTTTACCTTCTGCCCCTGCGAAATTTCAAACCCCAAAAATTCCTCCTCGGCAATCATCACTATCGTAGAGCCAAGCTCGAAATTCCCGATATGTTCGCCCTTTTTAAAGCTCACGCCCTCGCCATAATCGAATTTATTATAATCAAAATTCAAAATTTCCCTAGCCTTATCGTTAGCCTTAGCATTAGTTTGAATCCTCTCATCGAAGTCAAATTTCATCTTGCCTACATTTAGTGCCCCTACAAAAACCAGCCACAAAAGCCCGCCATTGCTCATTTTGCACAGCAAAACCACGCGCTCGTTTTTAGCATAGAGATTTGGCACTTTTAGCAGATATTTTTTTGCCACGCTGTGAAGCTCGCCCGGGATATATAGCGCACCAATGACGCTAAGATCGCATGGAGCGTGATAATGATGATAGTCTTTTGGGCTTAGATAGATGTTTGCGTATGTCAAATCCGCCGACATTTTAAAATCTCTGGAAGTTTTCATATCATCTAAATTTAGCAAACTAATAAAAATTTCGGAATTTTGCTTTTGCAAATCCCCAGCCCAAGATTTAAGCCCCAAAAGCTCCCAAATATCGTATTTATGCCCCTTTATGCTAAACGCGCTAAAATCACTAGTAGCCCCGCACTCAAAAATCACTCCATCGCTCGGGCTCAAAAACGCGCTAGGCTCGGCGCAAATTTCACGCTCCCTCACCAAACGCCTCGTAAATAGCGCATTTAGGCTATCGTAATCACCTGCGCCTAAAAATTCGCTCATATCAATCTCAAAAGCGTTAATGTATTTTTGATTTATAAACTTCTGCACAGGGCGTGGAAATTTTACCCCGGCCACAGCCCCAAAACAGCGCGAAATTAGCTTTTTCATCACTCTCTCCTTAGTCTTAGTAGCGCGATTTCTGCGTCAGCAAAAATCCTCATCGGAGGCCCCCAAAATCCAGCCCCACTGCTCACATAAATTTGCTTCGCTCCGTCATTATATAGCCCATGGACATATTTTTGATCGAGTGCTACAAGCAGGCTAAATGGGAAAATTTGCCCGCCGTGCGTGTGTCCGCAAATACACAAATCCACCTCATCTTTTACATGTAAATTTATAAATTTTGGCTGATGAGCGAGTAAAATTTTGGGTTTATTTGGATCTGTCATTTTTAGGGCTGCCCTGAAATTTGGCTCTAATTCGTTAAATCTCACACCGCTTAAATCGTGTGTGCCAAGCAGATTTATCCCCATAAACTCCACGCTCTCGTTTTGCAAAACTCTCACGCCCTCGCGCTCCAAGGCCTCGATTAACCCCTTCGCGCCTCTGTAATATTCGTGATTTCCTGTCACGAAAAACACAGGCTTTTTTAGTTCGCGCAAAGGCTCCAAAATATCGCCTAGCTCGTGAGAACGCAAATCAAACATATCGCCCACGATACACACAGCATCATGGCTGGTAGCGTTTATCTGTGCTACGATAGTTTGCAAAAAATCTTTTTTCAAAAACTCGCCCAAGTGTATGTCGCTCACCACAGCCAAATTCAGATCCTGGCTTAGATTTTTGATTTTTATATCCACTTCATTTATTTTTGGAGTTTTTAAAGCATTATAAAAGCCCTTAAAAAGGTAGCTAAACGCCATTATTACAAAGGTTACATCTACGCAAATTTTAATAAATTTGCGCCTGCTCTCGCTAAATTTAGCAAATTTTGCGCTCACATTTAAAATATCATAGGCTAGGCACAAAAAGAAAAGCGAAAAGCTACTAGCCACGCAAACGACGCAAATTTTGTATAAAATTTCATCTTTTAGCGCGCCGGCAAAAACACTTCTAGTAAAAAACATACCCTCGAAAATCACCAAAAATAGGCAAAAAACTATTAAAAACGGCTTTATTTTTTTGAATTTATCATAAATTTCAAACCTAGCTGAGATTGATTTGTAAATGTATAAATTCAAAAAAACAAAGAGCGTCGTGGCTACAATCGGAAAAATATATGGGATTTTCACTCTTACTCCAAATCAGATAAATTTTTCTAATTTTTCTCTATCAAAGCCCGAAATTTCGCCGTCTTTATCGACCAAAAGCGCGCCAGATTTTTTAAATTTCGTAATCGTGCGAGAAAATGTCTCAGGGGTGATATTTAAAATTTTGGCGATTTTAATGTGTTTTGAGCTGGTAAAAATATCAAAATTTTCGATGATAAACTTTGATATTTTTGCCTCGCTAGGTAGCACGACGCTGTTTTCAAGCGCAAATTCTAGCGCCCTTAACTTCGCCGAAATTGATTTTATAATGCTAATGCAAATCTCAGGCTCGCTCAAAAACTCTTCGACAAATTTTTCATAATCTATTTTTAAAACCTCGCCACCGCTAGCAAAGCGCGCGCTGGCTGGATAGGGGATATTTTCGAAATTTACAACCTCAGCCACGAAAGACATCGGGCGGATTTCGTGGATATAGATCTCCTTGCCACTAGGGGCTGTTTTGTAAATCTCGATTGTGCCTTTAAGCAAGATGATTAAATGAGAGCTTGTATCGCCCTCATAAAATAAAATTTCTCCCTTTTTAAAAGCCTTTTTGCTACTAATCTGCGCTAATCGCTCGATTTTGGCCTCATCAAGCCCCTTAAAAAAAGGGATAAATTTCAAAATTTCCATATTATTTTTTTAGTAAATCCCTGATTTCGCTTAGAAGTTTGATATCTTCGCTAGGCTCAGCTGGCGCCTCAGGCTCGGCTGGTTTTTCTTTTTTAAGCTTGTTGATCGCCTTAATCGCGCAAAAAATACAAAATGCGATAATGATAAAATCAACCGCTGTTTGGATAAATGAGCCGTAATTTATCGTCACGGCTGGTGTTTCGCCCACAGCCTCTTTTAAAACGATTTTTAAATCGGTAAAATTCATACCACCTGTGATAACTCCGACGATTGGCATAATGACATCACCTACTAGTGAAGTTACGATCTTGCCAAAGGCTCCACCGATGACCACACCCACTGCCATATCGATGACATTGCCTTTCATTGCGAATTCTTTGAATTCTTGAATAAAGCTCATTAAAAGCCTCCTTTGGGAAATAAAAGGATAGATAATAACCTAATTTTGCTTACTTTTTGCTTTTTATTAGGTAGAAAAAAGTATAATGGCGAATTTTGAAATTTAATAAAGAAAAGGAAAATTTATGTATAGATTTGCGCCATCACCCACAGGCGATATGCACATTGGAAACTTACGCGCCGCGATTTTTAACTATATCCGCTCGCTTCAAGATAAAAGTGGATTTATTTTGCGTATCGAGGATACCGATACTGCCCGCAATATCGAGGGCAAAGACAAAGATATAATGGAAATTTTAACCCTTTTTGGTATCAAATGGCAAACGCTGTATTATCAAAGCAAAAATTTAAAATTTCACCAAGAATTCGCCGCTAAACTGCTCCAAGAAGGCAAGGCGTTTTGCTGCTTTTGTAGCGAAGAAGAACTAGCAGAGAAAAAAGAAAAAGCCAAAGAAAAGGGCGTAGCGTATCGCTACGACGGGACTTGCGAGCATTTAAGTGACGCTGAGGTCATAGACAATCCAAAGCCATTTACAATTAGACTTAAAAAACCAACCAGAGTTTTGAAATTCACAGACGCTATCAAAGGCGAGATTAGCTTCGAGCCCGAAAATATCGATAGTTTCGTCATCATGCGCGCAGATAAGACCCCGACATACAACTTCGCTTGCGCCACTGATGATATGCTAGAAGGCGTTACCTTCGTAATCAGGGGCGAGGATCATGTCAGCAACACCCCGAAACAAAACTGGATTAGGGAGTGTTTGGGATATACAGACGAGATTTCGTATGCGCATTTGCCGATTATTTTGGGGCCTGATGGCAAGAAAATGTCCAAACGCGACGACGCAAGTAGCGTAAAATGGATGCTAGATACTGGATTTTTGCCTGAGGCGATTGCGAATTATTTGGTTTTGCTTGGAAATAAAACCCCGTGCGAGGTATTTAGTATCGAAGAAGCGGTGGAGTTTTTCGATATCGCTAAAATTTCAAAGGCTCCGGCGAAATTTGACATAGACAAGCTCGCATTTATCAACCGCGAACATATCAAAAGAGCGAGTGCTAAGCGCATTTGCGAGCTTTTTGGCGTAGATGAGAGCAAGGTAGAGTTAGTGAAATTTTACACCCAAGAATCCAGCCTAATTCCAGAAATCAAAGCGAAAATAAACGCAATTTTTAGCCAAAAAGAAATTCCAAGCGAATTTAGCCAAAACGCTGAAATTTTGCGAAATGAAATTTTAAATTTAGCCCAAATTCCAGCCGAATTTAACGAGTTAAAAACAATCCTTATGGAAAAAACCGCTCTCAAAGGCAAGGCATTTTTTATGCCACTTAGATTGCTTCTTACAGGCGCGCCTCACGGACCAGAGCTAAATGAACTTTACCCGCTCATAAAATCATCAATCAAGGAAATCCTAAATGCTAGCAAATAGCCTAATTTACGGCGTTTTAATCACTCTGCACTACGCCATACAAGCCTACATTTTGCTTGTGTTTGTCGCCTGCGTGCTTAGCTTCATACGCCCAAATCCGTTTAACAAATTTGTCCAAATCATCTACAAGCTCACAACTCCGACTTTTGCGCTCGTGCGACGCTATATCCCAACCACTCTTGGCGGGTTTGATTTCGCCCCGCTTGTGATTTTAATCGGTCTTAGCGTGATTGATAATGCGATAATTTATGCCTTACAAAGGAGTGTTTTTTGAAAATTTTATTTAAATTTAGCCTAGCGGTGGCACTTTGCGCAAATTTTGCCATAGCAGAGGTCAAAAGTTATAACGAAATAAAAAACGAACCAAAATCTCTGGCAAAAGATTATTATATTTATCGCCTAGCCACAGAAACCAAATACGATAAAAACGAGCTAAAAGCCCTTAGAAAGGCTGGAATTTACCGCTATCGTGGCAAGATAAAAAAGGAACTTGATAAAATTTTAGGCGCGTTTAAGGCTTTGCCAAAGCCAGATAAATGCGCAGGTGTAACGAGCGCGAATATACTAGATGCGAATTTAACCTGCCAAAAAGCAAGAAGCTATCCAGCGTTTGTGGCAAAGCTAAGCCCCAAAACTCGCTCGGCATTAATTAGCAAATTTGAAAATAGTGGAAATTTGGGCGCGATGAGTGCGATAAATTTGCTAAAAGGCTTCAATTCAGGCTCGCCGGCGCAGTATTTTAAAGATAGCGGTCATGCGCAAAATTATTTTTCATATTATCAATTCAAGGGCGATGAGAGCTTGCTAAACATAAACGCAAGCCCCGCTTTTATCACAGATATGGCGCAACTCTCTGGCTTTAAAAGCGTGCTTGAAGATGCTGTAATCAAGCGCAAATATCCAAATTTGCGCCAATCTATGCTAGGAATTGATCCGCAAAAAGTGGATAAAGAAATCGCGTTTTTGCTCGGCGTAAATGCTCTAACTTATGGCGATGAGGCGCAGGCTTTGGCGTATTTTGGGCGCGCAGCAGCTACGATAGAGAGCGTGCATAACTCGCACAATGCGAAATTTTGGGTCTATTTGCTAAGCAAAGACGAAAATATCTTACACGAGCTTGCCAAAAGCAACTATTATAGCCTCTATTCGCTCTATGCAAAGGAAATTTTGGGTGATAAAAGCCTAAATATCATAAATCCAACCCCAGCGCGCGATAAAATTTCAAACTATGATATCAAAAACCCATTTAACTGGGTTCGCACCAAGGCCAAAGCCGATAAAATGGGCAAAGCAGAGCTTTTGGAGTTTGCGAAGAAATTTGACACCAAAGAGAGCCTTGGCGAGTGGGCGTATATAATGAATAAAGCTAATGGCGGACGCGATAACTACTATCTAACGCCATTTATGGAGCATATCGGCACTACTGATTTGCACCGCCAAGCACTGATTTTAGCTCTTGGCCGCCAAGAATCACGCTTTATCCCAAGCGCCGTTTCGACATCGTATGCGCTTGGTATGATGCAGTTTATGCCATTTGTAGCGAACGATATCGCCAAAAAACAAATCAGTATCGAGGGCTGGGATCAAGATATGATGTTTGATCCAAAAATCGCCTATAAATTCGCCAATATCCATATCGATACACTCGAAACCAAGCTACTTAGCCCAGTTTTTATCGCATACGCATACAATGGCGGACTAGGATTTACGAGCAAACTTCTAAAACGAGCGGATTTGTTTAAGAGGGGCAAATACGAGCCATTTTTGTCAATGGAGCTAGTAACATTTGCTGAGAGCAGGGATTATGGCAAAAAGGTTTTAGCAAATTATGTGATTTACTCGCATATTTTAAACCCAAATTCAAAGGTGAGCGTGCGTGAGGAGCTAGATAAGCTCTTAATCCCAAGCAAGAGTGATAAAATTCGCTAAATTTAACCAAATTTAGCAAATTTATTAAAATTCAAAATTTGGCGAAATTTTAAATTTCGCCAAATTTTATTAACTTTCCAATCCGCTTTTGCACGCTTCTAGCGAACCGCTTTTAAAGCCTTTGTAAAACCACTCTTTTCTTTGTGCACCACTTCCGTGCGTGAAAGAATCCGGCACCACATACCCACGCGCCTTTTTTTGCAAGGTATCATCGCCTATCATCGTAGCGGCATTTAGCGCCTCTTCCAAGTCGCCATCTTCTAAAATTTTGTATTGATGATGTCCCCAAATACCCGCCAAACAATCGGCTTGAAGCTCCACTCTAACCTGAATCGCGTTTGCCCCAGCTTCGTTTGTTCTAGCCTTTAATTTATCGGCGTTAGATAAAATTCCTAGCAAGTTTTGCACATGGTGTCCCACTTCGTGCGCGATGACATAGCCTTGCGCGAAATCGCCCGCTGCGTGGTGTTTTTTCGCCAAATCAGAGAAAAAATCCGTATCCAAATAAATCCTAGTATCAGCCGGGCAGTAAAACGGCCCAACTTGCGAGCTAGCATACCCACACCCGCTTCTTGTCGCGCCGTGGAATAAAAGCAGTCTTGGTTCAGAGTATTTCGCGCCGTATTTCGCAAAAATCGCGCCCCAAACATCTTCGGTTTGGCGCAAAACGGTAGAGACGAAATCCTTGGCTTCCTGCGCTGCTTCGTTGTTTTCGAATTTACTAGCCGCTGCTCCACCGCCAACAGAGGTGAAATTTAGCAAATTTAGCGGATTATAACCCATAAACGCCGCTACCACGCCAAGGGCTAGGACGATTCTGCCAAATTTCGTTTTTACCAAAAATTTCACCACAGGAATCAAAAGTGCGAGATTTACTCCGCCTCCGCCACCACCGCTACTAGCTCTCATATCGTCGATATTTGAGCTTTTATTTCCGCCACGCCATTTCATTTTTTATCCTTCAAATTTGAATTTCTGAAATTTTATCACAAATTTTATTTCTAGCAAAATTTGCGCCCACTCTAATCATCGAGTTTGAGCTTAGGGTGCCAATACATCGACTTTGAGACCTTGCGAAATTTCACGCTCGCATTTAGGTCGTTTGAGGTCGTAAAGCTAAGCACGAGATTATCTTTTTGCGTTTTTGGCGCGCTGATTTTGTAGCGATTAGACCACGCGATTTTAAAAACCTCTTTGCTAGCTAGTTCACTCTCATCGGCGATTAGCTCCACGCTGACATTTTCGTCGCTTCCATTTACGCGCACATTTTTAATCTCGATCTCTTTTGGATACGAGGTTAGCAAGAAAAACTCATCTTCTCTTTCGTTGCGAATCTCAGGCATTGTGGGGTTTAGATATGTCGCCACGCCCAGGTATCTATCGCCCTCTTTGACGCTTTCGAATTTTTGCGTATATGCCATAAACTCGTTTTTGACCGGGTCGTGAGGGACTTTTTCTTTGTTAGCGCACGAGCAAATTCCTAGCGCAAATGCGCCTAAAATCAGAGTGCGCGCAAATTTTGAAATAGTTAAATTTTGCATTTTTCTTCCTTTAAATTTTGGCGTATATTATCAAATTTTGCTTTTTAAAAGGCTAAATTTGATACAATCAAGGTTTTTTAAGGGAGAGAGATGAAAAGACTAGCCATTGCGTTTTCAGGTCCGTCAAACACCGGCAAAACAACGCTAATTTGCAAGGTAGCGCAAATTTTTATCGAGCAAAATTTAAAGGTCGCTATCGTCAAACACGACCCCAAAGACAAGGCCAAATTTGACACCGAGGGCAAGGACAGCGCGAAATTTAGCGCAGTTGGTGCAGATGTGGCGGTCGTAAGCCCTACGCACACGACATATTTTTTGAAACAAATGCGAAATTTAGACGAGATTATCGCTGGATTTGGTGATTTTGATATTTTGATTGTGGAGGGTCTAAAAACACTGCCCCTGCCACGAATCAGCCTATTTAGGGACAAAATCGACGAGGCGTATTTGCCATTTTCGCAAGCCATTGCGACAAATTTGCCAAAGGCGCAAATGGATAAAGCTTGCCCCGTAAATTTCGACATAAACGACGCACAAAGTATCGCAAAATGGATACTTGATAATGCTAAAAAAGTTTAAAAAGGAGAGAGTATGCAAGAAATCGTAAAAACAATAGAAAAAATCGCCGTTTTAATCAGCGAAGAGCTAAAATACGCTGATTTCGGCTACGCTAGCACGCAAAATTCCACCGGCGACACACAGCTTAAACTCGATGTGCTAAGCGATATGATAATCGAGCGCGAATTTCGCGGCGTAGAGTGCGTAAAGGCGCTAATTAGCGAAGAAAAAGAGGAAATGCTAAGCATTAATGAAAATGGCAAATTTATAGTAGCTTACGATCCACTCGACGGATCTAGCCTAGTAGATGTAAATTTCGCCGTGGGCTCGATTTTTGCGATTTATGAGGGCGAAATTTCACCAAGCTCATTGCGCGGAGCAGTATATAGCGTGTATGGCCCTAGAATCGAGCTTTGCGTATGTTTAGGCGACACTCCGAAGCTATACAGGCTTGGCAGGGACGGCAAATTTGCCTTCGCAAAAGAGTTAGTTTTAAACGAAAAAGGCAAACTAAACGCCACGGGAGCGACGCAAAAAGGTTGGAGCGATACGCACAGAGTGCTCGTAAGAGCGCTATTTGACGAGGGTTATCGCCTCAGATACTCAGGTGCCATGGTCAGCGACCTGCACCAAATTTTGCTAAAAGGTGGCGGGCTATTTAGCTACCCAGCCACGAGCGATCACCCAGCAGGCAAGCTTCGCATGGCGTTTGAAGTGTTGCCGTTTGCCTATATCTACGAGCGTGCTGGCGGTGCTACTAGCGACGGAAAAAACAATTCGCTTTTAGAGCTTGAAATTTCAAAAATTCACCAAACCACTCCGTGTTTTTTCGGCTCAAAATATGAAATTGCTAAAATGCACGAAATTTATCAAAGCGAAAAATAATGTCAGAAAATAACCAAGAACGCGATATTTTCGAGCAAATTTTAGACAAAAATTTAGCCATTTTGCAAGATTGCCAAGCGCAAAATGGCTTGCAAAGTTGTAGCCAGTGTGAAAAAATCCTAGACTGTCAAACGCGCGATAAGTATGTCAAAGCCGTGTTTGAGAGCATGTCCAAAGGTAGCACTGGCGATTTTGAATTTTAAATTTTAATTTCACACTAAAAATTTAAAGGAAATTGATGAACGCCTTTATAAACGGCATTTTAATGGGCTTTGGCGTGAGTGTGCCAATCGGTCCGATTAATGTTTTGATTATGTCTTACGCGCTGCAAAGCTACACAAAAGCCCTTTGTTTGGGGCTTGGCGCAATGAGTGCGGATATGGCTTATCTAGCACTTAGCGCATTTGGGATTTCGCAACTTGCTAAAATTCCGCTTGTATTTGCGATTATTTCGGTGTTTGGGGCGTGTTTTTTGCTATACATTGCGTATGGAATTTACAAAAGCGCGCGCAACACACCTGAAATCAAAAGCGTCGAGCTTGGCACGCACGCCAAAATTTACTCAAAAGGCTTTTTTCTAAATTTGCTAAATCCTTATGTGATTATGTTTTGGCTCAGTGTCTCCGCTAGCGTAAGTAGCGAAAATTTCGCTCTCTCGCTACTGGGGCTTTTTGTAGCGATTTTATCGTGGATTACACTTTTTCCGCTTGTGATCTATAAAAACAGAGCGCGCCTGCCAGATAGCGTGGCTAGGGCGTTTGCTTACATTTCTACGGCGATTTTGGTGTTTTATGCTGCAAAACTTCTTTGGGGAGTGGTGAAAAATTTAATCGCTTAAATTTAAGCGATTAAATTTTGAAGCGATTATCTATCTGTCTTTAAAATATCGACCAAAACGCCGTCAAATTCGTCTTGTTTATACATTTTTATCTCTTTGACGACGCTAGCGTTATCGTCTGTAATGACGCGGTTATTTACCAAAGTATCCTCGATGAGTTTGAAAACAAAGGCGTGGTTGCTGATATCTGCCATTTGGCTTTTAAAGCCCATAGATAGACACACAGGGCCCTCTATGCGCACGCCACGCAAATCTTTGGCGACATACAAATTCGCGATTGTGCGAACCATTTTTTTCGCCATTTGCGCGTGTTCAGATGAGTTTATGACATCATTTAATCCGAAATTTTCCATTAAAAGCGGAATTTTTACCCTAGCTAGGATTCCTAATTTTTCGTCACTGCAACTTTTGCGCAAAAACGAAATTCTCACCTTGCACGGGATTTTTGTGTTTTTCTTGCGCACGGCCACTGGCGTGAAATACTGTGCGCTTTTGCTCTGCGACTTAGCGGCAGCTGTTTTCGAGCCCTCGTAAATTTCTTGCAAGGTTTTATTTTTAGACGCTAGGTTAAATTTCGGCTTGCTTTTGACCGATTTTTTTGTAGCACTTTGCAAATCCTGCTCCATGCTAGCCTCGCCAGTGATCCCAGCACTCGCGGCTGGTTTGGCTCCCTCGCGCAAAATAGATAAGAAATTTGCCTTGATTTTTTCGATTTGTTCTGGGCTTAGGCTCATTTTGTCATTGAGGCTCTCTACGCCAAATTGTCTTGGGAGGAAATTTATGATTTTTTTATCTCGCCCTACTATGCGCACGCGCCCTTTTACCGAGTCTTTGAGCGTATATTCGCTACCTTCGATTAACTCTTTTATCAACTCTTTTGGGGTTAATTTTTTGTTTTCACTCATTTTCAAACACCACTTTATTAAATTTATTTATAAAATCCAAAGGATTCACACTCACACCATTTATAGCGATCCCAAAGTGCAAATGTGGCCCACTCACGCGCCCGCTAGCACCGCTTAGCCCTAGCTTATCGCCACCGCCTATTTTATCACCTACTTTTACCAAAATTTTACTTAAATGATAATACTGCGAATACATGCCAGCACCATGGTCTATCACCACAGAACCACCAGCATAATATCTGTCCTTTGCTATCACGACCACGCCCTCGCCCACGCTATGCACATCTGTGCCCATAGCAGCGCGATAATCCGTGCCCGAGTGGTAGCTTTTCAGCTCGCCATTAAAGGTGCGCGCATTGCCAAATGCGGATGTAATTTTAGCATTTGAAGGTAATAAAAAAGGTTTTTGTAATAAAATTTTTGGCGTAGTTTTAGCGTAAATTTTGTTTGCTTCGGCTAGTTCGCGCTCTATGCGAGCTTTGGCCTCTTTTGGCGGTTTTACCTTAGACGGAGCGACAGAAAATGCCTCGCTTTTGTAATCGCCTTTGATTAAATTTATAATCTCGGTTGTGGTTTTGCCATCTTGGGTGATTTTGAGTTTGATATCGTTTTTGGCTCTGTAATTTGCAGCGATGATTGCAATTTTTTCATCACTACTCAGTGAATTTACAAGGGGAATTTTTTTACCATTTGCTAAAATTTCACTCGTGTTTTTGTTAAATTTCAAAACAATTGCTTCACCATTTACTATCGATAAAGCAAAAATTTTAACCGCGCATAATGCTAAAATCGCCAAAATTTTCATTATTTTCCCAAAAATTTGTTATTTTTCATCAATTTTTTGTTAAAAATTAGCTAAAAAAAATGAAATTGCTGTTATAATAACTAAATTTCTATTTTAAAAGGATTAAACATATGAAAAAATTTTTATTAATTGCTTCATTTGTAGTTTCTAGTTTTTTGCACGCTGATGTCGTAGCAAATCAAGAAGTCATCGCAGCGACTAATGTTATGAGATCATTTGGCGCATCTAGCGGTTTCCATGTAGATCAAAAATATCTACAAGGCGCAAAAGCAGTAGCAATCCTAACAGATGTCAAACGCCTAGCAGCTGGCGCTTCTATCCAATACGGCGATGGAATTTTTAGCGTAAAAAATGCTGATGGCACATGGAGTGCTCCGATTTTCATCAAATACAAAGGCTTTGGCGTAGGTATCCAAGCAGGATACGAGACAAGCGATGTTGTGCTACTTTTCCACACAACTAAATCTTACCAAGATGTATTCACAGGCGCTGATACACTAGAAGTAAGCGCTGGTGCAGCATTTGGCGGACACGGTGCGAAAGCTGGTCGCGCTACTGATTTACCTGATATTTCAGCATGGATTGCAACCCCAGGCGAGCAAACAGGTTTGTATGCTGGCGTAACAATCGATAGTGGTCGTATCACAATCGATGATCAACTAACAAACGATTATTATGAGAGAATTTACGCTTACGAGGATATTTTAAACGATTCTCCACGCAATACAGAACACACTAAAAACCTAAAAAATGTTCTTTATAAATACCTAACAATGGGCAATGTCCGCTCAGCTAAAAATGTAGGCGCAAATTATGAGTTTGCAAAAATTGAGAAAAAATACGCTGATGGCAAACCAATCGTTTCTGACCGCCCTTACAAAAAAGGCGCAAAAGCAAGCAAAACTCAAACAAAAAAATAATTTCTCAAATTTAGGCTCTCGCTAAGGGAGCCTAAAATTCATTAAATTTATCTATGAAATTTCACGCTAAACAACAAATCGTTTAAATTTAATCAAATTTTCGAAAATTCTGCCAAATTTAACCTATTTTTTATATATATATGAATAAAATACGAGTTCGTGTCTCGTTAGCTCAGTTGGTAGAGCATCTGACTCTTAATCAGAGGGCCGCAGGTTCGAAGCCTGCACGGGACACCACCAAATTTTCCTTTGAGCTTTATTTCGTTTCCGATAAAATACAAAAATTTCAATTTTATAGTTGTAATCGTTTTTTGGGTCAGTATTTTGGTAAATACAAAATTTAAAACATAATGAAAATTCCATAAATTTTGGATTTTGCACATAAAATAAATATCGCAAAAGCAAAAATCAAACAAAAATTTAAAAAGGCAGGCAATGAATAGAATTTTTATCACAGGCGATACACACGGCGGCTGGCGCGGGTTTAGCGGCGAAATGGCGCGATTTAAGAAATTCGAAAAATTCGAAAGTGCGCTTTGCAAAGATGATTTTTTAATCATCGCTGGGGATTTTGGCTTTGTTTGGAATATGTTTCAAAGCGACGCACGCGAAGAACAGTGGCTAAAATACTTCAATGAGCGTAAATTTACCACGCTTTTCATCGACGGCAACCATGAAAATTTCGACCGATTAAACGCCTATGAAATCAGCGAATTTGCTGGCGGCAAAGTGCATAAAATTTCGCAAAGCGTGTATCATTTAATGAGGGGGCAAGTCTATGAGATCGCAGGGCGCAAAATTTTCACCATGGGTGGCGCGCTTAGTATCGATAGAGATATGCGAGAGCTTGGGGTCTCGTGGTGGGAGGGCGAAATGATAAGCCAGGCCGATATCTGCGAAGCGAACGCAAACCTCGCAAAACACGGCTTTAATGTCGATATCATCATCACGCACACCTGCCCCAGATTTGTCATACCGCGCGTGATAAAACTATCAATGGCGGCGAAAATTGATGATGTAAATTCGAAAATTTTGCAGGATTTTTACGACAAAACCCAGTTCAAAAAGTGGTATTTTGGGCATTTTCACGAGGATTTTAAAATTGATGATAAATTTCGGGTGATTTATCAAGAAATCGAAGAAATTCGGCTTTAAATTTAAAAAAAACTTAAATTAATAAAATTTTGTAATTTTTTTATGTTCTAGCACCTTTTTGCGATAAATTATATCTTTTTTTTTTTTAAGAATTTTTATTATTTCGCTTAAATTTTTAAGTAACTTTTTATTTAATAAATTTTAAAATCCATTTACATTTTTTTAAAGGAGAGGAAAATGAAAGTTAAGTTTTTATTACTTAGTTCAGTAGTTGTTGCTAGCTCAGTATTCGCAGCTGACGATTTGGCAAAACTTGCAAAAGATAGTGGCCTACAAGCACTACCTAAAACTGCTGCTGAAATCGCAAAACTAGCAGAGAGTGCAGCACCAGATGCAAAAGATTTCCCAACAACTGACAAAAGAGTTGAACTTGGTAAAAAATTATATTTTGACCCAAGAATTTCAAGAAGTGGAATAATCAGCTGTAATACCTGCCACAACCTAGCAATCGGCGGAACTGACGGCGTTCCAGCTTCAACAGGTCACAAATGGACTCCAAACCCACACCATATCAATGCGCCTACAACACTAAACTCAGTGTTCAACTCAGCGCAATTCTGGGATGGTCGTGCAGCTCACCTAGCTGAGCAAGCAGCAGGTCCAGCAACAGCTGCTCCTGAAATGGCTGCAACTCCTGAGAGCGTAGAAAAACTACTTAACTCAATCCCTGGCTATGTTAAAGAATTCCAAGATGCTTATGGCAAAGATACAAAAATCACTTTCGATCTATTCGCTACAACAGTGGGAATTTTCGAAAGAACACTTGTAACTCCATCAAGATATGATGAGTTCTTAAACGGCGACTCAAAAGCCCTAACTGACGCCGAAAAAGAGGGTCTAAAAACATTTATCGATAAAGGTTGTGTATCTTGCCACAATGGAATCAACCTAGGCGGCACAATGCAACCGTTCGAAGTAGCAGGCAAATACGAATTCGCTAATGTTGGCGATTTCAAAGGCGATGCTAACGGTATGGTTAAAGCACCAGTTCTAAGAAATATCGTAGATACTGCACCATATTTCCACAATGGCGCAATCTGGTCACTAAAAGACGCTGTTAAAGCAATGGGTAGCGTTCAATTAGGTATCGAAATCAGCGATGATGAAGCAAACAAGATCGTTACTTTCTTCAACGCTCTAAGCGGAAAACTACCTGATGCAGCTCTAAAATACCCAGTATTGCCAGCTAGAACAGATGCTACTCCAAAACCAGAGTTAGATTACTAAGGTTTTATAAATTCTCGTCGGACACACAAAGCTTGCCAAATTTGGCAAGCTTTTTTTATACCCGAATTTTCCCACTAAATTTTATGATTAAATTTTACTTGCTAAATTTTATGGCGAAATTTCACTCGCTCTCGTAAATCATCTGGGTGCCATTAAACTCGGCAAATGCGCGCGGAAATAGATACTCGCCACGAAAAAACGGCGCGTCAATATAGGTGTAAGCGGGGGCAAAATTTGGATAAATTTTAAAAATTTCATGCTCGATTAGCGTGGTGCAATATAAATTTGGCTCAGTCGATTTTGCCAAAACAAACTCCTCGCCCACGCGCAAATTTAGCGAATTTATCAAATCTCGCTTCTCTTGTGCGCTTAAAAAATTTATCCTTGCTACGCCAAATTTACGCGCACGAGATACAAACTCATCTAGCGAGCTTATCACGACGCTGTTTTGAGCGTATCGCTTGTCGCTGATCGCGTGCAGGATTCGCGTCGGCGCAGTATCTATCACTACCCCCACATGCGAATACTTCCACTCGCTCATTTGCGCGATTAGCGCGCTATCAAACTCATCGCCTAGGCGAAAAACCAGATCGCCGGGCGCTAAATTTGGCAAATTTATTAAATTTTGCAAATTTAGGGTTTGAAATTTTAAGCTTTTGTCTTGGAAAAATTGCGGTAAATTTTGGCGGATTTGCGGGATTTGCACCGCCAAAAAAAGCGCAAATCCCAAAAAAATAAAAAGCGAAATTTTAAATTTCATAAACTATCGCCATACTACCTTCCAATCGCCTTGATGATTTTTGCGCACCCTGGCGTCAAGTTCTTCGGTAGTGCCGTCGCCAAAGGTGATTTTGACCTTCATTCTGCCAGCGTCTTTGCCGATATTTTTATCGGTGATCTCGATTGTTTTGCACCCTCCGCGCCTCATAGCGTCTCTTGTGGTGGTGCCTGACATCGAGTCTAGCTTGCTCTCTACCTTGCGCTTTGTAGCCTCGTCTTTCATTTGGCTTTCGCTTAGATACACTAGGCTCGCGCCTTTTTCAATATCTCCTTTGCACCCTATCAAATCGACATAGCTTTTTACCACTTCCTCAGGACCTTCGCCACAACCCACAAAAACTAACATTATAATCGCTGAAAATAACCTTTTCATCACTACTCCTTAAAATTTAGAAAATATTCACCTTCCACTCGCCTTTGTGATTTTTGCGCACTTTCATCATATCATCTATCGTTTTGCCATCTTTAAAAACTATCCGCACTTTCACCGTGCCGACATCCTCGCCGAGATTTTTATCTATGATTTCAATCGATTTTAGACCGTTATGTTTTTTGGCTACTTGCATAGCCTCATCTACCAACATACCCACTTTGCCCTCTAATGCAGGCTTGACACTTTCATCTTGCATATCTTCTTTGCTAAGATAAATAAGGCTTGCGGCTGTTTTTGTATCGCCAGCATACCCTGCTTCCAAAAAGCCCTTTACCGTATCATCGACACTACCGCCACCACAACCAATTAGAAAAAACATAGCAAAAAACGCTAAAATTAACCTTTTCATTTTTACCCCTTTATTAAAATTTAAAAACTAATCTCTTTGATATCAGCCACACGCAAAAACGCATTGTAAATTTGACCGATATTTGCGATACGATTTGCTTTGATTTTCGCATCATCTGCATTTATCATAACATTGTCGAAAAACTGGTCAATTTCGCCTTTTAAGGCAAAAAGCGAATTTAAATACGCCTTATAATCGCCCTCGAATTTCACCTTGCCAAACGCTTCATTTAGCGCCTTTTCAGCTTCATTTTCAAATAGCCCCTCATCGACTGCGCCGATTTTTTCATCTTTTATGATATTTGCTAGGCGTTTAAAAGTGGCAAAATTCTCCTTAAATTCGGCACTTGCGCTAATCTCATCAAGCGCATTAATTGCTCTACCTAATTTTACGATATCGTTGCTACCGCTATTTATGCAAGCTTTGATAATCGACGGATTTACCTCATAAATCGCATAAAGGCGGTCTTTGATAAAGTCAGTTAATTTATCTTGGTCAAATTTTGCATAATTTGGTGCGATTGCCTCCGCTAACGCCTTAATATCGAGGTTTAAGCCTATATTTTGAGCGATTTTTATCACACCAGCGGCCGCGCGGCGCAGTGCGTAAGGGTCTTTATTTCCGCTTGGAATTTTATTTATGCTAAATAGACCTGCTAAGCTTTCAAATTTCGTAGCAACCCCCACGAGTGACGAAAACACGCCCACAGGAAGCTCGCTGTCCTCGGAATTTGGCAGGTATTGCTCATAAATCGCGCGCGAGATTAGCTTGTCTTTGCCCGCATGCGCGGCGTAGTAGCTTCCCATAATGCCTTGCAACTCGCTAAATTCGCCCACCATAGTGCTAACCAAATCCGCCTTGCTAAGCATTATCGCCTCTTCTAGCGCGTCAGTGTAATCCCCACCAAACTCAGCTCTTAGCTCTTTATCCCAAAATTTAGCAATCTCTTTTGCGACAGAGATTTCACGGACTTGCTTATCATAAATCGAGCCAAGCCCGCTTAGATACGAAACGCTTTTTAGTTTTTCTGGATTTAGCCCTGATTTTAGATCGCTTTGCCAAAAAAACATCGCATCGCTTAATCTTGCGCGCAAAACTTTCTCATTTCCACGCACGATTAGGCTGTTATCATCGGTGATTGCGTTGCTTGCGACGACGAAATGATTGCTTAACTTGCCATTTTTGAAAACTGGGAAATAGCGTTGATTTTCCTTCATCGAAGTGATGATTACCTCTTTTGGCACCGCCAAAAACTCAGCCTCGAAACTGCCAAGTAGCGCGGTTGGGTGCTCGGTAATGGCGACAACCTCGCTTAGCAAATCCTCATCGATTTCGATTGTAACGCCATTTGCGCTCTCGATTTCTTTAAATTCGGCTAGGATTTTTTCTTTGCGTTTTTGTGCGCTTAAAATCACGCCGTGTTTTTCCAAAAGCGAGAAATATTCCTCTGCGCTAGTAAATTTCACCTTTTCATAGCCAAAGCTTCTGTGCGGGAAAAACGCTAGCTCGCTTTTTACGCCGTAAATTTCAAACTCCACGCTATCATTTCCTAGCAAGCAAGCCACACTTCGAAGTGGGCGGATAAACTCGAATTTGCCCTCGCCCCAGCGCATAGCTCTACCGAAATTTAAACTACCCAAAAACTCCTCAATCATCGCACCTAGCACGCTTTTGCTAGGCTCGCCTTTTTGCACACTTTCGAAATATAAAACCTCTTTGCCGTCAATTTCTTTGAATTTCAATTCACTCTCGCTAATTCCACATTTGCTAGCAAAGCTTAGCGCAGCCTTGCTCCATGCGCCGTCTTTTAGGGCAACTGATTTTGGTGCGCCAGTTTGGACAATGAGGCTGTCGCTTTGTGTGCTAGCGAAATTTTCGTGGCAGATGACAAATCTGCGAGGGGTAAATTCGAAGCTAAATTCGCTTTGCAATCGGTATTTTTCCAAAACCGCACTCCATTTTGGCGCAATGTTTTTGTATTCCTTCAAAAACGGGATTGCTGGGAGTTCTTCAACTCCAATTTCAATAAGTAATTTCATTTTTTTCTTCCTTTTCTTGATTTCGTTTATTATTTTTTTCTATCATTTGTTTGTTAAACCCGATGACCAAAAACGCCATAAACAGCACAAATGCGGTCATCATAAGCGTGTGTATCATTGAACTATAAACTCCTTTTGCTCATCATAAATCGTAAAATACGCATTGTTAAATTTTGCATTTTTTTGATTTTTGATTTTGCCTTTTTTGGAATAAATTTTATATTTTCGCCCATTTACCACGATTTGCCCGTCCGTCACATCGCCCCAGATTTGCGCTACGACATCGCCCGGAGAGATGGTGTGGTAGTTAATCTCTTTTAGCGTGTATTTTTCGATACTGCCGATATTTCCGTGGTTTTTGAGGATTTTTGCCTCGCTAAGTTCGAATTTCTTCCTATAAATTTTGGCTTTTTGCACGGCAAGATCTAGCCTATCGCCCACGCTAACGCCACTTAGCCCATACACAAACACGCCCTTGCTACCTTGTGAAATCGCACTTCCGTGCTTGTCAGTGTAGGTTACGACTGCGTTTTTTAGGATAAATGGGGCAGAATTTACATCGCCGTAAATTTCAGAAATTTGCGCCTCTTTTAACTCTAAATTTGGGTTTTGCACGGCTAAGCTTTTAGGTTTGTTTGGCGAAATTTTTTCACTGCTTAAAACAAAGCTAAGCGCGATATGATCAGAGCTTTGTGCCACGCTTTCGGCCTTAAACGAGCCTTTTTTATAGCCAAATTTTGCCTTGCCAAAAAAATCATCGCTAAGTAAAATATGATCTAGCAAAGCCCCGCTATCATGGGATTTGCACACGATTAGTTTATTTGCGAAGCAGACATTATCGCTCCACAAATCGACAAATTTGCCCTCGCTTAAAATTTCGTTTAAAAGCGAATTTTTGCCAATGCCGGTGTTAAAATCGCCCAAAATCACGCTATTTTTTTTGTTTTTTATGACACTTGCTAAAAAATCAAAACTCTTTTTTCTATCCCCGATAGGATTGCGTGCAGAAAGCATGTGCAGGGCATAGACGCTAAATCTCGCCCCCTCAAACTCGAAATCCGCTCTTAAAATATCACGAGTTTTGACGCTACTCATACGATAATACTCGCTCGAAATTATCGGGATTTTTGATAGCACCGCCACGCCAGCTGGGGCTGATTTGGGGTTTGAAAATTTATAAAATTTATACTGCGTTTTGTTAGCAAGAGCCTTTAAAACGCCTTCGTTTTCAATCTCTTGAAGTGCGATTATATCGGCGTTTATCTCTAAAATTTCGCTCGCAATTTTATTTAATTTTTCTTTATATTTTGTCTTGTTCCATTTGCCTGATTCTAGGCGGAAATCCTCGTATTCGTTGCCGTTGTTTTCGCCGTCAAAGAGATTTTCGACATTGTAAGTGGCGATTTTCAGCTCTGCGCCAAAGAGTGCGAGTGCGACGAAAAGAAGGGCTAAAATTCGCAAATCTCGCTCCTAAAATCAAATTCACCCAAATTTTGGCGAATCGCCTCGTATGTGATAATGCCCACGCTCGTGGCCAAATTTAGACTTCGCCCAAGCGCAGTCATGGGAATTGTTATACAATTTTCACGATTTATTCTCATTATATCAAGTGGCAAACCATGACCTTCTGCGCCAAAAAATATAAAATCGCCCTCCCTAAATTTTGCCTCGTAATACAGCTTGTTTGTCTTGGTCGTAGCGAAGAAAAATCGCTCTTTGTGCGCCTCGTTTGCCGCGTAAAATTCGTCCCAGCTCTCCCAAACTCTCAAATCCAAATTCGCCCAGTAATCAAGGCCCGCTCTACGCAAATGCTTGTCATCGATAACAAAGCCAAGCGGTTTGATTAGGTGCAAACAACAGCCACAATTCACACACATGCGCCCAATCGAGCCTGTGTTTGTGTGGATTTCGGGATTTACTAAAACGATATTAAACATATACTCTCTTAAAATCAAAATTTAAACTGACAATTTTACTAAAATAAGGCTAAATTTACGCTTTTTTAAAGAATAATGACTATCTGTAAGGTTGCAGAGTATTTTTTTGAACTATATTTTTATCTGGGTAAAATATAATCTCGTGCTCATCACGACCATCTCGCCAAACCTGCCCCATATTATCGTTCAATGCCGAAATATGTAGATTTTCCGTCGAGCCCCAAACCAAAAATTCCTTGTTATTTAAATAAGTAAAATTTGGTGCAGCAAATTTTGTAGAAGCACCCGTCAAATTCGCTATTGAGTGGCATTTTGTTTCAGAAACTTTTTCATATCCTTTTTTTGAAATAAAATCTTCTGTAAAAGAATAATTATTTTCTAATTTTAGAAAATTTACATAGCAAACTTTACCATACGATGTTTTACTGCGATACAGCAACAATGATTTTGGGTTTTCTGTGCTAAATAATTTAGAAATTTCTGCACTGTTGTGCTTTTTTACTGACATAAAATCCCCATACGACAAACTTATTTTAGCATATACATAAAAAAATAAAAATAACAGCAAAATCAATCCTAAAAGAACAGCCCAACCAATAAACACAGCTTCAAAAAATTTCATCGTATGCTTAAAAAGCGTTTTTATCATCTAAAAATTTCCTTATCTCGTCTCTTTGTCGGCGGGCTATTTCAACTGCAATTTCTTTGCCCTTAAATCCGTCATTTATGACGGCTTCGCTTTTTACTTTTGAAATAAATTTTTGCTCATACACTCCAAGTGCTTTGGCGCGATTTATGCGAGTTTGGTTATACGCACCCAGCCACGAATTTATCGGCATTTGCAGTGAAATTTGCATTAGTTTTTCATTATCAATTTTTTTATAAAACGGCTCGTTTATAATGCGCTTAAAATGCGAATTTAGCTTTAAATTTTCTAAAATTTGCTTTTTGTCTAAGTTTAGCAAATTTAAAACAGCGTATAAAAAAAACGCCTCGTCGCTTACAAATTTCCGCCCATTATCGATAAAATTTGCGATTTTTGCGCACCGCTCCCGCGAAATTTGCACGCCAAAAATTTTCTCAAACAGCCCCAAATCGTGTAAAATTTTTAGCCCCAAACCCTGAAATTTAGCCCTAAAAAGCTTGATTAGCTCAGCGCAAATCCGCTCCACACTCAAATCAGAAGTATCGATTTGGCGCATTAATTCCAAACTTTTTGGCTCGATATCGAAGCCAAACCGCGCCGCAAACTGCACCCCACGATACACTCTTAGGCTATCTTCGACGAAGCTTTTTTCATCGACAACGCGCAAAATTCGAGCCTTTAAATCATTTAACCCGCCGTAAAAATCCAGCACCTCGCCACTAAAAATATTTATCATCATCGAATTTATCGTAAAATCCCTGCGCCTAGCACCGATTTTTTCGTCATTTGCAAGGGCGACTTCAAAGGCTTTGTGCCCCACTCCGACCTTGTTTTCGGTGCGAGGCAAAGCAATGTCAAAATTGTGAAATTTATAGACGAAAAACTGCTTTCCAGTCCCAAGTGCGCCAAGCTCGCCCATAATTTCGCTAAATTTTTGAGGATTTATATCATAAACTTCGATGTCGATGTCGCCACTTTCGCGCCCCAAGAAAAAATCGCGCACGAAACCGCCGACGAAATACACTCTTTTTGTATATTTTTTAAGAAGATCAAAAATAGCGATAAAATCGCTATTTTGATAGATTTTCAAGTCTGTTTTCGATACTCGCAAGTAAAAATTCCATAAATTTCAAATTCAGCTCGACCCTAGCCTCGATATCTGCGCTATCGAAGGAATTTAGCCCCTCAAAAAGCACCAATATCCGCTCCCTAACCGCGCTTAAAAACGCCACCTCATCGCTATTTGCGCTAGCTTTGCTTTTAGGAGCATTAAAATTCATCTCGCTAAAATTCAAGCTATCATCATCGCCCAAATTTTGCGCAATCTCGTCGCTGTTTAAATCAGCGCTCAATTCATCGTTTGAGTGCTCGATAAACTCAGCAAAACTCACCGTGCCGGCAGAATTTTGCAAATTTTGCGAATTTTGCACCTGTTTTTGCGCTTTGATTTCGCTTTTTACAGCGTTAATGATATCGTTAAATTCGTTCTCATAATCCATTTATTAGCCACCTTTTAAGCTCACGATTTTTATGCCCGCCAGGACTTAGGAAAATCTCGCTCATTTGCATATTTACACCACTTTTTATCCTGTGATTTAATCTCACTCTGGCAAATGCCACCCTAGCGTCGCTGTCGTTTGGATCTACGCGCAAGAGCGTGCGAGCAAGTGCCAAAGCACCGTAAAAATCGCCCTCACGCTCCATTTTTAGGATTTCTTCTATCGCTTCGCCCATTTTGCGCCCAGATTAAAATTTATGCGTATAATCGCTGATAATAGAGCCAATTTCGCTAGTAGAGCAAATCTCTTTGGCGTCAAATTTCGCTATATCTTTGGTGCGGTATCCGTCGCGCAAGACCGATTTCACGGCGTTTTCGATACACTGCGCCGCTTCGACCTCATTAAATGCGTATCGTAGCATCATCGCAGCACTCATTATGGTTGCGATCGGATTTGCGATTCCTTGACCTGCGATATCAGGCGCAGAGCCGTGAATCGGCTCGTAGATTCCTACCTTGCCACCGATACTTGCACTTGGCAAAAGTCCAATCGAGCCACAAATCATACTCGCCTCATCGCTTAAAATATCGCCGAATAAATTCTCGGTTAGTAGCACATCGAACTGCTTAGGATCGCGCACGAGTTGCATTGCAGCGTTATCGACATACATTTGCTCGACCGAAACTTCTGGGTATGATTTTGCCACCTCCGCGACTACTTCACGCCAAAGCTGGCTTGTTTCTAGCACATTTGCCTTATCGACTAGGGTGATTTTTTTGCCCCGTTTCATCGCTGCTTCAAAGGCGATTTTCGATACTCGCTCGATCTCTTCGTAGCTATAAACCATAGTGTTAAATGCGCTTTTTTCGTGTTTTTCGCGTGGTTGTCCGAAGTAAATTCCGCCCGTTAGCTCGCGCACGACCAAGATATCCACGCCTTTGACGGTCTCTGGTTTAAGAGTGGAAGCGTTGATTAATTCATCAAAAATGATTGCCGGGCGCAGGTTTGCAAACGCACCAAGCTCTTTTCTAAGTTTTAAAAGTCCGCTTTCAGGGCGCAAATGTCGCGCTAAATTGTCCCATTTAGCCCCGCCAATCGCTCCAAAAAGCACAGCGTCGCTTGCTTTGGCGGCATTTAGTGTCTCATCAGGGAGCGGAACGCCGAAAATATCGACAGCGCAACCGCCCATTAAATGGTAGTCGAAATTTAACTCAAAGCCAAATTTATGGCTCACACTATCTAAAACCTTAACCGCTTCTTCCACGATTTCAGGGCCGATTCCATCGCCTTTTATGACGCAAACATTATAAGTTTTCATAAATTTCCTTAATTATTTCATTTGAGATTTCGCATAATTTATCGCGCCACCTGCATTTAGCAGTTTTTGCATAAATGGTGGAATTGCGCCGAATTTATACTGCGTATTTTGGGTCAAATTTTGGATTATTCCCTTATCCAAATCGATTTTTAGCTCATCGCCTTCGTCAATTTCATCAGTTTGGTCGCACTCTAAAATCAAAAGCCCCATATTGAAGCTGTTGCGATAAAAAATCCTAGCGAAATTTTTCGCGATTACGCACGAAATACCTGCCGCTTTTAGCGCCATTGGAGCGTGCTCTCTACTGCTGCCACAACCAAAATTTTTACCAGCTACGATGATGTCGCCTTGCGAAATTTTGTTATAAAAATCCTTGTCAGCGTCCTCCATAATGTGCTTTGCAAGCACATCTGCATCAGATGTATTCAAATATCTAGCCGCGATGATGATGTCCGTGTCGATATTGTCTGCAAACTTCCATACTTTTGCCATAATTTTCACCTTTTCAGTTTTAAAATAAACTTTTAATTTTAGCAAAACTTAGATTAAATTTAAATCAATTTAGCCAAAAAACAGCGTATGAATTTTGCAAAATTTTAAAAATTCAGCCAAATTTTAAATTTTCAAATTTTGCCCTAAATTTGGGAATTTTTTATAAATTTAAGTTTTGCTTTATAAAATTTGGGTATAATTAAAGGTTATTTTTGCAGACAAGGAGATTTGATGGCAGTATCAGCAAAAGAACTTAACTCTACACTTGAACAATTTTTTGAGGAAAACCAAAAAAGCTACATAACCTTTGAAAGATTGATTAAATTTTTCGATATAGCTCCAAAGACAGCTGTCGTAAAAAAAATCGAAACTCTTATCAAAAAATACGATGTGGAGCTTATTTCGGCTGCTGAAATTTCAAAAATCCGAAATATCGAGGATGCAAAATTAAAAGAAGCTACCCAAAAAAGGCTACTTGACGAGGGCTGGGACGATGATTTTGATATCTCAAATGATGTCGAGCTTTTGGAGTGGTCGCGTTCTGATAGCCCAGTGCGTATGTATCTGCGCGAAATGGGACAAATCCCGCTTCTGACCAAAGACGGCGAAATAGAAATCAGCAAAAAAATCGAGCTTGGCGAGGATATCATCATCGATGCGTTTTGCTCTGTGCCATACCTAATCGACTTTATTTTGGATTACAAAGAGCCTTTAATCAACCGCGAACGCCGCGTAAAAGAGCTTTTCAAAAGCTTTGATGATAGCGACGAAGAGGGAGCTGAGGACGAGGAAATCGACGATGATTTTAGTGATGATGAGAGCGAGGGCGAAGACGAGGAAAAAGAGGTCAAAAAAGCCCCTAAGAAAAACGACAAACGCACTCTAAAAGTCATCGAAAGCTTCAAAGCCCTAGACAAAGCCAAAAAAGAGTGGATGAGATTTGCCGAAAAAAACGCCGAACAAATCAAAGATAGCAACGACACACTATCTAAGCTAAATTTGGCATTTAAAAAGAAAATTTTAAAAGAAAAACTTATGGATTTGGGTCCAACTAGCAAGCTAATTACCGAAATCGTAAAATCAATGGAAACAGCCCTTAAAAGCGACGCAGGGTTTGACAAAGAGCTAAAACGCCTAGAATACAAGCTTCCAATGTTTAGCCAAGAACTTCGTGAAAACCACGAAAAAATCCTAAAAGACATAACAAAACTAAGCAAAGAAGATATCATCGCCCGTGTGCCAGAAGCCACTATGGTATCGACTTATGTGGATATCAAAAAGCTATTTTTGACAAAAGAGGCAAGCAAAAAAAGCTTCAACTTAGAACCTGAGAGACTAAAAGAAATTTTAGAGCAAATCAAGCGTGGCAAACGCATAAGCGATAACGCAAAAGCGCGCATGGCAAAGTCAAATTTGCGCCTAGTTGTGAGTATCGCCAAACGCTACACAAACCGCGGATTGCCGTTTTTGGATCTAATCCAAGAGGGAAATATCGGACTTATGAAGGCTGTGGATAAATTCGAGTATCGCAGAGGATACAAATTTTCTACATACGCCACATGGTGGATACGCCAAGCCATATCGCGCGCAATCGCCGATCAAGCCCGCACAATCCGTATCCCAATCCACATGATTGAAACTATCAATCGCATAAACAAAATCACACGCAAATATATCCAAGAAGGCGGCAAAGAACCAGACATCAATGTCATAGCCGAGGAAGTGGGACTTAGCGTGGATAAGGTCAAGCAAGTCATCAAAATCACAAAAGAGCCAATCAGCCTAGAAGCGCCAATCGGCAACGAAGACGACGGTAAATTCGGCGATTTTGTCGAGGATAAAAACTCAATCTCGCCAATCGAGCAAATTCTAAAATCAGATTTAAAAGAGCAAATCGACGATATTTTAGAGCAGTTAAACGATCGCGAGCGCACGGTGATTCGCATGAGATTTGGGTTATTAGACGATGAGAGCGACCGCACCTTAGAGGAAATCGGCAAAGAGCTAAATATCACCAGAGAGCGCGTGCGCCAAATCGAAAGTTCTGCGATCAAAAAGCTAAAACACCCAAAAATCGGTCGCAAACTCAAAACCTACATTGAATCTTAAAATTTAAATTTCGCCCTTTCTGGGCGAAATTTTACTCCGTCTTATGAGCAAATTCGAAATTTTCAAATCCACAATACCGGTTATGTTAGGCTATATTCCGCTTGGAATCGCGTTTGGAATTTACGGCATTTCGCAGGGATTGGAGTTTTGGGTAATGATGATAACTAGCGTGCTAGTCTATGCAGGGAGCGTGGAGTTCGTGCTGGTGGCGTTTATCGTAACTGGTGCCTCGCTGATAGATACCTTTATCATCTCGTTTTTGCTAAATTTTCGCCATTTTTTCTACACAATGTCGCTCATCGACGAACTGCGCGCAATCCCACGCAAAATTTATCCCATTTATGCGCTTACTGATGAAACATTTGCCCTGCTTAAAACTCGCGTTTTTCTAAGCGATGATGAGCGCAAAAATGGCATTAGCGAACAAAGAGCGCGCGAGTTAGGGCTGATTTATAATCTCACAGCTGTTTTTAACCACTCGTATTGGATTAGCGGTGTGGCGATTGGATCAATCCTTGGAGCTAGTTTAAATGTCGATTTTAGCGGGGTTGAATTTAGCCTTGTGGCGCTTTTTGCGATGCTAAGTTACGAAATGTTTAAATCAAACCCACAGCATAAAATTTTGATTTTTAGCCTTATTTGCGCGTTTGCGGGGCTGTTTGTATTCCCTGTGAAATACTATCTTTTTGGCACACTGCTTTGCGCGATTTTTGCGCTTTTAGCATTTCGCAAATTTTTTGAGCGAGGCTAGTAATGGAGATTTTCGCATATATCGCAATGGCTAGCATAGCTACCGTGCTAACTAGATTTTTGCCGTTTTGGCTCTTTAAAAAAAAGAGCAAAAACCCCACGCTCGTGTATCTGCAAAAAAACTCTGGGCTTGTGATTATGATAATGCTTATGATTTATGCGCTAAAAACTATGATTCCAAAATTTAACGAAAATGGCGAAAATACCGCATTTTTCGCCACTATTTGCGGGCTCGTGTTTTGTCTGGCGCTCTCGTTTTTGGCGCACGCTAAATTTAGAAATTCACTGATTACAATCGCAGTTCCGACGCTTTTATACACGATTTTTCTGCGATTTATATGAATTTTAAGATAAATTTCGCTAAATTTAAAAGTTAATTTTTTATTTTAAAGAAGGTTTAAGCTTTATGCAAATAATCACGAATTTAATCCAAAATTTTGCCAAAAAATATGCTAGTAAAACAATGCAAAATTCACTTTATAATTCCCTTAGAATCGACATTTCTGACCAAAATATAGAGAAAATCCCAGATCTAGCGAAAAACTACATGCTCTACATGCATGTGCCGTTTTGCCACACATTTTGTCCGTATTGCTCGTTTCACAAATACGCCTATGACAAAGACGCCTGCAAAGCCTATTTTAGCGCACTTAGAACAGAAATGCGTCGCACGAAAGAGGCAGGGTATGATTTCAAAACACTTTATGTCGGAGGTGGCACAACCTTAATCGACGAAGACGAGCTTTTACGCACATTGGAGCTTGCAAAATCGCTTTTTAATATCGAGGAAATTTCATGCGAAAGCGACCCTAACCACATCGACCCTGCCTCGCTAGCAAGGTTTCGTGGGCTAATCGATAGATTAAGCGTGGGCGTGCAAAGCTTCGATGATGAAATTTTGCGCAAGGCTGCGAGATATGAGAAATTCGGCAGTGGCGAGGTTTTGCGCGAAAAACTAAGCAAGGCGGTTGGGGTGTTGCCGATTTTAAGCCTTGATTTGATTTTTAATTTCCCTTTTCAAACAAAAGAGAATTTACTCCACGACATCGCTATGGCAAAATCCGTAAATCCAGAGCAAATCACCATGTATCCGCTAATGAAATCACCTCTAATGCGCGATCAAATCGCGCGAAATTTAGGTATAAGCAGTGTGGATAACGAAGAGGAATTTTACAAAATAATCTGCGATGAATTTAGCTCGTGGCACAAAAACAACTCATGGGCATTTGCGAGAGAAAGCTCAAATATCGCCGATGAGTATGTGGGCGCAAACCACGAATATTTGGGCATTGGAAGCGGTGCGTTTAGCTTTTTGGACGGCAGACTTTTGATAAACGCTTTCAACCTAAGCGATTATTCAGCTCGTATCAAAGAGGGCAAAAGCACAGTGATTGCCACATGCGATTTTAGCGAGAGCGAGAGGGCAAAATATATATTTTTGACCGAGCTTTTTAACGGCGAGATTGACATGGCAAAATTCCAAAGCGCAAACGGCATAAATTTACGCAAAGAGCTAGGGCGCGAAATCTCGCTACTTAGGCTTTCAAACGCAATCAGAGTGGAAGGTGGTAAAATCATTACGACGCAGTTTGGAAAATATCTTTGCGTGATTTTGATGAAGGAGTTTTACACTGGCATGGATAAGGTCAGAGCGACCTTCAAAGATGACGCTAAAATCAAGCACGCAAAGCATATTGCGATTATGGAAGAAGAAGTGCAAAATGCGCAACAAATTGCTTAAATTCGCTCAAATTTTAAACCAAATTTAACGATTAAAAAGGTAAAATGTGCGCAAAATTTTAATCCCAAAAGGTAATTTATGTTAAAAGACATATTCTTGTTCGCTGGTAGTTTATTTACTTACGACCACACTTTTATTTATCTATTTTATTTCTTTTTAGTAGTTGCTATCATTATAGCTATTGCGATTTTTTCTACTCGCTCACTTCAACTCGTCCCACACGGTATGCAAAATATCGCTGAGGCTTATGTCGGCGGTGTTTTATCTATCGGAAAGGACACAATGGGTAGCGAAGAAAGAGCCAAAAAATATCTCCCACTTGTAGCAACTCTTGGTTTGGTTGTATTTTTAAGCAATATTATCGGTCTAATTCCTGGTTTTGAATCCCCTACTTCTAGCCTAAATTTGACACTTTCTTTGACACTTTGTGTGTGGTTTTATTACCATTTCGAGGGTATTAGAGAGCACGGTGTCGTGGGATATTTCAAACACTTCATGGGTCCAGTAAAGGCTCTTGCGCCATTTATGTTTATCGTCGAGCTTATCTCACACTTCGCGCGCGTTGTGTCGCTGTCTTTCCGTCTTTTCGGAAATATCAAGGGCGATGATATGTTCCTTTTGGTTATGCTTACGCTATTTCCTGCACTCGTGCCTATGGTGCCTTATGCGCTACTAACCTTTATGGCGATTTTGCAAACTTTTATTTTTATGGTTCTTAGCTATGTTTATCTAGCTGGCGCCGTAGTAGTTGATGAGCATTAATTTTAAACGCAATTTTTTATACTTTTTGGTAGGCGCATCGTTCGGACTTATATTCGTCGGTGCGTTTATCTTTTTTTCATATCCTGCATTTTATTTTTTGGGTCTTAAATTTCTGCTAATCTGCACAGCTCCTGGGGTCGTGTGCGTCATCATCACCTGCCTTTTAGTCGATTTGCTCGATTTAAAAGAGCAATTAGAAAACAAAAAGTAAAATTTAACCTCAAATTTCGCCAAATTTTGGGCTGAAATTTTCAAAATTTAACCGATTTCAAATTTAATTAGTAGTAAAATCACAGAATTTTGTTTTAAAGGTAAAATTTATGTTTGAAACCATAATCGGACTTGAAGTTCATTGTCAATTAAATACAAAAACCAAGATTTTTTGCTCATGCGCCACTAGCTTCGGAGATAAGGCAAATACCCATGTTTGCCCTACTTGCCTAGCCCTGCCGGGCGCACTTCCTGTGCTAAATAAAGCAGCTGTTATCAAAGCCATAAGCTTTGGCACCGCGGTCAATGCGACCATAAATCGCAAGTCGATTTTCGATAGAAAAAACTATTTCTACCCTGATTTGCCAAAAGCGTATCAAATTTCACAATTTACAATCCCTATCGTCGAAAATGGCGAACTTTTTATAAATATTGACGGAAATGAAAAACGCATAGGTATCACACGCGCGCACCTAGAAGAGGACGCGGGTAAAAACAGCCACGAAAACGGCAGAAGCCTAGTCGATCTAAACCGCACCGGCACGCCGCTACTTGAAATCGTAAGTGAGCCGGATATGCGTTCTAGCGATGAGGCTGTGGCTTACCTGAAAAAACTACACTCGATTTTGCGCTTTTTAAATATCAGCGACGCAAATATGCAAGAAGGCTCTTTCCGCTGTGATGTAAATGTCTCAATTCGTCCAAAGGGCGATGATAAACTCTACACTCGCGTTGAAATTAAAAATTTAAATTCATTTAAATTTATCCAAAAAGCCATAGAATATGAAGTAAATCGCCAAATTTCAGCTTGGGAAGATGGCAAATACGACGAGCTAGTTTATCAAGAAACTAGACTTTTTGATACGAATAAATTTGTAACCAAATCAATGAGAAGCAAGGAAGATAGCGCAGAATATCGCTATTTCCCTGATCCTGATTTGCTAACTGTGATAGTCGATGATGAGATGATGAAAGAGGGGCAAAATATCCCTGAACTGCCTGATGAGAAAAAAGTTCGCTATGTCGAAAAGCTTGGTATCAAACCAAAGGACGCGGAAGTCATCATCTCAACCTATGAAAATGCGAAGTATTTCGAGGATTTGATTAACGCAGGGCGCGAGCCAAAACTATGCGTAACATGGCTAAATGTCGAGCTAAACGGCCGCCTTAAAAACGGCGTAACTATCGAAAACAGCCCTGTTGATAGCGCGAAAATGAACGAGCTTTTAACCCGCATTGAAGACGGCACAATCAGCCAAAAAGCGGCAAAAGATGTGCTTGATTTCTTAATGGAAAATGATGAAAGTGTCGATAGCGTAATCGAAAAACTTGGCTTAAAACAAGTTAGCGATGACGGCGCGATAATCGCTATAATCGACGCAGTTTTAAACGCAAACGCGGACAAAGTCGCAGAATACAAAAGCGGAAAAGATAAGCTTTTTGGCTTTTTTGTCGGACAGGTTATGAAGGAAGGCAAGGGAGCGTTTAATCCAGCAAAAGTAAATGAGCTTTTGAAGGCGAAACTCTAAATTCCCAGACTTAAACGGATTAAATTAAAAATTTCACGCTTTTTCGCTCACGCACGATAAATGCACCACTCTTAAAAGCGTGAAATTTTTTAAACTGAAACCAAAGTGAGAAAATTTGGATATTAACGAACTAGAAAATTTAAGAATAAAAATTTTAAAAGAAATTCATAAATTAAAAATAAAATATTTTTTATATACATTGTTAATCCCTATTATACTTATTTCTTATAATCAGCTTGCGCTTGGATTTTTTAACTTAGCTTATAAGCAAAATCAAAAATTTGACATTACCGTTGCTATAAATCCTACAATAGATGTTATTTCTGTCATAGTTTTTGCAATATTTCTTGCTTATATATATCTAAGAGATGAAAGAAAATTTATAATAATGAAGGAAATGTTTTTTTTATTTTTACCTTATATATTATTTTTTGGGTTAGCACAATATACCAAAGTAGATTTTCCATATATTACTGCGATATATCTTACTTTATTTGCTATGTTTGTGTCGTATTTGGCGTTTTTTAACCTAGCAAAAAACGATAAGATAGCAGAATACAAAAAAGCATTTAAATTAAAATATTTAAAGCCTATGTTTTTAAAAGAAGGGTATGAGTATGAAACCAAAGGAAATATCAATTTAAAATTTATAAGAAATAGTCTAATTTTTGGCACAAAAGAAATTTCGGGTGGCGATGATAAAATCAGCGGGAAAGTCGATAATATAGAATTTGAACTATCCGATATAATGGTGCATAATAGTATAAATTTTTCTACTTTTGGCATATTTTTTTATGCTGAATTTAACAAAAAAGTTAAATTCACGACTTTTATAACAACAAAAAAATATAAATTGCAAGATTATGGTTTTGTAAGCGATAAAATCACTATGGACGATACAGAATTTAATAAATTCTTTGATGTATATTCAAATGATGTGCAAAATGCAATGTATATTCTAAGTCCCGCTTTTATGCAACGACTTACACAATTAAGGCAAATTTTTAATTCTCCTATAATAGTAAGTTTTTTCAAAAGCAAAATTTATATTTTTATTGACACCAAAAAAGATAGTTTTGAGCCAAATATCGATATAAGCGCCACTCAAACAGCAACAACTATAATAAAAGAATTTGCAAATTTTTTATCGATAGTAAAAATACTAAATTTAAACACCAAAATTTGGAAAATTTAGCTTTAATTATCACACAAATATAAATATTAATCTAAATCTTTATTTTTCACAAAAAATCCAAATTTTGATTATTTTTTTATCAAATTTTGGGTAAATTCGTATGTTTATTTTAAATTTGGAAGTGAATTTATGAAAATAGCAATCATCGGTGCAGGTAAATGGGGGAGTGCGTTATGTGACGCTTTGAGCGAAAAAAACGAGTGCGTCATCACCTCGCGCACACCGCGAAATTTGCCAAATTTCGTCAGTATCGAAGAAGCCTTGGATTGCGAAATGCTAGTATTTGTCATCGCCGCTCAGCACACGGCGGAGTTTTTAGCCCATAATTTCACAAACAAAAACCAAAAAATCCTAGTCGCCTCAAAGGGCATCGAGGCCAGCAGCGGCAGGTTTTTAAACGAGATTTTCGAGCGCCACACGAGCGCGCAAAACCTCGCCTACCTCTCAGGCCCCTCATTTGCGAGCGAAGTTACGCGCAAACTGCCTTGCGCCCTCGTGGTAAGCTCGACAAACCTCGCCCTCGCCGAAGCGATCGCAGAGCTTTTCCCGCCATACATGAAAACCTACGCCAGCACCGATGTCATCGGCGCAGAAATCTGTGGCGCGTATAAAAATGTCATCGCCATAGCCAGCGGGATTTGCGACGGGCTGGGGCTAGGAAATAACGCCAGAGCCAGCCTCATCGCGCGCGGAATCGTCGAAATCGCACGATTTGGCAAGTTTTTTGGCGCGCAGGACGACACATTTTTAGGACTTAGCGGGGTTGGCGATCTGTTTTTGACCGCTTCTAGCGAGCTTTCGCGCAACTACCGCGTAGGGCTAGGCCTAGCTAAAAACAAAAGCTTGGAGCAAATTTTAAGCGAACTTGGCGAGGTCGCAGAGGGGGTATATACTGCGCGCGCAGTCGAAAAAATCGCCAAAGAGCATGGGATTTACACGCCGATTTCGAGCGAAGTAGGCAAAATTTTAGACGGAAAAAATGTCAAAGAGAGCCTGCAAGATTTGCTGAAAAAACACTAAAATTTAGTGAAATTTTAAATTTCGCTTCGCAAATTTTAGGATACTGCACCGAAATTTCGCTTTTAAGTGTCATTGCGAGCGAGTGAAACGAGCGTGGCAATCTACAAATTTTAAATTCACAACCACCAAAATGGCAAAATTTTACGAAATTCCACACTAAATTTAGCCAAATTTCACACTTTCCAAATTTTTGTGTTTAAATTTAGCGTTTTTACTATTGATAAAAAGTGCGAAAGTTCTCTTTTTATGGTAAAAGCTGGATTTGCGTGTAAAACGCTTTTATCAATGTCTGGCTCAAAATTATCCTTGCCAGTATCTAAAAAAATGTAAATTTTATCTCCCACAAAACTAACGCTGATTGGGAAATTTAGCCGTCTTTTTAAATCCAAAAGTCGCTTCATAAACGCAGGACTTAAAATATACATTGCATTTTGCATATCGTTAGAATATACGCTAAATTTAGCATTAAATTCACTATTATCCATTGTGATTTTTTTAAATTGTTTGGCGTTGTCATTTGTAGCGTCGTTTGAAATTACAAATAAATTTGAATTTGCCTTTTTGTTAAAACTAGCATGAAAAAATACGCCGTAAATATCATATCCTTTTATAGTATCAATAAGTGCTATATCTACAAAAGCAAATTTTATTCCATCGACTTTTCCACAAATTTTATCATTACCACTTTCTATATAATGAACACTTTCTCTAAAAATTTTACTATGTCTTAAATACATATTTTCTATTAAATCATTTTCATTATAATCATAACCAAACTCTGCCAAATAAGGCTTCAAAGATTGAATTTTAAATTCTTTTTGATACTTTTTCTGTTTTGATTTTTTTATGCTTTTCATACACATTTTATAAATTAAATTCATTGAAAAAATAGTAAAAATTATAACTACAATATAGAAAAATTTTGGATATTTTTCTGCCAAATTTGTTGCTATTGTAAAAAATATCATAGGTGTAATTCTGGCAAACAACATATATTTTATTTGTGGCGTTTTATCAAGCTCAAAAATATCCGCAATATAAAAAATCATAGGCAAACATAAAATAAAAGCAATGGGAATACTTGCACTTTTTACATCATAACCAGAATAATGAAAAATTATCAAAACCAAACTCGGGATTACAAAAGTCCCCAAAATAACAAAAGGCTTTAAATCATCAATTTCCTTTAAAGTATTTTTTCTTAAATTTTCTAGTTCGTAAATATCCAAATTCTTGCCTTAAATTTAAAATTTCACTAGCTCTTTATCTCTCCCGCGATACAGGGCCACTCTATCCCAGCCAAACGCCCTAGCCTTGCGCGTCAGCTCATCGTATCCAAAGCCCACTTGTGCCACAGCGTGCGCATCGCACCCAAAGCTAATATCCACACCCGCGCTCGCAAACTCAGCCAAAAGCGCGTCGCTTGGGTAAATCTCGCCTACCATTTTGCGAAGTCCAGCGGCGTTTAATTCTAGCGTGATACCGCTTTTTTTCACAGCCCTCACAGCTTCGCGCGCTAGTATTCTGATATCCTTTTTAGGGGTAAATTTAAAAATTTTAATCAAATCAAAATGCCCCAAAATGTCAAATTTACCGCTATCACACAGCGCACAAATCAGCGCGAAATACTCAGCGTAAATATCATCTATATCGCGCTCGCTCCACTGCGCGATAAATTCCTCATTATCAAAGCCCCAATTATCCAAAAAATGCACCGAACCGATTAAGTAATCGCATTTTCGTCTCAAAACACGCTCATCAATAAGCGCGCGATTTCGCATAAAATCCACTTCATAACCAGTTAAAATTTCGATTTTATCCCCAAATTTCGATCTTGCTTCATTTATCATACGCTCATATTCGCTCATCTGCGAAAAGCTCATACGATACTTTTCATCGAAATTCATCGGCGCATGATCAGCAAATCCATAGATATCAAACCCCAGCTCGCACGCTCTTTGCACATACTCGCAAACGCTTCCGCTAGCGTGGTTGCAAAGGGTTGTGTGGTTGTGTAAATCGACCTTCATTTTGCTTCCTTAAAATATTTTTTTGCTAAATTGTAGTAAAATCACGCTTTAAAAAATTTTATAGGATTATTTTTGAAAAAACCAGAACTTCTAAGTCCAGCAGGAAATTTAACTAAACTAAAAATCGCCCTATCCTACGGCGCAGACGCTGTATATGCGAGCACCGGGGCGTTTTCGCTTCGCCAAAGAAGCGCAAAGGAATTTGATAAAACTAGCTTTGAAGAGGGCGTAGAATTTACCCATAAAATGGGCAAAAAAATCTACGCCACGGTAAATGGATTTCCCACAAATGTCCAAATCGACACTCTCTCGCGCCACCTTGAATACTTGCAAGATTTGCGCGTAGATGGGATTTTGGTCGCGACCCTTGGCGTAGCGCGTTTGGCAAAAAAATTCGCCCCAGATATTCCGCTACATATCTCGACCCAAGCGAATGTCCTAAACTGGCTTGACGCGCAGGTTTGGAGCGAGTTAGGGGCTACGCGCATAGTAGCAGCGCGCGAAATGACGCTAAAAGACGCCGTGCTAATCAAAGAGCATTTGCCAAATTTAGAAATCGAAATTTTCGTGCATGGCTCGATGTGCTTTGCTTACAGCGGGCGTTGCCTAATCAGCGCGGTTCAAAGCGGGCGATTTAGCAACAGAGGCAGTTGCGCGAACGATTGCCGTTTCAAATACGAAATTTACGCTAAAAATAGCGAAGGTAACGCCCTATTTCGCCTACAAGAGTGCGAAAACGAGGGCACTTACATAATGAACGCCAAAGATCTCAAACTAGCTAGCCACGCCGAAAAAATCCTCCAAACAGGCGCGATTGATAGCTTCAAAATCGAGGGTCGCACCAAAAGCGAATATTATGTCGCATGCGCCACGAACGCTTACAGACGCGCGATTGATGACGCAGCCAACGGTAAATTTGAGCCTGAAATTTATGAAAGCGAGCTAGCGACGCTGAAAAATCGCGGTTTTAGCGACGGATACCTTATCAAACGCCCTTACGAGCGCGACGATACGCAAAATTTAAACACAAGTATCGAGGAAGGCACGCACCAAGTCTGCGCCATTTCAAATGACGGCGAGTTTATCAGCGTCAAAGATAAAATCGCGCTAGGCGAAATTTATGAAATTTTCGCGCCACACGGAGCGCAAATTTCAGCGTGTCAAAACGAATTTGGCGAAATTTTTGAAACTGGGGGCAAAAAATTTATCAAATTTAGCCGTTTGATTGCCAGAAATAATAAAGAATTTAGCGAAATTCACAGCGGGAATTTAAACGAAATAAAACTTCCTGCAAATTTGCCAGAATTTAGCTTTTTAAGAAAGGAAATAAAGTGAAATTTGTATCGATAATAATGGGTTCAAAAAGCGATTACGAAATCGTAAATGAATGCGCGAAAATCCTAAAAGAATTTGGCGTGGCTTATGAAATGATAATTAGCTCCGCTCACCGCTCACCAAAACGCACCGCCGAGTATGTCGCAAACGCCGAGAAAAAGGGCGCGCAGGTCTTTATCTGTGCTGCTGGTATGGCAGCTCATTTAGCAGGAGCTGTGGCAGCAAACACGACAAAACCTGTGCTTGGAATTCCTCTTGGTGGAAGCGCGCTAGGGGGCATGGACGCTCTGTATGCCACAGTGCAAATGCCAGGGGGAATCCCAGTAGCAACCCTAGCTATCGGCAAGGCAGGAGCCAAAAACGCAGCGTTTTTAGCCGTGCAAATCCTAGCCCTAAGCGATGAAAGCTTGGCTGCAAAACTGCTTGCAAACAGAGCGCAACAAGCAGAAGCATTGCAAAAAGATTCACAAAATATCGAAATAATTTTATAAAGGAAAGCTATGACATTTTCACAAATCATTTTAACACTTCAAAACTACTGGCACGAGCAAGGCTGCTTACTTGTCCAGCCTTATGACATGCCAAGTGGAGCTGGCACATACCACCAAGCTACATTTTTGCGCGCTATCGGAAATAAGCCGTGGAATGTAGCCTATGTAGCACCAAGCCGCCGCCCAACTGACGGCAGATATGGCGAAAACCCAAACCGCCTTGGCGCATATTATCAGTTTCAAGTGATTTTAAAACCAAGCCCAGATAATATCCAAGAGCTGTATCTAAAAAGCTTGGAGCGTTTGGGACTAAATCTCAAAGAACACGATATTCGCTTCATCGAGGATAACTGGGAGAGCCCGACACTTGGTGCTTGGGGGCTAGGCTGGGAGGTTTGGCTAGATGGCATGGAAGTTACGCAATTCACATATTTCCAACAAGTAGGCGGAATCCCTTGTGAGCTAATCAGTGGCGAGATCACTTACGGGCTCGAAAGACTTGCCATGTATCTACAAAACAAGGACAATGTCTATGACATAGCATGGGACGAAAATGTAACTTATGGCGATGTGCATAAAAGAGGCGAATTTGAGTTTTCAAAATACAATTTCGAAGTCGCAGACGCAGGACGGCTTTTTGCGCAGTTTGAAAACGCCTCAGCCGAGTGCAAATCTATCCTAGCGCAGGGACTGGCTCTACCAGCGTATGATTACTGCATGCTAGCAGCGCATACCTTCAATGTCCTTGACGCCAGAGGCGCAATCAGCGTAACCCAAAGACAAGACTATATCCTAAAAATCCGTGATATGGCGAAAAACTGCGCTCTATGCTACGCAGATCCAGAAAAATACTTGCAAAATTTGGCTAAGGAAAATTCGTGAAACTAGGCGAAATTTATGAAATTCTAAATACTCTCGCGCCTTTCGAGGATAGCGAGAGCTGGGATAATAGCGGAATTTTACTAGGCGAGATAGGAAGCGAGATAGGCGAAGTTTATCTAAGCCTTGATGTTACTAGCGAACTAGTAGAAAAAGCCAGCACTAATTCACTACTCATCGTTCATCACCCGCTGATTTTTAAAGGATTAAAATCGCTAAATCCGCTAATTTATCCCTCAAATTTGATTTATCAACTAATCCAAAAAAACATCAGCGTCATTGCCATGCACACGAATTTCGACAAACATCTGCTAAATAAATATGTCGCGCGCGAAATTTTGGGCTATGAAATTTATGAAAGCAGAGAATTTTTGGAATTCATGCGCGTGGATATGAGCTTTTACGAGCTTGTAAGCGACATAAAAGCCAAATTTAACATGCCTATAATCAGAGCTGTAAATGCCAAAGCGCATATCAAAACGATCGCGCTTTGCACAGGAAGTGGAAGCGAACTAAATGAAAATTTGGGCGTGGATTGTTTCATCACAGGTGATATCAAATATCATAGTGCGATACAAAATTTAGAAAACAAGGTCTGTTTGATAGATATCAATCACTTTGAAAGTGAGCGCTACTTTGGGGCTTGTCTGGCTTTACACTTGCCAAAAGATAAAATAAAAGTTATAATAAACGAACAAAAAAATCCATTTAAATATTACTAAAAGGAAAATCATGAACAAATATCTAAATCAGTTAGTCGAGCTGTGCGAACACGACAAAGAACTAGACAGCTTCAAGCCAAAAATCGAAGCAGCCCAAGCAAGACTAAATTCGAAAGTTAATCAAATCGACAAAGCCAAAAACGAAATCGATGTGCTAAACACTGAAATCGAGGAGCTAAGTGAGCAAATTTCACTCACAAACGCTCAAATTGCAGAGCTAAACGCTAAATCAAAAAGTAGCGCGAAAAAATCAGCCTCGCTAAAAACAGAAAAAGAGATCAAAGCCCTTAGCGTCGAGGTCGATATCACAAAAGAGCAGTTAAGTGCTGCAAACGAGCAAATTGATAGATTAGAAAAACATGTCGAAACCAAAAAAGCCCTAATCGCTGATTTAGAGACGCAAAAAAGCGCATTTGAGACAGAGCTTGAAGAGATCAAAGCAGAGGTTAGCACCCAAATGGGCGAGGTCGAGGAAAGCAGATCAAAAATTTATTCAGTTCGCGAAAAACTAATCAAATCAATGGATCCAAAAACCGTATCTTTCTATGAAAAAATCCGCAAATGGGCTAGTAACACAGCTGTCGTTCCAGTGCGCAAACAAGCCTGCTATGGCTGTTTCATGAGATTAAACGACAGAGTTTATAGCGCAGTTATCAAAAGCGACGATATCGTAACCTGCCCGTATTGTGGCAGAATTTTATACAAAGAAGCAGAGTGATTTATACACTTTTTTCTTTTCTTATCTGGCTACTTGCACTGCCGTTTTTGGCGGTGCTAGCCCTCAAAAAAAAATATCACAAAAGCCTTCCTGCTAGGTTTTTGCTATTTAAAAATCCGAAATTCAACCCCTGCGATGTGCATTTTCACGCTTGCAGTCTTGGCGAGGTAAATGCGCTTAAAAATCTAATCTCAAATTTCGATAGCCTAGCCCTTACCACGACCACAGACACGGGCTTTGCAGCAGCGAAGCAAATCACGCAAAACTCGCGCTTTTTGCCATTTGAAAACCTGCTTCCATTTTGGTTAGAAAAGGCCAAGATTACCGTGATTTTCGAGGCGGAGCTGTGGCTAAATTTGGTGCGAAGCGCGAAAAAAAACGGCTCTTTTGTCGTACTTTTAAACGCCAGAATTTCAGATAAAAGCTACAAAAACTATCTGCGATTTAAATTTTACTACAATAAAATTTTTGAAAATATTGATTTGGTCTTAGCCCAAAGCGAGCGCGACAAAGCCCGTCTAATGGGGCTTGGCGCAAAAAACATAATCGTAGCTGGAAATATCAAAAGCGCAAATTCTAGCTCTCCAAGCAAAATTTTGCCAAAATTTCAAAACCGCACCACTATCACGATTGCTAGCACGCACGAGGGCGAGGAAGAGCTGATTTTAGCCGGGTTAAAAAATTTCGCGCAAAATAACAAAAATTTCAAATTTATCCTTGCCCCACGCCACCCTGCTCGTTTTGAACACTGCGCCAAAATCGCGAAAATTTGGGCAGATGAGCTAAATTTGAGTTTTGAGAAATTTAGCGAAAACAAAAATTTCAAAAGCGATTTTATACTGCTTGATACAATCGGCGAGCTGATAAATTTCTACGCCATTAGCGATATTGTAATCCTTGGTGGCAGTTTCGTGCCAAATATCGGCGGACACAACCCAATCGAGCCAGCACACTTTGGCGCTAAAATCATCAGCGGCAGGTATTTTCACAACCAAAACGCGCTGTATAATCTAGTAAAAAATATCAAAATTTGCGAAGCTAGCGAGCTTGGTGACGCGCTAAAAAACCCGCCCCAAAAAAGCGAAATTTTGCAAATTTGCGATTTAGAACGCATTATAAAAATCATAAAGGACGAAATCAATGCAAGAAAAAGCCTATAAACTTCTAGCAATCCAAGAAAAAATTTCAAACAACGAAGCCAAGGCGCTAATCGATGCTGGGCTTGTGAGCGCGCACGGCAAAAAACTTAGCGTCGCGCGCGAAATGATGAGCGAAAAAACCATTTTTAGCGTCGCAAAAATGGAAAAACCAAAGCTGATTTACGAGGACGAAAACATCATCGCCGTGGATAAACCTGCGTTTTTGGAGTGCGAAAATTTAGAAAAAATTTATCACGCAACTCTCTTAAATCGCCTTGATAAGGGGACAAGTGGCGTAATAATGCTAGCTAAGAACGAAGAATTTCGCCAAAAAGCGATAAACGAATTTAAAGCCATGCGCGTGAAAAAAACATATCTCGCGCTCGTAAATGGCATAGTCAGCGAAGAGATCAAAATAACCGACCCAATCCTCACAATCAAGGGCAAATCCGGCGCGATTTCGAAAATTTCGCCAAACGGCAAAGAGGCGATTACAAATGTTTTTCCGCTCATGGTAAGCGGTAAAAAATCCTTTGTCAAAATCACAATCGAAACTGGTCGCACGCACCAAATCAGGGTGCATTTAGCCAGCCTCGCTCACGGCATAATCGGCGATGAAAAATACGCCAAAAGCAAATCAAAGCGTATGTTTTTGCACTCATACCAAACCGAAATTTTAGGGCTTAAATTTATTGCCCCATTAAAGGGCGAATTTAACGAATTTGGCTTTGATATACCAAAAAATATGCAATATTAACAGCTATTTAAGTTAAATTTTGGTAATATCGTAGGTTTAATAATTTTATAAGGGAACGATAGTGTTTGAGATAATCAGTGAATCATTTAAAAATGCGGTTAATAAGCTAAAAACAATCGATGATGAAAAAGCGCTCAAAAATGCGCTTGACACCCTAAAAAAGGCACTTTTGAAGGCAGATGTTCATCACAAAGTAACCAAAGATTTCATAGCATTAGTAGAAGCCGATGTCAAAATCAACGGAATCGGTCAAAAGCAATTTTTAGATTCAATCAAAAACAACCTAACCATGATTTTAACAGCGCCAAAAGGCAGCAATCAGGGCTTTGTTTTTGCTGATACGAACCCTACAATCGTGCTTATGGCAGGTCTTCAAGGTAGCGGTAAATCAACCACCACTGTAAAACTTGCAAATTTCTTAAAACTTAGAAAAAAGAAAGTCCTAATCGCAGCTTGCGACTTGCAACGCCTAGCAGCCGTCGAGCAACTAAAACAACTTTGCGAAGCAAACGAGATTGATTTATTTGCCATAGATAACGAAACAAACCCTATCAAAGTCGCAAAAGAGGCCCTTACAAAGGCAAAAGCTGGATTATATGATGTGCTTTTAGTCGATACTGCTGGACGCCTCGCAATCGACGAAGCGCTAATGGAGCAAATTTCAAATATCAAAAAAGAGATTAACCCGCATGAAATTTTCTATGTCGCTGATGCGATGAGCGGTCAAGACGGCGTGAAAACAGCGGCTAAATTTAACGAAGTGCTTGAAATCAGCGGTGTGATTTTGAGCAAATTTGACGCCGATACAAAAGGCGGAATCGCCCTTGGAATCGCACATCAGTTAGGAATTCCACTTAGATTTATCGGAACGGGTGAAAAGGTCGCTGATTTAGAGGGTTTCATACCAGATCGTATCACTAGCCGTATCATGGGAGAGGGCGATTTAGCGACATTGGTTGAGAAAACAGCGGCTGTTTTCGACGAAAAAGAGGCAAAAAAATTAAACAAAAAAATCAAAAAAGGCGAATTTAATTTCAACGACTTTATTTCGCAGCTCGAAAGCGTCAAAAAGCTAGGAAATATGAAAAATTTAATCGGCATGATTCCTGGACTTTCTGGCATGGCAAACAAAATCCAAGATATCGACTTGGAAAATTCAAAAGAGATTAGACATATCAAGGCAATGATTGATTCTATGACGCCAAAAGAGCGCGAAAATCCAGATTTATTGAACAACTCTCGCAAACGCAGACTTGCCCAAGGTGCAGGTTTGTCGCAAGTCGAGGTCAATAGATTTTTGAAACAATTCACAAACGCGGCAAAACTTGCTAAAAAATTCTCGTCAAAAGGCGGTATGCAAGGGCTAGCCTCGATTGTGCAAAAACCGAGATAATTCTCGGTTTTAGAGCTTATAAATGCCCAAATTTTGGGTATTTACAAGTTCTAAAACTTTAAAAATTTCAAGGAGAAAAAATGGCAACAGTTGTTAGACTAACAAGATTAGGTAGAAAGAAAAAACCTTTTTATCGTATAGTTGTAACAGATAGCAGAAAAAGACGCGACGGCGGTTTTATCGAGACTATCGGTTATTATAACCCTCTAAAAGACGAAAACAATGTCAAAGTAGATAGCGAAAGACTAGCTTACTGGAAAAGCGTAGGCGCTAAACTAAGCGATAGAGTTGCTCAAATCACAAGCAAATAATCATGGTTGAAAACTTTATAAAAGAATACGCAAAGCTAATCGTAGATCACCCAGACTCGATTTCTACCGAGCTAAAATCTGGCGATAATTTCACAGAGATTATCATCTACGCTGATAAGGCCGATACTGGCAAACTTATCGGCAAAGACGGCAAAATGATTAACGCCATAAAAACGGTCATCATGGGCTATAAGGCCAAGGATCCGAGTAACTACAAAATCACGGTTAAAGCCAAAGATGCCTGAAAACCTGCTCGAAGTCGCTAAGCTCGGCAAAACAGTCGGCCTAAAAGGCGCATTGCGACTTCACGATAAAAGCGATTTCCCAAAACAATTTAAAAAAGGTGCCAAATTTTACTTACAAGATGGCACCGTTTTGGAAATTTCTGCATTTTTACAATCAAATTCCACTGTGAAATTCGTAGGTTTTGAGAGCATTGAACTAGCCCAAAATTTAGTAAATAAAACCCTTTATCAAACTATCGAAAACACCAGAAAAAATTGTCCGCTAAAAAAAGGCGAATTTTTCTATTTTGATATTTTGGGGCTTAGCGTTTGCGAAGATGGCGAAATTTTGGGCGAAGTAAGCGATATAATGGAGAGTGGCAGCGCGTATCTTTTCGAGGTAAAAACAGCGAGCGAGCTTGTAAATTTAGGGCTTGCTAGCACATTTTTTGTGCCATACCTAGATAATTTTGTAGTTCAAATTTCGCTTGATGAGCGCAAAATTTTAACCAAAAACGCTAAGGCGATTTTAGAAAATTCATGAAATTTACCTTCGTAAGCCTTTTTCCAAATTTAATCCAACCATATTTTGGCGACTCGATTTTAAAACGAGCCGTTGATAAGGGCATTATCGAGCTAAATTTTTTAAATCCCAGAGAATTTACCACCAACAAATACAAAAAGGTCGATGATTATATGATAGGCGGAGGCGCAGGTCTTTTAATCGGCACCGAGCCCCTAGCTAGGACGCTTGATGAGTTTAAAAAAACTTCCCCAAACGCAAAAATCATCTACCTAACCCCAGTCGGTAAAAAATTTACCCAAAACGACGCAAAACGCCTAGCCAGACAGAGTGAAATTTGCTTTATTTGTGGCAGATACGAAGGAATCGACGAGCGCATAATCGAAGAATATGTCAGCGAAGTTTTTTGCATAGGGGACTTTGTCTTAACTGGTGGCGAGCTTGGCGCGCTGTGTATGAGCGACGCTATAAGCCGAAATTTAGCCGGTGTTTTGGGAAATACTGCCTCGCTTGATGAAGAAAGCTTTGAAGATGGGCTTTTAGAGGCGCCCTCTTTCACAAAACCTGATATTTTTAAAAATTTATCTATAATTTCAGAGTTTTTAAAGGGTAATCACGCTAAAATGCACAGTTTAAAAAATCAAATGGCGCTAATGAAAACTAGGTACTTTCGGGTGGATATGTACCGAAAAATCGCCAAAAAATAAAGGACATTTTATGAAAAACAAGTATATTCAAGCATTTGAAGATGCTCAAATTGCAAACAAAGTTGTGCCTGATTTTCGTGCTGGCGATACACTAAAAGTCGCTATCAGAATCAAAGAAGGCGACAAAAGCCGTGTTCAAAATTTCGAGGGCGTATGTATCGCTAGACGCGGCGAAGGCGTAAGCGAGACATTTATCATCCGCAAAATCGGTGCTAACAGCGTTGGCGTAGAGAGAATTTTCCCAATTTATAGCGAAAGTATCGAAAATATCGAAGTATTACGCCGTGGTCGTGTCCGCAGATCAAAACTATTTTATCTACGCAACAGACAAGGCAAAGCTGCTAAAATTAAAGAGCTTAGAAAATAATTTTAGCCCAAAATTCAGCGCGAATTTGCGCAAAATAGGATTTTATCTCGCTAATGAGATAAAATCTATCATTATTTTATTTTCGTTTAAAAACAATGTATAAAATCACGAAATTTAAATTTTACATAGCTTATTTTTTTTAATAAATTTTGTAAAATTTCAATAAAATTTTCAAGAGTGATGAATTATGATATATCTAGGCATTGATGTTGGTTCCACGACCGTAAAAACAGTAATTTTGAATGAAAATAATGAAATTTTAGAAAAAACCTACCAAAGACACTTAGCCAAACCAAAAGAGCTAGTTTTACAGCAAATTTTAGAAATCCAAAAAAGATATCCAAACGAAAATTTCAGCCTCTCCATTGCAGGTTCAGCCGGTATGGGTATCGCCAAAAACTGCGAAATTCCCTTTGTCCAAGAGGTTTATGCCACTTCGCTAGGAGTTAGGCAGATGTTTCCTAAAACCGATATCGTCATCGAACTAGGTGGCGAGGACGCGAAAATTATTTTTCTCACAGGCGGGGTCGAGGAGCGTATGAACGGCTCGTGCGCAGGCGGAACTGGCGCGTTTATCGATCAAATGACAAATTTGCTAAATTTAGATATCGCAGAACTAGACAGATTAAGCTTCAACGCGAGCAAAATTTACCCTATCGCCTCTCGGTGTGGGGTTTTTGCCAAAAGCGATATTCAGCCTCTTTTAAATCAAGGCGTGCGCAAAGAAGACATAAGCGCGAGCATTTACGCAGCCGTAGTCGAGCAGACAATCGCCGGACTTGCCCAAGGGCGCGAGGTTAAGGGCAATATTTTGTTTTTAGGCGGACCGCTATTTTTCTTAAAAGGTTTGCAAAAACGCTTCAAAGAGGCGCTAAATTTAAACGATGAAAACGCCACCTTCCCTGATATTGGGCCGTTTTTCGTGGCATATGGCTCAGCGATTTATGCCAAAAAAACAGGCACTGCGCTAAATTTAGACAAAATCATAGAACTTTTGCAAAAAAGCCCAAACAAAGAGCTTTTAGAATCAGAAGAGCCTCTGTTTGGCTCGCATGCTGAATTTGACGAATTTATCGCTCGCCACGAAAAAGCGAGCGTCCCCAAAGCCGACATCGCCTCATACTCTGGGAATGCGTATTTGGGCGTGGATTGCGGCAGCACGACGATTAAGGTCGTTTTAATCGGCGAAAATTACGAGCTTTTATACAAATTTTACTCATCAAACAAGGGTGATCCGATAAATATCTTGCAAGAAAAACTAAGCGAAATTTACGCTCTTTGCGGATCTGCCATAAAAATCAAAAGCTCAGGCGTTACAGGATATGGCGAGGAGCTAATCAAAACCGCATTTGGCTTTGATTACGGCATAGTTGAGACCATCGCGCATTACAGCGCGGCGCGCCACTTCAACCCCAAGGTCGATTTCATCATCGATATCGGCGGACAAGATATCAAATGCTTTTCGATAAAAGACGGCAATATCGATTCTATCGTGCTAAATGAGGCGTGTAGTTCAGGGTGTGGGTCGTTTTTGCAAACATTTTCGAATTCGCTAGGCCATGAAATCAAAAATTTCGCCAAAATGGGGCTTTTCGCCTCGCACCCAGCCAAGCTTGGCAGTCGTTGCACGGTCTTTATGAACTCATCTGTCAAACAGGCCCAAAAAGACGGCGCGAGTGTGGAAGATATCAGCGCAGGACTTGCAATTAGCGTGATTAAAAACGCGATTTACAAGGTAATTCGCGTGCGAAATTCCGACGATTTAGGGCAAAATATCGTGGTTCAGGGCGGGACATTTTTAAACAATGCCGTGCTAAGAGCCTTTGAAAAAGAGCTTGGCAAAAATGTCATCAGGCTCGATATTAGCGAACTTATGGGTGCGTATGGGGCTGCGCTTTTTGCGCGCGATAATGCGTCAGAGAGCTCAAATTTAATCACGAGCGAAAAACTTGCACTTTTTACGCACAAAAGCGAATTTGATACCTGCAAGCTTTGCACAAACAAATGCCCGCTTACAATCACACATTTTGAAAATTCGAAATTTATCACTGGAAACAAATGCGAAAGAGGCGCAGGTAAGGCTATCAGAAACAATATTACGAATTTGTTCGAGTTTAAAAACGAGCTTTTGAAAAAATACAAAAAACTCCCAAAAGACGGCGCGCCAAAGGTCGGAATTCCGCTTGTTTTGAATATGTATGAGATGATCCCGTTTTGGAGTGCGTTTTTTGAAAATTTAGGTATGAGCGTCGCTCTATCTCGCAAACCGCGCAAAGAGACGCTGTTTTTGGCCAATCAAAGCATACCAAGCGACACAGTCTGCTACCCAGCCAAAAGCGTGCATGGCCATATTTACGACCTGCTAGCGCAAAATGTCGATTTTATATTTTATCCGTGCATGAGTTACAACCTAGACGAAAATATCAGCGAAAACTGCTACAACTGCCCTGTGGTGGCATACTACCCAGAGCTAATCAAAGCAAATGTCAGCGCGCTGGATGAGCGGGCGTTTTTATACCCGCACCTAGATCTAAATGCGCCTGAATTTTTTGCCAAAACTATGCGAAAAGAGCTAGCAAATTTAGGGTTTAAATTTAAGCTTGATGTCATCAAAAACGCCGTATTTCAGGGCAAAAAAGAGCTAGAAAACTACAAAAACACGGTTTTAATCAAAGGCGAAGAAACGCTAAATTTAATCCGCGAGCAAAATTTGAGCGCAATCGTGCTTGCTGGCAGACCATATCATATCGACAAAAGCGTAAATCACGGGATTGATCGCTACTTAAATTCTCTCGGATTTATCGTGCTAAGCGAGGATAGCCTGCCGCTAATGCAAGTTCAAACCAAATCGCTAAATCAATGGACATACCACGCCAGGCTGTATAGCGCGGCTAGATTTATCTGCAAATATCCTAAAATGCAACTCGTGCAACTCGTAAGCTTTGGGTGCGGGATAGACGCGATTACAGGCGATGAAGTGCGCGATCTGCTACGCGCAAATGGCAAAATTTACACTCAGCTTAAAATCGACGAAGTTACAAATCTAGGGGCTGTTAAAATCCGCCTACGCTCGCTAAAAGCGACAATGTTAGAGCGCGAAAAAGCTCAATTTATACAAAAAGGCTAATGATGTTTGCGAAATTTATAAAAAATATGAAAAGCACTCACACGATTTTAATCCCTACGATGATCGATCCGCATTTTCGCTTTATGAAAAGCGTTTTGGCTGATGAGGGGTATAAAAGCGTGCTTTTACGGGACAACCGCGCAAACATCGTCGAGGAGGGCTTGCGAAATGTCCATAACGATATGTGCTACCCTGCCCTGCTCGTAATCGGGCAGTTTATCGACGCGCTAAAAAGTGGCGAATTTGACACGCACAAGGTCGCACTTCTCATAAGCCAAACAGGTGGCGGGTGCAGGGCGAGCAACTATATAAATTTGCTTCGCAAAGCCCTAAACGAGAGCGGTTTTGGCTATGTGCCAGTGATCTCGCTAAATTTTGGCTCGCTAGATGAAAATGGATTTGCGTTAAGCAAAATGGCGCTAATCAAGCTGTTTGTGGCGATTTTTTACGGCGATTTGATGATGAATTTATACAATCAGTGCAAACCATACGAAAAAATTCCTAATCAAACAAACGAAATTTACGAAAAAATGGTCGAATTTATCGCAAATTTGACAAATCAAAAGTCATTTTTCAAACTAAATAAAAATTTTGGCCATATCTTGCAAAATTTCGCCAAAATAAAGCGTTCTAGCGAGCCAAAAATCAAAGTTGGTATCGTGGGCGAAATCTATCTGAAATACTCTCCTATCGGCAACAACGGCCTAAACGCCTATCTAATCAAAGAAAACGCCGAACCCGTAAATACCGGGCTAATGGATTTCGTGCTGACTTGCATTTATGATGCTGTGTATGACAAAAAGCTCTATGGCAAAGGTGGTGCGGCGTATTGGGGTAGCCTTGGGGTTGCAAAAATTTTAGAATTTTGCCAAAAAAAATTAATTCGCGCTATGAAAAAACATGGATTTCGTCCGCCAACGCCATTTAAAGAGGTGCGCGCAGCCGCTGAGGGATACATCAGCCACGGCGTGAAAATGGGCGAAGGGTGGCTACTCACAGCTGAAATGGTCGAGTTTATGAAGCAAGGCGTGCAAAATGTCGTCTGCGCCCAGCCATTTGGCTGTCTGCCAAATCACATCATCGCGCGCGGTATGATACGCAAAATCAAGCAAAACTACCCAGACGCCAACATCGCCGCGATCGACTACGACCCGGGCGCAAGTGCGGTAAATCAAGAAAACCGCATAAAATTAATGCTTTCAAATGCAAATAGGGAATTTTAAAATTTAAAATTTCGTAAGAATTTGGCTAAATTTAACAGCCAAATTTGGCTAAATTTCAATGAATTTAGCCAAATTTCATCTATCTTGTTCTGCGTTTTATATCTCTGTGCGCGCTTCTGCGGCGTTCGCCGTTGTCATTATCAAACCCCCTAGCCTCGCGTTCGCGCCTTTTGATTTCTTTGTAACGAGAGCTTGCTTTGATAACTTCTGCTTCCCTTCTAGCCCGACGCAAGGTCATTTCGCGTTCGCCGTTGTTAGCATGAATTTTGCGAATTTCGCGCTCGTGGCGGATTGATTTATCGCCCAGGCGGTGATTGTGTGGGTGCGAAGAGATGGCTGGGCGAGTGTGCGGGCGAGTATTTATATGGCCGTGGCGATTGTCCCGAACCACGACTGGGCGTCTATCTACCACGACAGGACGCCTATCCACGATAACTGGGCGTCTATCATAAATCACAGGACGACGGCGATATCCTCTGTCATAGTAATAATCGCTCTCGTAATACCCCCTATAATACGGACTTCCGCTATCATACACCACGCTACCTGAGGCTCTCGTGTGCGCACAGCCTGTGAAAAACAGACCGACAATCGCGCCAAGAATTGCGAATTTTAAAATTTTCATTTTGTATCTCCTTTATGAAATCGGAGCGAATTTTACATTTGCGTGATTAAATTTTTTGTTTATGAAATTTAAATTTGAAAGCTAGGGCGAAATTTGATAAATTTTAAAATTTCGCCCCAAATTTGGCTAAATTTAGCCGTTATAACCCAAGCGCCTCATATTTGCACAAGCGTTTTTGTATCCATAATAACAAGTTACACGGTAAAGATCAATCGCATTAAAAATATTTTTTTCGACGCCTTGACCGCGCTCAAACATATCAGCTAATTTCATGCAAGCTGGGAAATTCTGCGTGCCAGTGCATGCCATGTTGTAGGCATTTGCAGCTGAGGCGAAATCGCCTTTGGCATACATTGATTCAGCAAAACTAAAACACAACGGACCATTTCCTTGCTTACAAGCATCGCTTTGAACAGCATTACCTTGCAAATTCATAGGGCGGATTCCGTCTTGGATCTCGTTATAGCTGTATTTTCCAGCCTTTGGCGCGCTTACAGCACTTTTTGGTGCATTGCTGACACAACCTGCTAAAAATAATCCTGCAATCATCACAGCGATTAAATTTTTCATAAGCTATCCTTATCTGCCTAAGATATAGTAAGTGTCTTTGTTCGGCACTTTTTCTAAGGCTATATTAAATTTATCCGACCAAGCCTTGATCATATCTACAACAGCCTCTTTGCGCTCTTTTGTAGCGGCCTCATTTTTGATTTTAAAATACGGATTTGTATTTGACATAGCGATGTAAGCATCATAAATTTTAAGCTTATCGTTTAGTGTAACGATGTGCTCCAACTCTGTGTCTGTGAAATCACATTTTGACAAAATACCGCGAAGTTGCGCTATCACCGCCTCGCTTGAAGTATAACCTAATGCTAGAAGAATTCCCTCTTCACTCATATTAATCCTTTCTAATGAAATTTATTGTTTGTTTGCTTGCGAAATTAAAACGCCCTCGATTAGCTTTTTTATATCGCCATCAAGTATCGCATCAGTCTGGCTAAACGCCTCGCCTGAGCGGTTATCCTTGACCTGCTGATACGGGAAAAGCACATAAGAGCGAATCTGATGTCCCCAGCCAATATCGCTTTTTTCGATACTATCGCTTGCTTCTCGTTTTTTCATAAGTTCAAGCTCGTAAAGTCGCGATTTTAGCACCTTCATTGCCGTTTCTTTATTTTTGTGTTGGCTTCTATCATTTTGACAATTCACCACAATCCCAGTGGCTAAGTGAGTTATGCGAACAGCGCTTTCTGTTTTGTTGATGTGCTGACCACCTGCCCCGCTAGCGCGAAAAACATCTATTTTGATATCCTTATCCTCGATATTTATCTCAATATCATCGTTTAGCTCAGGGCTTACCATGACGCTTGAAAAGCTCGTGTGCCTACGCCCTGCACTATCAAATGGGCTTGTTCGCACTAGGCGGTGGATTCCGTTTTCGGCCTTTAAATACCCATAGGCGTTTTCGCCACGCACGATAAAGCTTACATCTTTAATCCCCGCTTCATCGCCCTCTTGGAAATCCAAAACCTCTACCTTAAAGCCCTCTCTCTCGCAAAACCTACTATACATACGATACAGCATGCCCGCCCAGTCGCAACTCTCTGTCCCACCAGCTCCTGGGTGGATAGTGATAATCGCGTTTTTGTCATCGTCATCGCCACCGAGCATCATCGCTAACTCTAAATTTGAAATTTCCTCTTCTAACTCGCTTGCGCCCTCGAAAAGGTCGTTTATCGTATCATCATCATTTTCGCTAAGGGCTAATTCGTAAATTTCACGCGCATCATCAAGCGCAGAATTTGCCTTTTTAAATTTTGCCAAAACCGAGCTTATTTTGGTCTTTTCGCGTCCGATTTGAGTTGCTAGCTTCACATCGCTCCAAAATTTCTCGTCCGCTTCGATTTTTGAAATTTCCTCCAAGCGCGCGCTAATTTCATCTGGTTTGATAATCGAGCTAATATTATTGATTTTTATGTCAAGGTTTTTCAAAAGTTCGCTATATTCGTAATTATCCAAGTTTTGCCTTTAAATTTTTTGCGAGATTATAACAGCTTAAAGCTTTTAACCCTTTTAACCCAGAGTTAAATTTTAATTTTTTTGAGTTATAATCGCCCTTTAAATTTCAAAATTTGGAAGTAAATATGCAAATTATTCGAACAGTAGAAGAGTTACGAGCATTTCGCGCCAATGCCTGTGGTAATGTGGGATTTGTCCCTACAATGGGGGCTTTGCACGCTGGACACATAAGCCTAATCAAACAAGCCAGAAACGAAAACGACATCGTAATCGTATCGACCTTCGTAAATCCTACGCAGTTTTTACCGGGCGAGGATTACGAAAAATATCCAAAAAACGAAGAAGCAGATATTAAAATTTGCGAAAATTTAGACATAAACGCTATGTTTATCCCAGAAGTTAGCGAAATCTACACTGATAGCGAGCCAACAATCATAGCGGTGCGCCCGACATCTGAAATCTTAGAGGGCAAAACCCGCCCAGGGCACTTCGACGGCGTGTGTATGGTGCTGAATAAATTTTTCAATATCGTTCGTCCAAACAATGTCTATATGGGCAAAAAGGACGCTCAACAGCTCTTTATCGTGCAAAATATGGTAAAAAGCTTTTTAATGGACATCAATATCGTGCCATGCGAAATCGTCAGAGAGAGCGATGGACTGGCTCTAAGCTCGCGCAATGCGTATTTGGACGAAGAGGAAAAAATGCTAGCGCTTAAAATTTCGCGCTCCCTCTTAAACGCTAGCAATCTAATCGCCAAAGGCGAGATTAGCACGAGCATTTTAAAGGATAAAATGCTTTCGATTTTAGAGCCATTAGAGGTCGATTATATCGCATTTGTAAATAGAAATTTCGAAATTTTAGACCAAATCGAGCCTAAAAACACCATTATTCTTGTCGCCGCAAAGGTCGGCAAAACCCGCCTAATCGATAATATTTGGTTGTAAAAATGCCAAAACTTTATTTAGTAAGCCTTGGTTGTAATAAAAATCTCGTCGATAGCGAGATTATGCTAGGTAGGTTACAAAACTACGAAATTACGGACAATCCAGCCGATGCCGATGTCATGATAGTAAATACCTGTGGATTTATCGCTTCGGCAAAGCAAGAAAGTATCCGCACAATCCTAGAACTCGCCGAATTTAAGAAAAAAAACGGCGTTTTGGTTGTAACTGGCTGCTTGATGGAGCGCTACAAAGACGAGCTTATGCGTGAGCTTCCCGAAGTCGATATTTTCAGTGGTGTCGGCGACTACGATAAAATCGATGAGATGATTTTAAAAAAACAAAATCTATTTTCGCCTAGCACTTACTTGCAAACCACGCAAAAAAGGGTAATTACTGGCTCAAATTTCCACGCTTACATTAAAATCGCAGAAGGGTGCAACCAAAAATGCAGTTTTTGTGCGATTCCTAGCTTTAAAGGGCGTTTGAAAAGTCGCAGTTTAGATGACATCGAAGCCGAAGTCAGGGATTTGGTCGCGCAGGGATTTTATGATTTTAGCTTTATCGCGCAAGATACGAGCAGCTATGGGCGAGATAGGGGCGAAAAAGACGGGCTAATCGCGCTTATAAATCGCATTGAAAAGATTGAGGGCGTAAAATTTGCGCGAATTCTTTATCTTTATCCGACTACGACGAGCGAAAATTTGATTAAAACTATCATAAAATCAAGCGTTTTTGTGAATTATTTCGATATGCCAATCCAGCACATAAATGACGAAATGCTAAAAATTATGAAGCGCGGAAACGGCAAAAATGAAATTTTAAATTTGCTAAATTTAATGCGCTCTGCTCCAAATTCGTTTTTGCGAACCGGCGTGATAATCGGACACCCGGGCGAGAGTGAGAGCGAATTTAACGAGCTTTGCGAGTTTTTAAGCGAGTTTAAATTTGATAGAATTTCAGCCTTTGCCTACTCCAAAGAAGAAGACACAGCAAGTTTTAATATGGAGCAAATTCCAACTCGCGTTATCACAAAACGGCTAAATAAAATCGAAAAAATCGTGGATAAAGCGATTTTGGCAAGTTTCGCCGGGCTTGTAGGCACCACGCAAAGCGTGGAAATCACAGGCATTAGCAGTGAAGGCGAGTTTTTTTACGGCGCAAAACTAGCTCTTTGGGACAAAGACATCGACGGCGAGATTTTAATCAACGAAAGCGAGATAGAAAATTTGCAAATCGGACGGCTATATGAGTGCGAGATTAGCGAATTCGTGGGCGGAAAACTCATCGGTAGGATTATAGAGAAAATTTAAATCAAATTTAGGACAAAAATGAATTTATTTAAAAGCAAAAACTATCTTTTTGAGATTTCAAATAGCTATAAAACATTTCCAATTTCTACCGTTATTGCCGCATTTTGTGCCATATTTTTGGCTTTTTTGATATTTATTGATTTTTATAAATCAAAAGAAATCGCAGATATTATTTATTTTTGTCTCATTTTGATTAGCACTTCGGCTGTATTTGAAAACCTAAAAATACCACAAAATCGGCTTTTTCGCATAGTTTTGATTTTTGGTGTGGCGATTTGTTTATTTATCATCACAAATACTATTTCAAATACCGCAAGTGGCTATTTTGCTGAATTTGGCGAATACAAATTTATACTAAATTTAAGCGTAATTCTTATTTTAGTAGCACTTTTTGCGTTGCCGATTAAACTAAATATCACGATTAGCGCATTTGTTGAAAGCCTCATTGTAGGCGTGATTTTAACCATCGTTTGTTTGGCATTTTGGATAACGCTAAACTCGCTGTTTAGAATAAGAGATGAGATTTTTCCGGCTTCTTTTGTTTTGGCATTTGCGTTTTGTTTTGTTTTGCTTCTTGGCAAAATCGCGTTAAATTCCGTATTTGAAGAAAATAAAATTTTTAAAGCAATCTATTTTTTGGCTTTTATTTATTGTGTTATTTTATGGATTTATTTACTATTTCGTGCCTTAAATTTGGTATATCCAAAAATAAGCATTGTTCATCTAATCATCTGGTTTAGTGCGTTTTGGCTGATTTTGTTTTGGCTCAAAGAACAAAAAACCAAATTTGATAAATTTTTTGCATTTTGCATACTTGGGCTTTTGTGCGTGAGTTTTTATGCCATTTTAGTGCGGATAAACCAATACGGAATTACGCCAAATCGCTATTTTGTCGTGGCTTTTGGCGGTTGGATTTTTTTGGCTTTGTGTTTTAGCTTGGCAAATTTAAAGCATAAATTTATGCTTATTTTATTTGCTTGTATTCTTGCTTTTAGTGTATTTTCGCCGTTAAATTTTTTAAAAACCAGTATAAACTCACAGCTTAAAATTTATGAAAATATCACGCCAGAAAGTAAAAATTTGGAAAAATTAAAAAATATTGAAGGATTTTTTCGCCAATACGGCGTAAAAATTGAGCCAAAATCCGCACTTTTGCAAGGTAAAGATTTTAGTATAGACATCAAAGAAAACGAAGACAAAATCAACGAAATAAGCGGTTTTACACACCATATAACTTCTAGAAATTTTAAATCAAAAATTTTCTCACAAAATGGGCTTGATTTTAATCTCACGCACAAAAGTGTGAGAGTTTCGGACAAAAATAAAAGCGTGTTTGAGCTTGATTTTGGCGAATATATTGCCAAAAATCACAACATAAACAAAAATTGCAAAAAAGAATTTTGTCGCTTTGAGATAGATTTGGGTGAAATTTCATTCGAAAACGACAAATTAAAATGCAAAATCGTCCCGTATAAAGGCGATATTAGCAATCATTTTTCAACTATGGGTGCAAAAAGTAGCTTTGTAGATATTAAATACGATTTTTATTTTTCGGTGAAAAAATGAAAAATTTGGTCATAAACACCGAGATTTTGGACTTTTTGCGTGATAGGAAAAATTTACTTGCCTTTTCGCACGGAAGCGACAGCACGGCGCTTTTTTACACGCTTTTAAATTTGGGCGTTAAATTTGATTGTGCTTTTGTGAATTACAAAACCCGCGAAAATAGCGATTTAGAAGAGATTTCCGCAAAAGAGCTTTGCGATAAATTTGGCATTAAAATTTATATCAAAACTGCTCCGCTAAATTTAGAAAATTCAGGCGATTTTGAAAACACTGCGCGCAAAATTCGCTACGATTTTTTTGATGAAATTTGCGCTAAATTTGGCTATGAAAATCTCATCACAGCGCACCAATTAAACGATAAATTTGAGTGGTTTTTAATGCAACTTGGACGAGGCGCAGGTCTAGCAAATCTGCTAGGCTTTGAAAAAATCGAAAATCGCGCAAATTACGCTATCGTGCGACCTTTTTACAATGTCGGCAAAACGCAAATTTTAGAGTTTTTAAGCGAAAATAAAATCAAATTTTTTAACGACATTTCAAACGAAAATACCAAATTTGCAAGAAACGCCGTAAGGGCCGAATTTAGCGATAAATTCGTAGAAAAATACGCTTTAAATTTAGCCAAAAGTTTTGAGTTTTTATCGCTCGATAAAGCAAATTTAACGGGCGAATTTATCTATCAAAAAGATAAATTTTTTGTGCTTGAAAATTCGCAAAAAAGCCTAAATTTAATCGATAAAGCGTGTAAAATTTTAGGCGTAGTTTTAAGCCAAAATCAACGAAAAGAAATCCAAAAAACAGACTGCGTCCTTTCGGGTAAAATTTGCGTTTGCAAAAACGAAAAATTCTACTTCGTCGCACCATTTGAGAAAACAAAAATGGATAAAAAATTCAAAGAAAAATGCCGAATTTTGCGAATTCCGCCACTAATTCGCCCCTATATTTTCGCTAGAAGCGAAATTTTAGCAGAGTGTGAAGGGCTAATTTCTGGCCTCGACCATAGCGATTTTGTTGATAAAATCGGCGAAATTTAGGTTGATAAGATTTGTTTTGATATGGATTCGTGTAAAAATCACATAACCGATCTCATTGCTGAGCGTGCCGTCTGAGTAAATGAAAACATTTGTCAAAAACTCGCTGTTTTTTGACTGGTAAAAATTGTCGATTTGGAAATTTAAAATCTCATAAAATAGCTCGTCGCTATCGCTCATCATGCCCTTCATTTCATCGTCGATAAGAACCATATCGGCATAAAGAGCGCGTTTTTTGTTTGCCACCAAAAACGCCACGCGGTCGTTAAATTTGAGCGCAAACATCGCGACACTATCGATTTCATGCTGATTTTTGTATAAAAAATAAAGCACCTTAAAAAGGCTTTCATAAGAGTTGAAGCTCGCGCCGAATTTCTCGTCGCTTCCGGTAGTCGCACTGCGCGGGAATTCCACGGTAAAATCGCTATCGACGCTTTGATAAAAGCACTCGTCCGCCATCTCTGGCTCGCTAGAAAAAATCACCCTTTGAGCAGGGTCGTCGATTAGTATATTTGCGTGCAAACTCTTGGCAATCCCTTGCCTAAATTCCGCCATTTGCGCCGCAAAATCAGTTGCACTATCGACGCCAAATTTGAGCGTCTTTTCATCTACGATTTTTTTACTAAATCCAAGTTTTCTAAAAACAAATTCGCACTCGCTATCATTTTGCGCTACGCTTAGAAAAGATTTAGCCTTGAAAAGTCCCATTTTTTCTCCTAAAAAATGCTAATTATACCAAAAATCGTTTATGCAAAACTAAAAATCGAAATTTTTATCTTTTTCGGCCTGAGTAAAAAGCAAATTCGCTATTTTTTCCTTTGCCTCTTCAAGACCTAGCCCAGCGATATCTAGTGGCTCGCTTAGGCTGTAATTTATGCGCGAAAAGGGCTTTGGCAAGACCATTTTATCCCAGCTTCTAAACTCCCAAAAACGGCTCGCTTCGTAGTTTAGCGCGTAAATTTTGAGATTTTTTTTCTGCGCGATTGTGACGGCTCCGTCTGCGACGCTGTGTCTTGGACCTCTGGGGCCATCTGGGGTAATGATGACATCTACGCCGTTTTTAATTTCGCTAAATGCGTTCATCAGCGCCCTAACTGCGCCTTTGGAGCTCGATCCTCTAATCGCGCCGATACCAAAATGCGAAATCACTCTCGTGATAATCTCGCCGTCTTTGTGATCTGAGATGATGACCTTGCCACTTTTTGCCTCGCCGTGATCTCTCTTCCAGTAGCGAAGATATGCAAAGGCCATCATCGCAAGTCTGCCGTGCCAAAACACCACCACGCAAGGCTGGCTAGGTAGCTTTTGGGGGCTAAATTTGACCTTGCAAGTAAGATAAATCAGGCGGATTAAAAAAAGCGCAATGTATTCGACTACGAAAAAAAATAGCCGTTTTTTAAAGGGTAACTTTTCCATAAAGTGCCATTCTAGCGGCTTTTTCGATTTCTACATTTAGCGTGCGCCCAAGCAGTTCCTCGCTACCATTTACGCAAACCAAAAAATTCGAAAAACTTCTGCCAGCTACTTGATTGTTTTCGCGCAATTCCTCGAAATACACCTCGTGCCCTCTACCTACCTGCGCGCTCATAATCTCATCTAAAATTTCATTATGCAGACCCTGCAAATAGCTAAGGCGCGCACTTGCGACTTTATCGTCGATTAGTGCTAAATTTTGCGCCGGCGTGTGCGGACGCGGGCTAAATTTAAAGCTAAAAACCTGCTCGAATTTCACCTGTTTTAGCACATCGATTGTATCGGCGAAATCCGCCTCGCTCTCCGTCGGATAAGCCACGATGATATCGGTGCTAATGCTCACATCTGGGCATAAATCTCGCAGTTTTAGCGCGCGGTCTAAAAACCACTCTTTGCTATATCCCCTTCTCATATCGCGCAAAACCTTAGTCGAACCGCTTTGTAGCGGCATGTGCATGGATTTGCAAATTTTAGAATTTGAGCTAAAAACTTCTAAAAATTTATCGTCCATGTGAAGCGGGTGCGGGCTCGTAAAGCGAATCCTCTCAATCCCCTCAATCTCGCTTAGCCTTACTAAAAGGTCGCTAAAATCAATTTTTTCGTGCGCATTAGAAAATCTTTTGCCATAGTTATTGACATTTTGACCGAGCAAAAATATCTCTTTTGCCCCGCGCGCAGCACTTCTTTTAGCCTCATCAAGTATGATTTTAGCTGGTATTGAGAGCTCGTCGCCTCTGGTTTGTGGCACGATACAATACGAGCATTTTTTGTCGCAACCAATCATAATATTTATGTATGATTTGTAAGGACTGCCCCGAAATTCGCCAAAGGCAAACTCGCTCTCATCGTAGTTTATATCGGTGCTAATAAATTTTGGCGTTTGCACAGCTTGCGAGATTTTAGATACATTTCGCGCCCCTAGGACAAAATCCACGAACGGAGCGCGCCTGAAAATTTCAGCACCCAAGTGGCTAGCGGTGCAGCCGCAAACTCCGATTTTTGAGCCAGCCTTGCGGACTTTGTCAAATGCGCCAATCTCGCTAAAAAGCTTATGCACGGGCTTTTCACGCACAGAGCAGGTGTTTATAAGGATCAAATCAGCAATGTTAATATCGTTTGTGAGTTCGTAATTTTGGTTTTTTAGTTCGGCGATGATGTGCTCGCTATCACGCACATTCATCGCACAACCGAGGGTTTGTATATAGAGAAATTTTTTCAAACTATATGCACCTCATACATATATTCGTTTTCATTTAGGCCATAATACACGCTTCTTTGATAGACCGAAAATCCCTTTTTTTCGAAAAATTCTATCAACGCAATGATATCTTTATGCGAATTTTCTCTATCTAAATAGAAAATTTTTTGACCACTTTTTGCGATTTGAGCTTCCAAATCTTCGACTTTTGCACTCTTTGGCTTCGCTTCTAGGCTAGTTCTAGCGAGTTTTACTTGCATTGCTTCATCCTTTCGTATTTCAAATTTTAAACTGATGAGTTTAGCAAAATTAATATAATAATTCGTTTAAATAAAAATAAAGTCTAAATTTAATATAATACCGAAACTCGAAAATTTTAAAAATCCCAAAATTTAGCAGTGTAAGAAAAGGAAAATTATGGAAAAAATCACAGACATAATCGAGTCTATCGCAAACGAAAAGGGACTTGATCCCTCAGATGTGGGCGCGCGGGTCAAAACAGCCTTTATCCAAACCGCAAAAAGGCTGTTTGGCGAGCAGTTTATCTACGACAGCGAGGTAGATCCCGTTACAAAAAAGGTAAAACTCTACCAAAAAGTCCAGGTCGTAGCCGATAATGACGAGCGTGCAGGACAGGATAATTTCATCGCAATTAGCGAAGCCAAAAAGCATGGGGACGCTGAGATTGGCGATGAGCTAAGCTATGATATAAATATCGAAAATCTCGGCCGCACAGCTTCGCAGGTTTTGGCAAAAGAGCTGAATTACCATATCCAACGCCTACTCGAAGAGAAAATTTTCGAAAGCTATAAAAACAAAATCGGCACCCTAGCCCACGGCACCGTCACCAAAATCGACGCTAGCGAAACGACATTTGTCGAAATCGACGATATCAAGGCTTACATGCCACAGAAAAACCGCATTAAAGGCGAGAGTTTCAAAGTGGGCGATGTCGTCCAAGCTGTAATCAAAAACGCCTATATAGACAAAAATCAAGGTATCAAACTAGAACTTTCACGCACAAGCCCGAAGTTTTTGGAGGCGATTTTGCGCACAGAAGTGCCTGAAATCAAAGACGGAAGCGTCATAATCCAAGCATGTGCTAGGATTCCTGGCAAACGCACGAAAATAGCCCTTAGCTCAGTTTCGCCAAATATCGATCCAGTGGGCGCAACCGTGGGCAAAGGCGGCACTAGAATCGACGCCGTGAGTAAGTTTTTGAGCAAAAATTTAAGCGAAGAGGACAAAAAAGCTGGCGGAGAGAGCATAGATGCGTTTGAATACTCTGCCTCGCCTGAAATTTTAATCTCTCGCGCAATGGCGCCTGCGATTGTAAATTCGGTCAAAATCACAGATGAAAACAAAGCAATTGTTTATATCAACCCTGACCAAAAATCCAAAGCTATCGGCAAAAACGGCCTAAATATCCGCCTAGCCTCAATGCTAAGTGGCTATGAAATCGAGCTAATCGAAACAGGCGCATCAAGCGAAAAAGTATCAAACGAAGAGGGATTAAAAAATCTCGAAGCACTCTTTGGTGGTCTGTGAAAATTCTTTTAAATTTGCGAATTTTAAAAATTCGCAAATTTTAAAATAATCAAAATTTAAAATTTATATGAAATTTGGCGCGTCGTTAGAAAACAGCACCAAATCCCCTGCTTTGGTATATTTAGCCAAAATTTCAACCATTTTCGACTTATCTTTTAGCACATAAACCTTGCCGGGATTTATATTGTCTTTGAGCGTTTTTAAATTTAGCTCGCCCGTTATTATCACGAGATCAAAAACCTCATCGATTTTTTTGGCTAAAATTTCATTATCTTCTTTGGTCGATTCGACGATTCCAGGGGTTACGATGACCTTATTTCCTTTGTAAGTTTTGCATAGTTCGTAGCTAGCTAGCATACCGGCTAGATTGCCATTAAATGCGTCATCAATGATGATTTTGCCGCCGTTTTCGATCTTTTGGAGGCGATGTTCGACGCTATGCACCTTTTCGACTGCGTTGTGGATATATACATCATTTACGCCCAAAAACCTCGCTACCATGACACACGCGCTGAGATTTTGCGCGTTAAACTCGCCAAGTACTGGCGCAGAGAGTCTGAAATTTTCGTCATTGATTTTAAGGCTAAATTTAATCCCGTCTAGTGTCGAGCTAATCACCTTTGTGCCGATATCATAGGTGCTAATCGTGGCGCTGTTGTGGCAAAGCGTGCTAGAATGCACAAATGCGTGTTTTAGACGCGGTGAATTTAGCGCTTCAAGCTTGGTAGCGCGGATATTTTCTACGCTTTTGAAATACTCCAAATGTTGCGCACCGATCTCGCCTACAACTACGATTTGCGGGCGCAAAAACTCGGTGATTTCGGCAATATCGCCAGGCAGCCTCGCACCTGCTTCTGCGATATAGACCTGAGTGTTTTTTGGCAAATCATCGTTTATGTCCTTTACAATCCCAGCTAGCGTATTTACCGAGCGCGGGGTCTTGTAGCAGACAAAGTGCGGACTAAGGATATCATAAAGGAAGTTTTTGATACTCGTCTTGCCGTAACTTGCCGTGATTTGGACGATGATTAGGTTATTCATCGTGCCTAGTTTGGCTAGCGCGCTAGCTTTGAAGCGGTTAAAAAGCGTCTTTTCGTATCTGAAATGAAAAAACAATCCCACAAATAGCGCGATAACGGCTGGAATTTTAATATCGGTTGAAAATTTAATATCAATCAAAATCTCCGCAATCCCCACAATCACCGCAAACGAGGCTATGTATGCAAACGCCCTTTTTATGCGATCGGTAAAAACTAGCTTTTTATCCAGCCCCCTGTGCCAAAGCGCCAAAACAGCGATATAGCTAGCCGTCACCACGCCCAAGGCTGCGTAATAAAACGGACAAAACATGGCCGCGATTTGAGCCAAAACTGGGATTATGAAAAAATACAAATGCCACATAGGCTTGGTGAAATGGTGCATTACACGCCCCGGTCGATACGAAAACCACTGCAAACAAGTAAGCGCGTAAAATCCCAAAGCAAGGGTGAAAATAAAATTTGAAATAACTGCCGACATTTTTTCCCTCAAATTTATTTAGACTTAGATTACAAAACCTGTAATTTTATTCTAAAAAAACTTGATTGTTGCTTATTTTTGCGATAAATTTTATTATTTAGAACTTGATTTGCGTCAATACGAAATTTACTCTAATCTGTCATTGCGAGGAAAGGCGCAGGCTTGACGAAGCAATCCAGCAACGCCATAAGGCGTTTCATAAAAATAAAACCAGCTAAATTTTAAAAAGCAACGCTTTTTAAAATTTAGCCACCTTGTAAAGCGTCGTCGGGGGTTGGGGGATTGTAAGGGGGAAGGGGCGCGACCTCGCAATTCAAGCCACCTTCCCCCTTACGAGAAAAACAAAATTTTGCCTAAAATTTAAAAAATCGTTCAATGCTAAATTTGGGTTGAATTTTGAATTTAAATTTCCCTGGATTGCTTCGCTCGTTACACTCGCTCGCAATGACAACAAATTTGTAAAATTTAAATTTTAAAGTCATAGATTACTTCGATTACTTCATCGCTGTTAAAACAGCTCCTCGCAATGACAAATTAGATGAAATTGGTTAAATTTCATTATCAATTTTTTTGTATTTTTTACTTCCGTTCATAAAATAAATCAAAAACAACAAAAACACACAAATAATAAAAGGTGTTTTAGAAAGCATGAGGTCGTTGATAGATTTAAAACCGCTATAATCATAATCGCCAGTTATATTGTTACCTTTTTCATCAGTTAATTTTGCAACTCCCGGTTTATTGATATTTTTTGGAAATTTATTAGAATAAATGGTAACTTTTTGACCTTTTAAATTTTTAAATTTATCAATATCGCCTTTGTAGTATGAAAAAAGTATTTTTTCTGTATTGTCCGTTTGAATTTCAATGTGCGGATTGCTTCTATTTGTAGGCGTAGTGCTTACAAAAGTTACTACACCTTCTGTTTTGTATAATTCGTTTTCGGGTTTTGGTTTTACATTAATAGCTGTCAATAACACAATAAACAATATTACTCCAATTAAATAATACAACATAGCACTTAAACCACTCAAAGTAGTTTTTGCATGAAATGGACGATAAAACATCCTTTGATAAAATTCTGTGCTTTTAAATTTATCGAATACAGTTTTTAATTTAGCACCGTAGGGTAGGCATTCTTGCTCATCGAATTTTATTTTATTAAATTTAATTATTTTTAATCCTTTATTTAACCGCTTGAAAATTTGATAAAAATTCTTTTTCGTTTTCGCATGTCATGGCAGAGCTCATTATGGCGATATTATCGGCTCCTGCTTCTAGCAGAGAGCGAAAATTTTGCGAATTTATCCCGCCAAGGGCATAAATTTCGCCACTCCAAAATTCACGCACATTGCGAATCAAATCTAGCCCCTTTGGCTCTAAATCCTTTTTGCAATCTGTCGGAAAAATATGGCTTAAACAAAGTGCGTTTGCGCCCAAATTTAGGGCTAATTTAGCTTCATCTGTGCTGTGAGCCGAAACTACGATTTTTTCAAATTTGGCTAAATTTCGCGTGGAATTTTGCCAGAAATTGTGCAACACGCCCAAAGGAAGCCAAACAAATTTATGCTCCAAATCAAAGGCTAAATCCAAAAAATTATGCAAAAAAAGGCGAACGCCAAAATGGTTGCAAATTTGCAAAACTTCGCAAAAAAGCGCGCAGTATTCGCTCACGCTCAAATTTTTCTCACGCAAGATTATTTCGCTAATCCCGGCTTCGCAAAGGCGTGAAATTTTCTCTTTCAACGCCTCTTTTCCGCCACAAAGCTCTAAATTTGAAATCGCCATGATTTTCACTTTTTCGCTCCAAATTTCGCAAATTTACAGATAAATATACTCGCTCATCAGTGGCGCTAACCCCGCACCCCTAATCGCAGCACAAACCTCAGCCACGCTTCGTCCGTCATCTATCTCAAACTGCTCATCGCCCTTTTTTTGGCTGTGTCCGCCGATACCCACACTTACTCCTGCTGAAATTTTATTCGTGGCGATTTTAATCGCTTCATCTCTAAAACCAGCCCTTTCGCGCGTCGAAATCGTAATATTCGCACTAGGAATTAGCAATCTATATGCTGTAATCACCTGCAAAAGCTCCTTTTCATGGACATCTCGCGGGTTGATTTTGTTATTATTTATTATCGGTCGCAGTCTTGGGACTGAAAAGGCGATTTCGGCGTGCGGGTATTTTTGTTGCAACAAATACGCGTGCGCGCCCGTAGCAAAGGCATCCTTGCGAAAATCGTCAAGCCCTAAAAGTGCCGCAAAGCCCACTCCACGCATACCGCCCATTATCGCCCTTTCTTGGGCATTGAAGCGATACGGGAAAATTCGCTTATTGCCTTCTAAATGCAGTTTTGCGTATTTTTCTGTGTTGTATGTCTCTTGGAAAACGGTTACAAAATCCACGCCAGAATTATGCAGAATGGCGTATTCATCGGAATTTAACGGATAAATTTCCACGCCTACGACCTTGAAATATTTTTTGGCGATTTCACACGCATGGGCGATATAGCTCACATCGCTATCAACCCTACTCTCGCCTGTTAGCACCAAAAGCTCTTCAAGTCCGCTCTTTTTTATCGCTTCGTATTCGGCTATTAGCTCATCATCGCTAAGCTTGGCTCTTTTAATTTGATTTTTTTTGCTAAATCCGCAATACACGCAGTTATTATCGCAATAATTTGAAATGTAAATCGGCGTAAAAAGCGAGATATTATTGCCAAATTTCGCCCTAGTTTCACTCATACTCGCCCTTGCTAACTCTTCTAAAAATTTCGCCCCGACCACGCTTAAAAGTGCGCCAAAATCGTCTAAATTTCTATTTTTTTTCTCTATCGCCCTTAAAACATCGGCTTCATTATAAGCGTTTGGGTCGTAATTTTGCCTTAAATTTAGCACTTTTTGCATTAAGCCATCATCGATTGCTTGCATGTGTGCTAGGTATTTCATGTGGTCGATTTTTTCCATTTTAGTCCCTTAAAAAGCCTGTTAGTGGCGAACTTGCCGCGGCAGTATTTCGCACGGCGCCAAATTTGGCATTATAGGCGTCTCGCCCTGCATTTATCGCATTTGCAAAGGCTTTTGCCATTTGGACTAAATCGCTAGAAGTGGCGATTGCGGTATTTACCATGACAGCCGCACAGCCCATTTCCATAGCTTCACACGCTTGGCTTGGGCGACCAATACCGGCATCGACGATGATCGGCAAATCCACTTCGCCGACTAAAATTTCAATCATATCTCTCATCATAAGCCCACGATTTGAGCCGATTGGCGCACCAAGCGGCATTACAGCAGCCGCTCCTGCGTTTTTGAGACTTCTAGCCGCATTTAAATCAGCATGCATATACGGAAGCACGATAAATCCGTCATTTGCTAGAATTTCGGTCGCTTTAATGGTTTCGTAATTATCGGGGAATAAAAATTTGCTATCTGTGATAATCTCGATTTTGACGAAGTCCCCACAGCCTAGCTCCCTTGCTAGTCTTGCGATTCGCACGGCTTCTTCTGCGTTTCTGGCGCCACTTGTATTTGGCAAAAGCGTAACGCTTTTTGGTATGAAATTTAAAATATTTCTATCTTTGCTCTCGCTTACCCTGCGAAGTGCGAGTGTTACGATCTCACACCCAGCATTATGGACACAGGCTTCTATCATCTCATGGTCGAATTTACCAGAACCCATTATGAAGCGAGACGAAAATTCCTTGCCACCTAAAACTAATTTATCCATTTGAAATTTCCTTTAAATTTTGTGATTTGTGAGATTATACAAAGAAAATCTGAATTAATTGTAATATTTGACAAAATTTGTGTCATTGCGAGCGTAGCGAAGCAATCCAGGGAAATTCCCTTACCTCTAATTTGTCATTGCGAGGCGACGCAGTCGCCGTGGCAATCTACGAGCCTAAACTACCATGCGCTCTAAACCCTGTCATTGCGAGCGTAGCTTGCTCGCAATGACTATAAAAAAGTTTTCTTCAATTAAATTACTAAACCAATTTAAGCTGTTTAGTTCGATACCAAGCGAAAAATTCCACAATAGGGCAAATTGCGAGCATTGCACTGGCGCCAAGAGTAAATACATTATCAAACAATTCGGCGCAACTAAATATTTCGCTTAAAGTAAATAAAAAAGCGCATATATAAAATAATTTTTCGCCGCTTAGCTTTTGGAGTTGAAGATAAACCAAAATGTATTTATAACAAGCCAAAAATGTAAATATCGTCCAAATAAAATTGACTATTTTCACTTCAATATTTATCAAATTTAAAAACACAAATATTGCAAGATTGAACAAATTTATAACCCAAAATTCTACAAAATTTGTGCAAACTTTGGAATTTGTATTTTTTTGAATTGTTCTAAAAATAAAAAATCCAATAATCATGACTACGATAAAAATTATCCCGACAACACCCTCAAAAGCGCAAATTCATCTGCTTTATCTACTTTTAAAATATCTATGATTAATGTCGATATTCCAGCGACGGCGTATAGTATGCCAAAATTCAGCATAGCTCGCATTCTAACCGAGCGAAAAATTTTCTCTTCCATAATTTACCTTAAACTTTAAATTTCCCCAAAATTGCCATTATTACGGCGTTTGCTTGGTGGGCAGCGCAGGTTATGACATGGGGTGCGATAAGCCCCGCGCTCATATCGCTCACGCCGTCGCCACAAATATATAAATTTGCCCCAAATTTGCGAGTTTGGATCAAATTTATATTTTCCGTTCCTGCCATACCGGAAGCGCAAATAAAAATTTTATCGCTCCACTCACCGGCTAAATTTGCTATCATCGCCTTATTTTCGGCTCCGTCGAAGCACTCGCAGATGATTTTTTCGTCCCGCAAAATCTCACGCACATTTTCACTAGTGATTTTTTCGCCACAAATTTGCACTTTCGCATAAGGGTTAATACCTAAAATTTGCTCTTTTAGGGCATAAATTTTCGCCACTCCCAAATGCTTTAAGGCGTAGTGTTGGCGATTTAGGTTTGACGGCTCAACAATGTCAAAATCGATGATAAAAAACTCGCCTACCCCAGCCCTAGCAAGCATTATAGCGACATTTGAGCCAAGCCCACCTGCTCCTAGTATGCAAACTCGTGCGCGTGATAAAATTTCACTCACGCCACGCGGATTTCGCGCGAAAATTTCAGCTCTAAATTCGCTCTCGTTTTTTAAATTCAGCATTTCACCCACCACCGACAAATTCGACGATTTCATAAATTTTAAAATCTGAAATTTGCGAACTTTTCCAAAGCGTTTTTGATAAAATCTCTCCGTCAGCTTCCACGGCGATAAAACGCAAATCAAACCCTTGCGAGCGCAAAAATTCTTCCACGCTCATATCGGCGTCAAACTCGCACTCACGCCCATTTACACGCACTTTTATCATCACTCTTCCCCTAAACTCGCTCTGTATTCTTCGTAAGTCCCGCGAAAATCCACAATCTCGCCGTTTCCTTTAAGGTGCAAAATTCGGTTCGCAAAAGCGTCGATTAGTTCGCGGTCGTGGCTCACGCAAATCACGCACCCAGCGAAGTTATAAAGCGCTTCGCCAAGAGCGATAATGGCTTCAAGGTCAAGGTGGTTGTTTGGCTCGTCAAGCACCAAAAAATTTGGCTTAGTTAGCATTAGTTTGCTTAGCATTACTCGGTGCTTTTCGCCGCCGCTTAACGCACCCACGCTTTTTTCTTGCTCAGCGCCACTAAAAAGCATTCGCCCAAGGCACTTACGAATTTCGTCTAAATCCTTGTTTTTCTCATCTCTGAGATAATCATACAGCTTCGCTTCGCCACTCACCGCCGAGCTCGTATCCTGCGCGAAGTATCCTTGCTCGATAGTCGCACCCACATGCACCTTGCCCTTATCTGGCGCCATTTCACCCACGATGATCTTGCACAGCGTCGATTTACCCACGCCGTTTCGCCCGATAACGGCGATTTTATCGCCCTTTAAGAGCTTTAAATTGAAATTTTGCAAAATTTTAATCTCGCCGAAACTCTTATCAATCTCGCTAAGTTCTAAAATCTCATTTCCAATCTCGCGCCCTAGTTTAAAAAGTATGCTTGGCTCCCTGCGAGAAGATGTCGCAATCTCGCTAATGTCGATTTTATCGAGCAATTTTTGCCTTGAAGTGGCTTGTTTGGCTTTACTTGCATTTGCGCTAAAACGGGCGATAAATTTTTCGAGTTCTGCCTTTTCTTTGACCTTTTTATCTCGCTCGAATTCAGCCTGTTTTTTTATCAAATTTGCCGCGATAAACCAATCATCGTAATTCCCGCTAAACTCACGCACTTTTTTGAAATCCACATCCAAAATGTCCGTGCAGACGCGGTTTAGGAAGTGGCGATCGTGGCTGATGACCACCATAGTGCCCTCGTGGCGGTTTAGCTCGAACTCCAACCACGCAATCGCGTCGATATCAAGGTTGTTTGTCGGCTCGTCTAAAAACAAAATATCGGGCTTAGGAAACAGCACCTGGGCTAGGAGGATTTTGACCTTGTCGCTGGCCTCGATTTCGCTCATTTTTTTGCCAAATTCATCTTCGCTAAATCCCAGCGAACTTAAAATTTTCTCGATTCTTGTTTCGTATTCGTAGTTTGGATCTTCTTCGGCGCAGATGATTTCAAGCTCGGCTAAGCGATCGTTGATTTCATCGGTAAATTCGGGGCTTTCGTAGAGTTTTTCTTTTTCTTTGACGGCGTCGTAAAGGCGTTTGTTGCCATACAAAACCGCGTCTTTTACCAAAAATTCCTCAAACGCAAATTGGTTTTGCCCCAAAACGCCTATTTTGCGGCCGTTTTCGACGAGTATTTCGCCGCTACTATGCTCGACCTCGCCACTTAAAATTTTAAGTAGCGTCGATTTTCCTGCGCCGTTTGCGCCGATTAGGCCGTATCTATGGCCCTTTAAAAGTGTCAAATTTACATTTTCAAACAGCAGCTGTTTGCCAAAACGCATTACTAAATCTTTGATTTCTATCATTTTTTATCCTTGGAATTTAAAATTTTGCGATTATACAAAAAAAGGCTAAATTTAGCCAAAATTTAGGCACTATAATCGCTATCAAGGGCGATTAAAATTTCATAATCGCTAAATTTTGCGCTGACTTCTTTGATGATATTTTGGTGGATTTGCTCGCGGTTAATCGCGTCAAAATCAATAATCACATCAAAACTGATGATTTTTTCTATCAAATTTGCGTGAAATCCGTGCATTTGCAAAATTTTTTCATCGCTAAAAACTATTTTTTGAATTTCACTATAAATTTTAGCGGTTTTCTCATCTTTTAAATTTAACGCATAAATGCCCACAGTATCGATAACCACGCTAAATTTGGCAAAAATTTCACTCTGAATTTTTCGCGTGAGTGTATCTATGCTAGCTGCGCTCATATCCTCGCTAACTTCGATATGCACGCTTCCTAGCATTTTATCCGGTCCGTAGTCGTGAAACATCAAATCATACGCGCCAAGCACTCCGTCAATTTTTTTGATTTCGGTATAAATTTGCTTTGCAATATCGATATTTAGGGGGCTTCCTAAAATTTTATTGATAGTGTCTTTTAAAATTTCAGCCGCTGTTTTGATAAGCAATAGCGAAATAATCACACCCAAATACGCCTCCAAAGCCACGCCGAAAAATATAAAAATAAACGCCGCCACTAGCGTTGAAAACGACACTAGCGCGTCAAATTTCGCGTCAATTCCACTTGCGATTAGCGAGTCAGAATTCGCCCTAACACCCATTTTATGGGTGTATGAGCCAAGCACGATTTTTACTACGACCGCAACTGCGATCAAAAATAGCGAAACGCCGTCGTAATCTGGCGTGAGTGGAGCAAAAATCTTGCGCACACAGCTAATAAGCGCCGCAAACCCCGCATATAGGATAATCACGCCGATACTTAGAGCCGTGAGATACTCGATCCTGCCATGCCCATAAGGGTGCTCTTTGTCTGGTTTTTTGCCAGCAAGTTTAAGCCCTACAATCGTAATCACCGAGCTTAGCACATCGCTTAGATTGTTTATGGCGTCAATTACAATAGCAATGGAGTTTGTGAAAAACCCAATCGCCCCCTTAAACAGCGCCAAAATCACATTTGTAAGAATTCCAATTAGCCCTGTGCGAACAATGATTTTATCGCGCGGAACGACCTTTTCTGGGATTTGCATAAATTTCCTTTTTGTAATTTAAAAGGCGCGATTTTATCAAAATAAAGCTTAATTTGATAATAAAGGAGAAAAAATGCCCTGCTAAATTTAAAACAAAATTTAGCAGGGCAGTGTTTGAGGGAAATATTATTTCTGATACTCTTCTTCTGTTAGCTTATAAGCTTCTTGCAGTTTTTTTTATTTCTTCTTGCGATAATTTTTCTTGTGCCATTTAACAAACCTTATATTTTTATGCTATGTCTGTATTTGAAATAATCTTCCCCTAAAATTTCTCGTTCTTTTTTTTCAAGTTCAATCATTTCGCCATTACTTACTTTAAACACCACACCCCTTCTATTTAGCTCATCAATCGCTTCTTGCAGTTTAGCATATAACGGGTGTTTGCTTGTATCTAGTTTTGTGTTATTAGTTATTTCTATATAGTGTAATTCTTCTGTCGCCAATTTTATGCGAATTTTAGATATTGTTTCATAAGGCCAACGAATTTCATTAATCAAATTTTCTGCAATTTCTTCATCTAATTCATCAAGCGGTGTATTCATAATTTTAATACCCAAAGCTTCCGATAAAGCTTGATTATGCACTAATGCGGGACTCTTTTCATCTCCTAAATTAGCAACTGCATAAAAAAGCCCAAAAACATTTTTTGCTCTTTCAGCAAGCCCTTCTCTTGCTCCAAAACTACAAGGTTTGGCTACTTTTTCGCCAGTTCCAAGCAGGCTATTACGGTCAGAAAAATCAATATCTTTCAATGTGATTTTTTTAGGTTTTTGTGGCAAATTAACAATCTCTTCGCTACCAACTTCTTCTTTTAAATCTTCTTGCGTGAAAGTTCCAAGTTTGATTTCTTCCATGTTTTATGCTCCTATTTTTGGGATAAAGTTATAATTTTTGCTTTGCTCTGATAGTCGTTATCGTCTCGCCGCCGATTGCGTAGTTATCGGTGCTAAGCTCATCTATGATGACGACGCAGGTTTTCTCGCCACGGCCGACGACTTTCACAAAAGCGTCTGTTAGCTCGCGAACTAAATCCCCCTTTTGCTCCACGCTCAAACCGCCGTCTTCGATAGTCATTTTGACATTGATAAGTGGCATTTTTGCTCCTTTTTTAAAAATTTTATCACACCTAGACTAAGTGCGCTAATTCCCACAAAAATCGCGGTTAAAACTAGCGCCCTATCGTAGCTTTGATAGATATTAAAGATTTTAGCACAATATAGCGGCGCGATTATCGTTCCTATGGCATACGCAGCCGTTAGCGCACTCATAATCGGTGCCGATGATTTGGGCGCTAGGCTCGCCCCATAGCTCATAAATAACGCGGTTAGCCCCATCATCGTGTTTCCATATATAGCACCGCTTAATAAATTTAAGATTAAATTTTGGCTAAACACTGGGATTAAAATCCCTAAAATTTGTAGCACAAGCGAGACTATCATCATCTCTACCCCGCCAAATCTCCGCCCCAAATTCACCCAGACAAAGGGCCCAAACATCGCGAAAACGCCCACCAAATACCACGCATAAGTGCCCATATTTTCTAGCCCTTTTACGCGGTTTATGATATCAGGCAAAAAGCTAGCCTGCACCACAAATCCCATGCCCTCCAAAAAATATGCAAAGATTAAAATTTTCAAAATTAGCAAATTTGGCAATTTTTCGCTTTTTGCGACCAAAAATTTGGCGTTTTTACCACGCTTTGGCGTGAGTGTATTTAGCGCGAAAATGCTTAAAGGAAGCGAAAAAACTATCAAAAAAACCCACGCGATTTTCCAGCTAAAAAACACAAGAGCTAAATTTCCCACAAGCGAGGTTAGCACGATAGAAATACCAGCCGCGCCAAAATAAAACGCCATAGCCTGTTTGTTGTGAGATAGCAGGTCAAAGACAAATGACGAACCCACGCCCATAACCAGCGCCGAACCCACTCCTGCGGCCACTCTCGCGCCAAACCAAAGGTAGTAATTTTCGCTAAATGCTAAAATAATTGTCGTAAAAATGCTTAGAAAAAGCGCTAGTTTAAAAAGCAAAATTTTAAACTCTCCCCCGCGCACAAAGACCGTAGCAAAGGAGCCTACGAAGTATCCAGTGTAGTTTGCAAAGGCTAGAATTCCAGCGCGTTCTACGCTTAAAAAATCACCTAGCATTGGTGGTAAAAGTGCTGTAAAAGCAAATCGCGCCGTGCCGATAGCCACGATAAATGCGCAAATTCCAGCTAGTAAAATTTTAATATCGTTAAATTTCATATATTTTCTTAAATTTGGATTTTTGCGAGATTGTATCAATAAAAACGATTTAAAGTCAAATATAAAATAACGATTTGTGATATATAAAATTTATATACCAAACGGCAAAAATTCGCCGTTTGGTAGGTGAAATTTGAAATTTAAGCCTGTGGTTGAATCGCTGAATTATCAGCCAAATTCTCCCTATCGACCTCTTCGATTTTTTCCCACAGCGCGCGCGCAGCCTGCTCGTAGCGTTTCGCACTCACGGATTCGGGCGCATAAAAGCTAATTGGCTTGCCATTATCGCCACCCTCGCGGATTGCGATTTCGATTGGGATTTCGCCGATGACTTTGGTATTGTAAGCACTAGCTAGCTTTTGCGCACCGCCACGGCCGAAAATATCGTATTCTTTGCCGTTATCAGGGCAGATAAATCCGCTCATATTCTCAATAATTCCAGCCACTGGGATATGAAGCTTCTCAAACATATCAAGCCCCCTAGCGCCGTCATCTAGGGCTACGGTCTGAGGCGTGGTTACGCACACGCCGGCTGTTACTGGCACGCTTTGGGCAAGTGTGATTTGCGCATCGCCAGTTCCAGGTGGCATATCTATGAAAAGCACATCCAAATCACTCCACGCGACATCTTTTAGAAGCTGTTCTATCGCTTTCATTATCATTGCCCCACGCCACATTAGCCCCTGACCTGCTTCGATTAGCACGCCCATACTCATCATCTCGATTCCGTGGCTTTCGATCGGCTTTAATCTCTGTCCGATTACGCTAGCTTGGGTGTTTTCCTCGCCTAGCATGCGTGGCATATTTGGACCATAAATATCAGCGTCTAGCACGCCTACTTTTTTACCAAGTTTGGCTAGTGAAATCGCTAAATTTAGGGTTGTTGTGGATTTTCCAACGCCACCTTTGCCTGAGCTAATCATCACAAAATGTTTGATTTGTGGGGCGATATTTTTGCCAGAGCGCGAATTGCTCTGCTCGGGGGCTAGTTTTGGTGTTTTGATCGAAATTTGCGCAGTTGGGATTAAATTTAAAATTTCAGCCTTAATCTGCATTGAAATTTCGCTTTTTTGGCTTGGGATTTCGATATCTATCACAGGATTTTCGCCCTCACTCACGCTTTTTACAAAGCCAAAATCAACGATAGATTTCGAAAACCCCGGATAAATCACGCCTCGAAGCGCGTTTAAAATTTCGTCTTTACTCATTTTTCCTCTTTCTTTGAAATTTGATAAAAGGCGCATTATATTTAAAAAGTTTGAAATTTTTTTTAAATTTAGCCGTTTAAAAAGCCTGTAACTTTGGCGCAAAATTTAAGCGGGAAAATGCGGGTCAAAAGGTTTGCTAGAAGCATAAACCTGCCGTCATACACTAGCATTTTGCCACTCATCATCGCCTCAAACCCTCGCCTTGCCACGGCGCCAGCGTCATCACTTCGCGCAAAAATTTTAGCGTTTTTTACGCCGGCTCGCTCGCCAAAATTTGTAGCCACAGGTCCTGGGCAAAACGCCGTAACGCTGATATTTTGCGCGCAAAGCTCTTCGCCTATGGCTACGCTGAAATTTCGCACAAATGCCTTGCTTGCGTAATACACGCTCATTTTTGGACCAGCTGTGAGCGAGGCAGCAGAGGCGATATTTAGGATTTTTCCGCCATTTTGCCCTATCATTAAATTTGCAAAATAATGCGTTAAATTTAGCAAACTAGCGATATTTACCTGCACCATTTCAAGCTGTTTTTTTAGATCACTTTTAGCAAATTCGCCGTAATCTCCAAAACCTGCATTATTTATCAAAATGTCGATTTTTAGGGAATTTTCGCGGACAAATTCGCAAATTTTATCCGCGCTAGTATTTTGCGATAAATCCGCCCCAAAGATAAAAACTCTCACGCCAAATTTAGCTTCAAGCTCGCTTTTTAGGGCGTTTAGCGCGTCAGTATTTCGCGCCGTGATAACCAAATCATATCCGTTTTCGGCACAAATCCACGCAAATTCCAAGCCCAAACCGCTACTAGCTCCCGTGATTAAGGCAGTTTTATTCATCGCTCATCTTTTGGGAAGTGTTCGCAATTTTGCTCTGCGATTTGGCGCGAAATTTTATACGCACAAAATTTTGGTCCGCACATCGAGCAAAACTCCGCATTTTTAAAGCCCTCATCAGGCAAGCTCTCGTCGTGATATTCGCGCGCACGCTCAGGATCAAGGGAGAGCTCAAACTGCTTGTTCCAGTCAAATTTATACCTAGCGTCGCTCATAGCATGATCTCGCTCGATCGCCCCGGCTTTGCCAAGTGCGATATCTGCTGCATGGGCTGCGATTTTATGAGCGATTATGCCGTCCCTAACATCTTTTGCGTTTGGCAAACCCAAATGCTCTTTTGGCGTAACATAGCAAAGCATGCTAGCCCCGTGAAACGCCGCCATCGTCCCGCCAATCGCACTTGTGATATGATCATACCCTGCGCCGATGTCTGTCGGAAGCGGTCCTAGTATATAAAACGGAGCGTCGCTACAAAGCCTTTGCTCTTCTTTCATATTAAATTCAATCTGATTAAACGGCACATGACCGGGGCCTTCAATCATAACTTGAACATTTTTTTCGTTTGCTCTAATTGCAAGTTTGCCAAGCTCGGCAAGTTCGCTCATTTGGGCTTCATCGGTTGCGTCGTATAGACAACCGGGTCGCAGACTATCGCCCAGTGAGAGCGAAACATCATATTTGGCGCAAATATCGCAAATAGCGTCAAAATTTTCGTAAAACGGATTTTCTTTGTGGTGTTTCATCATCCAACTAGCCATTAGCGAGCCACCACGACTAACTATTCCCATTTTTCGTTTAGCTACCAAAGGCATAAATTTGAGCAAAAATCCGGCATGAATAGTGAAATAATCAACGCCTTGCTTAGCCTGTTTTTCGATACAATCAAGCATAATTTGCGGCGTTAGGTTATCTAAATCCTTAATATCATGGATAATTTGATAAATCGGCACCGTGCCAATTGGAACGGTTGAGTTTGCGATAATCGCACGGCGAATTTCGTCTAAATCCCCGCCAGTGCTTAGATCCATGACGGTGTCAGCGCCGTATTTTATCGAAAGGCGCAATTTTTCGATCTCTTCATCTATGCCGCTGCTGAGGCTAGAAGAGCCGATATTTGCGTTGATTTTGCATTTCAGCGCCCTGCCAATGCCCATAGGAACTAGGTTTTTGTGATTTATGTTAGCTGGGATTATGAGTTTTCCCTGTGCGATTTGCGAGCGGATAAATTCGGCTTCCAAACACTCCGTTTTTGCGACAGCCTCCATTTGTGGGGTGATAACGCCATTTTTAGCGTAAAAAAGTTGAGTTGGGGTTGCGCAGTCTTTTAAATTTGGGGTTTGCATTTTTGACCTTTCGTGCGAAAATTTGTGAAATTTGATAGAATTTTACTACAAAAAAGCAAAATTTAAATCTTTTTTGCGTGTTTAAATTCGTAACACTGCTTGGCAAAATTTGAAAAATTTAGCCAAAATTTCACTATTTTTTAAATTTAATATGTATAATTTCGTAACATTTTTAAAATTTTAGGAAATCAAATGTCTGAAATATCACTCGTTTTACTCGCCGCTGGGGATTCTACGCGCTTTGCTAGCCCCGTAAAAAAGCAGTGGCTTCGCATAGGTGATGATCCGCTGTGGCTACATGTCGCCAAAGATCTCGCAAAAAAGGCAAATTTCGCAAAAATTATAATCGTAGCTAATCCGCAAGATTTAAAATACATGCGCTCATTTTGCGATAAATTCGAGTTTGCAATTGGAGGCGATATGCGCCAAAAATCGCTTAAAAATGCCCTTGAAATGGTGCAAAGCGAGTTTGTTTTAGTAAGCGATGTGGCGCGGGCTAGTATTTCTCAAAATCTCATAAACTCGCTACTTGAAAATTTAGGCAAATTTGATTGCGTAAGCCCGTATCTAAACGTAAATGATACGGCGTATTTGGGCGAGCGCGAGATAGCACGCGACGAAATCAAACTAATCCAAACACCACAGCTTTCACGCACAAATTTGCTAAAAAAAGCCTTACAAAGCGAGCAAATTTTCACAGACGATAGCCTTGCCGTAAAAAGCGTAGGCGGGACTTTGGGCTTTGTAAAGGGCGAAATTTCAGCTAGAAAAATCACGCGAATTTGCGATTTAGAAAATTTTGATTTTCCTAGCGTTTGTTCGGACATTTTTTGCGGAAACGGCTTTGATGTGCATGCGCTGGAAGCTGGCTCGTTTATCACGCTTTGTGGCGTAAAAATACCTTGCGAGTATTCGCTCATCGCTCACAGCGACGGAGATGTGGCGATTCACGCGCTAATTGATGCAATGTGCGGCGCAGCTGGGATTGGCGATATTGGCGAGCTTTTCCCTGATACAGACGAGGCTTACAAAGGGATTGATTCGAAAATTTTGTTACGAAAAGTAACAGATAAAATTCGCCGCTATGGCTTTGAAATCGTAAATGCAGACATTACCATAATGGCGCAAAAGCCCAAACTAAGCCCATACAAAGAGCAAATGCGAAAAGCTTTGTGCGAAATTTTAGCCACGCGCAAGGTAAATGTCAAAGCCACCACCACCGAAAAACTAGGCTTTGTAGGGCGAAGCGAGGGCATTGCGGTGATTGCGAGTGTGAATTTAAAATATTTTGACTGGAAAAAACTGCTTATCAAGGATTAGTTTTGAAAATCTTAATCGCCGAAAAGGAAAGCTACCTGGCAAACTCACTTAGCCTAAAACTAAGCGCGCTAAACCACCAATGCACCGTGGTTTCCACCCTGCCACTAGCCCTGAACGCCGGGGAGTTCGACGCTGTTTTGCTCTCATCATCGTGGGGAAGTGGTGATTTGCTAAGCGTGATTGCGCGCCACAAAAACGCAATCGTGATAATGCTAGTCTCATACATCAGCAACGACACGGTTACAGCGCCCATAAATGCGGGGGCGACGGATTATATTTTAAAGCCGTTTATGATAGAAGATCTCATCAAAAAGCTCGATCACTACGCGTATTTTAAACAAATTTTACGTGAAAAAGAGCGAAACGACGAACTCTTGCGCGCACTAAAAGAAATTTACGACACACCAAAAATAAGCGCGCAAAAGCTCAAATTCCCGCTTTTTTTAAAGGGTTATGATGAAATTTCACGCCTTTTATGCGCTCATCAAATCGCCCAAAATTTTGGCGTAAAAATCATAATCGCTAATGGCGAAGATTGCGAAAACTTAAAGATAAAAGATGAAATTTTATTCGTGCAAAAATTTGATAAAACATCGCCTGCCAAAAGAGCGCAAATTTTATCAAATTTTGCCGAAAAACGGCTAGTTTTGGAGGTTTGCTCTATGGAATTTAGCGAAAACTCAAATGAAATTTTACTCTCTCCATACTGCGCGAAAAACAAAATTTTAAGCCTGGAAGAGTATTTGAAATTTGCGATTTTAGCGCATCAGGGCGAGTATTTCGACTCTGAACTCGCCTCAATTTTAGGAATTTCGCGAAAATCGCTTTGGGAAAAGAGAAAAAAATATGGTATCACGCGAAAAAAATAGCATTGAGATTTCAAAAAGCGAGCTTTGCGCCCTGCACCTTTTGAAATTTGGGGCATTTTGGGGCGAAGATAGGCTAAAAAACGGCAAAAATTTCGCCTTTGTGGCAGGAAAATTTAGAGCTGGCGCGGAAGTGAATTTAATCTGCGAAGGCGAAATTTGCGGAAAATTAAAAATTATTTCATCGCAAAAAATCACGGACGAAGAAAAACAAAACTCCGTTTTTGAAAACAAACGCCCAGGAAACGAGGCAATAAAGGGCGAATTTAGCCTAAATTCTCACAAAATTGATGATGAATTTGCGGAATTTTTCGCGCGAAAATCAAGCTTCAAAAACCCCAAAATTTCAGCCTTTTTCACCATGGCAGATCCCCTACACAGGGTGCATGAAAGGTTACTTCGCCTGATGATAGACAAGGCTGATTTTGTGGTGATTTTTTTGGTAGGTTCGAGCAGAAGCGACGCATTTAGCGCAAATTTGCGCAAAAAAACCTTGGAGTTTTTGTGCGAAAATTTCCTTGTAGCTAAGCGGGTTTTGCTCATAGATTTAAACGATTTTAGCGCGCTAAACAACCACTCCGACCCTACGCTTGAATGCGCCATAGCGCACAATTTAGGCATAAATAAGGTCGTCTTTGGGCAAAAACACAAGCATGTGGCGGGGTATTTCGACCACGGCGATATGCACTCTGTGCTGGATTTTTGCGATTACGAAAATTTCGAAATTTGGCTCATGCCAGAGTATGTGTATTGCAACAAATGCAAGGTCCTTTCCAGCGTGAAAAACTGCCCGCACGGCTCACACCACCATGTGCATTATCACACGCGTAACCTCAAAGCCATGCTCTATGCTGGGATTTTGCCGCCTGCGCTTTTCATGCGAAAGGAGATTTCGGCGATGATTTTGGCCGAGCTTTTTCCTAATCGCTTCGCCGATTTGCAAGCCCTTTACGATGATTTGTTCCCTAACGACGGACTTATCGAGCCTAGAAGCGAGAGTGAATTTTACGAAGAGTTAATGAGGCTGTATCAAACCAGCGCGCTAAAAACTTGAAATTTGAAATTTAAAAGGAGAAAATTTGAATAAGCTATTTGTTACATTTTTTGGAAGTGGGCTTTTGCGACCTGCGCCTGGGACTTGGGGAAGCGTGGCAGGCTGGATTGTAGGACTTGTGATTTTGGCATTTGCGGGGGGAACGACGCTGTTTTTGTGCGCTGCTCTGGTTTTTGTAATCTCGCTAAAAATCATTGACGAATACGAAAAGCAGGTCGGCTCGCACGATAATAGCGAAATCGTAATCGACGAGGTCGTGGGCGTGTGGATCGCTATGAGCATCGGTGCTAGCGTGGGCGAGGTGTATGAGCTAAATTTCGCGCAAATTATTTCTGGATTTGAAACTAGCGGGCTTTCATGGCTTGCGATGATTTTATCTCTTGTGCTATTTAGGGTTTTTGATATATGGAAGCCTTCTATCATAGGGCGCGCCGATCGCGATATCAATGGCGGTCTGGGCGTGATGAGCGATGATATTTTGGCTGGATTTTTCGCTGGGCTTGGGGTTTTGATTATTTTTTCGTTGATGATTAAATTTGGATTTGGAGGGCTGATTTTTTAATCAGCCTTTTATTTTCCAATAGGATAGTTCATATTTTGTAATTTTTTAAATGTCTGCAATGCATGGAATTTTTTACAACGCTCATTTTTCCTATTTGTAGGAGTTAGGGTCAAATAATACCCACTAACACCACCGTCATGAACCGTAATATCAGCGCAAAATACCATACTTTTTTTTGATTTTACACCAACTCCAAATGGTATTGGTTTGTTTAATTCAACTGTCGAATTCAACATATCGTCACTAAATTGACGCACGCTAGTCATATTGCTAAGCAATCTCAATCTACCTTGTGCTTGATAATCAGATCGCATATCCTTAAATGTACGATCTAAATCACTAACCGCTGCCGCAGCTATCGGTCCATCTGTTAGTCCAGTGATTTTTGGCCACACAACCTTAACGCCAAAAAAAATCACTATTATGATTAGAATTAGGCTTCCTATGCCACCTCCACTTGCATTACCTCTTCTCATTTTTCACTCCTTCATCGATGTTTTTTGAAATAGCCTCTATTTTGCTAGAAAACATATAATTTTCATAACTCTTTTGAATATATGCCTTCAAAAGCTCGCCCACATCTACATGCAAACCATCTCTTGCGATCTCGCGCCAGTCCCGCTCGAAGCTGAGTGCAAACTCATCTTCTAAGCTGATAGAATACTCTTTACTCAAAGATTTGCTTGTAAATTTAACAGAAATTTCTCTCATTTTTAGTTGTCAAATTCATCTTTTGCAAAAATTTCATCTAGTTTTTTGCTAAGCTCCTCGTCGCTTAGTTTGCGATACTCGGCGTCCTCTTCTAGCGTGCCAAGCTGCATACTAATCGCCTCATTTTGAGCCTTGATACTAACTAGCTCTGCGCGCAATCTCGCGTTTTCTTCCCTAGCCTCGCTGTATCTTCTGATAAGCTCCTCGACCTTTTGACCCAAACTCTCGACTTTTTTTTCTTCGTCAAAGATTGATTCCATATTTGTCCTTTTTTAGATATAATTTAAAGTTTTTATTCTAACCAAATTTAGCTTTAAAATAAAGGAAAAATTTGCAAAATTTTAAAATATCATCAAAATTTACCCCAAGCCCTGATCAAAAAAACGCGATAAAAAAAATCGTGCAGGGTATCAAAAACGGCGAAAAATATCAAACGCTACTCGGAGTTACAGGAAGTGGAAAAACCTTTACCATGGCAAATATCATAGCAAATTTGCAAATTCCAACTCTCATAATGACACACAACAAATCCCTTGCAGCGCAACTTTATAGCGAATTTAAGGGCTTTTTTCCGCAAAATCATGTCGAGTATTTTATCAGCTATTATGATTATTATCAGCCAGAAGCCTACATTCCGCGCCAAGACCTTTTTATCGAAAAAGATAGCTCCATAAATGACGAGTTAGAGCGCCTTCGCCTCTCAGCCACGGCTAGTTTGCTTAGTTTTGGCGATGTCATTACGATAGCTTCGGTTTCGGCAAACTATGGTTTGGGCGACCCGTCAGAATACAAAGGCATGGTGCTTCATTTGGAACTAGGGCAAAGTTTTTCTAGCAAATTTTTACTTCGCAAACTCGTCGATATGGGTTACAAACGCAACGACAATTTTTTTGATCGTGGCGATTTCCGCGCTAACGGCGATACGATCGACATTTATCCGGCGTATTTTAACGATGAAGCCATAAGGCTAGAATTTTTTGGCGACGAGCTTGAAGCGATGTATCATTTCGATGTTTTGGAAAATAAAAAAACAAAAAGCGTGGCTAAATTTATTCTTTATCCTACAAGTCAGTTTATCGTTGGCGAAAACCGCCTAAAAACGGCGATTAAAGGCATTGAAGAAGAGCTTGGCGAGAGATTAAAATTTTTTGAAAATGAAAATAAACTCGTCGAAGCCCAGCGCCTAAAACAGCGCGTCGAATTTGACCTTGAAATGATGAGTGCAACAGGCATTTGCAAAGGGATCGAAAACTACGCGCGCTACTTGACGGGGCAAAACGCCGGAGAAACGCCGTATTCGTTGTTTGATTACTACGAGAGCAAGGGGCAAGACTACCTAGTCATCGTCGATGAAAGCCATGTTTCTTTGCCGCAGTTTCGCGGTATGTTCGCAGGCGATCGAAGTCGCAAAGAAACACTCGTAGAATACGGTTTTCGCTTGCCTTCTGCGCTTGATAACCGACCTTTGATGTTTGATGAATTTATCAATAAAAAAGGCAAATTTTTATTCGTTTCAGCCACGCCAAACGAATACGAAGTGAATTTAAGCGGCGGAAAGGTTGTGGAGCAAATTTTGCGTCCGACAGGGCTTTTAGATCCCGAAATTCTCATAAAAGATAGCGACAATCAAGTCGAAATTCTGCACGACATGGCAAAAAAAGTCATAGCTAGAAATGAGCGAATTTTGGTAACCGTGCTAACAAAAAAAATGGCAGAAGAGCTTAGCAAATACTACCTTGAACTCGGTATCAAGGTCAAATATATGCACTCAGACATCGACGCGATAGAGCGAAATGAGCTAATTCGTGGGCTAAGATCAGGCGAATTTGATATGCTAATCGGTATAAATTTGCTCCGTGAGGGGCTAGATTTGCCGGAAGTTAGTTTGATTGCGATTTTTGACGCCGACAAAGAGGGTTTTTTGCGCTCTGAAACTAGCCTTATTCAGACTATGGGACGGGCTGCTAGGAATTTAAACGGGCAGGTTGTGATGTTTTGCAAAAAAATCACCCGCTCAATGCAAAGCGCTATCGACATAACCACGGCTAGACGCAAATTCCAAGATGAATACAACCGCGCTCACGGTATAACGCCACACTCGGCAAGTCGCAACATAGAAGAAAGCCTAAAAATCGAAGATAACGCAGAAATTTTAACCAAAGCGAAAAAATTAGAAAAAATGCCGGCAAATGAACGAGCCAAAATCATAAAAGAGCTAAGAAAGCAAATGCTTGAAGCCGCTGCTGCGCTGGAATTCGAAAAAGCCGCTGCATTGCGTGATGAAATCGCAAAGATGAAAAAACTCTAAATTTGGCTAAATTTGAGACCATAAAATAAACTCTGACAAATCCAAAATTAAAGCCACTAATTCTTAAACAAAAGTGATTTGTCAGAGTTAGATTGATAGTCTCCATTTTTGGTGAGCAAGGATGCCCACCCTACGATACTAGCGGTAAAAACGGCTTTGAAGCATTAAGTGAATTTGATACAAACAATGACTGAATAATAGATAGCAATGATGAAAAATTTGCAAATTTAAATTTACTAGTTGCTTGAATTTATAAATTTAAATTCAAATAATCAAATTTGAGTTTAAATTTGTAAATTCGAATAAATTCAGTATTTTTAAATACTGACCGAATTTGAATTTGCTAAAAAATATAAAGGAATTATATGGATATTTTAATTGTTAATTTAATTGTGGCATTTGCTTGTGCGTTGTGTATAAGGTATATCAAAAATTCGCAAATAAACAAATCTGCAAAAACATTTTTTATAGTCCTATTTTTGGCTTTTATATTTTTTGGATTTTTTGTGTTTGTCTTTTTTCTGACTTTTATTTTCTTATTTATTATAAGTAGATATGAATTTGGAATTCAAAGAAAAGCCATAAAAGCAGGAAATCAAGCAGAAGCGACAAAGAAAATTTGCCTACTCAAAAAGACACAATTTATAACCATTTTAACTATATTATTTTTAACTTATGGATTTGTATTTGACGGGTTTAAGATACTTAAATTTGAATACGAGTGCAACATTAAAAAGGATTTTAAGATTGAAATCGTAAGTGATGATTATGAGATAAAGGAAAGTGATTATATGATAATAAAAAAAGATTTTCCATACACTTACACTTCATACCCAGATAGCAATATAAGTTTTTTGTCCAACGATGATTTAAAAAGTTGTTATTACTCGGATTTGTCAGATTTAGCGAAAAAATGTGGCAAAAGTGGTTATAGACATACTGCTGATATTTTTTACCAAAATAATTTGGTAGCAAAAAAGTATGAATATTTTATGCCGTATAACTATTTTATGGCAAAAATGCAATCTATCGAAACAAGTATTCATTATGAAAAATGTGGATATGGATATAACGAAATAATCGATATTTTAAAACAAAACTTAATAAACAAAAATTCTAATGAAAAGGGTAAAAGATGAGTATCGTAGAGTGGGCATCATTGCCCACCAAAAAAATACTCAATTTAAATAAAGCTTCTTTGCTTTGCAAAGCTTTACTCATAATGACACAAAACCAATCGTAAATTTAATCTCTTAGATTGCCACGACAGCATTGCTGCCTCGCACTGACAACAGCAAGCATCGAGGCAGTGTTTTTAGCTTGCGAAATGCAATAATAAATGCAAGAGTAAGGAATTTCCCTAGAACGCTTCGGCGTTGCACGCCTCGCAATGGCAAATTTTGCACCACTGCGAGAATTTGCAAATTTAAGCCAAAACTAAAATTTAAAATTTTAATTCCTAAAACTATGAATCGGCGCAGGTATTTGCCCACCTCTGGCGATAAATTCAGCCGACGAAGCGGAATTTATACTCATCACTGGCGCAGAGCCTAGCAACCCGCCAAACTCGATCATATCGCCCTTTTGGCCTAGCGGGATAATGCGCACGGCGGTAGTTTTTTGGTTTATCACGCCGATTGCGGCCTCATCAGCTATCATCGCTGAAATCGTAGCTGCGGGCGTATCGGACGGAATCGCGATCATATCGAGCCCCACAGAGCAAATCGCCGTCATCGCCTCTAATTTTTCCAAATTTAGAGCGCCAGCCTTGACCGCCTCTATCATGCCCTCGTCCTCAGAAACCGGTATAAACGCCCCAGACAGGCCTCCTACTTGGTTGCACGCCATGACGCCGCCTTTTTTGACCGCGTCGTTTAAAAGCGCAAGCGCAGCCGTCGTGCCGTGCGCACCCACGCGCTCCAAGCCCATTTCTTCGAGCACTCTCGCCACAGAATCCCCCACAGCAGGCGTCGGAGCTAGCGATAAATCCACAATGCCAAATTTCACCCCCAGCCTCTCGCTAGCCATTGAGCCGACCAACTGACCTATGCGGGTGATTTTAAAGGCGGTTTTTTTGACGGTTTCAGCGAGTATATCAAAGCTCTGTCCGCGCACCTTTTCTAAGGCGCGTTTGACCACGCCAGGGCCTGATACACCGACATTTATGACGACATCAGACTCGCCTACTCCGTGAAATGCGCCCGCCATAAAAGGATTATCCTCGACGGCGTTTGCGAAAACTACGAGCTTAGCGCAGCCAAATTTGCTTAAATTCGCGGTTTGTTTGATAATCTCGCCCATATCGCGCACAGCAGACATGTTTATGCCGGTTTTGGTCGAGCCTACATTTACGCTAGCGCAGACGCGCTCAGTTTTAGCTAGGGCGCGCGGGATTGAGCGGATTAGGATTTCATCGCCCTTTTGGTAGCCTTTTTGCACTAATGCACTAAAACCACCGATGAAATTCACACCCACAGCGTGCGCGGCCTCGTCTAGCGTGCGTGCAAAAATCGTGTAATCATCTAAATCCGTGGCTGCACCGATGAGCGAAATCGGCGTTACGCAGATGCGTTTATTGACGATTGGGATACCAAGCTCGGCTGAAATTTCATCGCCAACAGCTACCAAATTTTCGGCTTTTTTTGTGATTTTGGCGTAAATTTTCTCGCAGGCTTTTTCGGGGTTTGCGTCGATACAATCAAGAAGCGAAATGCCCATTGTAATGGTGCGGATATCGAAATTTTGCTCCTCGATCATTGAGATTGTTTCGGTTACTTGCTTGATATTCATTTGCGCGCCTTAGATATTGTGCATGGCGTCAAAAATCGCCGAGCTTTGGATATTGATTTTGACATTTAGACTAGCTCCGAACTCTTCAAGCTCACTGCGAAGGGCCGTGAAGTCCTTTTTATCATCGCTACTGACCACCGCCATCATTGTAAAAAACTCATCTAATACGGTCTGCGTGATATCGTCGATATTAAGCCCAAGCGCGGCTAGCTTGGTAGCTACGCCAGCTACGATGCCGACTTTGTCCTTGCCGACTACTGTTACGATTGCTTTCATGTGTGTCCTTGTAAAATGTGAAATTTAAAGGGGGATTATAGCAAAATTGGAGGGAAATTTGGAATTTTGAAATTCCAAATTTTAGCTTGCGCCCTCTCTTTTTAAAACTATTTGTATGGTTTTTAGAATAATTACAAAATCCATATAAAGCGTCCAGTTTTTGACATACCAGATATTCATTTTCACCCTATCGCCAAACTCCGATTTTTCGCGGTCGTTAATCTGTGCTAGTCCTGTTACGCCAGGGCGAACTTGCAACACAATATCCCTTTCGTATCTCGTCGCATCGCCCATTTCAAACTCTTTTTCTAACACCGGTCTAGGCCCTACGATACTCATATCGCCTTTTAGGACATTTATGAGTTGCGGAAGCTCATCAATAGAGGTTTTGCGTAAAAAATTTCCAAGCTTTGTTATGCGAATATCATTTTCGTATTTGTGATATTTTTGATAATACTCGATTTCTTGCGGATTTTCCTCTAAATATTTTTTAAACATTTCATCGCAGTTTTCTCTCATCGAGCGAAATTTCAAACAGCCAAAAGTCTTACCATATCTGCCCATTCTAGGGTGAGAGAAAAAAATGCTACCATGCGGCTCGTTTATTTTCATAGCTATTATTACGACAGCGAAAATCGGCACAAGCAAAGGCATAGCACACATTATCATCGCGATATCAACAAAGCGTTTAAAAAACCTATTCATCGGTTTTAACAGCGAATTTTCCAGCATAAATAAATTCGTGCGAGAGTTAAAAAGGCTGAAAATTTCCCCACCAGCAAAATCATATCCTTGCAAAGCGGGAGTAAAAATCACCTCGCGGTTTTTGATGACATTTTCTTCGACCAACCTGTTTAGCTCGTCAATACTCTTTAAATTTTTATTTGCAATAAAAACGGTCTCGTAGTCGTCGCCACGGGTAAATTTATAGCCCAAATAGTGGTTTTTAAAGATTTCACGGCGGAATTCCTTATCGCCGTTGATAACCCTAGCGTTTTTTTGCCAAATTCCCACACGGTAAAGGTATTTTTTAAGAAAAAATTTGCACATCGGTATCAAAACCGCGCACAAACCAAACGCCAAAAATATCACAAATCGCGAGTGCGAGACATTTTTGTTAATCGCAAGCAAGAAAAAAATCATCACCAGCGCAAACATACACGATGAAAACACAATGTAACTTTCATGCCAAAAATCATAGCGTTTGGTGTAAATTTTGCGATACGCTAATGTGCCGATAATCAAAACATATATAAAAAACGAACCAAGATAGGCGGTATAATGCTGATGAGTGTTACCAGCAAAATCAAATTCTATGAAATTTCTCACGCTCACAGCGATGAAAAATGATATCAAAATGCACAAAACATCAGCTACTAAAAGTATAGCCATAGCATAAAATTTTTTCATAATTAAATTTTCCAAAAATAAATTTGCGACATTGTAGCCAAATTTTAGTTTAATTTCGATAAAATTAGAACTTTTTAAGATTTTTGAAATAATTGAATTTTCGAAAAACGAAATTCAAAGCTCATTTTTAGGGCAAATTTTGGTTTAAGGATAAAAATTGAAAAGTATAAAACGCGTTATAACTTATGGCACATTTGATATGCTTCATTATGGACATATAAATTTGCTTCGCCGTGCAAAAGAGCTCGGCGATTACCTTATCGTAGCACTTTCGACTGATGAGTTTAACTGGAATTCAAAGCAAAAAAAATGCTATTTTTCATACGAAAAGCGCAAACATTTGCTTGAAGCGATTCGCTATGTAGATCTTGTGATCCCCGAAAATTCATGGGAGCAAAAAAAAGAAGATGTGCATTTATACCATGTCGATACTTTTGTCATCGGCGATGACTGGGAAGGCAAATTTGACTTTTTAAAAGACGAGGGTTGCGAAGTGGTTTATCTAAAACGAACGCCGGAGATTTCAACAACACAGATAAAAAAAGACTTAAAAGACAAGGAAAACAAATGAGCGAAAATTTAATGAATTCAGCCAATTCTCAAAACGACGAGATTGATATTTTTGAATTATTAGGCAAAATTTACAAAGGTAAATTTATAGTTTTAGGCGTTACACTCGCCTGTTTTTTGCTTGGTGTTTTGTATTGTTTGATTGCCACGCCGTGGTATAGCGCAAAGGCTAGAATTTCAGTGCCTTACTACAAAAATTTAGAAGAAAATAAAAAAGAGCTTTTAGTCGAAGCCGATATGATAATAAATAAAATTCAAAGCAAATATATCGACGCTCTTAAAGGTCAGCCAAAAGAGAGTGCATTTGTAAAAAAAGTAACCCCAGCAGGACAAAGTGGTACAAAAAATAACTTAAATGATTTTTTTGATATTGAAGTTTTTGGTAAAAGTAACGATGAAGCCATTGCATTGATAAATAAAATTGTAAAAGAAGAGCAAAACATTTACAAAAACGAAATCGGGTTACAACGAAAAAATTTGCAAAACGAGATATCCATAGCCAAAGACAATATCGCGAATTTGACAAATCAGGTCAAACAATACGATACAATTTTAATCCCAGATAAAGATAAAGAGATTGAAAACTTAAAAAATGTAGTGATTGCAAAACTGCAAGAGGATTATAAAAATTTAGTTGAAGTTGTAATTCCGAATTTGGAAAACGATATAAAAAATATAGAAGATGAAATAAAATCCGGTGCGACAGGCGGAAATTTGCTCATTAACCTTAAAGAACAACTTGTGGATTTAAGAGAACAATATACTACTACTACTACTACTACCAAGCGTCAAATCGAGAGCGATTTGCATGATATTGAATTTGTAAAAATAGCTGAGGCACAAAGACAAAAAGAAGAGTTAGTGTCTGAATCAAGCGATTTAAATTCAATAATCACAGAGACTAGAAATAAAATGGAAATTTTAAATGGAGCTTTAAGCCCTTTGCACCTTAGCAATGTAGAAATCAAAGACGATTTTATAGTAATAAACGAAAATCCAGCAAAACCAAAAAAACTTTTAATCGTAGCAATCGCGACATTTTTAGGTGGTGTTCTGGGTATATTTTGGGTTTTGCTAAAAGGCGAAATCTCAGCGAGAAAAAATCTAAAAGCCTAATAAATTTTAAAAAGCGATAAAATGGCGATAAATCCTAAAATAGTAAAAAATATAGCTTGGCTTTTATGCGAACACGGAGTTAGGATAGTAATGGGCTTAGCCGTTACTATGATTTTAGCTCGTGTGTTAAGCGTAGAAGAGTATGGGAATTTTCAGTATATTTTAGGACTTGTTGTTATTTTTTCAGCTCTTTCATATATAAATCCCGCTGAAATCGTTGTTCCGCGCCTAACAAATGCTGACGCAAATGAACGCAAAATTATAATGGGAAACGGCTTTGTTATAAGGTTTGTTTCGTCGGTGATTGCGTATTTAGCGTTGCTTTTGTTTGTATTTTTTACAGATGACATAAAGATTTTTTATTTAAGCGTTGTTATGGCTTCGTCTATTTTAGTAAATGAAAGCTCTGCGATTATCACGGCATATTTACAGTCGCAAACTATGATAAAATATCGCTCTGTTTTGGTTATGGCAACACATATAATCAAACTTTTAATGTTTTTAGCTTTTTATTATTTGGGTGTTACAAATATCTATGCCTACGGCTTTGCAACAGCTTTTGAGCTATTTATGATAGCTTTTGGGCTTTTGGCAATTTATAGAATTTTAACAAAAGAGTGGTTTTTTACCTATGAAAAAGCTCAAATTTACAAATTTTTAAAATTAGGTTTGCCTTTTTTTGCAGGAATTATTTTGATGATAGTTTGTAGACGAGTTGATTTTATGTTTTTGAAACATTTAGGCGATGAATTCTCTCTTGGGCTTTATACTTCAGCCATATCGCTTTTAACTATTGCAACGGCAATTTCACCTATCATAGCAATTTCATTTGCACCACTTTTTGTATATAAATTTGATGATATAAAAATCATAAAATCAAATGTCTTAAAACTTGCATTTGGCATGTTTGTAATGGCGATTTTAACGGCAGTTATTTTGTATTTTTTAGCTCCATTAGTTATAAATTTGATTTTTGGAGCTAAATTTAATGGAACAATTCCTGTATTTAAATTTTTGCTTTTAGTTTTACCACTTATATTTTTAGATGAAGCATTAAATATTTACATCATTAAAATGCAACTTGGAAAAATTTTGATTTATAAATGGGTTTTGGTTTTGCTATTTTCTAGCTTAGGCTATATTGTTTTTATACCGAAATTTCTAGCTTACGGCACCGTTATGGGGTATAGCTTAGGATACTTGGTAGCGTGTTTGTTTGGGTTTTGGGTGATGTTTGGATACAATACAACAAATTTAAAGGCAAAAAATGAAATCTTACATAGTTAGTATAATAATCCCTGTTTATAATGTCGAAAAATATATCGTTAAATGCGCTACAACACTATTTGAGCAAGATTTCGATAGTATTGAGTATATTTTTGTAAATGATTGTTCGCCTGATAATAGTATGCAAGTTTTGCAAAGCGTTATAGAAAAATATCCAAATAGAAAAAATGATATAAAAATCATAAACAAACCACAAAACGAAGGTTTGGGTCAGGCTAGGAAAACAGGCTTTGAAAGTGCGACTGGCGAATATATTTTGCATATCGATAGCGACGATTGGGTTGAGTTTGATATGGTAAGTTCTATGTATAAAAAAGCGAAAGAAGATGATGCTGATATTGTAGTGTGCGATTTTTACGAAAATTATTCAAATAAACAAATTTATATAAAGCAGGATTTAGTTTTTGATGACTATGAAACTTATCTAAAAGATTGTTTTACTTTAAAAAATAAATATGTCAGTATATGGTCTAAATTTTGCAAAAAAAAAGTATATGAAAAAATAAAATTTCCAACTTTTTCTAATGCAGAAGATTTTTTTCTTCACATACAAATGTTTTATTACTACTATGGTAAAATAGTGCATTTTAATAGAGCGTTTGTGCATTATAATAGAATAAATGAAAGCTCTATAACATATCACAATGTGTCAGAAAAAAAGATAAAAGAGTTAAAAGCCTTTAATTTAGAAATATTAGAATTTTTTAAGAAAAACGATATTTATGAGAAATTTATAGAATATCACTATATGGGATTGCTATATAGAATCGTTGTTGTGAGTGGTGGAAAATATAAAAAATATATTAAAGACATTTGCCTAGAAGCAAATAAGCTAAAATATATTTGGAATAATTATGGGTTAGATTTATTAAAAAAGATTGTTGTTACTTTTAACTTTTTTAATATCAATATGTATGCAATATTAAAAAATATACAAGGCAGGGCATAGTGAAAATTTTATAATTTTATAAAATCAAAAAATTTATTATTAAGGAGATAGATATGATTATATGTAATGCACAAATTTTAAATAACAAAGTGGGCGTAGTGTATGAATAGTAAATTACTTGGTTTATCTTTAATGATAAACCCTATTCTATCTATTTTTACCAGTATATTATTAAAAATAGATATAAAAAAACACTACATTTTTATTGCCATATTTTTTGGTTATATAGCTATGCTTTTGGAACCATCGCAAAGCGTGGCTTTTATAAAATCAGATGATATAATGAGACATTATGAAAGATATGAAGGATATAACTCATATGACTTGGGCTTAGATTTTTTTTCCTATTTAAAAGAAACATCTAATTACAATAAAGATTTATTTATACCATTTGTATATTATATTGGCAATTTATTAAATTTAAAAAAAGAAATATTACCTTTTATATCTGTTTTTATATCATTTTTTTGTATTCTTAAAATTTTTTATATACTATTTAATAATAAAAAAGTAATAAATTTAAATTTTTTATTTTTAATAATAATATTATTTATAGATTTTCGCGCTGCAGCTCTTGGTATTAGATATTATCCTGCCATTTGTTTGATAACATATGGACTATTTTCATATTTTTATGAGTCAAGGTATAAAAAAGCTTTTTTCTTAATTTTGTTTGCAAATATTATGCATATTGCTACTTTTACTTTTACTATGATATTTATATGTTTTATATTCATAAAAAAAATTATAAAACAAAAATATTTTTACCTATTGTTTTATCTTACAATTATCATATTATTTATTCCAAATTTATCTACTTCTGTTTTTTATATTATTTCACCCTTATTACATTTAGATTTATCAGCTTATACAGATGGATATTGGGCAAAAGAATTTATCAGTGATTTAAGCATAAGTGGTCTTATGTACTTTTTTATGTTTAAATACACAAATCTATTATTTATCTTTTTTACAATCATATATTTAAAAAATAGGGTGAAACAAGTAAATTTATATAATTTTCTTATTTTAACCTGTTTTCTAACTTCTTTCTTCCATGAATTTGGTTCAATGTTTAGTAAATTTTTGCAATTTTGGTTTTTATGCTCTATAATATTATGGTTGATATATTTTAGCGAAAATAAAATCAAAAAAAATATTTTATATATTATTTTTTCAATAACTTTTATTTTATTTATTTCTAATGTTTATACTATGCGTTACTTTATTAATGAAACCCTAATAAAATTGATTTTTCCGACAATTTATAATATATTGTTTGATAGCATTCCTTATGAAAATTTCTTATACAATGATGCTACTGGAGGTATAGTATGAAAATTCTTCAAATCGCTCGGATGAATAAAGGAAGTGGCGTTGCTTCTTTTTTAATGAATTATTACAGAAATATTGATAAAAATAAATTTGAATTTATTTTTGCTACCGATTTAAATAGAGAAAATGAAAATTATAAGGATGAAATAGAAAAATTAGGTGGCAAATTTTATATTATAAAAAAATATAAAAATATTTTTTCTTATATGAAGTCTATTTATAATATTATAAAAACAGAAAAACCAGACATTATCCATTCGCACGAATTCGTAGTAAGTATATTGCCACTGTTTATTGCAAAATTGTGTGGCATAAAAGTTAGAATAGCCCATAGCCATAGTAGTTATGTAAGTTCTAAGGTTAAAATTTATATAACCAAATGGTTAAGAATATTTTTTAGTCTTGTAGCGACAGATTTATGGGCATGTTCTAAGGAAGCTGGAGAGTTTTTGTTTGGAAAAAACAAAGATGTTAAAATCATTAATAACGCCATAGAATATGAAAAATTTAAATTTAACGAAAATAAAAGAAATCTTTTTAGAAAAAAATTAAATATAGATAATAAAATAGCTATTGGGACAGTAGCTCGTTTTCAAGCCATAAAAAATTACCCCTTTTGTATAGAAGTATTTGAAGAATTTCACAGAAAAAATGAAAATTCAGTTTTAGTTATCTGTGGCGATGGAGAATTAAGAAGTGAAATTGAGATAACAATACAAAATAAAAAATTAGAAAATGCTGTTATTTTGCTTGGAAATACACCAAATGTCAATGAAATTTTAAATTCTTTTGATATATTGTTATTAACTTCTCACCGTGAAGGATTGCCCATGGTTTTAGTAGAAGCACAAGCAAATGGTTTAAAATGTTTCGCACCAAGCCAAGCTGTTCCAAAAATTTGCAATATTAATGATAAATTGATATTTTTGGATAATTACGATAAAAATACTTGGGTGGATGAAATCTATAAAAATTTAGAATATAAAAGAGATAATATGAGTATAGAAATTTTTGAAAAATATAGATATGAAATACATAGCGAAACAAAAAAACTAGAAAATAGCTACATAGAATTATTAAATTTAAGGAAATAAAATGGTTAATCATTATGATTTAGTCTTTATCGGTGCAGGTTTGTTTAACGCAACAATTGTTAGCAAAGCACTTAAAAAAGGCAAAAAATGCCTTGTCATAGATAAGCGAAATCATATCGCAGGAAATATCTACACAGAAGAAACTCACGGCATAAATGTCCATAAATATGGCGCTCACATTTTTCACACGGGCGAAAAAGAAATTTGGAATTTCGTGCAGGAATTTGCAGAATTTAACAACTACATAAATTCGCCGATTGCGAATTTTAATGGCAAACTTTATAATCTGCCATTTAATATGAATACTTTTCATCAAATTTGGAGCGATGTTATCACGCCAGATGACGCCAAAAACCGCATAGAAGCCCAAGCAAAAGCAATGAAGATGGCTTTAAATGGAAATGAGCCAAAAAATTTAGAAGAACAAGCCATTTCGCTCATCGGCAAGGACATTTACGAAATTTTGATAAAAGGCTACACACAAAAGCAATGGGGACGCAAATGCACTGAGCTACCGGCTTCTATCATCAAACGCCTTCCTGTGCGATTTACTTTTGATAACAACTACTTTAATGACCGCTATCAGGGCATTCCGATAGGCGGTTATACAAAAATGGTCGAAAAAATGTTTGAAGGGGCTGAAATTAGATTGAATACCGACTTTTTTGACGAAAAAGATAGCCTATTAAATTTGGCTGATAAAGTTGTATTTACAGGCATGATAGACGAATTTTTTGATTATAAATTCGGTGAATTAGAATATAGAAGCCTGAAATTTGAAAGTGAAGTTTTGGAGTGCGAAAACTATCAAGGCAACGCGGTTGTTAATTATACTGACGATAAAACGCCATTTACACGCATAATCGAGCATAAGCATTTTGAATTCGGCACCCAACCAAAAACAATCATCACGCGCGAATATCCAAAAACATGGAGCAGGGGCGATGAGCCATATTATGCTGTAAATGACACTAAAAATAGCGAGTTGTATCAAAAATACAAAGCCCTAGCCGATACCCAAAACAAAGTGATTTTCGGTGGCAGACTTGGTATGTATAGATACTTCGATATGGACGATACGATAATGGCTGCTCTAAAAGTAGCTGATGAGATTTTGTAAAGGTAAAAAATGCAAGAAAATTTAGTTTCTATAATTACTCCATGCTATAACGGAAGCAAATATATAGGCGAAACGATAAAATCGGTCTTGGCTCAAACATACAAAGAGTGGGAGATGATAATAGTCGATGATGGTTCAAAGGATAATTCGGTCGAGATTATCGAAGAATTTGCACAAAAAGATAATAGGATTAAGCTAATCAAACAGCCAAATGGTGGTTCAGCAAACGCTAGAAATAATGGCATACGAAATGCCAAAGGCAGATATATAGCACTTTTAGATGCTGATGATTTATGGGATAATAATTTTTTAGAAGAACAACTTAAATTTATGAAGGAAAAAAATGTAGTTTTGGTCTATGGCTCATACAGACGCATAGATGAAAATTCAAATGAAATCCTAAGACCATTAATCGCAAGAGAAAAATCAACACTAAAAGATATGCAAAGAATGTGTTATATAGGTTGTTTAACCGGGCTTTACGATAGTAAAAAATTCGGGAAAGTCTATCTAAAAGAAGAGTTAAAAAGTATAAGGGATGACTACGCATATTGGCTTGATATTATGAATTTCCAAAAGGTTGCTTATGGAAATCAAAAAGTCTTGGCAAGTTATAGGGTTTTGGTAAATTCCGTAACTGGCAAAAAAGCAAAACTTATAAAAGCACAATACAATTTTTACAGAAACTACCTAAAACTAGGATTTTTTAGAAGCGTTTATAATACCATTTATTGGGGTTGCAGTGGGTTATTTAAATTTTTTGGTGTTTTAGGGAGGGTTGTAAAATGACAAGTAAAAGAATTTTGTATCTTGATGTTTTAAATATAATCGCAATTATATCGGTTATAGCGCTTCACTGTAATGGAATAGTCCATAAATATCACACAGAAAATTCTTGGGCTCAAAGCTTAGTCGTTGAAACTGTATTTTTCTTTGCTGTTCCATTATTTTTAATGATTAGCGGTGCAAATTTGTTAGGCTATATTTCAAAATATGACACACAGACATTTTTCAAAAAGCGTTTTGCAAAAGTATTATATCCTGCTATATTTTGGATATGCATAGCATTTATTTGGAGAATTTTTATACTCAAAGCTATTTCATTAGAAAATGTCGGTATTGTCGAATTTATCAATATGGTCTTTATAAATAAAGAAATGCCGATATATTATTTTATTTGGTGGATATTGGGTCTTTATTTGACTATACCTATTTTAACACACTTGACTACCGATGCCAAATATCAATCTGTTTTATGGTATGCGGTTGGAATATTTTTTATTTTTAACGCTTTGATTCCAAATTTATTAAAATTGGTTGGTATCAATTGGAACAATTCATTTTCATTACAAATGGGGGGGGTAGTCATATACGCGATACTCGGCTATCTTCTTGCTGTATCAAATATAAGTAAAAAACTAAGATATATTATTTATGCTTTGGCTATATTTGCAATTATTTATAGATATTCTTTTACATATTTTCAATCAAAGGAAGCAGGGAAAGTAATAACAATAACTTGGGGATATTTTCAGTTTCATGTGTTTTTCTTGACTTCTGCAATTTTTCTCTTTGTTAAAAATATGAATTTAGAAAAGTTGCAAAATAACGCAAGAATAACTAAAATACTAGCAAATATCGCAAATTGCAGTTTTGGTGTATATTTATGTCATATGATAATTGTGCATTATGAATTATCTATTTTTGGTATTGATGAATATTCATTACAGTGGCGAACAATAGGAATAATAACAACTTATATTATTTCATTAGCGTTAGTGTATTTGCTAAAACAAATACCTTTCATAAGAAGAGTAGTGGCTTAAATTTTGGTATTTTAGGTAAGATGATTAAATAGATACTTAAACAAATCATCGAGTGTATTAATAAAATTTCTATAAATTTTTAATTAAAATTACAAATATTTATAAAAAACTTTGCAAAATTTAGGAATTGATTTGTGAATTTAAAATTTCAAATAGCCAAAATCCAAACTATGCAGTATTAATATCTTACTTTTAACTGCTATAATAAACGGCTTGAATAAAAATTTTAGGAGCCACATGAAAGGTATAATTTTAGCCGGTGGTAGCGGGACAAGGCTATATCCGATAACTAGAAGCATTAGCAAACAGCTTTTGCCGATTTATGATAAACCGATGATTTATTATCCGCTTTCTGTTTTGATGCTTGCTCATATTCGCGATATTTTGGTGATTTCAACTCCGCAAGACATAGGCAAATTTAAAGAACTTTTAGGCGACGGAAGCGATTGGGGGCTAAATTTGAGCTACGCAGTCCAACCAAGCCCTGACGGTCTTGCACAAGCTTTTATAATCGGCGAAGAATTTATCGGCAAAGATAGAGTTTGCCTAGTTTTAGGCGATAATATTTTTTACGGGCAAGGTTTTAGCGATTTGCTAAAAAATGCCGTAAATAGAGAAGGTGCTACGATTTTTGGTTATCATGTAAAAGACCCAGAACGCTTTGGGGTAATTGAATTTGACGAAAACAAGCAAGTTTTAAGCGTAGAAGAAAAACCACAAAATCCAAAGTCAAATTTCGCTGCAACCGGGCTTTATTTTTATGATAATGATGTCGTAGAAATCGCTAAAAATGTTAAGCCTAGTGATCGTGGTGAGCTAGAAATCACTAGCATTAATCAAGAATATTTAAAACGCGGAAAACTCAGCGTCGAATTGCTTGGTCGTGGTTTTGCATGGCTAGATACAGGCACTCATGAGACACTTTTACAAGCAAGCGCGTTTGTGCAAACCATACAAAATAACCAAGCCACGCAAGTAGCTTGTCTTGAAGAAATCGCCTATGCAAACGGCTGGATAGATAAGGAAAAAATTTTAAATATCGCAAAATCGCTTTCTAAAAATGAGTATGGCAGATATTTAAAAAATTTGGTGGGCGAAAAATGAAAAATATCTTAGTAACGGGTTGTGCCGGATTTATCGGCTCAAATTTTGTGCCGTATTTTTTGGAAAAATATGAAAATTATAAAATCGTAAATTTGGATTTGCTAACTTATGCCGGAAATTTAGAAAATCTTCGCGAATGTGAAAACAATCCAAGATATAAATTTATAAAAGGTGATATTTGCGATAGAAATCTCATTGACGAGCTTTTTAGCGAGTTTAAATTTAGTGGCGTTATTCATTTTGCAGCCGAAAGCCATGTGGATAATTCTATAAAAAATCCAAGCGTTTTTGTTAAAACAAATGTGCTTGGCACACATACGCTAATTGACGCGGCTAAAAAGTGTTGGCTAGACGAGCCGTTTAAATATAAAGACGAATTTAGGGGTGCTAGATTTCACCATATTTCAACCGATGAAGTTTATGGAAGCTTGGGTGAGAGCGGGTATTTTAGCGAGACTACGCCATACGCTCCAAATTCGCCGTATTCTGCTTCAAAAGCGGGTTCTGATATGATAGTTAGAAGCTATCATCATACTTTTGGGCTCGATACGATTATTACAAATTGTTCGAATAATTATGGTTTTAAGCAACACGACGAAAAGCTAATCCCAACTATAATCCGCAATGCTTTAAATGGCAATAAAATTCCGATTTATGGAGACGGCAAAAATATAAGAGATTGGCTTTTTGTGCTTGATCACTGCAAGGGAATTGATTTAGCTTTTCATAAAGGCAAAGGCGGAGAAACTTATAATATCGGTGGCAGAAACGAGCGAACAAATTTGCAAATCGCACATAAAATTTGCGAAATTTTAGATGAAATTTGCCCAAAAAGCATTAGCTATAAAGAGCAAATCGCTTTTGTAAAAGATAGAGCAGGGCACGATAGACGCTATGCGATTGACGCTAGTAAAATCGAAGGAGAGCTTGGTTGGAAGGCTGATGAAACCTTTGATAGCGGTATAATCAAAACCGTAGAATGGTATGTGAAAAAATATGCTAAGTAGTTGTAAAATTTTAGAATTTAAAGAATTTGGCGATGAGCGGGGCTTTTTGGTAGCACTTGAAGCAAATAAAAATGTGCCGTTTGATATAAAAAGAGTTTATTATATTTATGGTAATAAAAACGGCGTAGATCGCGGATTTCACGCTCATAAAAATTTAAAACAAATCGCCGTTTGTGTAAGTGGCGCTTGCACATTTATTTTAGATGACGGAACAGAAAAAAAAGAATTTAGGCTAGATAAGCCAAATTTAGGACTTTTTATTGATAATTTTATTTGGCGAGAGATGAAAGATTTTAGCGAAAATTGCATAATTATGGTTTTGGCTAGTCGCTATTATGAAGAAGAAGATTATATTAGAGATTATGATGAGTTTTTAAAGGTCGTGCGATGATACACCAAAGTAGCGAAGTCCAAAGCAAAAATATCGGCGAAAATACAAATATTTGGCAATTTTGCGTAGTTTTAAAAGGCGCAAAAATCGGCAAAAATTGCAACATAAATTTCAATGTTTTTGTGGAAAACGATGTGCAAATCGGCGATAATGTGACGATTAAAAGCGGTGTTCAAATTTGGGACGGCGTGAGAATCGAAAATGACGCTTTTATAGGTCCAAATGTTACTTTCACAAACGATTTTTTGCCACGAAGCAAACAATATAAAGAATTTGCAAAAACAACTATACAAAAAGGCGCAAGTATTGGTGCAAATTCGACTATAATTTGTGGTGTAAATATCGGAGAATACGCTATGGTTGGGGCTGGAAGCGTGGTAACTAAAAATATAGGCAAACAAGAGCTTTGGTATGGAAATCCGGCTTGTTTTAAAGGATATGTCTGCAAATGTGGGCAAAAATGCGATGAAAGTTTAGTTTGTAAAGATTGTAAAAAGGAAGAAAAATGATACCGTTTTTGGATTTAAAAGCATTAAATTTACAATACAAAGACGAACTCAAAAGAGCTTGTGAGCGAGTTATTGATAGCGGTTGGTATATTCACGGAAGTGAGTGCGAAGCATTTGAAGATGAATTTGCCAAATTTTGCGGAAGCAAATTTTGCATTGGCGTAGCAAACGGACTGGACGCGCTAAATTTGATTTTTAGAGCCTATAAAGAGCTGGGTGTGATGAGTGAAAATGATGAGGTCATAGTCCCTGCAAATACCTATATAGCGTCAATTTTAGCGATTTCTATGAATAATTTAAAACCGGTTTTAGTCGAGCCAAATTTAAACTCATATTTGCTCGACGCCAATAAAATCGAAGAAAAAATCACGCTAAAAACAAAGGCGATTTTGCCCGTTCATTTATACGGACAAACTTGCGAAATGGATAAAATTTTAGGCATTGCAAAAAAATATAATCTAAAAGTCGTCGAAGACTCGGCTCAGTCGCACGGAGCATATTTTGGCGAGAAACGAAGCGGAAATTTAGGCGATGCGAGCGGTTTTAGCTTTTATCCGGGTAAAAATTTAGGCGCACTTGGAGATGGCGGAGCAGTTACGACAAATGACGAAAGTCTAGCAAATACCATAAGAGCCCTTGCAAATTATGGAAGCCACAAAAAGTATGAAAATTTATATCAAGGCATAAATTCTCGCCTTGATGAAATCCAAGCAGCTATGCTTAGAGTGAAGCTTAGGTATTTGGACGCTGAAATTTCGGCTCGTAGGGAAGTGGCGGATTTTTATTTAAACAATATAAAAAATGAAAATTTAATCTTGCCGTTTGAGTTTGGCACAAATGCAAAAGAGATAAAAAGCCATGTTTGGCATATTTTCGCCGTTCGCTCTAAAAATCGCGATGAGCTCCAAAAATATTTGGCAGAACACGAAATTCAGACTTTAATCCACTATCCAATCCCGCCACATAAGCAAATGGCTTACAAAGAGTGGAATAATCAGAGTTATCCGATAAGTGAGCAAATTCACGCTGAAATTTTAAGTTTGCCGATGAGCGGTGTGCTTGAAAAAGAGCAAATTCAAAAGGTCGTGGAAGTTTTGAATTCGGTGGATTTATAATGAAATTTAATAAAATCATAAAAAAAGTTTTATTAATTGATTTTTTTCGAAAACAAAAACAACTCAAAATTGCAAATAAAACACAAAAACACCATGAAAATATTATTTTAAAATTACAAAATTCGAAAAAAATCAGATTTGCTTCGTATGTCGTTTTTGACAGCACTTTTGGCGCAAAAAAACTTTATGAGCTGATGAAAAACGATGATAAATTTGACGCTAAAATTGTCATCGTGCCAGATACTGCAAGGGGCGAAGAAAATCTAAAAAAATGCTACAACGCCACAAAAGAGTTTTTTATAAAAAACTATGGCAAAGAAATGGTTTTAGATGGCTGGGACGAAAAAACGGGCAAATTTTTAGATCATAGCGATAAATTCGACATAATTTATTTTGCAAATCCTTATGACGCTATGGTGCATGAATTTCATAAAATTCGCTACATCTGCACAAAAAATATTTTACCAATTTATATAAATTACGCATTTTCGCATTTTAAATATGGTGAGCAATATATTTTTTCTCTGCCAGAAATGAGCCTTTGTTGGCGCATATTTTTGGATAACGAATTTGAATTCAAAGATTTTAAAAAAGTTGCACTTTTAAAAAGCAAAAACACAAAAGTAACAGGATATGCCAAAATGGATAGTTTTATCCCTAAAAAAATAGAAAATCATAAAAAAACTATTCTCATTGCGCCACACCACACGATTAAAAACAACGCTCTAAAACTTTCGAATTTTTTAGAATATTATGATTTTATCCTAACATTGCCACAGAAATTTCCAAATGTTCGTTTTATCTTTCGTCCGCACCCGCTTTTATTTACAAATTTACTAAATCAAGGCTTTTGGAGCAAAAAGCAAATTGATGAGTATTTAGAAAAAATAAAAAGCGTTATGGAATGTTCTAGCGGTGGGGATTATTTGGATATTTTTAACGAAGCTGATGGCATAATACACGATTGTGGTTCGTTTATTTCAGAGTGGCTTTATAGTGGCAAAAAAGGCTGCTTTGTCTCATTTGATAATCTCGTTTTTAACCAACTTAACGAATACGGTAAAATCGCACTTGATTATTATTTTATTGCTAAAAATACAAACGATATTATTTTGTATATAAATGATATTCTTAGCAACAATAATGAAATTTTAAATTTTCAAAATTTAAAAAGTGAAGTTATGATAAATTACCCATTTGCTTCGCAAAAGATTATTGATGAAATTAAAACAACTCTAAATTTGGAATAAAATTTGCAAGAAAACATAATTCAAAAAACAAAAATCGGATTTTTTTGGAACGCCTTAGAAAAATTTGGGGTTCAAATTGTAAATTTTGTTTTAACTATTATTTTAGTTAGGCTTTTAAGTCCAAGCGATTTTGGCACAATGGCCTTTTTGTCTGTTTTTATCAGTATTTCAAATATTTTTACAGAAGGTGGTTTTCTTAGAGCTCTAATCCAAAAAAAAGATTGCAACGAACATGATTTTTCAACAGTTTTTATATTTAACATTATTGTTGGAGCTGGATTTTATATAATTTTATTTTTTCTTGCTCCCTTTATTAGCCAATTTTATGAAATAGATAGCCTCACACAAATACAAAGAGTTATATTTTTAATCATTATTTTTCAAGCTCTTTGCGTCGTACAGATTGCGAAATTTCAGTTAAATATAAACTTCAAAACCCTAGCTTTTCTAAATTTAACCTCCATAATTTTTTCTGGTCTTTTAGGTGTTTTTTTAGCGTATAAAGGTTTTGGAATTTGGGCTTTGGTATGGCGAGAAATCATAAGAAGCATTTTAATGGTAGTTTTGTATTGGTATTTTAGCGGTTGGATTCCAAAAACCGGTTTTAGCAAAGCTAGTTTTAAACGCCTTTTTTCCTATGGTTCTAAACTAATTGGTGTTGGACTTATAGCGATTGTTGTAAATGGAATCTATAATATGTATATCGGCAAAATGTATAGCACAAAAGAGCTTGGATATTTTTCACAAGGCGAGCACTATCCAGGACTTGTATCTTTAATCTTTGTAAATATTCTAACGACCGTAACCTTTCCGTTGATGTCGTATTTACAAGACGATAAAAGCAAATTAATGGAAATTTTTAAGCGTTTAATTAAAATAAACGCCATTATAATATTGCCTGTTATGTTTTATTTCGCTTTTTTATCCGAAGAATTCGTGCTTACTTTTTTGGGTGAAAAGTGGATTATGGTAGCTGATCTACTTTTTTGGTTTGCTCTTTCGTATATTTTTACACCTTTTTCAGCACTAAATTTAAATATCTTAAATGCAATTGGCAGAAGCGATTTATTTTTAAAAATCGAATTTATTAAATTACCAATTATTTTTACAACAATGTTAATAACTTTTCCAATTAGTCTAAAAGCCATTGTGATAGGTAGGTTTATTTCAACATTTTTATCTTTTTTCATAAATACCTACATTTGCCATAAAAACTATGATTTTGGTGCATTAAGTCAAATTTGGCATATCAAAAATATTATTTTTGCAGTTTTGGTTATGGTTATATCGATAAGTATTTGCAAATTTTTCATAACAAATGCTATTTTATGCCTTATTTTATCAGCAATCATAGGCTCTATTACTTATTTTTTTATGTTAAAAATAGTAAAAGAAGAAGAGCTAGAATTTGTTATGATAAAACTCAAAAATAAATTTAAAAGGAAATAAATGCAAGATATGCCACTTGTCAGCGTTGTAATACCAAGCTATAATCACGAAAAATATATCAGCGAAACCATAACGGCGATACTTAATCAAACTTATAAAAATATAGAATTGATTATCATCGATGATGGTTCAAAAGATAATTCACCAAATATCATAGAAAATTTTAGAAAAAAACATAATTTCACATTTATACATCGCCAAAATCGAGGCCTTTGCGCTACTTTAAATCAAGCTATCGACTTAGCGCATGGAAAATATTTTGCAATTTGTGCAAGCGATGATGTTTTATTGCCAGATAGCATTGAAAAAAGAGTTAATTTTATGGAAAAAAACTCAGAATTTGGTATGTGTTATGGCAAAGTATGCGATTTTAGTGATGAAAAAAATATTATAAATGTAGGCGAACCAGCGAGTGGTTGGATTTTTGAGGAATTATTAAGCAGATATTTTATACCAGCAGCTAGTATTATGATAAAAAAAGATATTTATAATGAAGTAGGCAAATATGATGAAAATTTGATCATAGAAGACTATGATATGTCGTTAAGGATTGCTGAAAAATTCCAAATCGGTTTCATTGATGAGATTTTAGCCCGTTATAGACTCCATGGCGAAAATACAACCAAACAACTTTATCGTATGTATGAGGGACAAAAACAGATAATTTATAAATGGCAAAATAAAGAAAATTTTAAAATTTTAACAACAAATTGGCGTTTAAAATGGTTCGATATGTTTTCGCGCAACAATAAAAAAGAAGCATTGAAATACCTTAATACCGCACTTTGCAATCCTTTTAATAAATACAGCTTAAAAGGCTTAATAAAATTTATATTTTTTTGGACAAAAAAATGAAAATTTTATTTGTAATCTCGACCCTTAGAAACGGTGGAGCTGAAAAGGTCATGGCGGTACTATCGTCGTATTTTGCGAATTTTCACGATGTAAGTTTAGCTAAATTCGAAAGCTTGGAGCCATTTTACGAGATAAGCGAAAAGGTAAAAATTATAAATTTAGATTACGGCGTCGATAATAAAGGTTTTTTTGCAAATTTAAAAAAACGATTTGGCAAAATTTTTGCCCTACGAAATTTGATAAAAAATGGCAAATTTGACTGCGTGATTTCCTTTATGGATAGCACAAATTTGCTTAGCATCATCGCTAAATTCGGGCTTAAAACGCCATTAATAATTTCTGAGCACTCAAACCACACCCTGCTTAGTAAAAAATGGCAAATTTTAAAAAGGCTTTTTTATCCCTTTGCAGATGGCTTAACTGTGCTAACAAATGATGATTTAAAGCATTATTCGTATGTCAAAAATAGAGCCAAGATTTATAATCCCGTGTTTGCAGATGCACAAAATTTTAGCCAAACACAAAAGGAAAATTTAATTATTTTCGTTGGTAGGCTTATCAAAATCAAAGGTTGTGATATATTTCTAAATGCTTTAAATTTGGTTGATTTAAACGGCTGGAAAATAGAAATTTTAGGCGATGGCGAAGAAATGCGAAATTTACAAAATTTAGCCAAAAATTTAAATTTAAACGCCGAATTTAAAGGGAGCGTGAAAAATGTCGATGAATATTATTCGCGTGCAAAAATCATCGTATCAAGCTCGCTAAATGAGTGTTTGCCAAATGTGTTGGTTGAAAGTATCAGATTTGACTGCGTTCGTGTCGCAACGCCTACGGTTGGGGCAAAAGAGCTTATAAAAGACGGCTTTGATGGATTTATTAGCGATGATTTTAGAGTCAAAAATTTAGCAAAAAAAATAAAATTCGCCATGCAAAGTGCTGAAAAAATCACGCAAAATGCAAATTTGCGAAAAGATGAGTTTAAAATAGAAAAAATTTATGGAAAATGGCTAGAATTTATAAATTCAACTTTGGAGAAAAAATAAAATATGTTTTATGTAAAATTATTTATAAATTTAATTTTGTATCTAATTGCAAAGATTACACCAAAAAATGAAAAAATTTGGCTTTACGGTGCTGTAAATGGGGCAAATTTTAGCGATAATAGTAGATATTTTTTTGAATACATGCGCCAAAACCACCCACAAATCAGAAGCATTTGGATTACAAAAAGCGACGCAGTATTGCAAAAACTACAAAATCTAGGCATTGAGTGCTACAAAGCATACTCACCAAAGGCGATATATTTTGGGCTAAGAGCTGGATTTTTTATTACTTCACATGTTGTAGATATGGCATTTATGGGAAATACAGCCACAAAAATCATAAATCTCTGCCACGGCGTTCCGCTTAAAAAAATAGGCGGCGATGATATCTACGATCCAAGCACACATAAAAGCATAAAAAACTGGCTAATTACAAATTTTTTCCCATTTACCGTGGTAAAAAACTCCCTAATTTGTGCCAGTGGCGAAGAGGATAAAAAACATTTTTTCTCAGCTTTTAATTTTAATTATTTTAATGTCAAACTAGATGATATTGCAATCACAGGATATGCTAGAAACGATATTTTGCAAAGCATAAAACCTAAAAATTCGCAAATCAATGTTTTATATATGCCAACTTTCCGCAAAGCAGGAAGCGATGAAATAGATCTTTTTAGCGATTTTAAAGCAGTAGAATTTAATAAAATTTTTAAAGAAAAAAATATCAAATTTATCATAAAAATTCACCCTTTTAATCGTCCAAATAAACAAATTTTAAACACTCTTAAAAATTGCGAAAATATCGAATTTGCCCCCATGATCGATGCTGCCCAGCTTTTATGTAAGGCCGATATTTTAATCACTGATTATTCGAGTTGTTATATTGATTTTTTACTCACAAATAGAGCCTTAATTTTTGCTCCATTTGATTATGAGAGATACATAGCCACTTCCAGAGAGCTTCATTACGATTACGAGGCTGTTACACCTGGGGCTAAATGCAAAAACTGGCAAGAAGTCGTTGCCGAGATACTAAATTTAGCTAGTGGAGTTGATAAATTTAAAGACGAGCGCGAAAAAGTGCGTGATTTTTTTCACAGATACAATGATACAAAGGCTTGCGAGCGTGTATATCAAACTATAAAGGATAAATTTTGCAACCATTAATCTCAGTAATTGTTCCTGTTTATAATGTAGAAAAATATCTTGAAGAGTGTATAAATTCTATCATAAACCAAACTTATAAAAATTTAGAAATTATCTTAATCAATGACGGAAGCACAGATAAAAGTGGCGAAATTTGCGATGAATTTGCTACACAAGATAATCGAATAGTAGTAATCCACAAAGAAAATGGTGGCCTAAGTAGCGCTAGAAATGCTGGACTTGATATTATGCAAGGAGAATATCTAAGCTTCATAGATAGCGATGATATGGTTGATGAAAATTTAATACAAACACTATTTTTATTAATTGAAAAATATAAGACAAAAATTGCAATTTGTGGATATGATAAATTTTCACAAAATAGCGATATTGACAAAATTAAAGAAAAAAATTTAACTATTAATGATGATTTTTCTTATACGCCAGAAGAAGTTTTTAACGAAAGTTTAAAAGTTAAAACTTTTTTTACTAAATGCGCTTGGAGAAATTTGATGCATAAAAGTATATATCAAAATTTGCGCTTCCCTGTGGGCGAAAATTACGAAGATGTAGCTGTTTTTTTTGATGTCTTTAATCAAAGCAACACGGCTTTTACATACAAAAATTTATATTTTTATAGATTCAACCTCAGCTCTATCTCTAATACTTTTAAAGATTCGAGCCTTGTAATGATAAAAAATGTCCGTAAATTTGCAACCAGCATAGAAAATGCTTATCCGAATTTAAAAAACAAAGCAATTGCTTACAAATGCAACTCGGCTCTTAATATGGCATTTTTAATTGTAGCACACAAGAGCAAAAAACATTTTGATACACTCTATGATTTACATAAATTTGTTAGGCAAAATTTAAATTCAGATTTTTTCAAAATGCAGGGAAATGCGATTTATAGGGATATTCTTATGATTTTATTCTACATTAGCCCAAAGTTACTATATACTTTTGTAAATACTATCAAAAGCGTAAAAAATATCTTTAAAAGATAAATTTACCACCCGCCACTGGCACCGCCACCGCCAAATCCGCCTCCGCCACCGCGAAAGCCACCTCCTCGCGAACTGCGCCCAAATCCACCAGAGCCACCGCCGAAACCACCGCCAAATCCGCCATTTCTGCCAAATCCGCCAGAGCCACCAAAACCACCAGAGCCACCGAAACCCCCACGCAAAATTTCATCAAGCCCGTCGCCTAAAATGATAGTGTTGCCATAATCCCCATGTGAGCGCGATTTGTTTCTCATCATCATAAAAAATACAAAGAAAAAGAAAAGCATAAAGATTACGAAGTCTATGTCGATTTCCTCGCCCTGAGCGCGCTCGATTTTGGCGAATTTTATATCGCCACTCTCGATAAAATCGAGAATTGTAAGCACACCAGAAACTATTCCGCTCTCATAATCCCCAGCCCTAAAATGGGGCAAAATTTTATACTCGATTATGCGTTTTGACACGCCGTCAGTCAGCACGCCCTCCAAGCCATATCCGACCTCGATACGCACCCTGCGCTCGTTTGGCGCGACGAGCAAAAGCACGCCGTTATCATAGCCCTTCTGCCCTATGCCAAGCGCCCTAGCCTGCTCGTTCGCGACCTCTTCGATAGAGTAATCCCCGAGCGTTTTTAGGGTTACGACCATGATTTGATTGGTGGAATTTTCGTCAAATTTAAGCAAAATTTCGTTTAACGCACCAGCCGTAGAGGCGCGCAAAATACCCGCCTCGTCGATAATAGCCGTGTCGTTTGGCAAGGCTAGATAGTCTGAAATTTTAGCCTGCGAAAAAGATAAAGCCAAAAATAAAAAAAGTAAAATTCTTCTCATTTTATTTCCACAATCTTTTCTTTGATTTCATCTTTATCGCCCATTTCATGGGGGATTTTCGCCATTATTAGCGCGCAAAGTCTATCTATACCCGCACTCACAGCCTCGCCGAAATTCGCAGTTTTTGCCTGAACGCAAAATTCCTGCACAATCTGCAAAAATTCAGAATCATCAATCTTCGCGCTGATATTTTCGCCACAAACTATATGCGCGATTTTTTCATTTTTGCAAACACAAAAAATCACAGCGTTTGGGATTTTATCATATCCAAACAGCTCAAATTTACTCACGGCAAAGTCGTAAGTAAGCCTAAATTTAAAGAATTTAGGGATAAAAAATTCTAAAAATTTAGGAAATTTAGAAAATAGAAATTTAAAGAGCAAAAATACAATCGCAATCAACTCAAACGCGCCTACTTTGCCTACTTGCTGGAAAAACATCAGCGCGGTGCCCACTACAAAGGCAATCGTGCAAGCCACGCCCCAGCTAAGGGGCTCTAAGTCCAAAGCTTCGCCACTTAACACGCAGATAATCTCAGCGTCGCTCGCATCTTCGGCCTTTGAAATTTTATCCGTTATGGCGTCTTTGTAAATTTGCTCAATCATCTAAAACGAAACTTTTGGCGCGTTTTGATTGGCTTCGCCTGCGTTAAATACAGGCTTAGCTCCGCCCTTGCCTACGAGTTTGGCGATGATATTTGTAGGGAAAACCCTAATCATCTTGTTATACTCTTGCACCACAGCGATATAGTCCTTGCGAGCCACAGCTATGCGATTTTCGGTGCCCTCTAACTGATTTTGCAAATCCGTGAAATTTGAGTTTGCTTTTAGCTCAGGGTATCGTTCTACAACCAGCATTAAGCGCGATAGAGCCGAGCTTAGCTCGCCTTGTGCATTGTTAAACCGAGTAAAGGCTTCTGGGTTATTTGCGATATCGTTTGCGTCGATTTTCACGCTCGTTGCCTTCGCGCGAGCCTCGATTACGCCCTCTAAGGTGCCTCTTTCATGGCTTGCGTATCCTTTGACGGTTTCGACGAAATTCGGGATCAAATCAGCGCGCCTTTGATATTGGTTTTGCACCTGCGCCCAGGCCGCATTGACATCTTCGTCTTTCAGGGTCAGTTTGTTATACACAGGCACGGCGAAAATCGCAAACACAGCCAAAATTATGCCAGCGATAATCAGCCATTTTAGCCAGCCTTTTGATGTTTTTTTCTCGACATTAGCAGAACCATTGTAAGTTTGGCTTTGCTCTGCACCTTTTGCGCTTTTTTCGCCGTCATAGCCGATTTGTTCGGCGCCATTTTGGTTTTCTAACTCGTTCATACCACTCTCCTTGATATTTTTTCATGAAGTTTAACTAACACATCATACTCAATCGTGCCAAAAAATCTCGCCCACTCTCTGGCGTCATTTATCACGCAGACCCGCTCGCCACCAAACTCAGCACAAAAGCTATCCATAGACATTTTGCCAAGTAGCCTTTCACCACTAGCTAATCGTAAATCGCCCACGCCAGCGTATCGCAAAAGCCCGTCTGCATAGCCTAAATCATAGGTGCCGATTTTCATATCGCACGGCGCGCAAAACACCCCGCCATAGCCTACCCTTTCGCCTTTTTTAAGCACTCTTTGGCTGATTAAATCAGCCCATAAGCTAAGCACAGGGCGCAAATTTAGGCTCTCATCAAACTGAGCGTATCCATACTGCGCCATACCCACGCGCACAAACTCATCATCAAAACCCGCTCTACGCTCGATCGCGGCTGAATTTGATGAGTGGAAAATGAGATTATTAAATCCAGCCTCATTTGCCTTAAATTTGGCGATTTTTTTAAATTCGGCGAAATTTTGCCTTTGCGCGTAAAAATCGGAGCTTAGCTCATCGCTGGCGCGGTAATGCGTCAAAAATCCTCGTAAATTTAGCGAGTGTTTTTTGCAAAGCGCGAGTGCTTCGTCCAAATCATAGGCGCAAATTCCATTTCTATGCATATTTGTATCTGCGACAATATGAATATTCGTGCCTGTTTTTAGGCGCGAAAAATAGCTCATATCGTTTATAGCGTAGGTGAAATTTAGCTCTTCGCTGCCGTTTGGGATATGCGATAAAATCAAAATTTCCTCGAAAAATTCCGAAATTTCGCTTGCTTCAATTTGCGTCCTAGTAACGGCTCTTTTGATACCAAACTCGCGCGCCAAACCCGCGATTTCACGCATGCCATGCCCGTAAGCATTATCTTTAAGCACGAGCATAATGCGCTCTTTGGCTACTTTTTGCGAAATTTGCGAAAGATTGTGAAAATATGCTGATTTATCAATCAAAATTTCAGACATTAAAGCTCACTCCATACGCCTTGTATAAATACGGCAAAAGCTTGCGAATAGCGTAATCATAGCCGTAAAATTTGGTGTAAATTTCCTTTAAATTTGCCTCTTTTGCGTTTGCGAAATCAAACACATCTGTGCCCTCTATTTTTGGCACTTTTTCATCTAGTAGCGCGAAAAATTCAGCCCTAGCGCCAAGAAGCTCTTTTATATTTTGCTCGACTAGCTCTTTTTCCATTATTTTGCAATCTCCTCTAATGCGCCCATTATCACCCTTTGCATTTCATCGCGAAATTCAGGGCTTTTAGCCTCAAATCTCGTTACGATTATCGGTGTGGTGTTGCTGGCTCTCACCAAAGCCCAGCCATCATCAAACCTCAATCTAACCCCGTCGATTTCTATCATATCGCGCACGGCTGGAAGCCCAGAAATACCATTTTTGGCTAAATTTTTAAATTTTTCAATTATCTCAAATTTTGCGGTGTCTGTGGTTTTAAATTTGATCTCATCGGTGCTGTGCATTACAGGAAGCGCGTCAAGCTCAGCGTCTAAATCAATACCCTTTGCGACGAGTTCTAGCACTCTCATCATCGCATACACGCCGTCATCGAAGCCAAAATATCGCTCCTTAAAATAAATATGTCCGCTCACCTCAGCAGCCAAATCAATGCCAAGCTCCTTCATAGCCTTTTTGATATTGCTATGACCTGTTTTGCCCATAAAGCTCTTGCCACGGCGGTTTATCTCATCATACATTACCTGCGAGCATTTCACCTCGCCCAAAATTTTCGGTTCTTTCATATTTAGTGATAAAAGGCAGGCTAGCTCGTCGCCTTTGATATTTCGCTTCGCTGTTAGCACGGCGATTCTATCAGCGTCTCCGTCGAAACCAAAGCCCAAATTTAGCCCGTTTTCGCTAATTGCATTTTTTAAATCGGCTAAATTTTTCTCTTCGCTTGGGTCTGGGTGGTGATTTGGGAAATTTCCGTCAGGTTCTGGAAATAAAATTTTAGCATTTAAGCCCAATCTTTCTACGATTTTGCACGCCGTAACACCTGCTGCGCCGTTTGCGCAATCAATCACAAATGGTGTTTTGAAATTTTTCAAATTTGCAAATTCTTTTTCGAAATAATCCAAATACTCGCCCAAAATATTATATTTTTCGCAAAATGTATTTGTTGGGATTTCCATACCACTAGCCATAAATTCAGCCACTTGGCGGCCGAGTGTTTTAAGCTGTGCGCCAAAAAAACTATCCGTGCCGATTGTGATTTTAAAGCCGTTATAATTTTTCGGATTGTGCGAGCCTGTAATCATAATGTTTGCGTCAAATTTATGCGTAAATACGCCAAAATACCCCACAGGCGTAGGCAAAAGACCAATGTCAAAAATCCTAAGCCCAGCGTAATTAAGCCCACTTACTAGATATTCAAACATATCTGGCGCGCTTAGCCTCGCATCATAGCCCACGCTGATGCGCTCACGGCCTAAATGGCGCAAATGCATACCAAAGGCAAAACCGATTGCTTTTACGCTCTCTTCGTTTAAATCCTCGCCCACGATTCCACGGATATCGTATTCTCTAAAAATATCTTCAATCATTAAAATTCCTTGACAAAAAAATTACAATATTTTAAATTATAAATGTTAAAATTTGTCAAATTTAAGGAGTCAAAATGAAAAAAATTTTTCTTGTTTGTGCGGTTTTGGGCGCAGTTTTTGCTAAGGATTATGAGGTGATTGATAGTGTAAATACTTCGTTTAGAATTTTTGGCAAAAACGATAGAATCGAGGTTATCAGCGTCAGCGACCCTAAAATCGATGGGGTTACATGCTTCATCTCATACGCAAAAAAAGGTGGCGCCAAAGAGATTGTTGGCGTCGAAGAAGACCGCTCAGAAGCCTCTGTTTCATGCTCTCAAACAGCCCCAAAAATCATAATCAAAGAAGAGCTTAAAAAAGAGGATATATTTGCGAAAAAATCCTCGCTAATCTTTAAAAAAACCCATGTCGTGCGTATGTTTGACGAAGCAAGCCAGAGCATAATTTATCTAGTGTATTCAGATAAAATCATCGACGGCTCGCCAGATAATTCTATCTCGGCAATTCCGTGCAATCAAGCCGTAGGCAAGGTGTGTGAATTTAATTACAAAAAATGAGAATATTTAAGAATTTTTTGATAAAATCCCAGCTCTTAATAAAATTTATCATTTAGCAAGGAAAAATATGAAATCTATTTTTAGCATGGAATCTGCCAGCATTATGCTTGCCCTGCTGGCTATCGCGTGCGCGGTGGCGACATTTGTAGAGACTGCATTTGGCACGCCAGTAGCGTGGGCGAGTGTGTATAATGCGTGGTGGTTCGGGCTGATAATGCTACTTTTGGGGCTAAATTTAGCCTACAATATCTACCGCTACCGCCTCGGCGATATCAAAAAGCTTCCGACTTTTATATTTCATTTAAGCTTTCTTTTTATTTTGCTTGGGGCTGGGCTTACGAGATATTTTGGATTTGAGGGGAATTTGCACATTAGAGAGGGAGAGGAAAGCTCGCTAATTAGCACCAAGGACGAATTTGTGCAATTAATCGGCATAGGCGAGGATAAAAATTTCATCTCAGCCGATGAAAAAAACTACCTAAGTGGCGTAGGAAAGATGAAATTTGATCTAAATTTAGATGTAAATGGCAAAAACGCAAATTTGAAATTTAAAGAATTTATCCCACACGGCGAGCCAAAATGGGTCAAAGACGAGAGCCAAAGCGCACCCGCTAGAATCGAGTTTTTGTTTTCAAACGATACCCAAAAACAGCCCCTTTCGCTACTTTCTGGGCAGAGTATCGAGCTAGGCGAGGTTAGCATTAGTTTTAATACCATGCCAAAAACCAAATATTTCATCTATGTCAAAAACGACGCCGATAAATTCTATATAAACTCGAATTTCGACATAAACGCCACTAAAATGGGCACTAGCGAAAAAATCGCACTAAATAAAAATGAAGATAATCTAATCGATGATTTATCGCTTTATAGCTTTGAGGGGACGAATTTCGCCCCAGTTAGCCTGCTAAGCTCAGCTGTGGAAAAATTTGTTAGGGTCGAGGAAAATTTAGCCGGTATGGGGGGCATAATCGCAGATCTTAGCTATAACAACGAAAGCAAAGAAGTGCTAGTAATCCAAGGCGAAAAAGGCCTTCAATACGAAGTCGGCGGCGCAAATTTTATCACGCTTTTGGGGCCAAAAATGGTAAATTTGCCGTTTAAATTAGCTTTGCGCGATTTCGTCATGGATCGCTACCCAGGCACGAACTCGCCCTCAGGATACAAGAGCGAAGTCACGGTCAAAGACGGCGCAAACAGCTATGATTACGATATTTATATGAACCATGTCCTAGATCACGGCGGATACAGATTTTTCCAAAGCTCGTATGACAGGGACGAGGGTGGCACCGTGCTATCTGTAAATCGCGACCCGGGCAAATTCCCGACATATCTGGGATATTTTTTGCTCTGCCTTGGCATGTTTTTAAACTTTTTAAACCCAAATTCACGCTTTTTCAAACTTTCTAAACTCATCAGCGAAAACACTCACCTAGCAAAAAGCGTGGCGATTTTGGCTGTAATTTTCGCCTGTGTTGCGCCAAATTTAGCCCATGCAGAGGGAAATGAGAGTGTGAATTTAAATGAAATCAAGCTAAATTTGCCAAATTTTGATAAAGAATTTAGCAAAGAACTTGGCAAATTAGTCGTGCAAGGTTTCAATGGCCGTATGGAGCCGTTTGATACAGTTTCGCGCGAAATTTTGCACAAAATTTACCGCGGCGAAACCTACAAGGGCGAGGACGGGATTACGCTCAATCACAACGAAGCCTTACTTTCGTTTATGCTAAATCAAGATTATTGGCGCACCGCTAAAATCATACGCGTGGGCGATAAGGAACTGCGCAAAATTTTGGGTTTAGATGAAAATCAAAAATACGCTTCGATGATGGATTTTTTCGAAATGAAGGATAATGAGAGCTTTTATAAGCTTGATAAATTAAGCGAGGAAATCAACCGCAAACCCCTTGGTAACCGCTCTACGCTCGATAAAGAAATCATCAAAGTAAATGAGAGAGTAAATGTGTTTTACGGCGCGATTATGGGCGAATACTTCCGCATAATCCCTACCGGAAAGTCAAACGATAGCACCTGGATTTCGCCGTTTGCAACCCTTGAAATGCTTGGCGAGAGCGAGCGAGATAAGGTGCGCGATATGAGCGCGATGTTTGCCACAGCTGTGATTTATGCCCAAAACAAAAACGACTGGCAAAGCGCAAACAAAATGCTAAGCATTATCAAGGATTATCAAATCAAAAATGGTGGCGAGTTAGCACCTAGCGACACTGCGATAAAATATGAAATTTTATATAACAACGCGCATATTTTCAAGCGACTTTTTTCGATTTATACAATCGCTGGATTTTTGCTTTTAATCTTTATTTTTATCCGTATGATGAAGCCAAATTTAGGCTTAAAATGGGCGTTTAATCTAGTTTGGTTTGTAAATGTAGTGGCGTTTTTGATACATACTTTCGGGCTTGGGCTTCGCGCGTATGTATCAGGACACGCGCCGTGGTCGAATTCGTATGAGTCGATGATTTATATCGCGTGGGCGTTAGCGCTTAGCGGAATTTTCTTTTCGCGCAAATCTGCGATTTCTTTGGCGCTAACGGCGATTATGGCGGGAATTACGCTAATGGTCGCGCATTTAAGCGATATGGATCCGCAAATCACAAACCTACAACCAGTGCTAAAATCGCACTGGCTGACAATCCATGTCTCTGTAATCACCGCAAGCTACGGATTTTTGGGGCTTTGTATGTTGCTTGGAATTTTCACGCTTTTGATGTTTTGCTTCGACAAAAACAACCCAGAAATCGCGCGCAATATCACAGAAGCCACTAGAATCAACGAAATGTCGATGATTCTTGGGCTTTGTTTGCTAACAGCTGGAAACTTCCTAGGTGGCGTGTGGGCGAACGAGAGCTGGGGCAGATATTGGGGCTGGGATCCGAAGGAAACTTGGGCTTTGATTACGATTTTTGTCTATGCGATTGTGGTGCATTTTAGATTTATGCCAAAGCTAAATTCACAATTTGCCTTCGCCGTAGCGTCGATGTTTGCGTATTTTAGCGTCATAATGACATATTTTGGAGTAAATTTTTATCTCACAGGCATGCACTCTTACGCAGCAGGAGAAAAAATCCCAGTGCCAAGCTGGGCATACATAATGACAGCTTCTATGTTTATTTTGGCAATCGTGGCATATTTTCGCTCGGGAAAATCGGCTAGATTGTAAAATTTATTATATGAAATTTAGAGTTTGTAAAAATAAAATTTCAAACTCTAAATTTTAAAATTTCATTAAATAATTCCCTTAAATAGGCATTTTAAGCCAAAATTCTTAACTCAAATCAATTAAATTTAATATTTATTTGGCTAGAATTACCCTTTTATTTCACAAAAAGAAAGGGTAAAGATGTCTGTTAAATCTGATTTTAGTGAAAATAGACGAGGCTTTATCGGACTTGCGTTTGGTGCGGTCGCTGCTGTGGGTGGCGTATTTGCATTAGGCGGTATGAAAAAAAGCTGGGATCCACTTCCTAGCGTTAAAGCAGCCGGTGTAACGACTGTGGATTTAAGTCCGATTAAAGACGGAGAGCTATACAGAACAGAGTGGCGCAAAAAGCCAATATTTATTCTCAAAAAGACAGCCGATATGGGCAAAAACGATGAACGAGATGTCGTCGTAGGCGGCGATAGATACACGCTTTGTATCGGTCTATGCACGCATTTGGGCTGTATCCCTAGCTACAAACCAGCTTCTAAACAATTCGTTTGCGCTTGCCATGGTGGCGTTTTCAACACTGACGGCGTAGCTGTGTTTGGTCCGCCACCACGCGGCATGGATATACCTCCGTTTAAAATCGACGGAACTAAACTTGTCCTTGGCGAAGAGGGGCCTGAATATCAAGCTCTAATGGGCAAAGCGTAGGAGGATTGATATGCATGTAAGAAAATCAACAGGCATCTTGGATTGGTTAGATCAAAGACTTGCTGTTAATAAATTTATGAAAGTTATGATGACGGAGTATTGGATTCCGAAAAACATCAGCTTTCTATGGGCTATGGGCGTTATTTTGATGACGCTATTTATCGTGCTTTTCGTAAGCGGTTTAATGCTTGTAATGTATTACAAACCTGACGCAGCACTCGCATTTGATAGCGTAAATAAAACTATCATGCAAGAGGTAGAATATGGCTGGCTATGGCGACATATCCACGCAGTGGCTGCTTCGGTCGTATTTTTGGTGATTTATATCCACACTTTTGTAGGACTTTATTATCGCTCATATAAGCAAGGTAGAGAGATGATTTGGGTCAGCGGTATGCTACTTTTCATACTTTTTTCAGCCGAAGCTTTTAGCGGATATATGCTTCCTTGGGGACAAATGAGCTACTGGGCGGCTATGGTTATTACAAATTTATTCGGCGGAATTCCAGTCATCGGACCAGCTGTGGTCGAGTGGATCAGAGGCGATTATGCTGTAAGCGATCCGACTTTGACAAGATTTTTTATGCTTCATGTCTGCTTGCTTCCGATAGTCGTAATTTCAGTGATTGCATTTCACTTCTACGCACTTCGTGTCCCTCATGTCAATAACCTAGACGGCGAGGAAATCGATTTTGAGGTAGAGAGTGAAAAATTCCTAAATGGCGATACAAAAGGTGCAAAAGTAATTCCATTTTGGCCAGGATTTTTATCAAAAGACTTCTTATATCTCTCAATCTTTATGATATTTTTCTTCTATTTGGTTGGCTTTCAATTCAATTTCGCAATGGATCCGATAAATTTCGACCCTGCAAACAGCCTCAAAACACCAAACCATATCTACCCAGAGTGGTATTTCTTGTGGCAATATGAAATTTTACGCGGATTTTTCTTCGATGTTGGACCATTAAAGGCAGCAGATATCGGACTTATGGCGTTTGCGTTCGCTGGCGTTTCACTAATGATAGTTCCATGGATGGATAGAAGCTCTGTCGTAGCCCCAGCTCACAGAAACAAAGCATATTTTATCTGGTTTTGGGTATTACTAATCGATATGATACTTTTAAGCCTATTTGGCAAACTCCCAGCAGACGGCGCAGAGCTTGGCATGCCAAATACATATTGGGGCTTTATTTTATCGATACTTTATATCGCATTGATAGTAGTTGTCTTGCCTTTGATAACAATCGCAGAAAGAAAGAAAAGAGGTTAAGATGAAAGAGATAAAAACATTAGCAATACTCGTTGTTTTAGTAGCGGTTTTATACTGGATGATTGAGCCTTTTGCTCATACTAGACTTAGCCCGCATGTCGATCCTGCTAATTATGACTTTGCAGCCGAGGATATCACGCTTGCTACTACAAATGTCGAAAAAGCGCAAAAAGCCTTAGAAACAGCCCAAAACTCAGGCGATGAGGGTATGATCGCAAGTGCGACTAGAACGCTTCAAGACGCGAAAAATCAGCAAGACAAAGTTACGCTATTTTGGGACGAGATCAACAAAATCGACATTATCAAAGGTGACGCCACAAGAGGCGCTGATACCTTTATGAACGCAGGTTGTGTGGCATGCCACGGCGTAAGCAAGCTTGGCATGGACGCTCCAATGGACGCGACAAGTGCTAGCGAAGCTTATGGCGTAAATCCACCAGATCTTAGCAGTGCAGGATATCTATACTCACCAAAATTCCTAGCCGCTCTTATCAAAGATCCTGTAATGGCGATGAAGCTAGATCATAAATTTGGCGATGAAAATCCACACCCAATGCCAGCATTTTACGGACTTGGCGATGATATAAACCAAGAAATCGCAGATATCGTAGCGTATCTACGCTCAATCGCACCAAGCGCAATGGAAAACGCGCAGGTTTTCGAGGACTCATGCCAAAGATGCCACGATGTCAAGTATGCTGGTCGCAAAGTCACAAGCGATATGGAGAAAGTCGCAGCCTACATGGGCTCTACTCCGCCAGATTTATCAATGATGATTCGCTCGAAACTGCCTGATTATTTGCACGAGTTTATCAACGATACACAAAAGAAACTCCCGGGCACATCTATGCCTCGCGTTGGCTTGACACAAGAAGCTGAAAATCAAGTCGTCGCCTACCTCGAAGAAGTCGGCGATAGCAAAAAAGATGAGCGCGAAAAAACAGCACTTTACATAATGCTATATTTCGCGATTTTATCAGTTTTCGCTGGACTTTGGAAAAGCAAAGTTTGGTCGAAACTTCACTAAAACTAAGTAGTCGGTTCGCCGACTACTTTTAAATTTATCCCCTAAATTTCAATAAATTTTCTCAAATTTAATCTTTAAATTTTGCTAAATTTCGATTTTGAATTCATATAAATTTTACCATAAATTTGGCTAAATTTCGGCTATCATTTAGACTTATTTTTGATAAGAGTTTTTATTATAGTTTAAGTATTTTGCTGTATAATCCCAAACTGATTTTGAAACCAATTAGCAAAAAGGTAGGTTATGAAATTTATCCTAAAATCATCTTTTTTACTGATTTTTCTGTTTTTATCATCGCTTTTTGGCGCAGATTACCAAGTCCATGCCCAGGCGATAAAGGCTAAATTTGAGCAGGCTTTGAGCGCGTATGATAGCGGCGATAGCGCAACAGCGCGCAAACTAACCCAAGAGGCGTATTTTAGCCATTTTGAAAATTTAGAAGCTGGAATTCGCATAAATTTAGGACAGAAAAAATCCTACGCTATGGAAAAACAGTTTGGAAATATCCGCAAAGCCTTTAAAGCAGGCACTCCAAGGGGCGAAATCGAGGCTATGATAGCAAAGCTAAATAGCGAAATCACTGAAATTTTGCCAGTCATCGAAAGCGGTCATAAACTAGTCGCACAATACCAAAACGAGGGCGAAGAACAGCCTCAAACTAGCGCAAATCAAAGCGAAAATTCTGCTCCAAACGCTACGCAAAATTCTAGTGCAAATTCGGGTGCGAATTCAGGTGCAAATTCGGAAAATCAAGCCCCAAATTCCAACCCAAATTCTCCATGGCTTAGCGTTTATAATGATTTCATCACCGAGCTAAATAATGCAAAAACTGCCTTTGATAACAAAGACGAAACCGCGCTAAAATCGGCTCTAAACAAAGCTAAATTTGACATTTATCGCAACACTCGCCTCGAAGAGGTCGTGCGAAAATATGTTTCTAGCAAAAACGACCAAATGATTCAACGAATTATCTCAAATTTATTGCGCGATAGCCTAAATACGGGCGAAGCGAAATTTAACCAATCTCTAAAAGATTTAGATGATTTGCTTCTTAGCGCCACGCAAAATTTGCCTAGCCAAACTTACGCCCTAGCCCCACAAAGCGCGCAAGAGACTAGCGAAAGCGAAGTGGCGCAAAATGCAGATTTTAGCCAAACCGTAGCAAATATAAAATCCAAAATGGCGCAGGTTTTGGCTCTGTATGAGGCTGGCAAAACCGATGAGGCAATCGATGAGAGCGGAAATATCTACTTCGACGAATACGAAGAAAGTGGCATGGAAGCCCTCGTGGGGGCGAAAAACTCCCAACTCAAACTTGACACCGAGGCTAGCTTTAATAAAATTTCAGCCCTAATTAGCTCCGGCGCGCCAAAAGAGCAGATTATCGCAGCGCAAAACGAGCTTTTTGCGCAACTTGAAGAGAGCCTAAATTTGACGCAAAATTCTAGCGCATGGGATCTGTTTTTATACTCGCTCATAATTATTTTGCGCGAGGGTATGGAGGCCCTAATCATCGTAGCTGCCGTCATCGCCCTACTTATCAAATCAGGTAACGAGGGAAAACTAAAAATCGTTTATAGTGCGCTTGCGGTCGCAATTGTGCTTAGTTTTGCCACAGCGTGGGGCATAAGTGCGATTTTTGGCGCCGCAAAAGCAGGTCAAAGTCGCGAAATCCTAGAAGGCGCAGTCATGCTAGTAGCCGTGGGATTGCTATTTTATGTCGGGTTTTGGCTACTTTCAAATGCAAATTCGAAAAAATGGAGCGCGTATATCAGTGGCGCGATTTCGCAGAGCCTGAGCGAAAAAGACGGCAAAATGCTATGGTGGATGGTCTTTTTAGCGGTATATCGCGAGGGAGCCGAGACGGTGCTGTTTTATCTAGCGCTCATAATTGACGCTAAAACTCCGAGCGCGCTAGGTATGGTGGGTGCGGGATTTGTCGTGGGTGTAATCGCACTGCTCGTGGTTTATATCCTAATCAAAAAATTCTCGCTTCGCATCGCAATCAAGCCGTTTTTTATGATAACTTCGGCGATTATTTTTTATATGTCGATTGTCTTTGTCGGCAAGGGAATAATGGAGCTAGTCGAGGGCAAGGTATTTACGCCAAGCATAATCGAGGGCTTGCCTACGATTACATGGCTAGGATTTTACCCTTACAAAGAGAGCCTTATCCCGCAAGCTGCGCTAATCGTAGCTTTAATAGTTGGAATTTTGATAATCAAGCAAAAAAACAAATCTATTTCAAAGGAGAATTTATGAAAAAATTATTTTCATCAGTTTTGGCTTTAAGCCTTGCTTCAAGTATCGCCTTCGCTGGCGAGCAACCTATCGGCGAACCAGTCGAAATGAACGGCATGGAGATCGCCGCTGTGTATCTACAACCAATCGATATGGAGCCAAAGGGCATTGATCTAGCCCCTAGCTTAGCTGATATTCACTTAGAGGCTGATATCCACGCGATCGAGGGCAATGCAAACGGCTTTGGCGAGGGCGAGTGGATCCCATACCTAAAAATCGGCTACGAGCTAAAAAACCTAGATAACGGCAAAATCCAAAAGGGAAATTTCATGCCAATGGTCGCAAGCGACGGCCCACACTATGGCGCAAATGTCAAAATGGAAAATGGCGTGGGAAATTATGAGCTGATTTTCCATATCGAAAACCCAGGCGCAAACGGCTTTGGTCGCCACGCTGACAAGGCCACAGGCGTGGGTAAATGGTGGGGCGCATTTGATGTGAAATACACATTTGCATATACTGGAACTCCAAAAGAATAACGAAAATTTCACCCTTTTTGGGTGAAATTTTAGAAGTGTTTGAAAAAAGGAAATTTGCAAATTTGGCGTTGTGAGAAATGCGAAGCATTTCCGTAAAAATAAAACCAGCTAAATTTTAAAAAGCAACGCTTTTTAAAATTTAGCCACTTATAAGGTTTTACAGGGGAAATTCGCACGGAGCAAAAGGCGCGAACAGCGCTTTTGCGTGTGAATTAAATGCAGGGGAGGGTAGCGTCTCGCAAAAAGCGCGCCCTCCCCCTTACAGAGAATTTCACGGCGCAGGTTAAATTCAAAAAATCGTTCAATGCAAAATTTAGGTTGAATTTTGAATTTAAATTTTTCTGGATTGCCACGCTCGTTACACTCGCTCGCAATGACAGCAAATTTAGCGCAAGGAATTTTAAATTCGTAGATTGCCACGAATTTCGCTAACGCAAAATTCTCGCAATGACAAATTAGACAAAATTTAAATTTTAAATTTGCATTTATTTCAAACAGCTCTAAAATTTCACATTTAGGTTGCAGTTTTGTCGATATTTTTTTACCATTTTGTTTTGGCATTTTTGCCACTATTTATCATCGCCGCGCACTTTGGCAAAAAAGATTTTGCATTTGCCTTTTTTGGAGCAGTGTTTGGGGGCGCCTGTTTTAGCGCGCTAAATCATAGTCTAATCGCGCAAGAAGGCAAAATTTTCTTTGATATTTTGGCCTTGATTGCGCTATTTTTACTGCCATTTTGCGCTAAATTTTGCCTTGCGAAAATAGCCAAATTTTGCATTTTTGCCCTTGGCGTTTGCGCCTGTTTTGAGTATTTTTTAATCAGCGCAAATTTCAAAATTTTTAGCACCGAACTCCTTGATAGCAGGGCTATTCTCAACCTTTTTATGGTGATTTTGGCTCTTTCGTGCCTAGTTTTATTTTACCTGCTTTATAGCGAAATTTTAAAAAATCGAGCGCGCGCAAATTTTGCCGCCCTTACCCTAACCTGCGCCCTCTTATTCATCGCTAAGCTCGGATTTGTGGGGCTAGGGATTAGGCAGGGCGGATACTTCGCAAATTTCGCCTCGCTAAAATTTATAAATTCGAGCGAATTTCTAAGCATAATCGCCAAAATCATCTACCACAACAACCAGCATTTAATATTGATTTTGTGCGCAATCGCCCTATTTATGGGGATTTTCTACCTAAATTTAGCCCCTAAAAAACTAGCGCGAGATGAAAATATCATCGCTTGGCGTATAAACAAAAGCGCAAGGTTTAAAATTTGGCGCAATTTCCTCTGCACACTCACACTTTGCGCCCTATTTTGCGCTATTAGCCTCTATTATCTGCTAGTAGCTTCTCGCCCGCCTACGATTAATACACCCACGCTCGTAGAGCCCGTAAATGGCGAGTTTGTCTTTGACGCGCAGGCTTTGCAAGACGGGCGTCTTCACAGATACGCCTATATCAGCGATGATGGGCATAAAATCCGCTTTTTTTTGCTAAATAAATTTAGCACTCATCTCTCGCCGGTTGCGGTGTTTGACGCCTGCTCGATTTGTGGAGATATGGGCTATGTCAAAAAAAAGGGCGAGCTAATCTGCATAGCGTGCAATGTGCGAATTTTCTTGCCAAGTGTGGGTAAAATGGGTGGCTGCAACCCAATCCCTATGAAATTTGACTTTGACGGCGAGCGCGTAAAAATCGCACTTAGCGAAATTTTAAGCGGGGCAAGCTATTTTAGCGAAATCGTCGAAAAACAGGTCATCGACCCTGTATCGCGCGCGCAAATTTCAAATTCATCGAAATTTAGCTATTTGTATTATGGCAGGATTTACTTTTTTGAAAACGAAAAAAACGAGGAAATTTTCACCCTTAACCCGCAAAATTTCGTCGATGAAAACGGCACTTTAAAGGAGCTTAAATAATGTTTTTTAGAATTTTAAAAGCTTCGATTTTTGGGGCTAAGGAGTCGAAATTTTTAGCGTTTTTGACGATTTTTTTATCTGTTGGCTTAATCGCTTGCATGCTAAATATCACGCTTAAAATCGGCGACAAATTAGCAAGTGAGCTTGGAAGATATGGCGCAAATATCGTGGTTTTGCCCAGATCTGCTAACCTAAATATCGAAATTGCAGGGCGCGATTTTTCGCCACTTGCGAACGATGATTTTTTAGCCGAAAGCGATTTAGTCAAAATCAAAGAGATTTTTTGGCGCAACAATATCACAAGCTACGCGCCGTTTTTATCCGAGCAAATCGATGAATTCGAGGTCGTTGGGACATACTTCGACAGACCCGCAGGAGTGAGTGATGAGCCTGATTTTAGAGTCGGGGTAAGACACCTTTATCCATTTTGGCGCGTTAGTGGCGAGTGGGCAAAGGACGGCGCAAATGATGAAGTCATCGCAGGCGAAAAGCTGGGTTTAAAAATCGGCGATGAGATTGATCTAGGCATTTACACTGTGCGTGTGGTGGGGATTTTGCACGATGCGGAGGAATACAGTGGTAAAATCATCGCGAATTTGGGCTTCGTGCAAAAGCTCACTCACCGCGAGGGTCAAATCGCCAAAGCAGAAGTATCTGCAATGACAATCCCAGAAGATGATTTATCGGTAAAAGCTAGGCGCAATTTAGACAGCCTAGACGCCGTCGAGCACGATACTTGGTATTGCTCAGCCTATGTTAGCTCCATAGCATACCAAATCGCCGAGGATTTCCCAAACGCAAGCGCCAAAGCAGTTCTTAGCGTGAGCGAAGCCCAGAGCGGAATCACCAAAAAAATCCAAGGCCTAATGGGCGTGGTGAGTATCCTCTCGCTCATCATTTCTAGCATTTGCATAGCAAGCTTGCTTAGCAACGAAACCTTCAAGCGCAAAAAGGAAATCGGGCTTTTAAAGGCGCTTGGGGCTAGCGGTTTGGCCATATATTTGCAATTCATCGCCGAAACCCTCGTCGTTTGCCTTTTTGCTTCGATTTTAGGGGCGAGCGCGGGATACTTAGCAAGTCAGATTATCGCTAAGCAAATCTTTGGCTCATTTTTGGGCTTTGCTCTGCTAGTTTTGCCACTAAGCATTGCATTTGGGTTTGTAATCTGTCTAATCGGCTCGATTTTACCACTTCGTAGCGCGCTAAAACTGCCACCAGCGGAGGTTTTATATGGTAGAAAATAATAAATTTTATCGCACGATAGTCTTAAAAAGCATTTTTGCCAACTCTTTGCGCTCGTTTGTGATTTTTATCGCAATCGCCCTTGGCGCGGCAGTTTGCGCGGCGTTTGTGAATATCTGGGCAGATATCGACAAAAAAGTCGCAGGAGAATTAAACTCTTATGGGGCAAATTTGATAATCTCGCCAAATTCCTCGCAGAATTTTATCATTAGCGAAGATGAGCTAAAGGCAAAATTTGAAAAAATTCCAAATCTCAAAGCGCACAATAGCTATCTATTTAAAAGTGCGAATTTAGGGGTAAATTCGGCTGTGGTAATGGGCGTGGAGTTTTCAAATTTGGCAAAAACAATGCCATTTTTGCAACTCAAAGAGGGCGAGCTAATCAGAGTGGATTTCGACGATAAAAACGCCCTAATCGGCGAGGATTTAGCCAAAATTTTAGGCGTGAAGCTTGGCGATGAAATCGGCATTTCTCCGCACAACGCAAGTGCAAATTTCACTCACAAAGTCCGCATAAAGGGCATTGTTTTTGACGGAGGCAAGGAAGATAGCTTGCTTTTAATCTCGCTAAATTTGGCGCAAAATATCTTTAATGCCAAAGGCGAAATCAACTACGCCGAAGCGATTGTAGATAGCGATTTTAAGGGTCTTAGCGAAATTTCTCGCAATTTGAGCGATGAGAAAATGAGCTTTAATGTCGTGGGCAAAGTATCCAAAACACAAGGCATAATCCTAGATAAAATCAAGCTTTTAATGCTACTAAGTGGCTTTACGATTTTAGCCATAACCTCGATTTGCATAAACACTAGCCTTAGCCAGGTCCTACTCTCTCGCATTAAAGAATTCGCCCTGCTTCGCGCTATCGGCGCAAACAGAGCCAATATCTTTCACATAATTTTGGGCGAAATTTTGCTTTTGTGCGTTAGCGGGGCAGTATTTGGCGCGATAATCGGGTATTTTTTAGCCATAATTTTGGGTCAAATTTTATTTTATAGCGGAGTGGATTTTAGATTTATAGGGCTTGTAATGGCGGTGATTTTATCGCTGATTTTCGCGCTTAGTGCAAGTTATTATCCCATAAAACGGGCGCTAAATCCAAATTTGGCAAATTTATTAAAGGAATAATATGGAAATTTTAAAATTTAATGGTATTTGTAAATATTTTGGCGATGTAAAGGCGCTAGATGACATTAGCTTTGGCGTGAAAAAGGGCGAGTGGGTGAGCATAATGGGGCCAAGCGGGAGTGGAAAAAGCACGCTTGTAAATATCCTTTCTTTGATGGATAGCCCCACAAAGGGCGAGTATTTGCTAGGCGGAGATGATGCTAGCTCGCTAAATGAAGCGCAAATTTTAGAATTTCGTCGCAAAAAAATCGGTCTAGTTTTTCAGCAATTCCACCTCATACCATACCTAAACGCCATTGAAAATGTCATGCTAAATCAATACTACCACTCCTGCGTCGATGAAAAAAGCGCAAAAATGGCGCTCGAAAGGGTCGGTTTAGCCCATAGGATAACGCACAGACCAAGCGAACTCAGTGGTGGCGAACAGCAGCGATTATGTATCGCGCGCGCCCTAATCAACGAGCCTGATATCATCATCGCCGATGAGCCTACGGGCAATCTAGACGAGGCGAACGAGGCTGTGATTTTGGAGCTTTTTAAGGGACTGCGCGCCGAAGGAAAGAGCCTCATACTCGTTACGCACAACGAAGAATTAGGCAAATACGCCGATAAAATCGTGCGTTTAAGGCACGGCAAATTAGATAAAATCGAGGTTTTAAATGAAATTTAAAATTTTAAAATTTGCGCTAGGGCTAGCGTGCGCTTTAATGCTTGGCGCATGCGATGGCGAAAAACGCCATTTAGCCCTAAATGGCGAGAGTATCGCGACGAAATTTGACCCTAAAACTCGCTCTTTTAGCGTGGGTGGAAACGACAAACCTGTGATTTTGTTTTTTTTCACGGCTTCGTGCGGAGCGTGCGGGGCGCAAACCCCTATCCTAAATGAAATCCACGCCTCGCAAAAAGCCCTTGTAATCGGCGTTTTAGGCGGTAGTGGCGAGCTAGAAACGGATCTGAAAACCGCGCGCGAAAAAGGGGTAAAATTCCCTACGCTTAGCGCACCAGCCTCTGTGAAATACCTATCAAATGTCGCTGGCGGGATATTTGGCACGCCAACCTCGCTGATATATGATAAAAACGGAAAAATGGTAAAAAAACTAATCGGTCTGTATCCGAAAAGTGCGTTTGAAAATGAAATTTAAAAATTTAGCCTAAATTCAGTAATTATTTAAATTTTTCCACTAGAATTAGTAACTTTTTTATTTAAGGATAAGAAAATGACAAACCGCATATTAATCGCGATTTTCGCCCTATTTAGCGCACTTTGCGCCGAGCCGTATAGCGCGTATTCAAACGACGCTATAATGAAAAAAAATCCTAATGGAGGTGCGAACCTCGACATCGCCAAACTCTACGAATACTCCGACGCGCTGTGCAAACACGCCTGCGAGTATCCGCTGAAATTTGACAGCGAGGACGAAGCCGAGCAAGGATACAACGACTCCGTGCTAATGGCGAGCGTTTTTGAATACATAAACAAAGAGATCATCACCGATAAAATCGACGCCAAAGACCGCACGCAATTCGATATGAAATTCGCCCAAATTTATGTATCCCAACACAATTTCGATGTGCTGGGTGCGAAGGAAAAAGCCGACGCGATTTATGAGAGAATACTAGCGCGCGATAGCCAAAACGCCGAGGTTTTAACGACTTATGGCGAGTTTTTGCTAAATTCCACTCGCACAGACAAGGCAAAAGAGATTTTATCTCGCGCCACCGAACTTGGCGCAAAACGCCCGTATTTGGCACTTGCGGCAATCGAGCTAATGAATCAAAACAACGCCAAAGGGATTGAGTATTTGGAGATTTACTGCGCCGAGTTTAAAGACGACGAAAAGGCCAAAACCACGCTCGAAGGCCTAAAATCAGGCGATATCATAATCGAAAAAATTGAGCGATAATTTTGGGCTAAATTTGCGAAATTTGGCGAATTTTAAAATTTGTCAAATTTGCAAATTTTAGCCAAATTTAGCCAAATTTCACGCGCTAAATTTTAGAATTTATCGCGCGTGCCACGCAAAGAGCGCTAGCAAAGGCAAAATGCAGATTATATCCTCCAAGCATTCCAGATGCGTCTATGCACTCGCCCGCAAAATACAGCCCGGGGATTTTTTTGCTTTCACAATCCGCGCCTAGCTCGTCCGTGCAAACGCCACCCGCGCTAATTTCGGCCTTTTCAAAGCCAAAAGTGCCAGCAGGGGCAAACTCGTAAGAGAAAATTCGCGCGATTTTTTCTAACTCACTTTCGCTATATTTTGAAAAAATTTTATCCTGCAAATTTTGCGAGCGCAAAAACTCCAAAACAAAGCGTTTTGGCAAAAACGGCAAACTCGAAAGCTGTTTTTTCCCGCCATTTAGGGCTTTTTCTAGGCTTTTCATATTGTGATTTGGGGCGAAATTTAGAGTAATTTTGCCACTTCTCCAAAACAGCGACGCATTTAAAATCGCAGGCCCGCTAATGCCTCTGTGTGTAAATAGCGCCTCCCCTGCGATCTCGCGCCCTGCGAGCTTTGCGCGCACGCCAAGGCTCACGCCACTTAGATTTTTGAACCAAAACTCGCTCTTTTGCACGCAAAGCCCCACGAGGGCTGGGCGAAATTTCTCGCACTTTATGCCAAAACTCACCGCAAAGCTTAGCGCGCTATCACTTGCGCCAAGAGCCCTAAAACTAGGCCCGCCAGTGGCGATTATGAGATTTTTGGCGCAAAATTTCTCGCCTTTGACGCTAAATAAATTAAAAATTTCGCCACTCTTTGAAATTTCGCAAATTTCGCAATTTGTGCGAATTTCGCAGGTTTTTTGTGCCATAGATAGTAGTTTTTGTAACACTGCGCGCGAGTGGTTTTTGCAAAAATACTGAGCGTTTTTTTCTAAGCCAAATTCCAAAGGCGCAAACACGCTCAAAAGCTCATCTACGCTTAGTCGGCGCAGTATTTGCGAGATAAAATTTTCATCTCCTAAATAATTTTTCGCACTCAAATTTGCATTTGTGATATTGCACCGCCCACCACCGCTGGCTAAGATTTTGCGCCCTGCTAAGGCGTTTTTCTCCACAATCAAAACGCTTTTTGCACGCAAATTTATCGCGCTAAAAAGCCCAGCCGCACCCGCGCCCACAATAATCACATCGTAAATCAAAATTTCTCCTATTTTTGGGCGCATTTTACTAAAATTTGCAAAATTGGGCAATAAATTTGGAGAATTTGTCTAAGCAAAATTTCAAAATTTCGCTAATATAAACCAAAAATTTCAAAGGGAAAAAATGATTTTAAAATCGATTTTTTGGTTTTTTGCTACGGTTTTGTTTTTAGGCGCGCTCGTGCTTTGCTTCGTGAAATTTCACCCTGTTTTTGGCGGAGTGCCAGATGAGATTTCTATGGCGAAAATCCGCGCCAGCAAGGCTTATAATGGCAAAACTTTCGAAAACGCCCAGCCTACGGTGCTAGCGACCAGCGATGAAATGCCAAGCATGCTAAGCTGGCTTTATGATATGATTTTTACCCCCGAGGGCAAAAACCCCTCCCGCGCGCTTCCTAGCGTGAAATTCGAGCCTAGCGCCCTCAAAAACGGCGATTTTGTCTGGTTTGGGCATTCGAGTGTGCTATTTCGCATAAATGATTTAAATGTCATCACCGACCCTGTATTTTACCGCGCCTCGCCCATTTTCGTGGGTGGTGCGCCATTTGCGTATGAGATAACGCCTAGGATTTCTGACCTGCCAGAGGGGCTATGCGTGATAATCAGCCACGATCACTACGATCACCTCGACATGCGCGCTATCAGGGAGATTGACGCCAAAGCAGAGCGCTATATCGTGCCTCTTGGCGTGCGCGCCCACCTGCTTCGCTGGGGCGTAAATGACGCGAAAATTACGGAACTGGATTTAGAAGAGAGCGCAAGCGTAAATGGTGTGAGCTTCACGCTCGAACGCGCTAGACATTTTAGCGGTAGATTTCACAGAAATACCACGCTGTGGGGCTCGTATGCGATTATCGCCGATGAGGCTAGGATTTTTTACGGAGGCGATAGCGGAGATGGCGAGCATTTCGCGCAAATCGCGCAAAAATACGGACACTTTGATATCGCCATGCTAGAAAACGGCGCCTACAACCGCGCCTGGGCGCAGATCCACTCCATGCCAGAGCAAAGCGCGAAAAACGCCAGCGTGCTTGGTGCGCGCGTGCTTTTGCCGATACACTGGGCGAAATTTGATTTGGCGTATCATAAATGGAGCGAGCCTATGGAGCGTTTGGTGCGCGCTAGTAAGGAAGCTGGGGCGAAATACACTATCACAACGCCACTTGTGGGGGAGGTTTTCAACCTGTCAAATTTACCACAAAACAGATGGTGGGAAGGCGTGAAGTAGCTGGGTTTTGGGGTTAGTGCTGATTTTGTTAGCGTTTTTTGCGTATTTTAAAAAGGATAATTCACAGAAATTGTAAATTTGAGTAAAAACCGTAGGGTGGGCATCCTTGCCCACCCTACGATACTTATTTTTTTAGATATTTACTAATATCTCTCCACTCATTTTTTCGTTTTTCTTTGTTTCTATTATTAGCACCACTTGAACTATTTATTGGAATAACTTTTTTATTATCTACATTAATTTGTTTTTCTTTGATAGCCTTTTTAAATTCATCATTTGTTCTTTTTTTACCATTTAGGACAATTATATCAGCCTTTTTGACTAAATCATACAATTTTTTATTATATACTATGCTTTCGGGAATTATTCCACCGTCGCTTGAATTTGTCGTATTCTCGCAACTTTCTATAATATCAGAAATACCAATACCAAATTCTTTTAACTTATCAATAATATCCTTTTTTATGCCATTTCTATTTTGAGAATTTTTTATATATTCGTCTCTTTTGGAAGCAAAAAAGTTATCTGTAAGGCATATTTCATCGATTAAGTCCCAAAATTTATTTCTTTTATCCATATAGTAAAAATCATAGTCCATTGAAGTTTTTCCAACGCAAGTTCCTAAAAACAACACTTTTCCAAAAATAGGTTCAAAGCCCTTTAATATAATTGTCATATTTTTATCTCCAATAAATTAAAATTTATGTCATTGTAACGAAAAAAAACGCAAGGTAAAAGTGCCAAAATTCACAAAACTTTATAAAATCCGTCTTTTAGAGTGATTTTTCCTAAATTTAGCAAATTTGCTAAATTTGCCTTTGAGAGTTCGCTAAATTTAGCTTCTATATCGCTTAGGCTTTGGGGACGGCGAACTAGCATAGAGAGAATTTCATCTTCGCTAAAATCGAGCTTTTCGCTATCGTATTTTGGTTTTGCGACTATATTTACGCTTTGATTTTTCAAAAATTTGCTTAAAAATTCTAGCCTCTCAAAGCTTACCGGCTTAGCATTTTTAAACGCAGGCGGACGATCAATCGTGCCTAAATCAATGCGAGCGGGATTTATTTTTTCAAGCACCGAATTTAGAGCTTCAAATTCGCTGACAGTATCATTTAGCCCAGATACAACAAGAATTTCTATGACTAATTTGCCCTTGAATTCGGCACTAAATTTAATCAAATTTGAGATAATTTCGTCCAAATTTACACTATCATGCGGATTATCGATTTTTTTAAAAGTTTCACTAACCACGCTATCAAGGGAAAATTTGCAAATATCGCATTTCAAAAATGCTTCGTAATTTTGCGAAATTCTGCTTGAATTTGATAAAACTAGCAGCTTTTGGGGCAGTTTTAAAGCCTTAATTTCGCTTACAAGTTCGCCAAATTTAGGGTGAAGGCTAGGTTCGCCATTAGCCGTAAGCGTGATGACTTGGGTATTTTTAAATTTATCTAGCGCAGTTTTAAGCTCATCAAGCACGGGCGAAATATCGCAAATCTCGCTCATCTGCGAAATAGGCTTTTTGGCTTTTAATTCGCAATATGCGCAGTTGAAGTTGCATTGCTTCGAATTTGGACTTAAATCAATCCCAAGGCTCTGCCCAAAACGGCGAGAACTCACAGGACCGAAAATATATTTCATTATCTTGCGCTCATTTCATGCACTAAATTTATGAAATATTTCGCATTTTCCACAGGAATATCAGGCAAAATTCCATGCCCCAAATTAAAAATGTGCGGGCGATTTTTCATAACTTCCAAAATCTGCGAAACGCCCTGTTTTATGGCATTTTTATCATAAAGGCGGGTTGGCTCCATATTTCCTTGAAGCGTGTATTTCTCGCCAAGCTTCTGCGCAGCTAACTCTATCGGAGTGCTCCAATCCACGCCAAAAACATCGAAATTTCCGCTAATCTTATCCAAATATCCGCTAATGCCCTTTGGAAAGACAATAATCGGCACTTGCGGGAATTTCGCCTTTAAATAGTCGCAAATTTCTAAAATATACTTCCAGCTAAACTCGAAAAACGCGCTTTCTTCTAATGCACTCGCCCAGCTATCAAAAATCTGCACGGCATTTACGCCATTTTTGATTTGATTTTCAAGGTAAAGTTTGGTCGTCTCCGTAACGGCGCGTAAAATCTCGTGCAAAAGTTCAGGGTTAGAATACGCCATTTTTTTGCAAATCGCATAAGTCTTTGTCGTGCCGCCTTCGATCATATATGTCGCCACCGTCCAAGGCGAACCGCAAAAGCCAATCAGCGCCTTATCATCGCTCAAATTCTGCCTAGTTAGCGCAACCGTATCATAGACATATTGCAGATTTTTCACGGCTTTTTCGGGATTTAAAGCCTTTAAATCTTCCAAATTTTTCAATGGATTTTTAAATTTTGGTCCCTCACCTGCGACAAATTCCAAATCAAGCCCCATTTCAAGCGGAACAACCAAAATATCGCTAAATAAAATCGCCGCATCGACGCCTAAAATCTCCACAGGCTGGATTGTAACCTCACTAGCCTTGCGAAAATCTTTGCAAAGCTCCAAAAACCCGCCCACGCTTTTTCGCACTGCCATGTATTCTGGCAGATAACGCCCTGCTTGTCGCATCATCCACACAGGCGTATAAGGTGTCGGTTTTTTCAAACATGCGTCGATAAAAATCATCATTGCTCCTTAAATAGGCTAAATTTAGTGAAATTTGCAAAATTTAAAATGGGCGCAACGAATTTGCGCCCATAAATTTATTTGTTTTCTTGAAGTTCAATCCAATCAAGCGCGATTCTAACGGCATTTGTAGCCGCTCCGACGCGGATTTGATCGGCACTGCACCAAAGGTGCAAGATTTTATCATCATAGATATCACGGCGGATTCTACCTACGAAAGTTTCGTTCGTATCGGTAGCGACGATTGGCATAGGGTATTTTTTCTCGCTTGGATCATCGCAAAGCACGACACTTTTTGCGTTTGCTAAAATTTCGCGCACCTTTTCAAGCGTGAAATCTTGTTTGAATTTAATCGTAATCGCCTCGCTGTGGCTTCTCATGACAGGCACACGCACGCAAGTGGCGGCTACTGGAAAGTTTTTGTGCAAGATTTTTTGTGTTTCATTTACCATTTTTAGCTCTTCTTTGGTAAAGCCGTTTTCGTTAAAAACATCGATATGAGGGATTACATTCATTGCGATTTGGTGAGCGAAAACCTTTGGCTCGCACTCATCAAGCTTAAAGGCAAAAAATGCTTGGAGCTGTTCGACTAGCTCGCTCATACCCTCTTTACCTGCGCCACTTGTGGCTTGGTATGTGCTCACATCTACGCGCTCGATATCAAAAGCGTCGTTTAGTGGTTTTAGGATTTGCACCATTTGGATAGTTGAGCAGTTTGGATTGGCAATAATGCCAGTTTGTTCCCATAGCTCGATATCGCCAGGATTGCACTCAGGCACCACGAGAGGGACATCATCTTGCATTCTAAAATGGCTTGTATTATCGATTACCACTGCGCCACTAGCCGCTGCAAGCGGTGCGAAATGCGCCGAAATACTTCCACCTGCGCTAAAAAACGCGATATCAATCTCGTTTTCTTCAAATGTAGTCTCAGTAAGCTCTTTTACCACATACTCTTTGCCCTCAAATTCTACGACCTCGCCAGCCGAGCGTGCGCTAGCTAGCGGCAAAATATCTGCTACTGGGAAATTTAACTCAGACAAAACTCTAAGTATCTCTTCGCCAACAGCGCCTGTTGCGCCAACGATTGCGATGTTATATCTATTCATCACCCTCTCCTTGTATGATTTGATTTTCGCTATTTTCTAAATTTAGGCTCTCGCCACCATTTTCTTCGCCCACTTCGCCCTCATCATCGCTTTCTGCTTTCGGGCAAGTAGCAATGCTAACCACATCATCGCCCTCGACATTTACGACGATTACGCCACTTGTGTTGCGTCCGGCCTTGCGTATGCTTTGGATATCTGTGCGAATCATCTTGCCACTTGTGGTTAGCGCCATGAGATCCATTTCCTCATCGACCATTACTACGCCTACCAAATCGCCGGTGCGGTTTGTGAGCTTCATGCAGATTACGCCCTTGCCGCCGCGGTTTGTGAGGCGATATTCGCTAGCTGTGGTGCGTTTGCCAATACCTTTTTGGCTCACGCTTAAAATTTCTAAATTATCATTTAAAATAAATGTCGCCCCGATTACCTCATCGCTAGCTTCTTTAAATTTAAGCCCTCTCACGCCTCTGGCTACGCGTCCCATTTGGCGAACCTTGCCGAGTTTAAATTTAACGCACATACCCTTTTTGGTAGCGATGAAAATCATATTTTCGTTGATTTCGCTACTGTTTTCATCTAAAATTTCGCTCTCAACTTCTTCGATTTCTTGCGAAATTTCTAAATTTTGTCCATTTTCATCATCGCTCTCAATCGGTGCGCTCTCGCCTGCCTCATTTGGCACGATTAGCGCGGTTACTAGCGCGTCATCATCGTCTAGGCTGATAGCCCTTACGCCAAGTGAGCGAATATTCGAAAACGCGCTTAAATTTGTGCGTTTTACAATACCATTTTTGGTGAAAAATACGAGCGATTTAGTATCAGAAAAATCAGTAGTCGGGATTATCGCCATAATCTTTTCATCGCCAACAAGCTTGATTAAATTTACAATCGCCTTGCCTTTGGCTGTGCGTGAGCCCTCTGGGATTTTATAGACTTTGAGCCAGTAAAGCTGTCCGCGATCAGTCACAAACATAAGCGTATCGTGGGTGTTGCTAGTGAAGAAATTTTCTATGAAATCATCGTCGTATGTCGTCACTGCTACCCTGCCCTTGCCACCTCTTTTTTGCTTCTCGTAAGTCTTGCTTGGCACGCGTTTTATATATCCGCGGTGCGTGATAGTTACGACCATATTTTCGTTTGGTATAAGGTCCTCGATATCGATATCATCGTAGTCATCGACGATTTCTGTAATGCGCGGGCATTTAAATTTGTCTTTGATTTCTAAGAGCTCATCTTTGATAATTTGCTCGATTAAATTTTCGGATTTTAGGATATTTTCAAGGCGTGAAATTTCAACCAAAAGCTCTTTTAGCTCATTTTCGATTTTTTCGCGCTCCAAGCCAGTTAGCTTGCTTAGCCTCATATCCAAAATCGCGTTTGATTGAAGCTCGCTTAGGCCAAATTTAGCCATTAAATTTTCCCTAGCTATCGCAGTATCGGCTGAATTTCTAATGATTTCGATCACTTCGTCGATATTATCAAGCGCGATTTTAAGGCCCTCTAAAATATGCGCCCTAGCGCGTGCCTTTTGAAGCTCGAAAATCGTGCGTCTAATGACGACGGTTTTTCTGTGATTTAAGAAAAGTTTAAGTAGCTCGATTAGTGAGAATACCTTTGGCTCTTTGCCATCAATTGCGAGCATAATTACGCCAAAAGTGCCCTCCATAGTGGTTTGTTTGAAAAGATTATTTAGCACGATATCGCTCATAGCGTCGCGTTTAAGCTCGATTACAACTCTAATTCCCTCGAAATCGCTCTCATCGCGCACTTCGCTAATACCATCGATTTGTTTATCTTTGACCAAATCCGCGATTTGCTCGATAAGGCGGGCTTTGTTTGTCTGATATGGAAGCTCGTCGATGACGATGACATCTTTGTTGGCCTTTTTTTCGATATGCGTTTTGGCCCTGAGTTTGACCCTGCCACGCCCAGTGCGATAAGCATCAATTATGCCTTTTTTACCAAAAATAAGTCCGCCAGTTGGGAAATCTGGACCTTTGATGTATTGCATGACCTCTTCAAGGCTAGCGTTTTTATTGTCGATTAAAAGCAAAAGCCCATCTACAAGCTCATCAAGGCTGTGTGGCGGGATATTTGTCGCCATACCCACAGCAATTCCGCTCGATCCGTTCAAAAGCAAATTTGGCACGCGCGCAGGAAGCACATCAGGCTCACTTAGGCTCTCATCGTAGTTTGGTATGAAATCAACCGTCTCTTTGTCTAAATCTTTCAAAAGCTCTTCGGCTAGTGGCGTCATTCTAGCCTCTGTATAACGCATAGCAGCCGCGCCATCTCCGTCAATCGAGCCGAAGTTTCCCTGACCATCGACGGTTGGAATTCGCATAGAAAAGCTTTGTGCCATACGCACTAGCGCATCATACACCGCTATATCGCCGTGCGGGTGGTATTTACCGATGACATCGCCCACAATACGCGCTGATTTTTTATATGGTTGGCGAGAGCTAACTCCAAGGTCGTTCATAGCGTATAAAATTCGCCTATGCACAGGCTTCAAGCCGTCTCTAGCATCAGGTAAAGCTCGCCCTATGATAACGCTCATCGAATAGTCTAAATAGCTTGTTTTTATTGATTCTTCAACATCTATGTCTATGATTTCTTGTGTGTCAAAAATACTTTCTTGCATATCTTTCCTTATTGCAAATTTAAACTTTTGATTTTAGCAAAAAAACCTTTTGAGTAACCTAAAATTCGCGTAAATTTGCTTAAATTTGTGCATTTGCCAAAACTATGCCAAAAACCACTCTAAATCCAGCCTTTTTTAAAACCTCCCTAGCCTCCAACATACTAAGCCCGGTTGTAATGATATCATCGACTAAAATCACGGGAAATTTTGGCTCTTTTGTAATTTTATAATCGCGCCTGTGTTTTAGGCGAAATTCCAAAGACTGACCTGCATATTTGACCTTGTTTTGGGCTTTAATCACGCCATAAGTTGGCGTTATTTCGCGCGATTTTAGCGCACGAGCAAGCACGGCAGTATGCGAAAAACCTGAGCTGATATCATCATCTAGCGGGATGGCTTGAAATTTGAAATTTGGGATTTCTTGCGTCAAATTTGGCAAATTCTCATCTAAAAAAGCCTTAAATTCATTTGGAAATTTCGCTAGACTAAATTTAGCCAAGCGCGATAAAACCGCACTTCCGTGCAAATGGTGCTTGGAGAGGATTAAATTTTTGACCTCCGAGTATCCGTAATAATAAAATACCACGAAATCCTCCACCACACGCGCGTTTAGACGGTTTTGCGAGAGGGTGCGCGCACAAGAGGCGCAAAAAAGGCGCAGGGAAAATGCGCCACAATTAATGCAACGCATTTAAATTTCAAAGCGAAGAGACGATTTGATCGGCTGATTTTTTGATGATATCTCTTAGTATACTTTCGACGAAAGGCTCCATTGTGCGGGCATTGCGAAGGGCTGCAAACTCGCTTTGATCTTGGGCTACGCGTTTTGTGATTGTCCTAGTGCCATTTACGATAGTGATGAAAACTTCGGCTTTTGCGCTCATATTTTGTTTAGAATACCCCTCGATTGCAGCATTTAGGGTTTTGATATCCACGCTTATGTTAGCCCCACCTGCGCCTATGGCTACGCCACGCGCGCCAAGCTCGGTTTTAAGGGCGTTTTCGAACCACGAACTCAAATCTGTTTTAAGCAAAACCTCGTCGATTAAATTTCCGCTATTATCGTTGATTGTGCCGATGATTAGGCTGTTTTGACGAGAGTCTTTGATATTTAGCTCGCCAGCGCTTTTAGTTTTTGCAACTGGCGCAACACCAGAAATATATGGACTAAGCCCCAAAACAGGCGTATTGCTCGAACACCCTGCGATTAAAAGTGCAAAGATTGCGACAAAAATTGATTTCATTTTGATCCTTTTTTGAAAAATTTGGCGTAATATAGCGATAAATTTTAAATTTATAGTTTTTTTTGTATCATTAAAGGTTTTAAATCAAGGAGAAATTTTGCAAGCACTCGCACTAAAATACAGACCCAAAAACTTCGACGCCCTAATCGGACAAAACGCAATCGCAAGCTCCCTAGCGCACGCACTCGACGGCGCAAGACTAGGACATGCGTATCTTTTTAGCGGACTTAGAGGCTCTGGCAAGACCTCGACCGCGCGTATTTTCGCCAAAGCCCTGCTTTGCGATCACGGACCCACTTCGAAGCCTTGCGAGAGTTGCGATAACTGCATAATGGCAAACGAGGGTCGCCATATAGATATCATCGAAATGGACGCCGCAAGCCACCGCAAAATCGACGATATCAGGGAGCTAATCGAGCAGACCAAATACTCCCCAGCTAGTGCGAGATTTAAAATTTTTATCATAGACGAGGTTCATATGCTTACCAAAGAGGCTTCAAACGCCCTTTTAAAGACGCTTGAAGAACCGCCTGCGTATGTGAAATTTATCCTAGCTACCACAGACCCGCTCAAACTACCAGCGACCGTGCTTTCGCGCACGCAACACTTCCGCTTCAAACCAATCGCCCAACTAGCGATTATTTCGCACCTTGAAGCAATTTTGCAAAACGAGGGTATTTCTTACGAAAACGGCGCGCTCAAAATCCTAGCTAGAAGCGGTTCTGGCTCGCTCAGAGATACTCTCACGCTTTTAGATCAAGCTATAATTTATAGCGAAGAAAATGTCACGCAAACCGCAGTAGCCGATATGCTAGGGCTCCTAGATCCCGCCAAAATCAATGAAATTTTAGAAATCGTTTTGCGCCAAGACCGCGTGGGCGCTATCGAAATCGTCAAAGAGATCGAAAACTACAACGCCGAGACCATAATCGACGAGATGATTGCAAATTTAAAAGAGAAATTTTTGCGAAATGATACCAAATTTAGCATGCTAATTTATGAGCGATTTTTCCGAATTTTAGCCGGCGCAAAAAGCATGCTAGGCGTGAGTTCGGATAATACTTACTCGCTTTTGATGATGATATTTTTGATGATGGAAGCTGTAAATTTGCAAGAAATCGACGAGTTAATCGAAATTTCAAAATCCATTGGTGATAGCGGTGCAAGCGGGGCAAATTTGGGCTCTGCGCCAAATTTTGCTACGCCAAAAAGCGCGCAGGCAAATGCAAATTTCAGCGCACCACGAAATGCGCCAAATTTAACGCAAAATTCAGCGCAAAATCTAGCCCCTGCGCAAAACAGCACTAGCCAAAAACTAAATGATTTAGAGCAAAAAGTAGCGCAAAAAACAGGCGCAGATACGCTAAATGCGAATTCGGCGTATGATAAATTTCTCTCAAATTTATACGATAGAAGCTACGAGCTGGGCGAGAAATTTGATAATTGCATTGAATTTGTCAAATTTGAAAACTCCACTTTGTATCTGATTTCGCGCGCCAAAAACGAGGACAAAGAGTATTTGCGCGCCGCGTCAAGGGCGATAAATAGCGTTTTGAAAATGACTTTTGGCGAAAATGCTAAAATTTCAATCACCCAAAATGCCCCACTTCGCGAGGCGGAGCCAAAGCCAAATTTAACAACCCCGCCAAAGGATTTACCCAAGCTAAATTTGCTAAATCAGACAAATTTGAGCAATTACGAAATCAGCACCGAAGTAGCCAAGCCTGATATGCAAAAAACCAGAAACGAGCTTGCCAAGCTTGCAAGCGAAGCTGTAAGCAAGGAAGAAATTTTAAAAACCGAGCTTGCAAATCTTTTTGGCGAACCGAGTAAAATCGTAGAAAATTAGCTTAAATTTATCAGCTTTGGTGTAAAATTAGGGTTCATCTTATCACAAAGGCAAAATATGCGTGGCTATAAAATCGTATCAGGAAGTGCCAATCCTGACTTCGCAAAAAAAATCTCAAAATACCTATCCCTGCCACTTAGCGAGTGTTCTATCAAGACATTTAGCGACGGCGAGATTAGCGTGCAAATCGGCGAAAGTGTGCGCGGTAAGGATGTTTTCGTCATACAACCGACCTGCGCTCCGGCTAACTCAAATTTAATGGAGCTTTTAATCCTAAGCGACGCGCTAAAAAGATCAAGTGCTAGATCAATCACAGCCGTGGTGCCGTATTTCGGATACGCTAGACAAGACCGCAAGGCAGCCCCAAGAGTGCCAATCAGCGCCAAACTCGTCGCAAATATGATGCAAACAGCGGGCATTGACCGCGTAGTTACGATGGATTTACACGCTGGACAAATTCAGGGATTTTTCGATATTCCAGTAGATAATCTATATGGATCTTTGGCGTTTTTGGACTATTTCAAAAACAAAAATTTAAAAAACCCTATCATCGCTAGCCCAGATGTCGGCGGTGTGGCGCGCGCAAGATCCTTTGCTAAAAAGTTAAATTTGGATATGGTTATTGTAGATAAAAGACGCGAAGAAGCCAACAAAAGCGAAGTTATGAATATCATCGGCGATGTAAATGGCAAAGATGTGATTTTGATCGACGATATGATTGATACAGCCGGCACTATCGTCAAAGCCGCCGCTGCGTTTAAAGAAAGGGGCGCGACTAGCGTTATGGCGTTTTGCACGCATGCAGTGCTAAGCGGTCCTGCTTATGAGAGACTAAATGAAGGTGCGCTAGATGAGTTAATCGTCACAGATACGATTCCGTTGCGCCAAGAGTGCGATAAAATCAAAGTCATCTCGGTAACATCGCTATTTGGCGAGGTTATCCGTCGCGTATATCACGACGAGAGCGTAAATAGCCTTTTTGGTTAAAAATTTATACTAAAATTCTTCAAATTTACCCACATTTGCCGTGAAATTTAAATTTTATTTTAAAATTTCACGGTAAAATTACTCCTAATATATTTTTAAAAAAAACTAAAATTTCATTTATAGGAGTATATAATGAAAAAGTTTTTACTTTTATCACTTGGCTGTGCATGTGCATTTGGTGCCTCTTTGCAAGAAATTCAATCAAGCAAAAAGGTTAAAATAGGCGTCAGAGAAAATCTGCCTCCATTTAGCTCGCAAGCAAACGGCGAGAGTGAGGGGTTTGAGGTATCTTTGGCCAAAGAAATCGGCACAAAGCTAGTAGGAAGCGACGGCTCAATCGACTTAGTAGTCATCGAGGCAAAAGACAGACTTCCTATGCTTAAAAACGGCGATTTAGACCTAGTGGTCGGCAACTTTTCTGCCACACCAGCGCGCGCTAAGGAAGTGGATTTTTCAGTGCCATACCTAGCGGATGTGCAAGTCGTAGTCACCAGAAAAGCTGACGGAGTTACAAAACTATCTGATTTAAAGGGCAAAAAAATTATAGTCCAAAAGGGCACCACAAGCGATGATTGGCTCAAAACAAATGCACAAAAATATAGTTTTGATGTTTCTTACTGCGAACATGGCGTAGAGTGCGCGGAAAAAATGCTATCAAACGAAGTCGATGGCTACATGCACACAAATATCACAGCCGCCGCAGTTGTGATGAATAATCCTAGCTTAGAAACTGGCGTCAAAAGCGTAGGCGAGATAGATTATATCTGTGTGGGCGCGCAAAAAGGCAACGCAGAGCTTATAAATTTCGTAAATAACGCGATTATTGAGCTAACAAAGGCGGAGTTTTTCCAACACGCATACACCGATACTTTCGAGAAATTTTACAAAGGCAGTATTGATAAAAAATACCTTCTCATAGACGATTTCCTTAGCAATTTTTAAGCTAAATTCTACTTTATAAGCCCAAATTTGGGCTTATAAATTTCTCTGATTTGTCATTGCAAGGCGCGGTAACGCCGAAGCAACTACGAGTAAAGATAACCAAAACGCAAATTTCGTTACTAAATTTTAAATAAAATTTTGAAATTCTTGCAATCATAGGCTACGCAAAATAAGTTGATAGAAACTTTTAGCTAAAATTTCTACAAATTTATCAAATTTATATACATTATTATGAAATTTAAATTACATTTTAAAAAATCACAGTAAAATCACTTTTGATATTATTAAAAATTTTTATTAGGATTACACAATGAAAAAATTGCTACTTTTATCGCTTAGTTATGCCTGTGCATTTTGTGCTTCATTGCAAGAAATTCAATCAAGCAAAAAGGTTAAAATCGGTGTGCGAGAAAACCTACCTCCATTTAGCTCGCAGGTAAATGGGCAGAGCGAGGGATTTGAGGTATCTTTAGCCAAAGAAATCGGCACAAAACTAGTCGGAAGCGACGGCACTATTGATTTAATCCTCATCAAAAGTGCAAAAGACAGACTTCCTATGCTTAAAAACGGCGATTTAGACCTTGTTATTAGCACATTTACCGCTACGCCCTCTCGCGCCAAAGAGGTGAATTTTTCGGTGCCTTACCTAGCAGAGGTGCAAGTCGTAGTCACTAGAAAGGCTGAGGGAGTTACCAAGCTATCTGAATTAAAAGGCAAAAATATCGTAATCCAAAAAGACACCACAAGCGACGACTGGCTCAAAACAAATGGAAGCAAATATGATTTTAATATCTCATACTGCGAGAGTTTATCTGACTGCGCCGATAAGCTTGTCTCTGGCCAAGCAGACGGCTATATGCAGACAAACCTTACAGTTGCCCCGATTGTGATGAGCAACCCTAACCTAGAAATCGGCGTCAAAAGCATAGGCCAGATTGATTATATCTGCATAGGCGCACAAAAGGAAAACGACGAGCTTATCGCATTTGTAAATAATGCAATCATCGAGCTAACTCAGGCAGAGTTTTTCCAGAACGCATATACTGATACTTTGGAGAAATTTTACAAAGGCAGTATCGATAAAAATACCTTCTCATAGATGATTTACTCAGCCATTTTTAGGCTAAATTCTACTTTATAAGCCCAAATTTGGGCTTATAAATTTTACTTATGTCATTTATAAAACAGCTTCTCGCAGTGACAGATTAGGCAAATTTCGCAAAATTTCTGCGACAAAAATCACACACGAAATCCGGGGCAGTATTCCCCAAAGAGCCAAATTTTAATCAATCTTCAAAACGCTTAAAAACGCCTCACTAGGCAAATTCACCTTGCCGATAGCCTTCATGCGCTTTTTGCCCTCTTTTTGCTTTTCGAGCAACTTGCGCTTGCGCGTGATATCGCCACCGTAGCACTTGGCGGTTACATTTTTGCCCATGGCGCGGACATTTTCGCGGGCGATGATTTTATTTCCGATACTCGCTTGGATTGCGACTTCAAAAAGCTGACGCGGGACGATTTCCTTCATCGCCTTTACCAGATCCCTGCCCTTAGACTGCGCCTTTTCTACCGGCACGATGATAGAGAGCGCATCGACAGCCTCGCCAGCGACGCGAATATCGAGTTTGACCAAATTTCCACGCCTATAATCGCTTGGCTCGTAATCGAAACTCGCATAGCCTTTGGTGCATGATTTGAGCTTGTCATAAAAATCCATAATAATCTCATTTGTCGGCACATCGTATTCGAGCAAAACACGCTCTGGCGTGATATAGTCCATTTTGGTCTGCACGCCACGGCGAGAATTTAAAAGCGTGATTAAATTCCCCAAAAATTCACTCGGCGTAATGATTGTAGCGCGCACATAAGGCTCTTCGATATGATCTATATAGTTTGGCTCAGGCAGTTCGCTAGGGCTGTGGATTCGCTTGATAGAGCCGTCTGTGAGATAGACCTCATAAGTAACGGTCGGCGCAGTAGCGATTAGATCGAGGTTAAACTCGCGCTCCAAACGCTCTTTGACAACCTCCATGTGAAGCAAGCCCAAAAACCCCACACGAAAGCCAAATCCAAGCGCAAGCGAGGTCTCTGGCTCGTAGCTAAGCGAGCTATCATTTAGGCTGAGCTTATCTAGCGCGTCGCGCAGCTCTTCGAATTTATCGGTTTCTACGGGGTAAATTCCAGCAAACACAAAAGGCTTTGCCTTTTCAAAGCCACCGATTGGCTGGGAGGCTTGGTTGCGATAGAGCGTAATCGTATCGCCGACTTGCACATCGCTGACATTTTTTAGCCCCATTACTACGATACCGACCTCGCCGCTTCGCACGGTGTTTGTTTTAATCGGCGCAAGAGGGTTTGGATACATGAGCCCTAACACCTCGTGGCGACCGCCAGTGCCCATGACATAGACCTCATCGCCATTTTTGACCACTCCGTCATAAATGCGCACAAGGGCGAGTGCGCCAAGATAGTTATCAAACCAGCTATCATAAATAAGCGCTTTCAATGGCTTGTTTTCATCGGTTTTAGGGGCTGGGATTTTCGTGATAATCGCCTCTAATAGCTCTTTTATGCCCTGCCCTGTTTTTGCGCTTACTTCGATTGCCTCTGAACAATCAAGTCCGATTATATGCTCGATCTCGTCCTTGACGCGCGCAGGATCTGCTGATGGAAGGTCGATTTTGTTTAGCACAGGGATAATTTCTAGGTTGTGTTCGAGTGCGATATAGACATTTGCGATAGTTTGAGCCTGCACGCCCTGGCTGGCATCGACGACGAGTATCGCGCCCTCACAGCTAGCCAGACTTCTGCTCACTTCGTAGCTAAAATCCACATGGCCTGGGGTGTCGATGAGATTTAGGACATATTTTTCGCCACCAAGCTCGTATTCTAGGCGCACGGATTGGGCCTTGATAGTGATACCACGCTCTTTTTCGATATCCATAGTATCCATGATTTGCGAGCTCATTTGACGATCTTCGACCGCCTTACACTCGCTGATTAGTCTGTCTGCAAGGGTGCTTTTGCCGTGGTCTATGTGGGCAATAATGCTGAAATTTCGTATATTTTTCAAATGTCTTCCTAATTTAAATTTTACTATTTTTTTAAATTTGATTAAATTTAAAAAAGCCTAGCACCAAGGCTAGGCTTTAAATTTTACTGGTGTGAAAGTTACCAACTGATACGCCTATTGCGGTAGGTTCTTCCCGCACTTTCATTTGTGCCACCAGTTGAAGCACTTGCATCGCTTTCTCCTACAAAGTTACCGACATCATCTGCCTTACCTTTGATAGTACCTTCACCCATCCAAGAACCAGCAGGATTAAATCTCACCTCAATAGGATTATAATATTGAGGCACACCAGAAGCTGCATAAGAAGAAGCGTAATCATTTCTTCCTACTGCATCTTCCTCATACACCCTAGTTCTATCATGTGCAGGGGTATGGATAAGCCAAGGATTTGTAAGTATCCTGATAGTAGAAGCTGCGCGATTTCCAGAATTTATAGTGATAGTTTGAACTCCATTTGCAAAACCAACACCATCATTTGGATCAGCCGCCGTAGCCACGGGTACACCAGCATTAGTAGATTTATATCTAGAAACAAATCTATTGGCAATATTTGCACCTGTTGCGCGAGTATTTATAACCCAACCATTACTTTTATTAGTATTAATGAGCACATTAGGATTAAGGATTCCAAAAACATTTGCCGCAGGGACAAGATATTCTAAACCAGTTCTTGGTGCAGGCATAGCAAAACAATCATTTAAATTAGTTTTACCACAATATAAATACTCATTGATATCAATTGAGATTGGTGCGCCAGTTACACCTTCATATACATTTTCACCATCGCTTACATCGTAAGATTTACCATAGACAAAATATGCATATGTTCCGATATTGTCAGCGAAATTTGTATATGGTGTTCCATCGCTATACGCTGCATCATTAAGACTATTTATATTATTTATAACAGTTGCTTTATCTGCACCTTTTGCAATCCTTGTTATGTATTGATCAAAGTTCTCATTGAATAATTCAACCCCTGAACCCATTTCCACTTTTGAGTTTGAAATTTCAGACGCTGTATAAGGAATAATTTTCAAATCTTTATCAAATTTCGCCGGTTGAATTTTTCCGTTTCCTCCATCAAGAGCCACACGAGAAAAACCAAAATCACTAGCATAGATTAAAACTGGCAAACTAGGATTTTTCTGCATTCTGTCAAAGTTAAAATAAATAGTTGCATTTGGAGTTTTACCCTCTTTAAATCCACGAGCCATCAAGGCAAAATTTGCTATTTTAGGATTCATTTGGCTATCTGTATCTAGTCTGTGGATAAATCCACTATTCAAACTCGCATCGGTATAATAACTAATAGCTTGGTTTAAAGGTATAGGAAGCTGCCATTGATCAACACCACTAGTCATCTCTTCCCTAACACCGCCGGCAGTCATTTCTTTAACATTATACTTATAACATCTACTATCATAATTTGCACTAGCAACGCACTCGCCGGTAGTAAGGAAGGAGGTTCCGCGAGGGATTTGAAATGACATTGTTTTTAAATCAGGGTATGGTTGATAATCTCGTTGGGTTGTAATATTACTAGCAACAACACCAGTTGCACAACGACCGTCGTTAGCACCAGTGGCACTAGCACAATCGTAACCAAATGTCACATCCACATCCATATCACTTGCAAATCCACAAACTTGTTGTGAAGTACCATTAGAATTTGTCGCCATTCTTCCATCATACAATGTAGCTACTATATCCTTATAAACGCTATCATCTAAATAAGCAACAGCATTAAATTTCAACATAGCTAATTGATCTAGCTGATTTGTTACCGCTTTATTATTGGCTGGATTAACATAATTTGTGCCATCTCCAAGCACATCAATAAACAAATTATTCTCTATATCCACGGAGTTAAAATATGTAAAAGCAGCAACTGAGGCGCCTGTTACTGTTACATTGTTGTCAAAACTAGTAACAAGTGTAGCATTTGCATCATATCCGGCAACAGTTCCAGTGCCTGTAACCCAAGATAGACCGTATGTTCCATTATCCAAGCTAGTCATAGAAATTCCAATTTTTTTTGGTTGATATCTAAGCACTAGTCCCAATGCTTTTTCTGCGTCTTTATCGCTAGCTTGTTTTATACCGACGTCGCAACCAATTCTACCCCTATCATCATGGACATTGCTGGTAGAGTTGATTACACATTTTGTTCCCCAATACTTATCTTGCATATCCTGGCTCTTAGGTGCAGGTTGTTCCCTAGAATCAAAGGTTTGATCTGCATAATCATCTGTCCATGAGTTGTCATAGATATTCACCATTACATCGCCGACATTATAGTAGTTAAAAATTTCGCCCTTTGGATTATCTTTATTTTTATCGGCATACAATGTCGAAGTATATAAAGCAGCTGGGCGTTTATCTTTTTTATTTGCCTCCAAAAGACCTTGTGCTCTAAGTTCATTTGCATTATATCTTTTGAGTTTGGCTGCACCATCTGTAACATTGATATTTTTCACACTAAAATCAGCTATCATACTTATGGCGTCTTTATCCCAAACCCTATCATATTTTGCATCAAAATCCTTGCCATTTATTAAACAGTTTTCGATTTTAGTAACTTTACCAAATTCTGCATCTTTATTGCCTTTTGAGAGTTTAGATATAGCATTGCTATCCAACTCATATTTACCTTCGCCATATTTATATACTAATCCAGCATAAGGCACAGGCACATTTGCACAAGTTCCAACTGTCGATTTAAGTCCGTCTTGATCTGCCAATTCCTTTTCTATATAATAAGATTGTCCAGATATATTTTCACGGCAAGCACCAGAAATAAATGGTTTTAGATAAGTCGCAGTTTCTCTATATGCCAAATACGCAGTATCTTTATCTACATCCAAAGAAGCATTTGTATAACTATCTCTTTGGCTAAATCTAAGTTTGCTTAAATCTCCACCTAAAATACCATAATAGTTTGGCACAGAATTGCCTTTATAGCTCTTTGCATAAAATACTTTGCTTAGCACATCAATATTTGACTTATAGTCGCCACCTACACGCAAATCATTGCTATTTCTTTCATCTAATTTCTCGGTAATATCACCGTTAGCAGCAGGATTTACCAATTTTGCATATTTATCAGTAGCACCCATATCTGCTTCAAAATACGCAGGTCTGACTACGAAGTTATCACTATCACAAATATGGAAAGAGCCGTCAGCTGACATCTCTGTTCCAAAATACGACTGAGCGGTTTCGATCTCAGATAAAATCTTAGCCAAATCCGCATTAAAGGCTTCTCTTTCATCTTTAAATTCATCATTGCCCGATGTATCATTTAACCATGCAACCTCTAATTCGTGTTTTTTAGACACTTCTAGCTCGATTTTATATCTACTTACCCCATATCGTTCAAGTAGATTAGTTACAGATTGTGGCAAATCCATTTTTTTGTTTATATATTTTTCATATAAACGCTCTGTTTGCAATCTGATATAATACTGTGTTACATTTTCGATAGCGACAAACTCGCCACTAGTAGCATTATAATCATACAAAACAGTACCATTAATGTCAAGAGCTAAATTTTCCAAATTTATCGGTCTAGTCGCAACGAAATTTTCTAGTCCTCTTGGATAGTAACTAAACATAAATGTTACGCCCTTAAAGGCGTCTTCTATCTCCACCTCATCGATAGGAACGATTAGTTTCTCATCTGTTTGTTTCTCTTGGAATTTCGTATTGTGATCGACTCCTCGCACACCGTTGAATTTAAACGGAAGCTTTGTTTTGTTATCGATATAGTAGCAACTACCCTTATCGCTAGCTCTAATTGCAGATAAGAAAATCGGACCTTCTAGGTCAAATTTTTTCAAGCTACCATCAGCATTAGGATAGTCGATTCCCATTCTACCATTTGGCAACTCTTTTGTATTTATAGGTACGCAATGTTCGCCTACACGATGAAAAATATTACTAAACGCATCGCACAAATCTACGCGAGAATTCTTTTTATTCCAATCAGAGCAATCGCCTGTTTTATCATCCAAATTCTCAGTAGGGCATGGGAACAAATCATTAATATCAGGTCTAAATACCATATTTACCTTAAACGGCAACTCTGCTACTTGGGTATATAATCTGTCATCTTGTTTATTTGTCTTATCTGTATCTTTTAAATCTTCAAAATTTTGATTTACGATTTTAAGACCATTTAAAAACGCAATTTCTACATCTTGGGGTTTTTCACCCTCACACATCGAAAGCTCAGCCTCTGGCAGAGTAATAAGCTCTGTCGAATTAGCAAGTCTCATTTTATAAGTAGCTCTATAACTCATAGGATTATACAGATAGGTGTTGCCGACAGTAGCGTTAAACTCGATATATGCAGACTCCCCGATATTTAGCCTACCGCCTCCATTAGGGTTATCACTTCCACTAGATCCAGCATTGCTTCCTAGATAAAATCTCGGAGTATTATTTACAAGCTTCATCAAAGTCTTGCCATTATAGCTAGCTATCGGGTTTGTATTATTGGCTCTATCTTTTTGAGTAGAGTATGCACCAGGTAGATTATCGGCGATATATACATACTCTACTTCATTTATTTTCTCAGATTCTCGTATATTTTTATCCACACCAGATGAATTTGGTTGGTAGGTATTATAAGCACCTTTGTTTAGCTGGACTTCTAGATCATACGCATCTTCGCCGTTGGCGTCATAGTTGCGGATCTCTGTTCGATAATACAGCGTCTCACCAGCTACTACGCGTTGCACGGTAGGGATATTGCTATCTGGGGTAGTTTTTTTCTCACCAGTCGCCAAATCATAAAATCCCATCCAACCGCTCGTATCATAAAATCTCTGAACATAGCATAGTTTAGGGACATACATATCGATTGAAACACCCATAAACGAAACCATAGAACGGTTTGTAGTTCCGCCAGGGTTTGGAGCGGCTACTATTCTTACCGCCATTTTATTTTGTTCCTTTCGAAGCCTATCTGAAATATCAAATTCATCTAAGTCAAAACCTTGATGATAACCACTTGCGCCATTAAGCACATATTTTCCATCGCTATTTACTGTCAGCCAAGTCTTTGAACCATTAAAGAAATTTGGGCTATTATAGGTGTTGGTATCTAGCCTAGTGACATTTTCCATATTTTCTGCGATAAAAATACCCTCACCTTGGTTTGGACTTAAACCACCATTTGCGCCCAAGGCTCCCATTATCAGTTTGCCTTTGATATCACCACTTTTTGGAGTAAAAAATCCAGTCAAAGCATAACTAGCTGTAATATTTTTATTTCCAGAAGTATCTGGTTCTAGCGATGTTAGACCATCATATAAAGTAATATTTTTTGGTTTAAAATATGTATCCAAGTATTTTTTTGCATCATCTCTATTGCTAGCACCTACCTTACTGGGATCAGCAAGAAGTTTTTGTTGCGATCTCATACTCTTATCATATACTACCACTAGTTGCCAGCCACCAAATGGAAGAAGCTTAGCAGGCACATTCAACCAGCCGCCATCTAAATTCCCTGCCATAGCAGCATTGGCTGGTCTATATACTTGGTTACTTGTGCTTGAATTTTGTATTCTTGGGTTTGCAGAACTTGCATTAATGTTACCGACTGCTACATTTATAGTCTCATCATAATCTGTAAAATTTGCCTTAATTTTATCAGTGATATCAGCAGAGCAGTTATACATCATGGCATATCTTTGATTATTACCATCTAAACCACCCCTAGATGAATTATAGGCAAAGTATCCATTACAAATTTCTCTACTAACATCATAAGTAGAACCAGCAATCTTCACCTTTACATCTTGATAGCCTTTAATCTCATCTATTTTAAGAACCTTTGGAAGTCTTTTACAATTGACTCCCCTTTTTTTAGCCTCCGCCACATCGTCAGCATCACAGTTCTCAGGACCATAAGAGTCATTTAACTTTTCGTTATTGTTATACAAATGACCATACCAATAAAGTCTCGCAAATACAATATCGTCTTTCGTCACACCTTTTGGAAGCTTAACCGTATCAGCAGCACTATTCTTGGTCCCGCTTATGCCACCATCGGTGATATAACCAGCCTTCCAATTACCGTCAGTCTCACCAAGAGTACCAGTTCCATTAAGTGGCATAGGGTTAATGATAGGCTTACCAGCTGTTACCATATCACCATATACATAGGTGCCACTTCCACCAAATCTCTCTTTAAGCGCACTACTTTGATCATAAATATTTATAAAATCCACATCGCTAAAATTTACTAATTGTTTCTTTCCGTTTTCATCATACCACTTATTTTGCGAACCATTTGGATTTGTCGGGGCAAGACCTCCCCATAGATTAGTCCCCGTCGCCGTTCCACCGTATGTAATATCTCCTAAATGAGCCCCACGAGAATCAGAGGGAATCTCGCCGCTATTTGGAATCTCATTTGCTCTTTCGAAAGCTGGTACTATCTTGATATGATGAGTATCGTCATAATCCGCATACGCATCATCATCTGCGAACGCGCCAACGCTAACTCCAAACAAAATCAACATAGCAGATAACGCCCTACTAAATACCTTTTCTTTTTTCATAATATGACCTCCATCATTTTATGTGTAAAAATTTTCTCTATTTTATTACTAAATCGCTTAAAATAAATATAAATTTAACCTTTAAAAATGTGAATAATCAAGGGGTTTAGCGGATTTTTTATTTTTGTTATTTGGGTGGTTAAATTTGTTTGATTTATTTTTCTGAAAATTTGTCTGATTTGTCATTGCGAGAATTTACGAGCGTGAAATTTGTTTAATCTGTCATTGCGAGATTTTCGTAAGAAAATCGAAGCAATCTACGAGTAAGAATTACCAAAACGCAAATTCCGTGTCATTGCGAACGAGCTTTGCTCGCGTGGCAATCCAGTAAAATTTAGGGAGAATTTCAAAAATTTTATGAATTTAAAATTACGATAAATTTTTCTGTAAATTAAAATTTTTTTTGAATTTCCCTGGATTGCTTCGCTCGTTATACTCGCTCGCAATGACAAAATAAAGTAAATTTTGCTTCGCTTACAATGACGATAAGATTTCGGCGCAGTATTTCAGGGTGACTGTGCCATTGCGAAAAAGCCAAAACCTACATATATTTTTCTAAAACTTTTGGAATTTCGATAGTGCCATCAGCTCGTTGGTAGTTTTCCATCACAGCTATTAGTGTTCTACCCACTGCCAAAGATGAGCCATTTAGCGTATGCACTAACGCATTTTTCTTATTTTCATCTTTATAGCGAATTTTCGCGCGTCTAGCTTGAAAATCACGACAATTTGAAATCGAGCTTATTTCTCTATATTTATTTTGTCCCGGAAGCCAGACTTCAAGATCGATAGTTTTAGCTGCGCTAAATCCTAAATCCCCGCTACAAAGCACCATGTGGCGGTGCGGTAAGCCCAAAGAAGCTAGTAAATCACTAGCGCAAGATACCATTTCATCTAGCATTTTTGCGCTATCTTCTGGCTTTGTAATCGCCACAAGCTCGACCTTTTCGAACTGGTGTTGGCGTATCATACCGCGTGTATCCCGTCCTGCTGAGCCCGCTTCTTTGCGAAAACAGTGGCTGTAACTCGTAAGCTTTATCGGTAAATTCGCGCTTTCGATAATCTCATCGTTGAATAAATTCGTCGCTGTAACTTCGCTAGTAGGTATGAGATAGAGATTTAGTTCGTCGCTATCTACTTTGTAAAGATCGTCTTTGAATTTGGGTAGCTGTCCCGTGCCGTAAAGTATCTCATCGCGCACCAAAAATGGCATATTTACAAGCTCAAAACCACGGCTATTGTTAAAATCTATCATATAATTTATCAGCGCCATATTTAGTTTCGCACCAAGCCCACGAAGTGCGGTAAAACGGCTACCGCTAAGCTTCACGCCACGAGCGAAATCTAGCCAACCAAGGCTCTCGCCAAGTTCAAAATGCTCTTTTGGCGTAAAGTCAAATTGCCTTGGTTCTAGCACGGTTTTTACGCAGACATTTTCGTTTTCATCTGCACCAAATGGGACATCATCATCGATGATATTTGGCACGACGGCTGCCACACTATTTAGCTTTTCTTCGCACTCGACAACCACTGCGCCGAGTTCTGCGATTTTTGCTTTGTTTGCGTCAAGCTCGGCTTTTAGGGCTTTGGCGTCGCCACCATTTCGCGCGATTACGCCCATTTCTTTACTTTTGGCGTTTTGCACGGCTTGCAAATTTTCCAAATTTGTCTTTTTTTCTTTTAACTCATTATAAGCGTCAAGTAGGCTTTTTAGAGTGTCTGAGGGGACTTTTTTGGCGATTAGTTTTTTATTAAATTCGTCAAAATTTGTTTCGATTAGTCGTAAATTTATCATATCTTTCTCCGTGAAATAAAAATTTTTGGATTTTAGCGAAATTTTACTTTAAAAATATAAAGAGCTCAAATTTAAGCGGAATTTTATAATATCTAAAAATTTTTAGTGTTATTTTAAGCTAAATTCTGTAATATTACGAAACCGAAATTTTTCACAAGGAGCGAATATGAAATTTAAAATTTTATCCCTTCTAACCTGCGCCGCAACAGCGTCATTTGCGCACTTTGGCGTGATTTTGGCAGATAGTGATACTATCGAAGACGAAGCCAAAAACAAGCTAAATTTAGTTTATGAATTCACTCACCCTTTCGAGCAAAATCGCATGAATTTAGAAATTCCAAATGTGGCTGAAATTTGGATAAATGGCGAGAAAAAGCCGTTTTTACAAAATTTAAAAGCGCAAAAAGATGGCGAAAACGCTTATTTCACAGCCGAATTTGAGGTCAAAGAACCAGGAATTTATCAGTTTTACTTCGATCCTAAGCCATATTTCGAACCAGCCGAAGAAAAATTTATCCGCCACCAGACAAAAACCATAATCGACGCTTACGGATACGGCGAGGGCTGGGACGAGCCAGTGGGGCTAAAAGCCGAAATCGTGCCACTTACGCGCCCATTTGGACTATATGCGGGCAACTCATTTTGCGGGACAGTATTATACAAAAATGCCCCAGCTAAGGGCGTAGAAGTCGAGGTCGAGCACTACAACAAATCCGCCCTGAAAGCCCCAAGCGAGGACCATATCACGCAGGTTGTAAAGACTAATGCAAACGGAGAATTTTGCTTTACGATGCCCCTATCTGGGCATTGGGGCTTTGCGGCGTTAATAGATGATGACGAAAAAATCACGCACGAGGGCAAGGAATACGGCGTCGAGCTTGGCGCGGTGCTTTGGGTGCAGACCAAAGATTACGAAAAATAGGGCTTTGCGCGTGAAATTTGACAGGAAAATCGGAGCGAAATTTAGTATGAATTTAAGCGAGAAATTTGGCGCAAATTTTACCTATAAATTTAGCTCAAATTTGAGCGAAATTTCATTTAAAATTACGAAATTTAGGACATTAAATGCACATTAGCGAAGGCGTTTTATCAAGCGAAATTTTAATCTCAGGCTGGGCGATAAGTGCGCCCGTGGTGGCGTATCTCGCATACCGCTTAAAAGTGGAGAAAATCCCGCAAGTAGCGTGTATGAGCGCGATTTTTTTCATCGCTTCATTTATCCATTTGCCAGTGGGCGCAAGCTCCGTGCATTTGATTTTGGGCGGATTAATCGGCGCAGTATTGGGTGCTGACGCGATTTTAGCGATATTTGTGGGGCTCATGCTTCAAGGGGTTTTCTTTGGCTTTGGTGGGATTACGATTTTGGGCGTAAATACCGCAATCATCGGCTTTCCAGCCGTTTTGGGCGCAGTGTTTGTGCGTGCGTGGAAAGGCGCTAAAATGCCCGCCACGCCAGCATTTTTCCTAGCAGGAGCGGTGCCGATACTCATCTCGACGCTACTTTTGGATTTAATCCTTTTCGCTAGTGGCAAGGAATTTTACACAATCATCACGCTAATCTCGCTAGAATCGGCAGTTTTGGCGGTTTTGGAGGGGATTATCGCGCTGTTTGCGCTGAAATTTATCGTGCGGGTAAAAAAGGAAATTTTGCTATGAAAAGGCTCATTTTTGCGCTGTTTGCGTTAGCTTTGGCAAATACTGCCCCGGCTCACTCGCTCAAAGCTTTTGCCAGCCAAGACGGGGAAAATGTGCGCATAAAAAGCTTTTTTTACGGCAATTCGCCATGCCAAAACTGCGATGTGAAAATCAGCCAAAACGGCGCAGTATTACTGGAAGCAAAAACCGATAAAACTGGCGTTTTAAGCCTAAATTTGGGCGCTGGGGAATACGAAATCGAAATTTACGGCGGCGCAGGTCATGCGAAAAAAATAAATTTTAAAGTGGAAAATTTAGGTGGAAATTCGCAAAATTTGCAAAGCCAAAATTTAAGCCAAAATTCGAGCGAAATTTCGCAAAATTCGCTTGAACCAAAAAATTCATCAAACCAAAATTTATTAAATTTTGCGCTTAGTTTGGCTATAATTTTCGCGATTTTTGGCGCACTCTACGCCATAAAAAAACGCAAATAAGGATCAAAAATCAAAACTTTTAACCCCTGCCAAAACGCCGCAATTAGCCTACTTTGCTTTGTGATTTATAGCTTTTTTGTGGCACTTGGGGGCAAAATTTATCTTAGCTATTTTTTGCCGGTTTTGGCTCTTTTGGCGTTAAATTTCGCCGATTTTAAAGAGATTTTTAAAAAACTTGCGATTTTAAATATTTTTGTATTTTTTATGATACTAAGCGCGCTAATAGCGCAAAATTCGCACTTTGCACTGCTTGTGTTTTTTCGAGCAAATTTGATTATGCTTTTTGCGATTTTGATTTTTTGGAAGCGGGACGAGTATTTTTTGGCACGCGGGGTGCGAAATTTAGGGCTTGGGGATAAAATTTCATCTATTTTTTATTTTTGCGTGAAATTTATCGCATTTTTGCGCGCGGAGTTAGAACGCCAAAAAACCGTGCTTTTGGTGCGTGGATTTAGGGCGAAAAGTTCGATTTTTAGCTACAAAACCTACGCAAACTGCGTCGCGCTACTGATTTTAGGGGCGTTAGGGCGGGCAGAAAATCTGCAAAATGCCCTGATTACGCGCGGATTTAGCGGAAAATTTTTCTTCGCCAAAGAGAAATTTGGCGCACTTGAAATCGGATTTTTATTTTTTGTATTAATTTGCCTTTTTGCAAGGCTTGGAGAGATGATTTGAGCTGTTCGGTAAAACTTAGAAATTTAAGCGCGAAAATGGGTGATAGAGCCCTTTTTGCGGGGCTAAATTTAGATGTCGCGCACAAGGAAAAAATCGTAATCTTGGGCGAAAATGGTCGTGGTAAAACCACGCTTTTGGAGATTTTGTGCGGGTTAAGGGCGCCTAGTGGCGGGGAAATAGAAATTTTTCACGAAAAAATTTCTAGCGTCAAAGAGTTTGCGAAATTTCGCCAAAATATCGGGTTTTTGTTTCAAAACTCCGACGAGCAATTCATCTGCGCCAATGTCTTTGACGATGTCGCATTTGGGCTTAGGGCGCGAAACGAAGCGATAAAAAAGGGGCAAAATAAGGGCGCAAAAAAGGCTAAAATTTTAAAATTTTTCCGTAAAAATTCGGGCAGAAATTTAGAGCAAAATTCCAGCGAAATTTTCACCACGCCACACAATCACCACATAAAACCGCGAAAAATTTTAAGCGAAGACGAGATAAAAATCCAAGTTAATGAGATTTTGCAGCGCTTTGGAATCTCACATTTAAGGGACGCCGTGCCGTATCATCTAAGCGGTGGCGAGAAAAAACTCGTAGCACTTGCTGGGGTGATCGTGTGCGAGCCTGAGATAGTTTTGCTCGATGAGCCCACGACTGGGCTTGATTTTGCTATGCAATCGCGCGTCGCAAAAATCCTAAAAAACCTCGATATTAGCGAGATTATCGTGAGCCATGATGAGAAATTTATAGGTGCCGTGGCGGATAAAATTTACACATTGGGCGAAGAGGGATTATTTAGCGCAAATGGCGAGCCTTGCGGGATTTGAACCACGCGTTTCTACACTGAGAATGTAGCGTCCTGGGCCGCTAGACGAAAAGCTCAAAAAACATGAATTATACTATTTTTTTGCTAAATTTTGCTTTTACTCTAAATAAAATTAAAAATTTCGGCAAATTTAAAGGCGAAATTTGCCGAAATTTAGCTATTTGCTGTGTAGTTGCGTCTCTACGATCTCTTTTTTGCAAGTTTGCAAATCTACCCTATAAAGAAACGCCGTGTAAATCGGCGCATAGGTATATCCATTGAAAACAGTGCCATTTTCTTTTAAACCATATTTGAAACATAAAGTCTCTCCAACTTTTGCCACGATTGTTTCGCCCCACTCAGGGATACCAACATAAATTTTTGTTTGTATATTTGCAGGAATTTCGACTTTTGCATACGCCCCGTTGCTTATCGTGCCGATTTCTTTCGCGCCATCTCCATTATCATAATAAGCCGTAGTGCGCACCAACGCCCCCATGGCACTCGTTTGTCTATAAACATAAACTATGGCATTATTATTTTGAGGTTCGACAAAATGCTCAAATTTCGCGCCTTTTGCGCCACAACCACTCAAAAAAATCGCAAAAATTATAGAAAATAAACAAATTTTCTTAGACATTTAAATCCTTATCACAAAAAATATTCGCAAAATATTAAAAACTCAAAACCTTACCACTAAAATTGCTAAATTTCAAAATTCAAAGCCCTTTTAATCGCCAAAATTTCATTTATATTTTTTTCTAATTCGTCCAAATTTAGCATATTTGGCCCATCGCACAAGGCTTCGCACGGATTTAGGTGCGTTTCGTAGAAAAACCCATCGACCCCCACGCTAGCAGCTGCGCGCGCTAGATATGGCACAAATCTCGCGTCTCCGCCACTTGTCGCACCATTTGCGCTTGGCATTTGCACGCTGTGTGTCGCGTCGAAAATCACAGGCGCGAATTCACGCATTATCGGGAAACTTCGCATATCCACGACCAAATTTCCGTATCCAAATGTGCTTCCCCTCTCGCACAGCCACACGCCGTTTTCTTTGGCAGCATCGTAACCTGCGCTTTTTACGCCACGCGTTTCAAGGACTTTTTTCACGCTGTGATTCATCGCCTGCGGTGCGAGAAACTGCCCCTTTTTGATATTTACTACCGCTTTTGTTTTAGCAGCGGCTACGAGCAAATCAGTCTGGCGGCACAAAAACGCCGGGATTTGCAACGCATCAGCCACTTCTGCCACAGGCGCAGCTTGGGTGCTTTCGTGGATATCGGTTAGGATTTTAAATCCAAATTTTTCCTTCACTTCGGCTAGTATTTCGCAACCCTTTTTAAGCCCTGGACCGCGGAAGCTTGCAATACTCGTGCGATTTGCCTTATCAAAACTGCTTTTAAAATAAAAATCGATCCCGTCCATTTCGTGAAATTTGCGAAGCTTCTCAGCCACTGCGAAAATTAGCTCTTTGCTTTCGATGACGCAAGGTCCTGCGATTAAAATCATTTTCTATCCTTTGTTTAAATTTCGGCTATTTTAACCAAATTTAATTAATAATTAATCTTAATACGGCTTGCCAAACATCTTCTCGTAATGCTCGTAAAATCGCTTGTAGTAGGGGTTGGAGTAGCGTTTGCGCATGCCGTAATTATAGCACTCGATTGTGTCTTTTATATTTTTGTTTTTGGCGTTCCAGCATTTGCGCAGGATTTTGGCGCATTTTGTGAGATTATAAACGGGGTTGAAGATATAATCAATCTCGCTTTTGTCGAAATTTACGGCGTTTAGCTGCCCAAGTCCCACATCGATAGGAAAGCCGTCCTCGTAGAGTTCTTTTGCGATTTGGATTGCGTAGGCTTCGTTTATGGGGTGGATCGCCACGACCCATTTGGAGCGATTTAGACTGTAATTACTCGTGCGAATTCGCGCATTTGGACTGCTTAGGGTGGCGAAATAATCGGCGTTTGCTTTATTTGTGAGAAATGAAATCGCAAAGGGGTTAAAATCGCTTTCGATTTTTACGATTGTGTATAAAATTTCGGGTTTGACACCCTCGTTTGTGGCGACATACGCGACAGAATTTGTAATATCTGCGTGCGAATACCCAAACAATCGCAATGAAAAAAATAAAATCAGTATAAAATTTCTCATAACTCTTTCTTATTAAATTTAGCTTTGCGTGAGTATAGCAAAAAATTCGATTTTTTTCTCCAATTTAAGCGAAATTTAATATCAATCGATATATAATCACACTTCATTTTTAATAAATGGTCGCTTAGCTCAGTTGGTAGAGCGCCACCCTTACAAGGTGGATGTCATAAGTTCGAGTCTTATAGCGACCACCACTTGTGCGATGGTAGTTCAGCTGGTTAGAATGCCGCCCTGTCACGGCGGAGGTCGTGGGTTCGAGCCCCATCCATCGCGCCACTTACTTTACAATCCGTGTCTTGCTAGCTCAGTCGGTAGAGCATCTCACTTTTAATGAGGGGGCCGTTGGTTCGAATCCAACGCAGGACACCACTTTTTCTAAATCGTTTTAATTTTTCTAAATACAAAGCTTATAAAGATTTCTGTAATTTTCTTTGTTGTTTATGGCTTTTCAAGGGCGTTTAAATCGTGCATAAAGTCTTTGCCTGTGCTATTTCTAGCGTCTAGGGTGTTTTTTATGTTTTGTGTGCGCTCTATTTTGGCTATATCATTAATGGTATTATTGACTAATTTTCCTTGTTGTGGTAAAACCGCGCCTGGTTTGAAGTTGAGAGGGTCTCGATAGGCGTTCGCCCAATAAGACCTATATCTGAGGTAGCTTCTAACTTATGATTTATGTTAGTCTCTCCCCACAACTTATTATAATAAACTACATTTCCATCTGGCATATCGCTTATGATTTCCCTTGATTTTTTTTCATCTATATCAAAAAGTTTTTTGCCTTTGCTATGTTTGGTAAATTTTGTGCTAGATTATCTGTTTGGTTTTTAAAAAAGGCTTTTGTCCCAGCTTGGATAAACCTATTTCCAGCTAGTCCAGTTCCTGCGCCTATGAGTGCGCCACGAAGTCTATTTTCGCTATCTTGCGAAGCACCTATTAGCGCACCTGTTCCACTTGTGGCTATGTGCGAAGCTACATTTGGAGTTATTAAGCCGTTTCTTAGGAATTGTTTTGCGTTTTGGTCGAGGATTGCATTTTCGCCCTTTTCAACTCCCCTAGATAACGCTTGTGATAACCCCCTAGCATAGGCTTCCCGCATTGCATTTTCATTTTGCTTAGTTGATAGTTCGCCACTAATTCTCTCACCAAAAACGCCAAAGCTACGGTTACCGCCCCTGTTATAAATGCCATTATTTAACTCCTCTATTTATCTATTATAGCCATTTTGATTTAATAAATTCCTAACTTCCCGCTATTTAGAGGGTTTCCGCTAAAATCAATTATCCTTACGCCTTGCCCGTTAGGGTCTGGGATTAATCCATAGCCTTTATCGCCAAGTGCCTTATTAAGACTGCTTATCCCCTCATAAAAGCCGTCTTTTACGCCTGTGTCTTAAAACATACAAAAATACGCTAGATTAATAAATTTAAAGCAAATTTTTGATAAAATATATCGTTATTGAAATTTAAAAAATCCCGTAAAAAGGATATTTATGCAAAATAAAATCGCAAATACGCTATTTATTCCATTAATCGCAAGAATTCATGCAAGTAAAAATTTCAAGCAGTATTTTTACGATGAGACGGCGATGAAATTTGAAGATAAAATCCCGCAAAAATTCTTAAAAATTTCATCTGAATATGAGTCTTTGGCTTCTGCGGCAAGATATTATGAAACCGACATTATGATAAAGGATTTCATTGCCACACACGACGTTTGCAATGTCGTAAATTTGGGCTGTGGCTTGGAGACTTTGGCGTTTCGTTTTAGCAAAAATGAGGCGAAATTTTACAGCGTTGATTTGGCAGAAGTTATCGAATTTAGGCAAAATTTGCTACCACAAAATGATAATGAAACTCTGATTTCATGCGATTTGTTTGATATGAAATGGAGCGAAAATTTAGATAAAAGCTTGCCTACGATTTTTGTCGCAAATGGCGTTTTTATGTATTTTACCGAGAAAAAAATATTAAATTTAATCGCAAATTTAAAGGCAAATTTTAAAAATTCCGAACTGATTTTTGACGCTACGACAAAATTTGGCATAAGATGCGCGAATTTTTATGTTGGGCGCTTTGGCAAAGATATGGCTAAAATGGAGTTTTTCGTGCAAAACAGGGGCGAATTTGCTAGTAAGTGCGAGTGTGAAATTTTAAGCAAAACGCCGTTTTTCACCACTGCACGAAAAATGCTAAAAAATAAAACAAAACTCTCCACTCGCCTTACAATGGCGTTTGTGGATAAATTCGACCTAGCGTTTATTTTGAGATTAAATTTACGAAAAAAATAAAAAGACGGGCAAAACGCCCGTCAAATTAAAAATTATTCCCACTCGATAGTTGCAGGCGGTTTGGACGAAATATCATAAACTACTCTATTTATGCCTTCTACTTCGTTTATAATGCGGCGTGAGCAGTTTTCTAGCAGGTCGTAAGGAAGACGCGAAAAACTAGCCGTCATGCCGTCACTTGCATCTACTACGCGGATACAAACTGCATTTTCATAAGTGCGGTTATCGCCCATGACGCCGACACTTCGGACATTTAATAACACACAAAATGCCTGCCAAGTTTTATCATACCAACCACTCGATTTTAGCTCTTCTCTTAAAATCACATCTGCTTTGCGGAGTAGCTCTAAATTTGGCGTATTTACTTCGCCCATAATGCGAATAGCAAGGCCAGGCCCCGGGAAAGGGTGACGGAAAACGACATCTCTTGAAAGTCCTAGTTCAAGTCCTAGCTGCCTAACTTCGTCTTTGAAAATTTCACGCAATGGCTCGATTAGCTCAAATTTCATCCAATCCGGAAGTCCTCCTACATTGTGATGGCTTTTTATCGTCTTGCTTGCTCCGCTTGGAGAGCTTTCGATCACATCGGTATAAAGTGTGCCTTGTGCTAGATATTTTACATTTTCAAATTTTTTGGCTTCTCTATCAAAAACTTCGATAAAAGTCTCGCCGATGATTTTGCGTTTTTTCTCAGGCTCAGTTACGCCTTTTAAGCGACTTAGGAAAAGCTCGCTCGCATCGACGCTGATTAAATTTACGCCAAGTTTGAGCTTAAACATCTCTTCGACTTGCCTTGCTTCGTTTGTGCGAAGTAGTCCGTTATCTACAAAAACTACGATTAGATTCTCTGGCACTGCGTGAGCAAGGAGAGCTGCCACCACGGAGCTATCTACGCCGCCGCTTACCGCACAAAGGACTTTGTCATTGCCTACTTTTGCTTTTATTTTTGCGATTTGCTCTTTTGCGAAGCTTCCCATATTCCAAGTGCTACTTAACCCGCAAATCTCTTTTGCAAAATTCTTTAAAATTTGATCTCCAAACTCGCTGTGTTGCACCTCTGGGTGGAATTGCAATGCATAAATTTTCTTCGCGTCATTGCCAAACACGCACCACTCGCTCTCGTCCGAACACGCCAAAACCTCGAAATCCTCTGGCAGGCTAGCGACCTTGTCCGAGTGGCTCATCCACACGGTCGAGTTATCGCTCACGCCGTTAAAAAGCTTGTTTGAACGAAGTAGTTTTAGGCTTGCTTTGCCGAATTCTTTTTTCGCTGCTGGCACGACAGAGGCGCCGAAATGCTGCGCGATTAGCTGCATACCGTAGCAAATCCCAAGTATCGGCAAACCTAAATCAAAAATTTTCTCATCGCAAAAATAAGCGTCCTTCGCATACACGCTCGCTGGCCCACCGCTTAAAATCAAGCCTTTGGGGTTTTTCGCCAAAATTTGCTCGATTGAGGCGTCAAATGGTATGAGTTCTGTATAAACACCTTGTTCGCGAAGCCTACGCGCGATAAGTTGCGTGTATTGCGAACCAAAATCCAAAACTAAAATGTCAGCTGTTTGCATATTTTCCCTTCATTAAAATTTCACTGATTATAACTAAATTTAGCCATTATTTGGTTACCTTGCTCGAATTTGAGTCTGCGCTATAAAACGGATCGGCTTTGTATCCGCACCCACTAAGCAAACCTAAAATAAAAAATGCTAAAATCAACTTATGGAAACTAAAAGTATTAAACAAATCATTGCACATGTGAAAAATAGTCCTTTATACGCCAAATTTCGTGCCAGAGAGAGTTTTATTAAAATTTTGCCCAAAAACTGGCAAAAAATCATAGCCTTTATCTACACCAAAAATGACATTTTGATGATAGCTGTGAAGCACCCAGCAGGACTTCAAGAGCTAAAACGAGATAGTAGTATAAAACTGATAAAAGATATATTAAAAATATTTGCCAGCGTGCATAAATTTGGCGAATTTCACCCTGATATGGATGTGAAAATTTTCGTCGCTACCAAAACAATGAGCAAAAAGCGCAAGCAAGAACTCGCCCAAAAAAAGGCAAGTAGTAGCGATGTGCGCGTGGCAGAAAAATCACAAGGCAAATTCACAAACAATATCAAAGATGAAAAAATTCATAAAATTTTTGAAGAAATAAGAGAGATTATCATTGCTAATCGACGAAATCAAATCCCTGCCCGCTAATCCCGGCATTTATCAGTATTTCGGCGCAGACGGGAAATTGCTCTATGTGGGCAAGGCAAAGGTGCTAAAAAACCGCGTCAAAAGCTATTTTAGCTTCACTCCCACACTCGCTCCAAGCCCGCGCCTTGGCGCTCGAATCGCAAAAATGATAAGCGAAGCTGTGCATTTAGAATACATCATCACCCCAAGCGAGAGCGACGCGCTGATTTTGGAAAATTCCTTTATCAAACAGCTTAAACCTAAGTATAATATCCTTTTGCGCGACGATAAAACATACCCTTATATCTATATAAATTTAAACGACGAATTTCCGCGCTTTGAAATCACGCGCAAGGTGATAAAGGGGGCAAATATTCGCTATTTTGGTCCGTATTTTCACGGCGCAAAGGAAATTTTAGAGACGCTTTATATGAAATTTCCGCTCGTGCAGAAAAAAAACTGTATCAAAGACAAAAAAGCCTGCCTGTTTGCTCAGATTGGCCGCTGCAAAGCCCCGTGCGAGGGCAAAATTTCAAGTAGCGAATATAAAAAAATAGTCGAAGAGGCGTTAAATTCGCTCAAAAATCCGCAAAAAATGGTGCCGTATCTAAGCTTGCTAATGCTTAAATTTGCCGAAAATGAAAATTTCGAAGAAGCTGCCGACATGCGCGATAAAATTGAAATTTTAAAGCAAATGAATATCAAAGTCGAGGTGGATTTAGCAAGGCTAGATGATTTTGAAGTATTTGCGATTGCTGGGGAGGCAAATTTGATTTGTGCCGTGCATTTTAGCGTGAGAGAGGGCAAAATTTCAGCCTCGAACTATCACATTTCTCACCTAAAAAACGCAAACGATGACGACGCAAAAAACGGCTACAAACAGCTCATTTTAAGCGCATTTCCAGGGGGTTCGCCCGTGGCGTGCTCTAAAATTTATTGCTACGCTGAATTTGACGATAAGGCGCTTGTGAGCGAAATTTTAGCCAGCAGGCATGGCAGAAATTTTAGCATTATCGTCCCAAAAATCGGCGAAAAACGCAAAATTTGCGAAATCGCCTACCAAAACTGCCAAATAAACATAAAAAAATATCTCAAAACGCATGATTACGGATTTTTAGCGGAATTGAAAGATTATTTTGGCTTGCAAAATTTGCCTGTAAATATCGAAATTTTTGATAACTCACACATGTTTGGAAGTGCGCCAGTAGGGGCAATGGTCTGCTATAAAGAGGGCGAGTTTTTCAAAGAAAATTATCGCCACAAACACCTAAGCTCAAACAACGACTACGACCAAATGAAGGAATATCTCACCTCGCGTGCGCTTAAATTTGACGAGTTTGGCGCGCCTGATTTGTGGGTGATTGATGGTGGCGAAGTTTTGTTAAATTTAGCTTGCGACATTATTTCAAGCGTGGGAGCAAATGTCGATGTAATCGCGATTTCAAAGGAAAAATTAGGCGCCAAAGCTCACCGCGCCAAGGGATCGGCAAAGGATAAAATTTGCACAAATAGTGGAATTTTTGCACTCCAACCAAACGATAAAAAATTACAATTTTTCCAAAAATTAAGGGACGAGGCACACAGATTTGCGATCTCATTTCATCAAAAAACAAAACGCAAAAATGACTTAAATAGCTCAAAACTCCTAAATTTAGGGCTTACGCAAGGCAAAATCAAAAAACTTTTGGATTTTTACGGAAGTTTTGAAAATATATATTTGGCAAATTTTGATGAAATAAAAAGCTTAATCGGACAAAATTTTGCTGAAAAATTGTTCAAATTCCGCCCATAAAATAGGCAAACAAAGCTACCTTTAAAGATTTTTAGAGTAAAATCCGAGATTAAATCTTTGAAATACAGTTTTCATTTTTCTTTGTAAAGCTTATTTTGAGGTTGAAATTTCACTTTTTTGCATTTTGCAAAATACGAAGGATGTTTTATGAGACTAAATACTTCTAGCGCTCTTAAAATGGTTGCGTGGGTTCCACTTTTAATCATTTTTGTCGTTGCGTCTTGGTATTTGTATGATGCTGCGAGGTTGTATAAAATCAACGAAAACCTCAAGCATAAAGTCGATATCTCAGCTGCTTTGTATGACTTCTACGAGGAGTTTGCCAAAGAGCGTGGTATCACAGCGGCGTATCTAGGTAGCGGTAACAATGTCGGTCTTGGCTCTGTTCTTAAAACACAACGCGCCAAAACTGATAAAGCATGGCAAGATTTCCTTGACTATCACGCTCAAACACACGAACAAGACAATGCTCTTCACCAACTTTTCATCGAGCACTCAGAGGCACAATCTGCTGCGATTAATCAAATTACAAATTTGATCGGCAGACTTCCTGAGATTAGAAAGAGCATTGATAATCGTGACAAAGTGTTCGTTGAGTTATTCGAGGAATATTATGATAAGTTTGACGAGCAATTGGCTGCCTTCCGTGATACTATCAACGAAAACTTGTATTCAGCCGATGTTGGTACTCTATCGCTTACCCTTGCAAACATGTATGACACGATCTCTGGAACAGCTGCGGTTCGCGATGTTAGTATCGAATACATCATCTCAGGTAGCCCACTTCCTAGGGAAGAGATTGATCGCTGGAAAGATCACGCATGGACATCAGAAATGCCTGACCTAGTCATCGCTACTCACTATGCTGCTACTGGCGAAGATATCGCTATCAAGGGCGAGCTAGAAGAGTATTTCGCTAAACCTGAAAATGAGCAAATCGCTGAAAATGCACAAAATGCAATGAGAACGATTGAAACTCAATTAGCAACTGGCGAGTATGATATTCCATTTAACGAGTGGTTTAGTATCCAATCTAAAAAATATGCAATGCTAGATGAAGCTGTTAAAATGGCTTCTAACGCACTACAAGAGCGTGTTGATATTCACTCAGCGCAACAACTTCAAACATTGATTTTCGCTGCTGCTGCGTTCTTGCTATCACTTATCCTAGTTGGTTTCTCAATCGCCGTCGTTAGACGCATTAACAGAAACATCAACGACCTTGGAAGGGTTCTTGGTAGAGTTGGTGAGCTTTCTAACAACAACGAGCAATTCGATATCAACACAGCTGACGGTATCGACAAAGCCTACTCGCTTATCGAGGACGCGATTGACTTCATTGCCTTGCAAAAAGCAGAAGCCGAGGATGCCAACAAAGCGAAATCTATCTTCCTTGCAAATATGTCACACGAGATTAGAACTCCGCTTAATGGTATTATCGGATTTACAGAGTTGCTCAAAAACACAGATTTGGACGAAGAAAAACGCGATTATGTCGATACAATCGAAAAATCATCTGAAAACCTTCTAACCATTATTAATAACATTCTTGATGTTTCTAAAATCGAAAGCAATAAAGTTGAGATTGAGGATATTTTATTCAACCCAATTCAAGATTTCGAAAGTGCTGTTGAGATCTACGCTGCAAAAGCTGCTGAGAAAAACATCGATATCTTGCTTTACATTGACCCTACATTGGTTCATCACCTATACGGCGATATTACTAAGATTAAAGAAGTTCTTATCAACCTTATGTCAAATGCCGTTAAATTTACACCAGAGCAAGGTAGCATTGCTGTTAATATCGTCAGAGAAGAAGAGAAAAACCCTGGCGAAGCTATCGTAACATTTAGCGTCGAAGATACAGGTATCGGTATCTCTGAGGATAAACTAGCAAATGTATTTAACGCCTTCTCACAAGCTGATTCTACAATCACTAGAAAATACGGCGGAACCGGTCTTGGTCTAACCATTTCATCTAAATATGTTGCGATGATGGGTGGTAAGTTACAAGTTAAATCAACAGTTGGTAAAGGAACGAAATTCTTCTTTACATTGCCACTTAAAGAGACTCAAAAATCAGACGCAGAAGAGATGTTTGCTCACATCAGTGGCTTAAATTTCGCACTTCTAGCAGATCCTAACGATGTAATGTATAGCGATGTCGTTAAGAGATATGTAAATAATCTAGGTGCAAAAATTTCAGTCTTTAATTCAAGCGCACAACTTCGCTCTGCACAAAACAACAACTCTTTTGACGCGTTGATTACTAGATTTAAAAACTATGGCGATGTAAGCAATACTACGATTTTACCTACAATCCTAACTCTAAAACCAAAAGAGTTACAAAGTATTAGCATTACAAACCCTAGAATTTTCACTCTATCTGAGCCAGTGAACTTATCAAAACTAGGCAAAACAATAGATAAAATTCTAAAATCTGGTTCATTAAAAGCTAGACCAGCGGCAGCAGCAGCGGCAGCGCCAGTAGTAGAAGAGCCTAGCCTATCTGCTATCGCTGATGAATCACCAATTATCCCAGATATCACTCTTGATGAATCGCCAATCGTCGAGGAAAGCCCTGTCGTAGAAACTCCGATAGTTGCAGAAGAGATGATTATGGAAGAAGCTCCACTAGCCGTAGAAGAACCAAAAATAGAAGAACCAAAAATAGAAGAGCCAAAACCATCTAGCTCATCAGCAGATGAATTGCGTGCAATTTTACAAAACAGACACAGAGGCACAGCTAGCGAAGCAAGCTTCGTATCTACACCAGAGCCTGCAATCTCAGAGCCGGTTGTAGAACCTAGCGTAAGCATCGAGCCTGAAATTCCAGAGATTAGAACTGATATTTCTGATATCACTCTTGATATCCCTGAAACACCAAATGTCGAGGTAGAAATCCCTGAGATTACAATTGAAGAGCCAGTTGTGGCACCAGTTGTAGAACCAGAAAGCCAAGAGATTGAAATTTCAGATATCGAAGCTCAAATCAGCGAGCCAGAAGTAGCAATTCAAACTCCTGAGATCAAAGTAGAAGCTCCAAGCGTAGAAGTTAGCGCTCCTGTGGTAGAACCGGTCGTAGAGCCTGAGCCAGTAGTCGAGCCAGTTGCTGCGGTTGTAGAACCAGTAGTAGAACAAGCAGTTGAGCCAGTCGCAGAAAAAGTAGTCGAGCCAGCGGTAGAGACAGTCGCTCCTGCCGCAGTAGCTACTACACAAAGAGTAATCGAAGAAATCATCGAAGTTCCTGTTACAATCTACGAGGAAGTTCAACAAGAAGAGACAATTATGGTTGAAGAGGAAGTTGAAGTCGAAGAGGAAGTTGAAGTTCCTGCTGAGCACAATCCAAACGATGACAATGTTCCTATGGTTAATCGCAAATACGCTGCTAAAATTCTAATCGCAGAGGATAATGAAATTAACCAAAAACTTATGAAGCACACATTAAACAGCTTCGAAATGGATTTAACGATCGTAGAAAATGGCTTGCTAGCACTAGAAGCTAGAAAATCAGGCGAAGAGTATGATTTGATTTTTATGGATATTTCAATGCCTGTAATGGACGGTATCGAAGCAACAAAACAAATCAAACAATACGAAGCAGATAACAACCTACGCCATATCCCAATCGTAGCCGTTACAGCTAACGCGCTAAAAGGCGATAGAGAGAAATTTATGGCAGCTGGTTTAGATGAGTATTGTACAAAACCGATCAAAAAAGACATTTTGGCCAATATGCTTAATGACTTTATCGGTGACAAACGCTCTGACGCGGCTCCTGCTGGTGGCACAGTCAAACAAATAGTCAAAAAACTTGTAAAACGCCAAGTTCCAAAAACTATTTTAAAAACCGTGAAAGTGCCTAAAACGATAATGAAACAAGTTCCTAAGAAAACTATCGTTAATGAGCCAGTAGCACAAGCTGTCAAAGCAAAAGATGTCTTGATTTGTAAAGCAAATGTCATGGAAAGCAAAATTTTCGCAAGCATTTTGAAACACCAATACAAAGATGTTGATATGGCTGCGAATTTTGAGCAACTAATTTCTATGGCGACTAACGATAGCTACAAATTGGTATTGATAGATAAAAAACTAGCTGGTATTGATTTCGCTGCCCTAGAAAATCTACACCAAAAAGCGCCAAATACAAATCTAGTATTGTTCTCTAACGACAACGACGAGAACCCTGCATTTAGCGAAGTTGTTACTTACAATATCACTAAATCTGGCCTAGAAAAACTTGCGCAAAAATATATATAAGGGATAGTTGATGAAAGAATTAAAAGTTTTGATGATTGATGATGACCTTATAAATTTGAAACTATTAGAAGTTATGATAAAAAAATATGGTAAATTTACCACAATCCTCCAAGCCAAAAACGGCTTGGACGGATTGGCTGTATTAGAGGCAGAGCCAGTGGATTTAGTCCTACTTGACATCGTTATGCCTGTAATGAACGGCTTGGAATTTTTAGATAACTTGCATTCTAGGGAGCATATCGCACATATTCCTGTAATAGTTTTGACCACAGATGAAACTGCAAAAAGAGAGGCTTTAAATAAAGGCGCGTATGACTTTATGACTAAGCCAATCGATTATTCAGATTTACAACGCAAGCTAGATGATGTTATGAACATAATCGGTGATTAATTTCACCGATTTTGTCCTTGTAGCTCAGCTGGATAGAGCGCAAAATTCCTAATTTTGAGGCCGTGAGTTCGAATCTCGCCAGGGACACCACCTATTGAATTTCAAATAAAATTTATTAAAATTTAACCCCTTTATAAAGCACAAAACGCTATAATCGCGCCAAAATTTTAAGGCAAAATTTTAAGGATAATAGTGAAAATCGCACTTTTTGGCGGGAGTTTCGATCCGCCTCATGCCGGACACGACGCGATAGTAAAAGAGGCTCTAAGCGCAAATTTAGCCGATTTGCTAGTGATTATGCCGACTTTTATAAATCCGTTTAAGTCCGAATTCGCAGCCCCTCCGAGCCTACGCCTAAAATGGTGTCAAAGCCTTTGGGGAGAGCGCGAAAATATCCTTATTAGCGATTATGAAATCTCGCAAAACCGCAAGGTTGCGACTATTGAAAGCGTGAAATTTTTAAAGCAAAAATTTAACCCCAGCCAAATTTACCTCATCATCGGCGCAGACAATCTCGCCGAACTTGAAAAATGGCAAAATTTCGAGCAGTTGCGAGATTTGGTTTGCTTCGTGATCGCCACCAGAGAGGGCGCTAGTATCCCCACAAAATGGGCAAATTTGCCAAAAATTAATATTAATGTTAAAATCTCGTCTTCATCTTTTCGCGAAAATTTAACTGGCGAAATTCCAGCGCAAATCAAAGATGAAGTAATAAATTTTTACAAAGGAAAAAAATGCAAGAAGTAAGACAAAGAGCCGAAAAAATCGCTCATATCCTAAGCGAAAAAAAGGCCGAAAATCCCCAAATCATCGACATGAGCGAGAAAGAATACATAGCTAAATTTGTAGTCATCGCCACGACCTTTACCGGTCGCCACGCATACTCGCTGATTGAAGAGATGAAAACCACTCTCAAACCAGCTGGCGAGGAATTTTTGGCGATTGAAGAAGGCGATGATTGGAGCGTGGTTGATTTGGGCGATATAATCGTGCATCTTATGAGCGATACATACCGCGCCAAATACGATATCGAGGACTTTTTAGCAAAACTTAAAAAAGAAGAGTTCTAATGGAGCGTCAAACTTGGAGTAACAAACTCACCTATATCCTAACCGTCGCAGGCGCAACAATCGGCTTTGGTTGCACCTGGCGTTTCCCGTATTTAGTCGGCGAAAACGGCGGTGGGGCGTATGTTTTTGTGTTTTGTGTAGCGATGATTGCGCTTGGAATTCCAATGATTTTGGTCGAAAATGTCATCGGACGCAGGGCGCTAAGAAATTCAGTCGATGCCTTTGGTGTGCCAAAACTTAATGGCGAGAAAATCTCGCAAAAATGGAAAATCGTAGGCATTATGGGGCTAATTGGCGCGTTTGGAATTTTGGCTTATTATATGGTGCTTGGTGGCTGGGTTCTGACATACATTATCAACATAATCAATGGAAATTTCAATCTCTCCGCCCCGATAACAGACCCAAAATTTACGGAAAATTTCTACAACGCAAATATCGAAAACAACCCACTTTGGATCGGAATTTACACATTTATTTTCGTCAGCATTAACTGGTATATCCTAAAAAAGGGCATAATAGATGGAATCGAAAAATTTGTCAAATTTCTCATGCCGGCACTTTTTTTGTGCTTTATCGCGGTTATTGTTACGAATTTGACCCTGCCTAGCGCGACAGCGGGCGTGGGATTTTACCTTAGCATTGATTTTGCCAAAATCACGCCAAAACTTCTAATCGATGTGCTAGGGCAAGTATTTTTCGCCCTATCTTTGGGATTTGGCGTTATGATTACCCTTTCTAGCTTTTTAGACAAGGAAGAAAATTTAATCCAAACCGCCACACTCACAGCCGTGATAAACACGATAATTGCGGTGCTTGCGGGATTTATGATTTTCCCTGCGCTCTTTTCTGTGGGTTTAGAGCCTACAAAGGGCACAAGGCTAGTGTTCGAATCCCTACCTATCGCGTTTTCGTATATGCCATTTGGCAATCTAATCGGCGTCGTGTTTTTGTCGATACTGCTCATCGCAGCGCTTACCACATCGCTTACGATTTATCAGGTTTTGATAAATTATGTCGAAGAAAAATTTAACCTCACCACCATAAAATCCACAAATATCGTGCTTTTAGCTATTTTTGTGCTAGGAAATATCCCTTGCATACTTTCAAGCAATATCTTGGGCGATGTGCAAATTCTATCTCGCTCGATATTTGACGCTTTTGACTTCGTGAGCGCAAATATTTTCTTTGTCTTAACAGCCTTGATGTGTAGCCTTTATGTGGGCTGGGTGCTAGGCGATGACGCCGTGTATGAGCTCACAAACGGCGGCAAACAAGGCGCAGGTTTAGCCAAAATTTGGCTAGTGTATGTGCGCTTCGTGCTACCACTAATCATAGCGGTCGTCTTTGTGTATGGAATTTTTGGATAGAAATTTATGATTTTATTTTTTCTTACAATGTTTCCGATTTCGCTAATGCCGGGCATTAATATGATTTATGCGCTAAATTTAGGCATGTCGCATGGATACGCGCGCTCGCTTCCTGCACTGATTGCGCAAACTATCGGCATTGCGCTCGTTTCGCTTGCTTGCATTTTAGGCATTGCTGGGCTTTTGATAACGCACCCAAGCGCACTTTTTGTAATCAAGGTTTTGGGCGGAATTTACATTTTATACCTTGGAATTTCACTTTTTAGAAGCAACGGAAAATTCGAAGAAAAAGAGCAAAAAATAGAAAAAAATTTATTCGCGCAAGGCTTTGTGATTTCTACGACAAATCCCAAAGCATGGATATTTTTCGCCGCGATTTATCCTAAATTTATCAATGCTAACCAAATTTTGGGTTATTATAATTTCGGCTTAATCGGCGTAATGTGTCTAAGCGAGATTATCGCGCTTAGCGTGTATTCGCTTGGCGGAACGATTTTGAAAAATTTGCTTAAAACACATTTGCGATATTTAGAGATTTTTTGCGCGATTTTAATGTGCGTAATCGGAATTTTGATGATTTTTAGATGATTTAAGGAGGGAAAATGGCAGAGAGGTATGAAGGCTACAATTTTAGGCTAAAAGATTCACTTTTAGGCGTGCAGTTTCTGTTCGTAGCATTTGGCGCGCTAGTTCTTGTGCCGATTTTGACAGGACTTGATACTAATGTCGCGCTATTTACAGCTGGTATCGGAACGCTTGTCTTTCAGCTTTGCACGAGAAAGCAGGTCGTGCCGATATTTTTGGCTAGTTCGTTTGCGTTTATCACACCGATAACTTTCAGTGTATCACAATGGGGCGTGAGTGCGACAATGGGCGGATTAATGGCGGCAGGTTTGCTCTATGTCGCACTTAGCTTTGTGGTTAGATACAAAGGTGATGGCTTCATACACAAGCTCTTGCCCCCAGTCGTCGTGGGCCCCGTCATCATCGCAATCGGCCTAATCCTAAGCCCGACGGCTGTGAATATGGCTATGGCAAAGGACATCGACGCAATCCCGCAAACCACCGCGCTTATCATCGCTTTTATCTCGCTAATCGCCACGATAATCGCCATAATGTTTGGCAAGGGTATCATCAGGCTGATACCGATTTTATCTGGTATTTTTGTAGGATACATCGCCTCGCTGTGCTTTGGGATCGTGGATTTCTCGCCCATTAGCAATGCAAAGTGGTTTTCCGTGCCAAATTTCAGCGCACCAAGCTTTAATCTAAACGCGATTTTATACATGCTTCCAATCGCCATAGCCCCTACAATCGAGCATATCGGCGATATTTTGACGATTAGTAATGTAACAAAGGAAAATTTCTTAAAAAACCCAGGACTTAAAAACACGCTTTTAGGCGATGGTTTGGCGACCACGGCAGCTGCGTGTTTTGGTGGTCCGCCAAATACGACTTATAGCGAAGTTACGGGCGCTGTGCGCTTAACCAAAGCCTTCAACCCAGCCATTATGACATGGACAGCCATAACTGCGATTTTGCTTGCATTTGTGGGCAAACTAGGGGCATTTATCGCCACAATCCCGGTGCCTGTCATCGGCGGAATTATGATTTTGCTCTTTGGAATCATCGCTTCTGTGGGCATGGAATCTCTCATCAAAGCCAAAGTCGATCTGTCAAATCCGCGAAACATGGTCATAATCTCGCTAATCTTGGTCGTTTCAATCGGCGGGTTGGTGCTGGATTTTGGTTTTGCTAAATTTAGCGGAATTGGCCTTGGAGCAATCGTGGGCGTGGTTTTAAATTTAGTCCTACCAAAGGTCGATAAAATCGAAGAAATGGACTTCGAGCAGTTAGAAAGCGACGAAGAATAAACTCAAAATTTAAAGATAAATTTGCAAAAATTTATCTTTAAATTCCTACTAAAATTCCAAATAAAACAAAATTTGTAATAAATTATAATTATGTAACATTTTAAGCAAATTTATTGATTTAAATCAATAAATTTTTACTAAATCGTGCTAAAATACCAACTTAACAAATTTTAAATGAAAGGAGTGCTTTGATTACTAACAAATCATCACAGAAAAAGCCTTTTTCTGTAGCCGGCCTCATTCTTTCAGCCTTGATAGGCTTAGTGTTTGGCTTCGGTGTTTTTACATTTGTCTATGCAGACGGCCTAGTGCATCTTAGCAAAGATCCAATCGCCTGTAAAAAATGCCATGTCATGAACCAAGTCTATGAGAGCTGGGAAAAAGGTGGTCACCAGCATGTCGCTACTTGTGGTGATTGCCACTTGCCACACGACTTTGTCGGCAAATGGCTAATGAAAGCAGAAAGCGGTCTTCACCATGGCTATGCTTTTACTTTCAAGGACAACCCGGTAGCTTTTTCAGCTAGCCCTAAGAGCAAAGCAATCGTGCAACAAAACTGCATCGAGTGCCATAAAGAGTATGCTGAACCAGCGATTCACGCTAAACAAGCAGGTGGCTCAGATGTCCAAAACGAAGCCCTTAGTTGCGTATCTTGTCATAGACAAGCCGGACACGCCCATAATTATTAAAATTTAAATAGGAGTACCATAATGAAAAAACTTTTTGCTACCGTTTTTGTCATCGCGGCACTTGCAGGTGCTGGCGTCCTTGCGCTTTTCGCTGACATTAACAGTAAAAAAAATGAGGATAGAGAATATCCACTAATGCTTACTAAAAACGACGATACTGTTCCAAATATCCAAGAGTGGGGTAAAAATTTCCCAAGTCATCTTGATATGACTTTGAAAATGAAAGACATAAATTTCGAGACTGATTGGGCTGGTTCATTACCATACTCAAAACTTCGCCGCTTCCCAGCTGCTAGCGTATTTTGGAAGGGCTATGCGTTTGCGGTAGATTACAATCGCCCAAGACTTCACTACTATTCACAAATAGATCAAATGGAGACTAAACGCAACAACAAAGAGTATCTAAATTCTCACGGATTGCCTAAATTTAACGGCCAACCAGGATATTGTATGAACTGCCACAGCGGTCATATCATGGCTATAATGAGCGATCCTGATTATAAAGAATTACACGATCCAGCTACTCGCCCAGAGTCATTTAACCAACCAATGGGTTATTTCGACAATGACAAAGAAAATGGCGTATTCAAAAAAGAAGCATGGACAAAAATGAACTCTATCCCATACTTCGATGTTGTTAAAATGATCACTAAAAAACACGGCGAAGATCCTCACGGCGGCGCTCAACTAGGTTCAGCCTGTGCAGATTGCCACCACCCAGATGATATGAGCCTACGCGTAACTCGCCCAGGATTTGTAAATGCAATGGTTGAGCGCGGTTATGAAGCAGATCCCAAATCAGGTATCAAAGGCACAAGAGTAGAGATGAGAAACTATGTTTGTATGCAATGCCATGTCGAATACTATCCAGGCATGAACTCTACACTAGTTTTCCCATGGGCTAAATGGAAAAAAGATGAGCCTTTCAAAATCGAGAATTTCGATGAATACTACGATGAGAAAGCTGCAAATGGTCAATTCAAATTCGACTACAAACACAAACTAACTGACGCTCCAATCGTAAAAATGCAACACCCAGAAGCAGAGCTATACTCTACAAGTATCCACGCTAGAAGCGGTGTAACATGCGTCGATTGCCACATGCCATACAAACGCGAAGGTGCTAAGAAAATCACAAATCACACTATCCAAACACCTTATGCTGACATCACTGGTGCTTGCAAAACTTGCCACATGCAAAGCGAGCAAGAGCTTAAAGATAGAATTTCATTTATCCAAAATCGCTATGCGTTCGAGCTTAGAAAATGCGAAAACAACCTAATGGCATTTATCCAAGATGTCGTTACAGCACGCGAAGAGCTAGCTAAACACGAGCAATTCTCAGGTCTAGATGCTGACGCTCAAAAAGCAGCTATCAGCGAGGCGCTAAAAGATGTTCTAGCTTACCACAGAAAAGCTCACATCCGCTGGGACTTCGGATTTAGCGAGAACAGCTACGGATTCCACGCTCCACAAGAAGCAAGCAGAATCGTAGGCCAATGCCAAACTATCGCAAGAGAGGGTCAAGCAGCACTTGTTAATGCCCTAGCTCCATACGGTATCACAATCGCTCTACGCCAAAACGCAGACGAGATTCCTGAGCCAGAGGTTATCACATCTCACAACTACCCAACAGCGATTGATCCTTCTGATAGACTCAAAAAACTTGACGAGGATATCAAAAATATGAATTTCAAATAATCTTTGATTGATTGAAATTCAGCTGCCCCGAGCAATCGGGGCATTTTTTTTGCCCTAAAATTTTAAAATTTAACCTTCACAAAAGCACTATTTAACGCTAAATTTTGTATAATCGCCAAATTTTATTTTTGAAGGACGCTTATGAACGCAAAGGCATATTTTGGCGCATTTGGAGGGCAGTTTGTCCCAGAAACTGCGATGTTTGCGCTAGAAGAGTTAGAGGAAGCTTACAATAAAATTTCAAAAACCAAAGAATTTCAAGACGAGCTAGCAGATTTGCTGAAAAACTACGCCGGTCGCCCTAGCCCGCTTTACCACGCTACGCGCCTTAGCGAGCATTACGGGCATGAGATTTATCTCAAACGCGAGGATCTAAACCACACTGGCGCGCACAAAATCAACAACGCCCTAGCCCAAGCCTTGCTCGCCAAAAAAATGGGCAAAAAAAAGGTCATAGCAGAAACTGGCGCAGGTCAGCACGGCGTGGCGACTGCGACAGCTGCGGCACTTTTGGGTTTGGAGTGCGATGTTTATATGGGCGAGACTGACGCGGCTAGACAGCAGTTAAACGCATTTCGCATGAAACTGCTTGGCGCAAATTTAGTCACTATTTCTGACGGATTAAAAACGCTCAAAGAGGCCACCACAGCGGCAATTCAAGCATGGGTAAATGAGATTGAAAGCGTGTTTTATGTCATCGGCTCAGCTGTGGGACCGCACCCATACCCTGCTATGGTGCGCGATTTTCAGCGCATTATCGGCGACGAAGCCAAAGCGCAGGCCACAGAACTTGGCATAAAGCCTGATTTCGTCATCGCCTGCGTGGGTGGCGGAAGCAACGCGATTGGAATTTTCACTGCGTTTTTAGATGATGAGAGCGTAAATTTAATCGGTGTCGAAGCCGCAGGTCTTGGCGTGGATACCCCTTATCACGCAGCTACTATCACAAAGGGCAAACCCGGCATAATCCATGGCATGAAAACTATCGTTTTACAAAACAAATACGGCATGATCGACCCGGTCCATAGCATTTCAGCAGGTCTTGATTATCCGGGTGTGGGCCCACAGCACGCGCATTTGCACGATATCGCTCGCGCCAAATACGCAGCCGTCACAGACGATGAGTGTATAAACGCGCTTAAACTTTGCTCGCGTTTAGAGGGCATTATCCCTGCGATTGAGAGCTCGCACGCCCTAGCCTATCTCGAAAAACTCTGCCCAAATTTGAAAGAGAAAAAAACCATAATCGTAAATGTCAGCGGACGCGGTGATAAGGATATGAACACCGTAATGAATTATCAAAAAGGAACAATCTATGGATAAGATAGCAAGCGCATTTAAGGGCAAAAAGCCAAATATCGGCTACATCGTCGCAGGATACCCAAGCGTGGCGCACACGAAGGAATTTTTATCAAATTTAGACGCTGGCGCGCTTGATTTGCTAGAAATCGGCATACCATACTCAGACCCAATCGCCGATGGCAAAGATATTTTTAACGCTAGTTTTAGCGCCGTGCAAAATGGCGTTACCACAGACACGGTGTTTGAAATTTTAGGCGAAGTAAAGACGCAAAAACCGCTAGTTTTTTTGGTGTATTACAACCTGATTTTCGCTTATGGTGTGGAAAAATTCATCGAAAAATCCGCGCAGTGCGGGATTAGCGGATTTATAATCCCTGATTTGCCATTTGAGGAAAACGAGGAAGTATTTGCTCTGTGCCAAAAATTTAACCTTGCCCTAATCCCACTAATTAGCGTTACTAGCGAGCATAGAGCCACGAGGCTTTTAAGCAGGGCGAGTGGATTTATCTACGGCGTGGGCGCGATCGGCGTAACCGGCACGAAACAAACCCCGCTAGATAGGCTAAAAAACATGGTCGCAGACCTGCATAAAATGAGCGATTTGCCAGTGGCTATTGGCTTTGGAATCCGCACCAAAGAAAATGTTTCAGAAATCAAATCCTTTGCTGACGGCGCGATAATCGGCACTGCGATTGTGAATTTGTGCGCGAAATTTAGTGGCGCCGAGCTACAAAAACAAATCGCAAATTTATTTGAATAAAGAAAGAAAAAAATGAGAAAACTACTTTTAATCTTACTTGCAAATTTCGCCCTCGGGGCAAATTTATTACAATACGAAATCTTCAACAACGACGACAGCGTCGATATTGTGCTCTCTTTCGACTCGTCGTATGAGCCAGATATCACGCGCACGATCGACGGGCAGTCGATGAGCCTAGTGCTAAAAAACCTAGGCAGCGAAGAGAAATACAACGAAATGCGCACTAACCAAAAGGTTTTGCGCGGATTTACTATCGCGCCTAAGGGCAACAATGTCGAAATCAACTTCCCCACAGGGGCGAATTTAATCGCAAATGCGATTTCGCAAGACGCGAAATTAAAGCTCTCAATCAATATCAAAAACCCAAATTTCGACCAAAGCCAAATGAGCGTTTCGCCTAGCCAAAGCGAAACCGAGCAAGAAAAACCTAGCTCAAATTCTGGCCTTGGCTGGATACTGCCCGGCATTGTCATTTTGCTACTAATCGGCGCAGTAATGGTGCTCGTGCGCAAATTTAAGGGATTTAAAGGGCGCAAAAGCATAGATGATACCTGGGAGCAGTTTAACTCATCTGTGCTAGAACGCCAAAACAGCGACGAGAGCGAGGATACAGGCGCGCAAGGTAGCGAGCGCAACTATGAGGCGCGGGCAAATTTCGACGATGAAATCAGCGACGAAGTAGCCCAAAACATATCCTTCACCCAAGAGAGCGAAAAATCGTGGCAAGAACTAGCCCAAAGCGACGAAATAGAGGAAGTCATAGCAGAGGAATACGAGCCACGCGACGATGAAATGAAAGAGAAATTCGAAGATGAATTCGAGGAAGTCCCGCAAAACACTGCGCCGAAAAACAGTGCGCCGAAAAACAGTGCGCCGCAAAGCTCATTTAGCTCAGAGCTTAAAGAGCGTTTGGAGGCTAAAAGCGATAAAATTTCAGCCTTTGAAAGCGTTTTGCGAAATGAAATCAAAGAGAGCGTGAGCGCAAGCCCTAGCGATATCAGCGTCGAGTTTGTCAAAGAAATCGACGAAAGTAGCACCGCTGTGGTGTTGAAATTTGCTGGCAAAAAACACCTTGTCGTGCTCAAAAACTCAAATATCATCGAATAATTCTAAATTCAGGGCGAAATTTGGCTAAATTTCGCCTTTTTTATCTTTTTATCAACTCATATTGTAGCTTTTATGCTTTTTCAAATTCTACATAATTTTAGAGTTTGTCACAAATTTGGACAACTCATATCTTTTGTATCGTAAAAATTATATATTTTTTGCATTTTTTACAACACACAAATTTTTTCAATAATTTTATTTATTTAAATTTGCCATTTTTTTATATATCAAAAATTCAAAAAATAAATTAGCGTAAATCAAAATAATCACATAGATATGTATGACAAAAATAAAAAGCCAAAATAAAAAAGTAATTGATTCTAGGCTCTTCATTATAAATTCTATATCTGAAACAATGGCTAAAAAAACAAAATAAAAATTTGGGACAAATATAAGCAAAATCGCAAAAACGCTGACCAAAAAATCATCATTATTACTCAATTTGTAAAAAACATAATAGGTTTTGTATATAAAAATACCGCCAAATAGGTAACCTAAAAAAATAATAATATTAATCAGCAAACTATCATCAGATCCAAAATTGCGAAAATGCAAATAGCTCGCCAACATAATAATCAAAACTCCAATCAAATATAAAATCCAAGAATTTTTGTTTTTTGCAGTTTTTGACATTATGTAAAATTGCTTTGTTTTGATTAAAAGCACAGAAAATAAAGCAAAATAAACCAAACCTAAATTTGTAAAGATTGTATCCGGGAGAAAAATTATACACAAAACACAAACGCTGACTATAAGTAATTGAATATGTATATATCTCTTATATTTTTTTAAATCAGTTTTTATTAAGTGCATTGTTCAAATTCTTTATATTTTTCTATATTATTCTAAATCCTGCTTCTTTTTCACGGCCTCGTAAATTTCATCTACGCTAGTTAAATTCTGCTCGATAAATTTTTGCGCACTTTGGCGGGTTTTGCGCCCGAAAATCCCGTCTTGCTTGGCTCCGACAGCCTTTTGGATAAAGAGGATTTTCTCTTTTTGACTGATATTTGCGCTATCGTTTGCGTCGCGGATTATCACGACGCTGTAATTCCCCTCGTCCTTTATCGCCACGGGCGCGCTCGCAGTATTTTCAGAGCCAAATTTCGCGCACAGCTCGCTAGCTAAATTTTCAAATTTGCCCGCAAGCGCGATTTTTGGGACGCTGTTTTTAGCCGCTAGTGCCCCATACACGCCACCAGCTAGCACAAAAACAGCCAAAATTTTCGCAAATTTCACAAACGCAGGGCGATTTCGCAGACTTCTGCGGTATTCGCTTGGGATTTCGCGCTGTTTTATCAGCGTCCAAACGCTACTTAGCCCCCACAGCACCGCACCACACACGCCCGCAGCCAGAGCGAAAACACACAACGCGCCCAAAATCCCCACTAGCACGCTTTTGCCTAGCGCCCCCGCCATAAATCCACACGCCCCAAGCGCACCTAGCACCCATACTATCGCGCCTAGCACGCTCCACACAAAGCGCGAGTGCGTAGGCGAGACCCTATCTAGACAGCCCCTTATCATCGCGCTCATATTTTGCGCCATTTCATCGCCGATGAAGCCATCGCATGAGCGTTTTACGATATTTACAGCCTCGTCCTCGCTAGGATTTGACGCGCTAGCGATTTTTTTCATCGCGCTATCAAGCGCGGGTTGGGCAGAGTATTTCTCGAAAAATCCATAAGCCTGACGCGCGCTCATACCGCCTTGGGATTGAATTTTGACCAAATTTATGGCGTCATCGGCGAACAAATCATCGAAAATTTTAGGCTTTATAAAGATACTAAGCGGATCGCCAAAGCCCACCAAAACATAATTTTTATCAAAAATTTCAAACCTTAGCTCGACCACCTTGCATTTGCCGATATATTCGGCCTCGCACGCACTTTCGCTAAGCTCTTCCCCACTTTGGGTAAAGGCAATTTTGCTAGCAATAAATTCTAAATTTTGCGCGCACAAATACGCCAAAAATTCATCATTATAAGCGATTTGGCGCAGTCCGATTCTAGCGCTTGCATTTGCATTTGCACAAACGCTTCTAGTGCGGATAAAAAAGCCATTTCCCGCGCATACTTCGCAATCGCTCCAACCAGCCCCGTCGCAGGCTTTGCACTTCAATTTCCCTGTGGCAGCGCATTTTTGGCACTCTTCATAGCCCGCGCCACCGCATTTTTGGCAAGTTTGCACGCCCTCGACCATTTTGGTAGAGCCGTCGCTTTGCTCCCTAATATATGTGGCTGGGATCTGACCTGCGCCTGCGCAGACAAAGCAGGGTTGTTTGCCCGCTCCCTCGCATGCTGGGCAATCTTGCGTGCCCGAACCTGCGCATTTTTTGCAGGCGATTTTGCCCTCTTGGGCGCATTTTTCGCAACCCTCATAGACGCTAAATGGGCTAAATGAATAATACCTTTGCTGTGCTTGCGCGCTTGCGATTGCCGAATTTGCGCCCTCCCTTAGCGAGCTAAGCAAAATTTCATGCAGTTTTTGGCTGTTTTTGGCCTCGCTCATGCACTCGCTTGCATGCGCTTCAAACCCCGCTCTATCCTTGCCAAAATGAATTGAGGCGTTTTCTCCGCCAGCTACGACCTCATCGCTAAATTCGCCGTCAAATCCCCATTTAATGGAAATTTTGACCTCGCTAGGGAAAAAGTCCCCCCTAGCATTTCGCAAATCGCTAGCCTTGGCAGAGTTTTTGTCGATTAAATTTTGTAATTTTTGTATCAGTGCTTCGTATATTTCGTCCATTTCATCGCCTCAAATTTAATCCCTAATTATAATCAAATTTAGCTTTATTAATTTTCAAATTTCGCCCACCAAGGCGCAACTAGGATAAAAATTTTGTTTTATAAGCAAATTTAAATTATAATCGCTTTATAAAAAAGGAAAACGGACAAAATGAAAAAACCAATCCCCATAAACGAAGAAATTCGCCTAGAACCCGATCGCTACATCGTATCCAAAACCGATACCAAGGGCTTTATCACCTTTGCCAACACCTATTTTTGCTATATTTGCGGATACAGCGCCGATGAGCTTCTAGGCTCGCCACACTCGATTATACGCCACCCAGACATGCCACGCCTCGCCTTTAAAATGATGTGGGACGAGATAAATCAAGGGCACGATTTTATCGCGCTGGTTAAAAATTTAGCCAAAGACGGGCGGTATTATTGGGTAATGACAGAGTTTCGCCCATATCGCGATCCCCTAAGTGGCGAGATTTACGAGCATACCGCATACCGCAAGGCTCCGCCTCGCTCTGCGATTGAGACAATCGCGCCGATTTATGCCAAGCTTTTGGAGGCTGAAAAAACAGGCGGGATTAAGGCTAGCAAGAAAATTTTGGACGAGCTTTTAGCTAGCAAGGGCAAAACTTACAAAGAGTGGATTTTGGAACTTACCCTGCGCAAAGATACATTTACCGATAATTTTTTCCGCACGATGAGAAATATCTTTAACCGCGGCGAAATTTGAAATTTTGCATTATTCATTATAATTGTGAGAAATGCGAAGCATTTCCGTAAAAATAAAACCAGCTAAATTTTAAAAAGCGTTGCTTTTTAAGAAGTGTGAGTGAGGGAGAGATGATGAAAAATACAAATTTAGATTTACTAATTGCGTGAATTTTAAATTCAGAGGCAAGTTTAAATTTGTGAATTTAAAAACAAAATTTCGTATCGCAGATAAACGATACGACCTGAATTTGAATTTGCAAAAAAATTTATTTTAAAGGATTAAATTTGGAAAAGTTAGAAAAGAATTCGGAAATCGATATAAAAAATTTAAAATTTGAAAATGATGAAAATTTAGAAAATAAAAACGAACCAAAATTGCTTTACAGATTAGATAAAAGAAAGCCTTTATGTGTGGCGATTGATTTATTTTTCTGCTTATTAGTATTTTGGTTACCGTTACTTTTTATAATTGCCTATAAAATTCATTTTATAAGTTTAATTGCTTTATGGTTTGAGATTTTTATTTTGCAAATTTTATATTCTGTTTTGTTTTTTGATTATGTTGAAATTTATGAAAATAAAATAGTTTATGCTGATATATTTGGTTTGAAATATATTTTAGACAATAATGAACTATATAGATATGGGTCTCATAGCAGATTAAGCCCTGAAATTATTTTCATTATGAAAAAGAGAAAAATAAAAGTATTTATGATATTTCCATTTATAATAATTTCTAGTTTAACATTTAAACAACGCAACGAATTAATGGGTAATATAATGAAATTCGAATTAAAAAAATTTTAATAAAGGAGACCTTATGTCAAAAACTATACAAATCAATGCTAAATTTAGGTTGAATTTTGAATTTAAATTTCCCTAGATTGCTTCGGCGATAAATCGCCTCGCAATGACAGCAAATTCGCGCACTTTAAATTTTAAAGTCGTAGATTGCTTCGTCGCTATCGCTCCTCGCAATGACATAGCGAGCAAAATTTGCATAATCTGTCATTGCGAGAATTTGCGTAGCAAATTCGAAGCAATCTACGAATTAAAAATTTAAAGTCAGTTTTTTTGCAAAATTTGCCTAAATTACTTCGCGCGTTGCGCTTGCAATAAGAATAATTTCGGCTCAGTATTTTGAAGTTTGCGCTAGCGGAATTTGGAGAAAATGGCTAAATTTAGCCTTTGCCAAATTTAGCCCAAATTTTAAAATTTAGCCGTTTTTACGGGCGAATTCGTTCATAAACTCCACGAGAGTTTTGACATTTTGCACTGTGATTGCATTGTATAGCGACGCACGGATTCCACCTAGCACGCGGTGTCCTTTGAGCCCAATCATACCAGCCTTGCTAGCCTCATCGATAAATTTCGCCTCGATCTTGGCCCCGCTTGCGATATTAAAGCTAATATTCATCAGGCTTCTGCTATCCGCTCTCGCATGCCCAGCGTAAAATCCGCCGCTCGCGTCGATTGCCTCGTATAAAATCGCAGCCTTTTGCTCGTTGCGCTCAGCCATTTTAGCTAGACCGCCAATCTCGTTTTCGATCCACTCTAACATCAAATCAAGCATATAAATTCCAAAGGTATTTGGGGTATTATACATAGAATCGGCGTTTGCTTGGGTTTTGTAGCGCAAAATCATAGGGGTACTGGTATCATCAGCCCTATCAAGCAAATCCTCGCGGATCGCCACCATTGTTACGCCTGCTGGGCCACCGTTTTTTTGGATACCACCATAAAACAGCCCCACGCTTGAAATATCCACAGGCCTAGAAAACAAATCGCTCGAACTATCCACGACTAGCGGGCATTTGCACTTTGGTAGAGCCTTATACTGCGTGCCATAAATCGTATTATTCGAGCAAATGTAGCCATAATCGGCGTCGTCGCTGAATTTCACCTCTGGGATATGGTCGAATTTGCTCTCTTTGCTACTTGCGATTACGCGGTGATTTATGCCTAAAATTTCCGCCTCTTTTATGGCTTTGTTCGTCCAATTGCCGGTGTTTGCGTATTCGGCGTAGCCTGTTTTTGTCATGAGATTCATAGGCACTTGCGCGAACTGCAAACTGCCACCGCCTTGCAAAAACAAAATTTTGAAATTCTCGCCAAAGCCATAGAGCCGTTTTACGCGCGCCATTGCGCTATGTAGGACTTCCTCAAAAATTTTGGTGCGGTGAGAAATCTCGATAATCGAATATCCATGACCCTTGTAGTCGGTAAATTCGGCCTTAGCGTGCTCTAAAACGCTTAATGGAATCGTGCTAGGACCAGCGCTGAAATTAATAACTCTGCTCATTTTCTCTCCTTTTAAAATTTATTCTAAAATTTGTGCGTTCTTTTGCGAATTTTGCGATATGATTACGATTTTATCGCCACTTTGTAGCTCTTCTAGGCTGATTTTTTTGCCATCTTTTTGAATTTGCACTAAATCTTTTGTGAGTTCAAAATAGCTTGCTTTTTGTTTTAAAATTTCGTTTTTTAGCTCGATTTGGTGAGTTAAATTTGCAAATTTGGCGTTGATTGTGTTTTTAAATTTAATCTCTAAATTTTGCAAATTTAATAAATTTTGCGTGATTTTGGTATCCACGGACTTGCTTTTTAGCTCGAAATATCGCATTTTAAGCTCACTATGCAAATTTGCGATTTTTTCATTTATAAATTTTTTCAAATAATTTTCCGCGCCGTCTAAATTCTGATAAAGCGTGGAAATTTCGGGCAATAAATCCACCATAGCCGCTGTTGGCGTGAGCGAGCGATGATCTGCGACAAAATCGCTTATGCTAAAATCTATTTCGTGTCCCACAGCCGAAATTATCGGCGTTTGCGTTGCGTAAATTTCGCGGGCGAGCATTTCGTCGTTGAAGCACCACAAATCCTCTTTGCTACCACCTCCCCTTGCGATGATAATCGCGTCATACCCAGCGCTATCAGCCCTGCGCAGTGCCGATATGATCGAGCTTGGCGCGCTAGTTCCTTGCACCAAAGAGTTGTAAATATCAATTTTAAGCATAGGAAATCTATCGTTTGCTACTCTAAGCATATCCGCGCACGCAGCCGATCCTGCGCTTGTAATAAGCGCGATATGGCGCGGAAATTTCGGAAGCGGTTTTTTGCGCGACGCGTCGAAAAGCCCCTCGGAAAAGAGCTTTTCTTTAAGCGCATTAAAGCGCATTTCTAGTTCGCCAGCCCCAGCTTCTCGCATTTGCGTTACTTGGATTTGATACGCACCTGAGGCCGGATAAATCGTGAGTTTGCCCGTTAGCACGACACGCATGCCGATTTTTGGCGCGAAATTTACCCTTTGATTGGCGAAGCGAAACATAGCGCAATTAAGGGCTGAGTTTTCGTCTTTTATCGTAAAATACCAGTGTTTGCTTATACTTTGCTCGCTAAATTTCGAAATCTCGCCCTCGACCTCGATACCAGCAAAGGTAGTTTCTAGTAGCGCTTTGGCCTTTTCATTGACTTCGCTGACGCTAAGCATCGCGCACCTTTTTGGCGATAAAAAGCGTGCTCACATCGAAGCTAAATCCCTTTATCACAAGTGGCTCAAAGCCCGAATTTATGAGCTTTTCTTTGAAGCTTGCGGTGTCTAAGAAATTGCCGATTGAGCTTGGCAAATACTCGTAAGCTTCCTTGTTTTTCGAAATCGCGCCACCGATTAATGGCAAAATTTTGCTGACATAAAAATCGCGCATTTTAAATACTAACCCGCCGTTTTGGGCTTTGGTAAATTCTAGCACCACGACTAAGCCACCTGGCTTTATCACGCGGTTAAACTCGCGCAAAGCTTCATCTAGGGCCACCACATTTCGTATGCCATAGCTGATACTTACGATATCCACGCTAGCGTTTTCTAGCGTCGTTTGCGTCGCAGTCGCGGTGATAAAGGTGTGGTCTTTGAATTTCTCTTTGGCTACGCCTAGCATACCAACGCTTGGGTCAATTCCTATGATTTGCTCGATTTTAACGCCGTGTTTTGGGGCTAATTCCTCCCAAATTTTAATCATATCGCCAGTTCCGCACGCTACATCGGCGATTTTTACGCTTTTGTTTTTGCAGTATTCAAGCGCCGCTCCCACGCCTGCTTTGCGCCACGAAGTATCCACGCCAAGGCTGATTGCGCGGTTTGCCTTGTCATAAGTAGGCGCGATTTCATCGAACATTTTTATGATTTTTTCTTGTTTTTCCACGATTTTTCCTATCTGTATATTTTGATTTTTGCAATTGCTTTTTTTATGGATTTTAAAAACTCATCTTTGTGAGCTAAAATCTCGCTTTTTAGGGACTTTGTCTTGGCAATTAGCTCGTTATTTAAAGCCAAAAGATATTTAAAACTCTCGTCGTTTTTATCGCTTGCTTTTTGATACATGGCGATGAAATTTTGCCAAATACTCACATCTTGGAGCGCGCCAAAGCTCTCTTGCGCGATTTTTACCTGCTTGTAAGCCTCGCTAATCCTAGCACTCTCATAAATCCTAGCGCAAAATTCAAGCTCATAGCGAACCTTTTTTAGATAAATTCGCGCGTCGTGAAATTTGGCGATTTCGCTTTTTTCGTTTAATTCGCTAATCACGCCTCTAAGGGCTTTTAACGCCTTGTTTAGGCGGTTTGAGATAAATTTTTTGGCGATTTTTTCATACTCTGGGCTAAGATAAATTCCGCCTAAATTTTTCAAAAAATCCTCGAATTTAGCCCTAAATTTATCAAATTCAGCGTCGCTTAAAGCTCTTTTTGTGCGCTCATTAATACTGCGCCCAAGTGTATTCATCTGCGCTCCAAAGTGCGCTGGGGCGGAGTTTTGCAGCAAAAATTTGCTAAATACTTCGATATCTCGCATTTGGTTTGTTTTGCCGACGATGTTTTTGAGATGAGTTAAAATTTCATCAGTGATTTTTGGCGCGAAAAGCGGAGCGAAAAATTTCACCATAACCCGCATTTTACGCATTGCAATGCGAAATTTATGAAGCGCTTCCTCATCTTTGGCGCCCATATATTCATCGTGCGATTTTAAAATTTGCGAATAAATTTTAGCAAAAATCACGCCGGCACTTTGCGCGCTATCGGCGTATGGCGGGATTTGAAATTTCATATCATCAAATTTTTCAAAAACGCTTTTGGCAAAGCCATAATTTAGCTTTTCACAAGGCTTACCAAAACGCGCTAAATAGCGTGTTTTGTAGCGAAAATCATCGCTGATATCTAAAAATTCGTGCTCGCCAAAAGTTTTGATAAAATCAAACTTCTTGCTAGCTTCTTCGCTTTTGAAATTCGCAACTAGCGTGATCAAAGTGGAGAGTTTGCCAGAGTAAATTTCTAGGTGAAAATCAGCCTGAGAATTCGCAAAGCCATAGCGACATTTTTGCACCATTTCGCCCTGCATATCGGCCTTAGCTTCGTTAAAATCGTCTTTGGAAATTTTAAATTTCAAAGCCTCGCGGATGAGATCTTCTTTTTTATGATGAAGCGTGAAGGTATTATTTTCGCAGACATAGTAAATTTCGGGCGAAAATGATGTATAAAACCAGCTAACATCGCTTTTGCGAAGTTTAACGCCAGCATCTTGCAATGCAAATAAAATCGCCCTATCATAAAGTAGAAATTTGCGCTTTGTCTTCATACCCACTCCAAAAATAAAATGGGTAATGATAGCAAATTTAAGCTTATATTACCTACAAAACTCGCAGTCTTCAACTGTGGCTGTGATATTTAGTTTGCGGACAAAATTTTTAAGCTGTTTTTCGACGCTGGTGCGCATATCGTCCATAAAAATATCGCCCATAAACATATCGCTGACATTTCCGCATTTTTCGCAAACGACATGCATGTGCGGGGTGTTGTAAATATCGTATCTTGGCTTTTGGTTTGGAGTATTTACCTCGACAACCACGCCCTCATCAAGCAATCTATTTAAATTTTTATAAACCGTAGCAAGCGAAATTGATGGGTAATCCTCTTTAATCCCGTCATAGAGTGAGTCGATATTTGGGTGCTCGTGGCGATCTAGCACTTTTAGGATACAAAGGCGTTGTGGCGTGGCTTTGAGCCCGCAGTTTTTGAGCAAATCTACATGTGTCATAATGTCGTCCTTAGATAAAATTTACTCATTATATGTAAAAAATATTAAACTAAAATTATACTAATTGATAATTTTTTGTATTTGATATTACTTTTGCTAAATTTTGCGCGTCTAAACCTAGCGATTTCTCCACATCTGCGGTGCTTCCGTGTGGCAAAAATTTATCGTCAAATTCATAAGAAATAATTTTTACATTTTGAATATTTTCCTCTTGTAAAAACGCGCCTAGTATTTCGCCCACACCGCCTTTTTTCATACTTTGGCTAAATACGAACCAAATTTTGGTTTTTTTCGCTAAATTTAGTAAAAATTCTCTATCCAGTGGCTTCACAAAGACCAAATCAACGATATTTACGCTGATTTTATCATTTAGGATTTTTGCTACCTCGCACGCCTTGCCAGTGCTATCTCCATAACCGATAAATGCGATTTGGCTAGCCTCACACTCTTTGATAAATCTCGATTTTAATGGCGAAATTTCAGGAATTTGCCCTAAATTTGGCTCCAAGCTTTGCATCGTAAAACTTCCGCGCGGATAGCGAATCGCCAAAATCCCCTTATGCTCGTGCGAATACCTCATCAAAGCCCTAAAACTCGCCTCATCGCACGGCGCACACATGCTTAAATTTGGAACCCCATTAAATAGGCTGATATCAAACACACCCTCGTGCGTCTCGCCGTCCTCGCCCACGATTCCAGCCCTATCCATCGCAATCACAGCGTTTAAATTCATAAGTGCCAAATCGTGGATTACTTGATCGACTGCGCGTTGCATGAAGGTCGAATATATCGTAATGTATGGCCTAAAACCCTCTTTTGCCATTGCTGCCATTGAAGTTACCGCATGCTCCTCGGCAATCGCCACATCCCAAAATCTATCAGGGAAACGCTCAATTAGCGCGTCTAGCCCAGTCCCGCTTGGCATAGCAGCTGTTACGCCAACTACATCAGAGTGAGCCTGCGCTAGCTCTAAAAGCGCTTCTTGGTAAATTTTTGTAGCTGATTTCGCGCCCGATTTTTTCTTAAATTCGCCACTTTTTATGTCGAAAGCTCCCACGCCATGCCAGTTGCCGTCGTCGTTTTCGCTGTTTTTATAACCCTTGCCTTTGATTGTTTGGATATGCACGATTACGGGCTTTTTAGCACTCTTTGCGACCTTAAATGCGCTAATTAAATCGCCTAGGTTGTGTCCATCAACGGGGCCGATGTATTCAAGGCCAAGCTCCTCGAAAAACATGCCAGGAATTATGAGTTTTAGTGAATTTTCAAAGCGCCTTGCCATGTATGTAGCGCTCTCTGGTGCGTGAGATAAAAGCTCTCTAATGCGCGATTTAAATTTTTGATATGTCTCGCCCGCCATCATCTGGCTAAGATACTTGCTAAATGCGCCGATTGGCTTAGAAATGCTCATTTTGTTATCATTTAGTATGATTACGCAGGGCAAATGCAAATCCCCTAGCTCGTTCATCGCCTCATAAGTCATGCCCCCACTCATCGAGCCGTCCCCTACTAGCACCACAGGCACCCTATCCTCGCCTTTGAGTTTGATCGCCTTTGCTGCGCCCACAGCTAGGCTAATCGAGGTGCTAGCATGTCCAGCTACGAAATAATCATGCTTACTCTCGCTAGGCTTAGTATATCCGCTAAGTCCGCCAAATTTACGCAAAGAGCTAAATTCGTCCCAGCGCCCAGTTAGAAGCTTGTGCGCGTAGCTTTGGTGGCTGACATCGAAGATAAATGGATCTTGTGCGCTATCAAAAACCACATGCATAGCCACTATCGCCTCGACTGCGCCCATATTTGAGCTAAGATGACCGCCGTTTTGGCTCACGACTTCGACGATTCTGGTGCGAATTTGCTCACAAAGCTCGCTAAGTTCGGTTAGGCTTTTGTTTTTGATATCCACTATAACAACTCTTTTAAGGCTTTAAAAACGCGCGAATTTTGCTTCGGAAGCCCGATTGTAATGCGAATCGCGTTTAATCCATAGCTCTTTAAATTTCGCAAAATTATACCTTGTCGCAAAAGTGCGTCGCAAATTTGGGTTGAGCTTTGATTTTCGCCTAGCATAAATGTTATGAAATTTGCATAACTTGGTAGAAATTTAATGCCGTTTTTGGTGGCAAATTTTTCAAATTTTTTCATCTGTTGAAAATTATTTTGCAAGGTCTTTTGCACGAATTTATCATCGCCAAGTGCCGCAATCGCCGCTGCTAAGGTCGGCGTGGTGATATTAAATGGCGGGCGCAGTTTATAAAGCGCGCTAATAATTCCACTCTCGCCAATTCCATACCCCACTCTCATGCCCCCAAGCCCATACGCCTTAGAAAATGTCCCAAGATAGAGGGCGTTTGTGAAATGCGTGGCTATAAATTTAGGGTCAAGGTGCTTGTTTTTGTCCTTAAATGTGGCAAATTCGTTATAAGCTGCGTCGATGATGACGAGGGTATCCTTATCCACGCTAGCGATAAATTCGTAAATTTTCTCAGCGTCCAAACACTCGCCAAGAGGGTTGTTTGGCATACACAAAAATATCGCTTTTATCTCGTTTTTGTGTGCCTCGTAAAGCGATTTTAGCGCCTCTAAATCGTGCGAAATTTCTTTGGTTTTATAAATTTTGCCCTCGCAGTGCCTTGCGTAAATGCCATACATCGCAAAGCTTACCCCTGCTTGAAGTATCGCAAAACCCTTGCTAAGCACGCTGTGAAGGGCAAATTCGATGATTTGATCGCTACCTGCGCCGATTATGATATTTTCGCTTTTTACGCCAAATTTCGTCGCTAGTGCGTCTTTTAGCTCAAACATACTATCATCAGGGTAGAGATGAGCACAGGTGGCGCATTTTTTAATGGCTTTTTGCGCTTTTTTGCTAGATCCAAATGGATTTTCGTTGCTAGCTAGTTTTAGCACATCTTTTTTCTTCACGCCAAATTCGCGCACCACTAGTTCGATTGGCTTTCCAGCCTCGTAATTACTCAAATCGTCCAAAAATTTGTTAAATTTCATTATTCATCTCCATTTAAATAGCTTCCAAGCCAAGTTATTTCATGATCGTGGCGAGTGGCGTTTTCTAGCACTCTAATCACACCCTCATCGTCGATATGCCCCTCAAAATCGATATAAAATACGCTTTTGAAATCATGCGATTTAATCGGACGGCTCTCTAATTTAGTCAAATTTATCCCCTCATTGCGAAACATTTGAAGCAGCTCCACTAAACCGCCCGGTTTATCATCAGTTTTGGCCAAAATGCTAGTTTTGTTGCGGTCGCTTCTTTGGTTTTTGAAGTCGCTTAGCACGAAAAATCTCGTGCGATTGTTTGCATTATCTTCGATTTTTTCATACATTACAGGCACGCCATACAGCTCTGCGGCGATTTTAGAGCAAATCGCTGCTGAATTTGGGGTTTCAAGCGTAGCTTGGGCGGCTTTGGCAGTGGATTTGGTGGCTGTAAATTTAACCCCGCTAAGCCCGTGATCGTCTAAGAATTTCAAGCATTGATTATAGGCTTGTGGGTGAGAAAAAATCTGCGTAATCTCGGCTGTTTGCGTGCAGTTTGTAACCAAAGAGTGGTGGATATCCATATAAATTTCGGCTACGATTTTGACCTCTTGATATTTGCGCAAACAATCCAGCGTAACGCCGACTGCGCCTTCGGTGTTGTTTTCTATGGGCACGACGCCATATTTGGCCTCTTTGGTGATTAGGGATTTAAACACTGCCTCGATGTTTGAGAGTGGCTCATAGGTGCTAATCGCGCCAAATCTGGCCTTGGCTGCTTGGTGGGTGTATGTGCCAAAAGGCCCCAAAAACGCTACGACTTGCGGTTTTTCTAAATTTCTAGAAACTGAGAAAATTTCAAAAAATATCGCCTCAATCGCCTCTTTGTTTAAATTTTTAAGCTTTACCCCATCGAGCCTAGAAATTATCGCACGCTCCCTTTCTGGGCGATACACGGCGCTTCCTGTGGTCTGCTTCAATTCGCCGATTTTTTTGACATAATCCATACGCAAATCAATCAAACGAATAATCTCATCGTCGATTTTATCAATCCCTACGCGTAAATCTTCTATGCTTTTCATCACTCTTCCATATATTTTTTTTCGTTTGCAACGAGATCCTCGAAACTCTCTCTGGCTCTGATTAAGCGATCCTTACCCTCGCTAATAGCCACCTCAGCTGGGCGCGGGCGCGTGTTGTAGTTGCTAGACATGCTAAACCCATACGCTCCTGCGCTTTTTATCACCAAAATATCGCCGTGGTCTAAATTTGGCAAATTTACATTTTTGGCTAAAAAATCGCCACTCTCGCAAATCGGCCCTACGATATCACAAAGCGAGCTTTCACCCTCTTTTTGCACTGCTACAACCTCGTGATAGGCTTGATACAGGCTCGGGCGGATTAAATCGTTCATAGCTCCGTCTGTGATGACAAAGCGTTTGGAGCCGTTGTATTTCTCGTATAAAACGCTAGTGATAAACTCGCCCGCATTTCCTACGATAAACCTACCCGGCTCGCATGTAATCGTAACATCTAAGCCACTTAAAACAGCCAAAATTCCTTGCGCATAATCATACAAACTAACCTGTTTTTCGTCTTTATAGCGGATTCCAATCCCTCCGCCGATATCGAAAAATTTAATCTCAATCTGCGCTGCAAGCAGTTCGCGCAAAAGATCGCTGACGATTTTCGCTGCGTCGTGAATCGGCGAAATGTCAGTTAGCTGCGAGCCTATGTGAAAGTGGATTCCAACTGGATTTAAAAATTCAGACTTTTTAGCGTAAAGATACATAGCGCGCGCATTATCAATGCTAACGCCAAATTTGTTTTCGTTAAGCCCAGTAGAAATGTATGGGTGGGTTTTGGCATCGACATTTGGATTTACGCGGATACTAATCCTAGCGGTTTTGCCCAAATTTTGCGCGATTTTTTCTAGGCGATACATTTCGGCTTCGCTCTCTAAATTTATATATAAAATTTCGCTTTTTAACGCCTCTTCTAGCTCGTAATCTTGCTTGCCCACGCCTGAATATATGATTTTATACGGATTTGCCCCAGCTAATAGCGCGCGTCTTACCTCGCCGATACTAACGCAATCAAACCCGCTTCCTAGCCTTACTAAGTGTTGCAAAATGCTTAAATTCGAGTTTGCCTTAATAGCGAAGCAGACTAGCGATTTGCGCGCCGCAAATGCACCTTTGAGCAATTCATAATTTTTCGTAATCTCGTCGAAATCATAAACATAAAGTGGAGAGCCGTATTTTGAGACTAAATTTTTGTAATTCATATATTTTCTTTCGGTAAAAAATTTTGCGCATTTTAGCAAATTCGGACTTAACGATGCTTAAAAACCAGCCAAATCGCAAATACTAAAAGTAGCAAAATCGGCACGATAATGCCTAATTCTGGGAGTATCACGCCATTAAGCGAGAAGCGAATCAGCACGAAAAACAGCCCCCACGCACACAGCGTAATGATAAAAAACCCAAAACTCATAAGAGCTAGGTTAAAAAACCTGCCAGTAATCGGAAAATAATAATAAAGGATTAAAATCATAATCGGCGCAAAAAGCGGGAAAAATATCATATTGTATAAATTTGCCTTGATTGAATTTACATTGACGCCTTGGTTTGCGAAGGTTTTGATAGAGCGAATCGCGTCTTTGATCGAATAGACATTGCTCGTATCATACACACTTTCGATCGAGCTTGGATTAAAGCCCCTTAGCATGGCTTCGTTTTGGATACTTTCCCTTTTCAACCCAGCCTCGCCAAGGCTTAAATTTGTAGGAATTTGGGTTTTTTCGCCCTCCCTAAATTTCCACTCTTTCGCGCTATATTCGCCGTTTTTAGCCCAAATTCTACTTTGCAACTCGCTAGCGTTGATATCAAATGCTATCATCTCATCAGCGTGGTTTTGGTGAAGGCCGTTGATATAGACATATTTGCCCTCGTATTTGAGAAACATTTCAGGTCCTACTGGGGTAAAATCCGTCAAATTCTTTTGAAATTTCAAAGCATAGGCAAAAGGGGTGGTATTTAGATAAATATATCCTAGCGTGATAAAAAGCGATATCAAAAACGGCGGGATTATCAGGGCGTTTTTGCTCACGCCAAGGGCGTAAAAGCTGATAAGCTCGCTACTTCGAATCATGTTAAAAATCATTATAATCAGCGCAAAAATTAGGCTTAATGGCAAAATATAAGTAATCGCCACGCCAGCTGTTAGCGCCACATATAAAAGCCCTGTGTTGGCACTTTGCGGGAAGTCTTTGAGATTGGTTAAGACATCGATTCCCACATAAAAAAAGTCCAAAGCTACAAATAAAATAAAAAAATATTTAAGATAAACAAGGCTTACATATTTGGCATACAGCTTCATTGCGCCACCTTTTTTATCGTGAATTTTTGCGAAATTTCATCTATATCGCTGCGAATTAGCTCATTTACGGCCTTTTTAGCATACTCTAAAATTTGGCTTAGTTTTTCTGTATCATCGTCCCCAAATTTAGCCAAGACAAAATTTGCAGCGTCCCAACCTTCTGGCTTTTTGCCCACGCCGATACGCACTCTTTCATATTCAGTCCCGATTAGATTGTCAATTGATTTAAGCCCGTTATGTCCGCCAGCACTTCCGCCAAGCTTAAATTTAATCGCACCAAGTGCTAAATCAATATCGTCGTGGATTACGATAACTCTATCAGGTTTGTAAAAATCGCAAACCGCTTTGACAGCATTTCCGCTTAAATTCATGAAAGTTTGAGGTTTAAGAAGTAGAAGTGAGCCTTTTTTATAAAGCTCACCCTGAAATTTCGCTCCGCTAACATCGCTAAAACCGCCATTGCTTAGCAGAGCGTCGATTAGCATAAATCCTACATTATGCCTAGTGTGAGAATACTTCTCCCCTGGATTACCAAGTCCGACGAGCAGTATCATAGCTCACCTATTTAGCCGAAGTTACTCCGACAACTGCAACAGAGCCATCCATGATAATGCTTACACCATCTTTTACAGGGATATCGCGAACTAGGATAAAATCGCCCAAATCTAGCTCTGTAACATCTAGCGTAAAGCTATCTGGTAGATCTTTACCAGCACATTTTACAGCCAAACGGCGTTTTGATTGAACTAGAACGCCTTTGTTTTTTAGGCCTTTTGCGACACCTGTTGTATAAACCGGAACAAGATATTTGCTAACTACATTGTCATCTACAACGCGTAAATCAACATGAGTTAGGGCGTTTGTTACAGGGTGTTTTTGGTATTCTTGCACTACTACTTTGTATGTGCTATCGCCCACTTTTACCTCGAAAGGCAAAGTATTTTTGCTGCGAACTGCTTTGATAAAATCGTTTGTTTTAAACGCAGCATTTATATTTTGTAATCCTTTCGCATAAATATTAGCGATTAGATAACCATCTCGTTTTAAAGACTTAGAAGCCTTTTTACCGATACTATCTCTAACGATACCTTCTAACATGAGTTTTCCTTTAAAAAAAATAGGGGCTGATTTTACTAAAATTTAACTTTAATATAGCTTTATAAAAGGGTGCTAGCAAGAAATTCTTGCTAGCGTAAATTTAACGACGAATATCTTGGAGTTGAACGACCTCTTCTGCGAGTTGATCTGGGATATCCTCGCCGTTTGCGAGCATAATACCGCGTTTTTTCGCTAGGTCTGCGTTTTTCATTTTTAGCTCTAAGTCGTTGCGTTTAGAGGCCTTATCAAGGGCTTCATCTCTCGTAATCACCTCTTGGACATACAGATCAAGTAGATGTTGATCGAAGGTTTGCATACCATAAGTATTGCGTCCATCAGCGATTGCGTCTGGGATTTCAGAGTCGCGTCCTTCTAAAATCATATCTCTAATACGGGTATTTTTACGCAAAATTTCAACTACCGCCACGCGTTTTCCATCAATTGTGCGTGCAAGGCGTTGTGAAATAACTGCCTCGATAACGCTAGCTAGTGTCATACGAATACGCTCTTGCTCAGCTTGTTCAAACATCGCAACGATACGGTTGATTGTCTCTTTGGCGTCGATTGTATGCACGGTAGAAAAGACAAGGTGACCAGTCTCGGCAGCATGCAATGCAGTCTCAATCGTCACGAGGTCACGCATCTCGCCCACGAAGATAACATCAGGGTCCTCGCGCAGTGCTGCACGAAGCGAATCAGCGAAAGTGTTGCAGTCCTCGCCAATAGCGCGTTGGTTGATGATACATTTATCATCTTTGAAAACGAACTCAACTGGATCTTCAATCGTAACGATATGGCTCGTTCTAGCGTGATTTATGCGATTTAGCATAGAAGCGATTGTGGTTGTTTTACCGCTACCTGTTGGGCCAGTTAGAAGCACGACGCCACGCATAGCAGTATCGCAGATCTCTTTGATACTTTTTGGAAGTCCAAGCTCATCAATAGTTGGAATTTTTACAGGAATTGTTCTAAATACCGCACTTACGCCGTCAATTTGGAAAAAGATATTTACACGAAAGCGGTATTCGTCGTTTAATTTGTATGTAAAATCCACGCTTTTGTTTTTAATCATCTCTGGAAAACGAGTTTTTAAAAGCTCTTTTGCCAAAGTCATCATATCCTCTTTAAGATAAGGATCTTTTGTAAATTTTACAAGCTCACCATTAATCCTACCGCGCACCACAGAACCTGCTTTTAGGTGCAAGTCGCTACCGCCGTTTTGAACCAAAAAATTCAAAAATTTATCAAGTCTATCGCGTTGCTTAAAATCCAGCGTGCTTACATCGACTTGATATTGTGAATAATCAATTGCGTCAGCCATTATTTCTCCTTTTCAAGTGTTGTCATAATCTCATCAAATGCTTGTTCGAAAGCCACTAAGCCATCTTTTAAAAGCTTTTTGTAAATTTTATCCATATCAATGCCAGCCTTTTGCGCGACATCGGCGAAAAATTTATCAATTTCCTCATCGCTAAATGGAGTTTTTGGCTCACATTTTGCCCCTATGAAAGCCTTGATTGTATCAAGCGGGGCAGTATTTACGCTGGAAGGATACAAAAGCTCTTTTATATAATAATCCGCAGGGATTTCGCCACCTTTTACCCCCGTGCTAGCAAAAAGCACCCTAACAAACGGCAAATTTTCCTTTGCGATTATATTATAACATTTCGTAGCGTTCATAATGCCGATTTTTGCAGGCTCTAAGCCAGATTTTTTTATATCCTCATCAAGGGCTCTATCAAAACGGCTAACAAAAATGCTAATCACAGATTGCGGAAGTTTTGCGCCTTCAAATTTAGCCGCGAACTCGCTTGTGCCCTCTTTAATCGCTTCTAGGCATTTTGTGGTTTGCTCTGGCGAGAAAATCAAGGTCGCATTTACATTTATACCCCGTCTCGTCAAAGCTCTCATCGTCTCGTATCCAGCCTGGGTCGCTGGGACTTTTATCATCACATTTGGCATTGCGATTTGCGCGAACAGCCTTTTGCCCTCTTTTATCATAGCCTCTGCATCATCTGAGATACTAGGATCTACTTCAATACTAATAAAGCCGTCATCGCCCCTAGCGTAGTTTGCCAAAAGCGCGTTTGCGGCGTTTTTGATATCAGTTATAGCTAAAATTTCATAAAGTTTTTTTGTGTTTTTGTGCGCAAATTTCGCCTTTTGCGCGCCGTAAGCTTGGGAGGTGGTAATGGCGTTTTTGAAAATAGAGGGATTTGAGGTCGCGCCGTTGAATGTGCCTTTTGCGAGAAATTCGCCAAATTCCTTTGCGATAAAATCGCGCTCGATAAAATCGCACCACAAGCTAAATTTGATATCGTCGTTATACATACTGCATTATCTCCCTTAAATCTTTTTTATCCACGCAATGAGTTGCCTCTTTTTTCAAAATTTCATTGGCGCAAAACGCGATTCTTAGCCCCGCTTCTCTAAACATCGCCACATCGTTTGCCCCATCTCCCACGCACATAACCTCATCTGCGCTTAAATGTAAAATCGCTTTGAGCTGTTGCAAGACCACGCCTTTGGAGTAGCCAAACATCATCTCTCCGCCTACATGGCCGGTTAAAACGCCGTCTTTTCGGTGCAAGATATTGGCAAAACTCGCATCAAATCCCAACACCTCTTTTGCCCAGTCTGTCGCCACATGAAATCCACCACTAAACACCACGACAGTAATTCCCTTGGATTTAAGGTAGCTTATAAGCTCTTTTGCGCCTGGCACAAAGGGTAAATTTTGCGCGATTTTTTGCATATCCGAAAATTTCATACCCTTTAAAAACATAGCCCGCTCTTGCAAACTCTCGAAAAAATCGATCTCGCCCGCCATTGCGCGCTTTGTAATCTCTTCAACCTCTTTTTCTTTTCCTACGCTTTTTGCAAAATTCGTTATCGTCTCCCCGTCCATAAGCGTAGAATCGAAATCAAACACACAAAGTTTTATCATTAAATTTCCTTTATAAAAAAAAGCAATTATATCTAAGTTTTAATTTAAGTTTTTTGAAAAGAGCTCAAAATTTTGGCTATTTTGCACCTCATAAATTTTCTCACTCACGGCAAATGAGTTTAAATTTATATATTTTACGCCCTCAAATTCTAAAATTTCATCTTGGTGATAATGCCCCTCGATTACGATAGGCGCGGTGTAGTTGTGGATTTTTGGCTCGATATAGGATTTGAAATTCCCAGCCTTTTTATACAAAATTTTATTCTCTTGGCTTTTTAAAATCATTTTTGAAATTTTAAAATTTAGCGCGCAATCGATTTTATCCATAAATTTCAAAAACGCCCTATTTCGCAGTGATAAAAGCGCAAATTTTGTCAAAGCTGGCAAAAAAATATCGCCGTGAGAGATTTGAATTTGCCTGCCTTTAAAGCTGAAATTTGCTGGCTGAGCGCAGTTTGCAAAGACCCTTGCGTGCGGGAAAATAGCCTCTAAATTAAAATCGTGATTTCCCTCGAAATAATAAATTTCACATTTTTGCGAAATTTCATTAATCGCTTCAATATATTCGGCGTAAAATTCGCGCACAAATGTCGTATTTGCGAGGAAATCAAACATATCGCCAAGCATGAAAATTTGCGGCGGCAGTGTTTTCGCGCTCCTTAAATTTCGCAAAAATTTCAGGAAATTTCGCTTGTTTGCGTTATCGTGCGCGTCGCTGATAAAAACAGCTCCGGGCTTTATTTGCAAATTTTCCACGATTTAAATGCTATTTCCTAGGCGTGGCAAACCCTCGCCCACATCGTAGCCAAACATCAAATTCGCATTTGCCACAGCCTGACTTGACGCGCCTTTTAGCAGGTTGTCGATTGCCGAGTTTATCCAAATTTTATCCCCCTGCGTTTTGACGAAAATATCGCAAAAATGCGTTCCTGCGACATTTTTCACAGACACTGGCTCACTACGCACACGCACAAAAGGCGAATTTGCATAAAATTCGCGCAAAATTTTCTCTGCGTCAATACTCTCTTTTAGCACGCCAAAGACGCTTGCAAGCATTCCGCGCGTAAATGGGGTCAAATTTGGCACAAAAGATACGCTAAATTCCGCGCCGTTTATTAGGCTAAGTTGCTCCATAATCTCGTCTGCGTGGCGGTGAGTGAGTGGTGAGTATGCGTTTATGTTTTCATTGACGCTCACGAAATGGCTAGTGGCTTTTAACCCCTTGCCTGCGCCACTGACGCCACTTTTAGCGTCGATAAAAACGCCAATTTTGCTATCCATGTATTTCACAAACGGCGCAGCAGCTAGAACCGAGCATGTCGGATAGCAGCCGGGATTTGCCACGAGCCTTGCAGAGGCGATTTTTTCGGCGTTTAACTCAGCCAAACCATACACAGCATGGGCTAAATTTAGCGGGTCTAAATGTTTGGTGTAGTTTTTCTCGTAAAGTTCAAGCGATAGGCGATAATCCGCGCTTAAATCCACGACTTTGACGCTAGGAAATTTCAAAATTTCACTCGCAAACTCCATTGCCTTTTCGTGTGGAAGCGCCAAAAACACCACATCGCAACTTTGCGCGGCAGTTTTTGGATCTGCTATTTGCACCCTCATATCCAAAATCCCAGTAAGCTGCGGGAAAATCTCAGAAATTTCGCCCTCACTCGTAGCGGCAAGATACGAAATTTCAAAGCCTTTGTGCGCTAGTAAAATTTTAACTAGTTCAAGCCCAGTATATCCCCCTACGCCGATGATTCCAGCTCTTTTCATGTTTTCGCCTTAAAATTTAATCGGTTTGTAGCTAACGCTGATAATCTCGACATCTCTGGTGCCACTTGGCAGGTTTAGCACCACTTCATCGCCCTCGGCCTTGCCCAAAAGCTGGCGCGCTAGCGGAGTGTTGATATTAAGCAGTCTTTTTGAAATATCAGCCTCCATAAGCCCCACGATGACATAGGTTTCCTCGATTTCGGTTTCCACATCCATGAAAGTCACGGTAGAGCCGAATTTGACCTTATCGTGCTCGTAGCTTGCAGGATCTATTATGCGAGAGCGCGAGAGTATGTCGTTTAGCTCGGCAATGCGAGAGAGCAAAAACGCCTGTTCCTCGCGCGCCGCGTGATACTCGGCATTTTCCTTCAAATCGCCGTGATCTCGCGCGATATCGATTTGTTTGATGATGTGAGGGAGTTTGACATTTTGGAGCTCTTTAAGCTCGGCAGTGATTTTTTCGTATCCATAAGAGGTCATGGGTTCTGTGATACTCATAGCAATCCTTTTTCAAATTTTTCTAATTATACTTTAAATTTCGCGTTTGTCGTTAAAATTCGCGCCACATTTTTCGCACTTGGCATAGCCAAATACTCTCTAAGCTCCACGCAAGCGCGCGCAAATCGCTCATCATCGCGCAGGGCGTAGGCGTCGTAGAGATTAGCCACACTTACTTCTTCTTGGATTAATTCTTTGTGAAGCTCGTCTTTTTCGCAAAAATCAAAGATTATGTTTGCAAGGCCGACATGTTTTAGCTTCACAAACCTGCGCGCGATCGCGACATCTAGGGCTTTGGCTTTGTAGCAAAGCACAAAAGGTGTGCCAATAAGGGCAGCTTGCAGGGTCGCAGTCCCAGAGCAGATAAAGGCAAATTCGCTTTTTGCTAGGGTTTTTATAGCGTCTGTTTCTATGCTAAAACCGCGCGTATCGCCGTAAATTTGCTCCACCTTATCCGCCAAAAATGGTGGCACGACAAGGCTAAATTTTAAATTTGCATTTTCGCTTTTTAGCTTTTTAGCTAACTCCCTATAAACTGGCATAAGCCGCGAAATCTCAGCCCTGCGAGAGCCCGGCATAAAGGCGATTAGGCCGTTTTTTTCATACGAGCTTTTGCGCTCTTTGATTTCATCTAAAAGCGGGTGTCCCACGAAGCAAAAACCGCTTTTATCGCTTAAATTTGGCAAATTTTCAAAATTTAGATCCAAAATTTTAGAATAAAACTGCCTCTCAAACTGCCAAATTCCACACAAAAAATCGCAATTTTCTTGCAGAGCTTTGACCCTACCGCGCTTCCACGCCCAAATTTGGGGCAGGATATAATACACTATCCTCGCACTCACGCCCGATTTTTTCAGAGCCTTTGCAAGGGGCAGGTTAAAGGCTGGGCTATCGATTAATAGCACCACATCGCAGTTTTTTGCTAGCTCGCACATTTGCTTTAACGCCCTTTTTGCCTTGAAAATCAGCGGAATAATCTCCACAAATCCCATTGCCGAAAATTCGCTAGATTTATACAACGGCTCGCCATGCGCGCTAAATTCCTCGCCAAAAATGCCATAAATTTTAGCGTTTTTATCGAGGGCTAAAATTTCACGCAAAACCTCGCTAAAATGCAGATTTGCAGACGGCTCCAAACACGAAATCAAATAATTCAAACTCTTGCCTTTTTTAATTTTTGGCAATTATATCAAAATGTGCTAAAATTAAACATTTTTAAATTTTAATCACAAGGAAAAATTATGCAAAAATCCCTAATTTGCGCCATTTGTGCGCTGTTTGTGGCAGGGTGCGCTTCCACTCCGAGCTACCAAAAAATGCAAATCGACGAACCAGATAGTGCCATAAAAGTGGCAAAGACAATGACCGCAAACAACGCCCCAGAGGGTATCGCAAGGCAAATCAGCGATAGTTTTCGCGCTCACCCTGGCGCGCAGGCTGATTTTAACGGCGCAAGGCTAGTAGATGTTACGAGCGAGGGAGCAAGTGCTGTTTACCACTTCGAACTATCCTCAAAATGGGGCGAAATGAGCCCCAAAAATAAGGAAAATTATCTCAAATCCTTCCAAATCGTCCTAGCAAATCAAGCTTGCAACTCGCCTAGCAAGCGCATTTTGCTCCGACATGGCGTGAAATTTAGCCATAGATTTTTCTACGATGACCCAGCTTCGCCACTCTCAACTAGTGATGTCGATGAGAGCTTTTGCCTAAGCAAGAGGCTTTAATGCACGAAATTTTAATCACAAACGACGATGGCTTCGAAGCTAGGGGGCTTTTGGAACTTGCAAGTGCGCTAAGGGATATCGCGCATATCACTATCGTAGCCCCAAGCTCGCAAAAGTCCGCCTGCTCGCACTCTCTCACGCTCACTCGACCGCTTCGCTTCATCGCAATCGGCGATGATTTTTACAAACTCGACGACGCTACGCCTAGCGATTGCGTGTATCTCGCGCTTCAAGCCCTGTATTCGCGCAAACCTGACCTTGTGATTTCTGGCATAAATCACGGCGCAAATATAGCCGAGGATATCACATACTCAGGCACTTGCGGAGGGGCTATGGAGGGGGTTTTGCAAGGAATTCCATCAATCGCAATCAGCCAGTATTACAGCGCAGATTCGCTGGATAAATACGGATTTAGCCTAGCTTGCAAGTTAGCGCGAAATTTGGTTAAAAAAATCTTTTCGCAAGGTTTTCCGCTTCCGCCAAAGCAGTTTTTAAATTTAAATGTCCCGGCTGTGAGTGCGCCCCAGTTTTTGGGGCTAAAATGTGCTAGGCTTGGCGAGAAATTTTACGGACACGACGCCACGCTAAATCGCAATCCGCGTGGCGAAGAGTATTACTGGCTAGGAAATGCGGTTTTTGAGTTTGACAGCGAAAAAAACGCAGGTAGCGACATAGACCTTTTGATGAAGGGCTACGCTACGCTCTCGCCGGTGCAGTTAAATTTGACCGCAAATGAGCAATTAAAGGGGCTTGAAGAGTGGATTATGAAATAAATGACCGCTTCACCAGAGCGCGCTGGATTTTTGGCGAGAAATTTGAAATTTTGCAAAATGCGCGCGTGCTTGTGTGTGGCTGTGGTGGCGTAGGCGGCGCACTCATCGAGGCGCTGTATCGCAGTGGCGTGGTAAATTTGAGCGTGATTGACTGCGATGAATTTGACATCACCAATCAAAACAGACAATTTGCAAGCGAAAATTTAGGCGAGAAAAAGGCAGAAGTTTTCGCACGCAAATTTGAAGGCGTGCGCGCAATCTGCGCCAAAATAGATAGCGAATTTTTAGCTGGTTTTGACATAGGCGAATTTGACTTCATAATCGACGCAATCGACGATGTGGGCGCCAAAATCGCGCTTGCCACGCTTGCTCACGAAAAAAATGTGAGATTTATAAGCTCTCTTGGCGCCGCCAAACGCCTAGATCCCGCCAAAATCGAAATCGCCTCCGTGTGGAAAACCCACACCGACCCATTTGCGCGCAAATTTCGCTACGAACTCAAAAAAGCAGGCTTTTCTGGCGATTTTCCTTGCGTTTTTAGCTCCGAGCTTCCGCGCTGCGAAAAGCTTGGCAGTTTCATGGGCGTAACGGCTAGTTTTGGGCTTTTTATCGCCAGCTATGTCGTGCGAAATCTAATAGGCGAAAAATGAAATTTTTCATCGCCGAGTTTTGGGCTTTTGGGCTAAAACAAATCCGAGCCTGTATTTTTGCTGGCTCATTTTTTGTGCTACTTTTCGCCTCAAAACACCTAAATTTGGGCTTCATCGCGCGCTATGATTTTTTGCTAATTTCGGCTTTGATTTTGCAAATTTTGCTCGTCGCCTTTAAATTCGAAAGTCTTCGCGAACTTTGCGCGATTTGCCTTTTTCACGCCATTGGGCTAGCCTTAGAGATTTTCAAAACCCACCCAGCTATCGGCTCGTGGAGCTACCCAGAGGCGGGAATTTTTAAAATTTATGGCGTGCCACTTTATAGCGGATTTATGTATGCGGCTGTGGGAAGCTATATGATTCAGGCATGGCGAATTTTGCATTTACGCCTCGCTCACATGCCCCGCTCATACGCTAGTTTCGCCCTTTGCGCGCTAATTTATGCGAATTTTTTCACGCACCATTTCATAGGTTATGATTTTCGCTATGTCCTATTAATCGCTGTTTGCGCGCTGTATTTTCGCGCGAAAGTCTATTTTCGCCCACGCCAAAGAGAGTATGAAATGCCGCTTTTGCTTGCATTTTGCCTAATCGGATTTTTTATCTGGGTTGCCGAAAATATCGCTACATTTTTTGGCGCGTGGGTTTATCCAAACCAAGCTCAGGTTTGGCATATTGTGAGCTTTGGCAAGATTTCTAGCTGGATTTTGCTTTGTATTATTAGCTTTATTATCGTGGCGATTTTGAAGCGAATAGAGGGCAAAATTTTGGGTAATGGCTAAATTTCGCTAACGCAACCCCAAAATACTAAGCGCGAAATTTAAAAATTTAAATTTCGGCTTTGATTTTGCAAATTTTGCTCGTGGCGTTTAAATTCGAAAGTCTTCGCGAGCTTTGCGCGATTTGAATTTGCAGTTAGGTGTCATTGCGAGAAATGCGAAGCATTTCGAAGCAATCCAGTGAATTGAAACAATGTTTGATTTTAAAACAACTTTCGCTGTTGCTGGATTGCCACGACGGCTTCGCCGTCTCGCAATGACAAGATTAAAACAAAATTGTAAATTTAAAAACTTTCGTATCGTGTATAAACGATACGACCTGAATTTGAATTTGCAAGGGAAATTTATAAAAAGGATTGGAAGTGAAAAATATATTTTATAATTTTTTCTATGCGTGTTTTAAGTTGTCGTATAAATTTAACTTACAAACAAAACTTATATTTAGAAAGTTATTTGATACCAAATTTAAGAAATTTGCTTGGATTATTTTTACAGTAGTAATAATTTTATGTGCTAGTTTGATTAGAACCGTGCCGAATTATGGCAATAAATTTGGCTTTGAAGTAGTGAATTTGTGGGATTATAACAAATACAATCAGGGTTATTGTTTAGCAGAAAATAGGATTTTAGATAAAAAGGAACTTTATGAGAGAGCCGTTGGGGAATATTTAGAGAAAGAGTTGGAGATAAATAAAAAAATAGACGAGTGGAGAGCCGACAATTATGGTTCTAGGTGGAAAAGCGAAATGGAAATTGGATATTATGAATTAGATAGTGAAATAAATTTAAATAATTGGTTAGATAAAATTAAAAATAGCTATATGGATTTATACATACCAGTAAAAAATGGAAATTATGGTGCAAATTTGAGAATTGATAGTGCAAATAAATTATTGTTTGAAAAACTAAAAATCAAAAAAATTAATCCAATGAATTACATAAAAATAAATTTCAATAATTTTGGAAACATAACAGCAGGATTTGACAAGCCTATTTTATTTATTACATACGGGCTTTGGAGTGGCTATATTATGTTGGATAATGCCATAATTTTCGAGCAGAATAATCTCATTGGTGGATATAAATTTTCATTTGATTATGGTTTTAACAAATATAACGATTATATACGAGATATATTTTACAATAAAGAAAAGGAAAGGTATGAACTGGAAAAATCAAAATTAGTCAAAAGCAATAAAAGCTATCCCAATGTAAAAATAGATAAATGTGGAAATATAAATTACGATATAGAAAATGAATTTATCATGGCAAGAGAAGCAAAAGGTGGCTGAAAAGTCTAATAAATTTAAAAAACAAAATTTAATAAAAAACATTTCAATAAAAGGATAAAAAATGGGAACATCAACAAACCCTGAGCTAAATTTAGCAAACGACAACTTTGCAGTATCGTAGGGTGGGTATCCTTGCTCACCATAAGGTTGTCAAAATTTTGCTAGACAAAATATCCACTCTATAACTAAAATTTCGGCGCAGTGTTGCGAGGTTGCGACAGCGAAATTTCAAAATTTGCAAATTTACTCGCTAAAATGGTGCCTTGCGCCCTTGAATTCACAAGTATTGTCTAAATTTCGATCCTCTGCCTTGCCGATGACGCTAATTGGGGTTTTGGTTTTGGAGGCGATTTCGTAAATTTTGCTAAGAAATTTTGGCTCGAACGCGAATAAAATCTCATACTCTTCGCCCGAGTTTAGCACATATTCTTTGGGACTAACAAGCCAGCTCATACCCACGCCACTAGCGCGCAAAAGGCGCTCCAAATCCTGCCCAAGCCCGTCGCTGATATCCATAGACGCGCTTATGTATTTGGCGGCTTTGTAGAAAAATTTCGCCCTGAGTTCTGGGCGGAGCATGCGAGAATGTGGCGAAATTTCGCTTCTTTTGCCCCCACCTAGCAAAATTTGCAAATCAATGCCCACATAGCCGAGCTTGCCCGTGTGCGCAATCAAATGCCCGCACTTCGCGCCATTTCTGAAAATCGGCTTTTTGCACTTGCCTATCATCGTGATACTAATGGAAATTTTATCGTCGCTAATCGTATCCCCTCCGATAATCTCGATGTCCCATTTCTGCGCGGTTTCGTTTAGCCCAGCGCACAGCTCGTCAATCTGGGCAGTGGTAATGTCCCCGGGCAGCGAAAGCCCGATTAGAGCATATTTTGGCTTAGCGTTTTTGGCAATCATGTCCGAGATATTTACCAGCATGGCTTTCGCGCCGATTTCGTGCATACTAAGCCACTCGCGCCTAAAATGCACGCCCTCGACAAAAAGGTCCTTGCAATACGCCAAATCACCCACGATAGCGCAATCATCGCCGTTTAGTTTGCTTTTGAATTTCGTGTAAATGTAGGCCTCTTTGTCCATTTGCTAACCTTTTTCGCAAGAATTAAATTTTGCTATTATATGAAATTTAGCTTAAATTTATAAGTTATCCTATCTGAAAAAATATTTTATACATTATCTTAAAATTTCGGTGTGAAAAATGTGTCGTCGTGGATGTTGTTAAACGCGCTTTCTAAGCTGATAAAAAATTTCGGGTGAGCCTTTTCATACTGGGCTAAAAGCTCCTTTGTCGCGGCTCTGGCGATTGGTTCCTTGCCTCCGTATTGTTTGGCTGGGCAACTATCTTCTTCGTTCATCACTGGAAGCTCATTTTGCGCTGCGCACGCGCTTAGCTGACGCTCTCTGGCTAGGATTAGTGGGCGGATTATTACTAGGCCGTTTTGGGCGGTGTATTTTGGAGCTAGGGTGCGAAGTGCGCCATTGTAGGTGAAATTCATAAAAAAACTCTCCGCAGCGTCGTCTAAATGGTGAGCTATGGCGATTTTGTTAAAGCCGTTTTCGAGCGCGTATGTGTAGAGATAGCCTCTGCGCATGCGCGAGCAAAAACTGCAAAATGTGGTATTTGCGCGGATTTTTTCCTTGCCAAATTCGAAAATTTTGGTTTCAATGATATGATATGGGATTTCGTGTTTGTTAAAATGCGCTGAAATTTCGCCTAAATTCTCGCCTATGCCGTATCTTATCGTGACGGCCTCGAACTCCCATTTTAGCGGGCTTACACTTTGGAAATGCTTCAAAATGTGTGCCAAAGACATGCTATCTTTGCCACCACTAAGTCCGAGCAAAATTTTATCGCCCTCTTCGAACATTTTGTATTTTGCGTTGGTTTGACCGACCACGCGCAAAAGTTTTTTGGAGATATTTATCAAAGAAGTTCGACCATTTTTAGGGCTAAATTTGCGCTAATTTTCGCGCTTTTTACGACGAATTCGTCGAAATCAAACTCGGCTTTATTTCCAGCCTCGTCGCTAATGGCTCTTAACACGCAAAAGCTCACACCTAGCGCATGGCAAACCTGCGCCACACTTGCGCCCTCCATTTCGACCGCGCTCGCGTCAAATTCGGCTTTAATCCAAGCTTTGCGCGCCTCGTCGCATACGAATTGATCGCCACTTGCGATAATGCCTGATTTTAAATTTAGCCCCAATTCCCTTGCCGCGCGCTGTGCGATTTCGTTAAGATTCGCATCAGTATCCACAAAAATCGGGCTTCCTGGCACAAATCCGTGCGGATGACCAAAGGCCGTGATATCCAAATCATGCTGGACTAGGCGGGTGGCGTATAAAATTTCGCCGATTTTCAAACCCTCTTTAAGCGCGCCCGCAACGCCCGTGAAAATAAGCTTCCCCGCGCCGAATTTTTCTATCATCAGCGTGGCAGTAAGGGTAGAATTTACCTTGCCGATTTTTGAGTAAGCGATGATAAGCTCGTGCGCGCCGAATTTCGCAAGGTAGAATTCGTTGTTTGCATAATCAATCTTTTTGGCGTCTAAAATCGCCAAAAGTGGCTCTATTTCCTCTGGCATTGCGCCTAAAATTGCGACTTTCAAGCGTTTTCCTTTGCGAATTTTACAAATTCTTCTAGCGAGCTTAAATTTGAAATACTAAAAGTTGGTTTGTCGGTGATTTTTTTGTTTATCCCTTTTAGCACGCTTGCGCCAAATTCGACGAAGCAATCCACGCTATTTTCGTAATTTTTCACGCTGTGTTTATATAGCACTGGGCTGATTAGTTGCGCTTTTAAAAGCCCCAGGGCTTCACTTTTTGTGCTATAAATTTTAGCTGTTGCATTGGCTACGACTGGGGCGAAACTCTCATTTAACGCAGGTTCTAAATGGCTCACAAGCTCGTCGCTTGCGCTTTGAAGCATTGGGCAGTGGCTAGCTACACTCATATTAAGTAACATTGCGCGCTTTGCACCAGCTTCTTTAAATTTAGCTTCCAAACTCGCCAAATCATCGCGGTTGCCAGCCACGACGATTTGTCCGTCGCAGTTGAAATTCGCAGCCCAAACCTGCTTGCCCTGCGCCCTAGCTTCGTCGCAAATAGCGCAAACTACCTCGTCGCTAAGGGCCAAAACCACCATCATACCGGCATTTTTGCCCTCGCAAGCATTTTGCATTAATTTCCCGCGGATATTTACAAGTCTTAAAATTTCCTTTGCCTCAATCGCACCAGCAGCACCGAGTGCGCTAAACTCGCCAAGCGAGTGTCCTAGCAAAAACTCAGGCGAAATTTTAATCTGCTCATTTAGTGCCAAAACGCACATCATCGAATTTAGCGCGATTGCTGGCTGAGTAAATTCAGAAATATCAAGCTTGTCATTTGCCTCAAAAAGCAAATTTGCAAAATCAATTTTGGTATGCGCGCTAGCAGTGTCCAAAAGCTCTTTTGCGCTGGCAAAATTTTCGTAAATTTCTCTGCCCATACCCACGCTTTGTGAGCCTTGACCCGGGAAAATAAATGCGTATTTCATATCTTAGTCCTCGTGGTGATGACCGTGTCCGCCGCAACACTCATGATCGCCATGGTGGTGGTGTCCATGCCCGCCACAACACTCGTGATCTCCGTGGTGGTGGTGTCCGTGTCCGCCGCAACCGCAAGTATGCTCGCCCTCTGGCACGCCTGTCATTAACTCGTCTTCGCTCGGCTCGCGGTTTTCGACGACTTTGACATTAAATTCTAACTCTTTGCCCGCAAATGGATGGTTAAAGTCGATTGTAACATCTTCTTCGCCGATTGCTTTGACGATTACGCGGGTTGTCGCGCCGTCTTCTGCCTGACCGAAAAGCTCCATACCTACGACCAAATCAATACCTGCAAATTCCTCTTTTGGCAAAATTTGGATAGCGTTTTCGTTGTATTCGCCAACGCCGTCGCTTGGGGAAATTCTAACGATTTTGCTCTCGCCCTCGCCTAGGCTTAGAACCTCATCTTCTAGTTTTTGAATAATTTGCTCTTTGCCAGTGATGAAGGCAATCGGATTTGCGTTGAAATTTGACTCTAAAATTTCGCCTGAATTTGCGTCTTTTAGCTCATAATACATTTTTATAACTCTGTTTTGCGCCATAAAATTCTCCTTAAATTAAAATTTATCAAATTTTGATTTTAGCGTGTTGGTGCAGCTTTGGCCTCTTTTGAATCAGGGTAAGATGATTTTAGAGCGTTGTAAAATTTCGTTCCGCTTGCGCTATCCCCGATTTTATCGAAGCTAATTGCTGTGTGATATAAAAGTCTTGGTGTGTAGTCTTGTTTTTGATTGTGCGAAATGCTCTTTTTGTAGTAATTAATCGCGTCCCCGTAAGAGCCCGAAAAATACGCCACTTCGCCTAACATATAATTTGATCTTGCTGGTTGATAATTTTTGCTAGCAAGGTAAGCGTAGCGCTCTTTGGCGCCTGCATAGTCTTTTTTCTTAAATAATTCCTCTGCCTCTTTTGCGATTGAAGCATTGTCTTTGGCGCTAAAATTTGATTTATTTGTGGTAGTTGCACTAGCGCCCTTGGCACTTTGAGCGCCAGTTTTTTTACTTATTTCAGCGTTTTTTTTTACGCTTGAATTTCCAAGTTTTGCATTAATTTCAGAAATTTGAGATTTTAGCCATGCGATATCTTTTTTCATCTGATCTAGCTCGCTGCTGCCGTTACTGCGACCAGTCGTGCGAATCTCTAAATCAGCCACTCTGCTTTCTAAATTTGAAACTTTTTCATTAGCTCCTTCTACGACAGTGCGCAAACCCTCCATGTTTTCATTAACACTATTTAGGTTGTTTTGCATATCATTTACTTTTTTACGATTGTCGCGTAGGAATTGCTCGTTTTCTGTCAGACCATAAGAGCTATCTGAACCGATATTGCCAGCGTCAAATGCCGAAACTTCTGCATGTAAAAAAGCTGTAACGCCAAGAAGCGCCACAGCTAAATTTGATTTGAAACTCAAATTAGAAACCTACTTTGAATTCGTCGCGTCTGTTTTGAGCGTCGCACTCTTTTGTGCCATTTTTGCATACTGTGTTGCTCTCGCCGTAGCTAACAACTGATAGTCTGTCGCCATTTACGCCTTGTGCAACCAATGCATCTTTTGCAGCTTTTGCTCTTTTTAGACCAAGAGCGTAGTTGTATTCATCTGTGCCCCACTCATCGCAGTTACCTTCAACTTTAACAGTTAAAGCCTCTGCGCCAGCTTGGTTGAATAAAGCTGCGTTGTTGTTGATTGTACCTTGTTGATCAGCGCGGATATTAAATCTATCGAAATCAAAATATACATTGCCAACTTCGCTTTGAATTTGAGCAGCTAATGCAGCCAATCTGTCAGCATCGCTTAAATTTGAATCTACCTCTGGATTCTTTTTAGAACAACCGCTCAAAAGTAGAGCAGCAACTGCAACTGAAGTTAAAACTAAGTGTTTCATACTTATCCTTTCAAAAAAAATTACAAGATTATAGCATAAAAATATTTAAAATTACCAATCAACCGATTGAATTTGACCGATTTTTAATGGAAATTGAAAACTTTTATTCTCATTTACACGGATAATTCCTACTGAACTTCCACCGCCTGCTTGTTTGATATACATAACACTGCCACCGTCGCTAGAAAATCTAGGGAACATATTTTTGCCACCAGATGTTAGCTGGCGAATCATATCTGTTTGAGTTGAGATCATATAGATATTAAAGCTACCAGATCCGTCGCGACTAGAATAAACTATGTAGTTTCCATTTGTGCTAATTGAGTTGTTATTTTTGCCGTGATATACCATTTGTGTTACATTTCCACCATTTATGCTAGTGGCAAAAATATTTGGATATCCAAGTCTATCGCTTACGAAAGCCACCCTTGAATCGCCGTCGATGAAATTCCCATTTACATCGATTCCTGGATAATCTGTAATCTGTCTAGCTGAACCTGAGCCTATGTCATATAGATAAATATCTGGTTGGTCTTTTGGTGCGTTTGTGATTAGAAGTTTGCGACCATCAGAGCTTACATCGCCTACGATTGTCATACCTTTGCCTGTGAAAATTTTACTTTTTGAGCCGTTTGAAAGGTTGTATTTATAAATCGCAGGGGTATTTTGATTCACATAGTAAGTATAGTAAAATTCATTTTGTGCCGCACTCGCCCATTTAGGGAAGATGTTTAATCCACCACGCAAAACTACCTTTTGGTATGTCAGCGTATAATCAGCCACCATAATCTCACTCTCTTTTGTCGAAGTATATCGAGAGAGCAAAATCATCTCTTTCATCCAATCCACATCAGAATATCCTAGCTCTTTTACGATTTCAGAAACTGCCATGTGAGCCAAAAATGGGTATTTCTCGGCGTTTGAGAGAGAAAAGCTTTTCTCATACATTACTCTGCCAGTCCCAGCCTCGATGACTTTGGCCTTTAAATTCATAGGCGATGTTTTGTCGCTAACTGCGTATCTTACGATAAGCGCAGCCCCTAGCTCGCCTAAATTTGAATTAGCGTCCCCGTTATAATCGCTCACCAAATACTCGTCGCTAACATCGAAAGTAGCGCCAACCTTTAAATCCCCTACCATGAGTTTAAAAAATTTGTTGTTAAACTCAGCGTTTGAAAGATTTGATGCATTTTGAACGACAATTCTTGGCAGGCTTACGCCCTCGTTTGTAATCGTAGTCGTCGCATCTGCCGCAAAAACAGCCATACAAAATGCAAAAATCAACATTAAATTTTTCATTATCTCTCCTTGCAAAATTTTAAAAAAATGCAATTGTAGTAAAAATTTGTAAATTAAAATTTATTTCTAACTACATCGTTTAAATTTATCTCATAAATAAAAGGCTTTCCGTCAGGCGATCTTGGGAAATTTTGCATTTCCAAATTTCCTAGGAAATCTCTTAGTTTTTGGTTAAATTCGGTATTTGCTCCAAGTCTTTTGATCTGATAATCGCTAATCCTGCCGTCTCCGCCAAATGTTACAACGACGGTGGAATCGTCATTGACGGTGGTTGCGTATTTGCTCCAAAGGCGTTGGAGGATTTTATTTATCTTGCCACGATATGCGTCATATTCGCCAGTAAGCTGGGTTTTGCCGGTAACGACATTTGATTTTACTAGCGCGTTGCGCGAAGTCGCCTGATTTTTCGCCTTGGTTTGGGTTTGTTTGTCTGATTTTTTGCTACTTTGCACGGCGTCGTTTTTAGAAACACTCTCGCTTAGCTTTTTGTTATCTTTCGTAGTATCAGAAAACAGATCGTTCAAATTTGGCTCAGGCTCTTTTTTAGCCTCCTCTTTTGGCTTTGGCTCTTCTGGCTTTTTCTCTGGGATTGGCTCGGGTTCTGGCTCTGGTTTTGGCTCCTCTTTTTTTACCTCTTCCTTTACTGGCTCTGGTTTTGGCGCAGGTGGTGGAGGTGGGGTAGTAACCTCTGTCGTAGTTTTTAGAGTTTCTTCTTCGACTGGCTTTTCTTCTTGCTCGTGTTGGTCGCCCTCTTTGTCCTCTTCGGCGATATTTGGGGCTGTTGGTATCGGCGAATCGTCAAAATCTATTGGGATTGCGATATCCATAATCGCGCCCAAATCATCGGTGTATTTTTTCGCTTTGTTTTTGTATTCTGAAATTTGATAAAGAAAAATAGCAAGCAAGCTAAAATATAGAGCCAAAGCGATTAGAAATGATCTGAAATTATCATATCTAACCCCGGTGAAATTTGAATATCTAGCCATTTGTTTGAAGCACAACCTTATTAAAACCAGCTTGTTTTAGCGTCTTTAAAACAAACATTACATTATCATAAATGATTTTTTTATCGGCTTGGATATAAACTGGCTTATCCACAGCGTATTTGCCACTGCTTTTGATGAGTTGCAAATTATCCGGAAATTCAGCCAAACTCATAGTGCTAGTGTCGATATAAATTTTACTATCTGCATCCACACGCACGAGCATAAATTCGGCTGTATTTTGCGATGAAGCCGATTTCGAACCGCTTGGAAGCTCGATTCTCTCATCATAAATAATCGCGGTTTGCGCCACCATTAAAATAGCGAGCAAAACCAGCATAATATCGACAAGCGGAGTTATATTTAATTCAGGATTTTCATCGAAATTATACATACAACTCTACTTTGCGCCTGCTTTATGAAGCAAGATATCAGATGTGCGGTTTATAATGCTTGTAACCTCATAAGCTTTACGCTTAATAAGTAAAGCAAAAGTATATGCAGGAATAGCGACGAAAATTCCACAACCTGTCGCAACCAAAGCCTCGCTAATAGCTGGTGCGATAGTATCTATTCCCGAATTTCCGCCCCCTAGCTTTGAAAATGTATCCAAAATACTAACAACCGTTCCAAAAAGCCCTATAAAAGGCGATGTCGAAGCGATGATAGAAAGCCAAGTCAGCCCACTAGTAGCGTCGCGCTCAGCCTTGCTTTTATAGACATTTAGGGCCTCTTTGGTCGTTCGCTCGGGAGTAATTTTTTGAAAAATCGACCCAGAAAGTGCAATCTTACCACCCATTAAAAGCGATTCTAGCGCCTTTGTTTCTTTGACTTGCCATGCACTAAGCCCTGCGTAGCGCGAAATCAAAATGGTAAATGTAACTATAAAATATATCGAAAGCCAAGAAAGCACAAATATCGTAATAAATGTGCTTCTTGTAAAATAACTTAAAATAAGATCCAACATACTTATTTTTGCCTTGCAAATTCATCAACTCTGGCCATGATAGCAGAGGTAGCCATAGTATCTGTGCTGATAGAATTTAGCAATTCTTTGGCTTTTTGCAACGATTTTGCGACAGCATTTTCGCTATCGCCACCTATCGCCACAGCCTGAGTTGCCAAAATAGTGGTTTTTTCCTCATCGACTTTTAAAAATCCACCATTTACTATGACTAATTGCTTTTTGCCCTCTTTATCTACAATCTCAACGATACCACCCTCGTTGCCGTTTTTCAGACCAGTCAGCAAGGTAGAGTGTCCAGGCAAAACGCCAAGTTCGCCAGTTTGACCCGGAAGTTGGACAGACGCAACTTCGCCAGAGAATACCAAACCCTCTGGCGTAACGATTTCTAATAGTAAAAATTTATTCATAGCAGATTCCTATGCCTTCATTTTTTCGGCTTTTGCCACTACCTCGTCAATATTTCCTACCATATAGAAAGCATTTTCAGGTAAATCATCATATTTACCCTCTAAAATTCCCTTAAATCCAGCGATAGTCTCTTCAAGGCTGATATATTTACCAGGGCTTCCTGTGAAAACTTCGGCGACAAAGAAAGGTTGTGAAAGATAACGCTCGACCTTTCTAGCTCTATCAACCACAAGTTTATCCTCTTCGCTAAGCTCGTCCATACCCAAAATTGCGATAATATCTTGCAAATCTTTGTATTTTTGAAGCACAGCTTGAACGCCACGAGCTACCTTGTAATGCTCTTCGCCGATGATTTGAGGATCAAGCATTCTCGAAGTTGAATCAAGTGGATCAACCGCAGGGTAAATTCCTTTTTCTGCAATCGCTCTGTTTAGAACGGTTGTAGCATCAAGGTGAGCAAAAACCGTTGCAGGAGCAGGGTCTGTAAGGTCATCAGCAGGAACATAAACAGCTTGAACTGATGTAATTGAACCTTTTTTAGTTGATGTAATACGCTCTTGAAGTTTTCCCATTTCGCTAGCCAAAGTCGGTTGGTAACCAACGGCACTTGGAATTCGTCCTAGAAGCGCTGACATTTCTGAACCTGATTGAGAAAATCTAAAAATGTTATCGATAAACATCAAAACATCTAATCCTAGCTCATCACGGAAATACTCAGCCATTGTAAGACCTGTCAAAGCGATACGGTTTCTTGCTCCCGGTGGTTCGTTCATTTGACCATAGGTTAAGGCAACTTTATCCAAAACGCCCGATTCCTTCATTTCGTTATAAAGGTCGTTTCCCTCTCTTGTTCGTTCGCCAACGCCCGCAAATACAGAGTAACCGCTGTGTTTGAAGGCAACATTGTGGATTAGCTCCATAATAATAACGGTTTTACCAACACCGGCACCGCCAAATAGTCCAACTTTTCCACCTTTTGCATAAGGGGCTAGCAAATCTACGACTTTGATACCGGTTTCAAAAATTTCGCTTTTTGTGCTTTGATTTTCAAAGCTTGGCGGATCTCTGTGGATTGACCAGCGAGTTTCAAAATTTTCCTCTTCACCCTCATCAATCAAATCGCCTGTAACATTGAAAATTCTACCCAAAACCTTTTCGCCAACAGGAACGCTAATAGGCGCACCAAGTGCTACGGCCTCCAAACCACGGCGCAAACCATCACTCATATCCATAGCGATTGTTCTTACGCGGTTATCACCTAAGTGAGCTGCAACTTCTAAAATTAATCTTTTTGATTCGCCTTCGACATCGTATTTGACTTCGATAGCTTCGTTAATTTTAGGTAGGTAGTCATTGAAATCGACATCAACGACAGGACCCATTACCTGAGAAATTATTCCCTTCATTAATTCTCCTTTCATTTATTATTTCATTGATTCTACGCCACTGATAATCTCTATCAGCTCAGTAGTAATAGAACTTTGTCTAGCTTTATTATATGCCAAATTTAGCTGAGCGACACGCTCTTTTGCGTTGTTTGTCGCGTTTTCCATAGCGTTCATTCTAGAACAATGTTCTGCTGCAAGTGAATCTATCAGAGCATAATACATACTATAACTCAAATAGCTTTGCACCAAATTCATCATCAAAATTTCTTCATCTTCTGGATACTGAACTTCTACTTCCATTACAGAACCAGTTTTAAAAGCACTCTCATCGATTTGGGGCTGTCCGATAGGCACGAGGGTAGAAACTCTCATTTCTTGCGAAATCATATTCAAATATCCATTGTGGATAAGAACGATTTTATCAGTTTTGCCCTCTCTAAAATCAGCAACCGCAGCATTTACGATATCATTAGCCTTCTCAGGATTTGGCGATGAGCTTACGCCAACATATCTTTCTAAAAGCTCGACACCTTGGAAGTTAAAATACTCAATGCCTTTTTTACCCACAGCTCTTAGGCGAACTTTTACATTTTTCGCTTTATACTCTTCGATTAGGGCTTTTACTTGTTTAATGGTATTGATATTAAAACCACCGCAAAGTCCCTTATCTGCTGTGATAAAAAGCAAATCAACAACTTTGACTTCTCTGCTTGTGTTAAAAATTTTTAGCTTATCATCATCACCTACGCTAGCGGCTACATAGTCTTTGATTCGTGCTGAAATTTCGCCAAGAACATCGTTGATCTTCACAGCATAAGCACGAGAGCGCATAGCAGCTTCTTTGGTATTTTTAAGCTTTACATTAGAAACAAGCTTCATAGCTTTTGTTGTTTTTTCTGTATTTTTTACGCTTTTTATCTTTAACTTAATATCTTTTAAATTTGCCATTTTTTAGCCTTATTATGCCGAAAATGTCGCTTTAAAGTCATTTAATGCTTTTGCCAAATTTTCTTCTAAATCTTTTTCCAAAGTCTTTTTGGTTCTGATTTGTTCGAAAATTTCAGGATATTTAGCTTCGATAAACGGATAAAGTTCAGCTTCAAATTTACCGATTGCGCTTGGTGCAACATCGTCCAAATAACCTTTGCTACCTGCAAAAATGATAACAATTTGATTTTCAACAGGAAGTGGGCTATAAGGTGGTTGTTTTAGAACTTCAACCATTCTTTGACCACGATCAAGTTGCTTTCTACTGCTTTCGTCCAAATCACTTGCAAATTGAGCAAATGCTTGAAGTTCGCGGTATTGGGCAAGGTCAAGGCGAAGTGTGCCTGAAACTTTTTTAATCGCTTTGATTTGTGCTGAACCACCAACACGGCTAACTGACAAACCGACATTGATCGCAGGGCGAATACCTGAGTTAAATAGACCTGATTCAAGGAAAATTTGTCCGTCGGTAATAGAAATAACATTTGTAGGGATATATGCTGAAACATCGCCTGCTTGTGTTTCGATGATAGGAAGTGCTGTTAAGCTACCAGCACCTAGCGCATCACTTAGCTTACTAGCTCTTTCAAGTAAGCGAGAGTGTAGATAGAAAACATCGCCCGGATAAGCTTCACGACCCGGTGGTCTTCTTAAAATCAATGACATTTCGCGGTATGCAACAGCGTGTTTGCTTAAATCGTCATAAATAATCAAAGCATGGCGTGAGTTATCTCTGAAATACTCACCCATTGTGCAGCCTGAATATGGGGCTAGGTATTGAAGCGCAGCAGCCTCGCTAGCACCAGCTGAAACCACGATAGTGTATTCCATAGCGCCGTATTCTTCTAGTTTTTTAACGACTTGCGCTACGGTTGATTGTTTTTGACCGATAGCGACATAGATACAAACGACATCTTGACCTTTTTGGTTGATGATAGTATCAACTGCAACGGTTGTTTTACCTGTTTGTCTATCGCCGATGATTAGCTCTCTTTGACCTCTACCGATTGGAACAAGGGCGTCAATCGCTTTAAGACCTGTTTGAAGTGGCTCATGAACTGATTTTCTAGCCATAATGCCTTTTGCTTTTTCTTCAACGAATCTTGTTGTATTTGTATCGATTGGGCCTTTGCCGTCAATCGGCTCGCCAAGGGCATTTACAACGCGTCCGATTAGCGCGTCGCCTACTGGAACACGCAAAAGTTTGCCAAGTCTTTTTGCGCTACTTCCTTCATTAATACCGCTTGTATCGCCCAAAATAACGACACCGACACTGCTTTCTTCCAAATTCAGCGCAATACCGCGAGAGCCGTTTTCGAACTCAACCATTTCATTAGCCATAACATTTTTTAGGCCATAAACATTAGCAACGCCATCCGCGACAGATACGACTTTACCTGTCTCTTCGACATCAACGCTAAGATCAAAGCTTTCAATTCGCTCTTTAATTATGCTACTAATTTCGTCTGCTTTAATTTTCGCACCCACACTTTACTCCTTATTAAATTGCTTTTAAAATATATTCACTCATTTTTTGTTTCAATCTATCGATTGAAAAACTAATCTCAAATCCCAAATCTTCAACCTCGATTTTGATACCCTCGTAGTCGCATTTGACTAGTTCAAGTAAAATTTCAGCGTTAAATTTCTTTGAAATTTTGCCTTGCAAATCCTTGATTTTATCCTCGCTGATATCTTGATTTGAGTAAATTTTGCCGTGGAATTTGTTATCCATAGCAGAGATATTTTTACGCAAATCATCTGTGATTTGAGGAATCAAACCAATTCTTCTGTTTTTGGCAAGAAATTTGATGAAATTTACGATTTTATCGCTTGGATCTTTGATAAAAGAAAGTATTAAATTCACTTTATCAGCGTCTTTGATTGTTGGAGATTTTATAATATCGCCAAATTTTGAAACCTTAAACGCAGATGAGATAGTCTCCAATGTGCCTAAAACAGCGCCTAATTCGTCTTTTTTATAAGTTTTAATCAGTGCGCTTACATATTTTTTCGCCGTATTATCTATCATCACACAGCCTTTTTCTCAATAATATCAAGAAGCTTGTCTTGCTTGAATTCCATAGTATCTTTTGCAAAAACCTCATCTAAGATTTCATTTACGACCTCTTTTTCGATACGGCGTGTTTCGAAATCTTTTTGCTCAGCGAAAGATTTGTTTAAATTTTTAATCTCTTGCTCGCTCATCGCTTTTACTTTATCAGCCGCAAAAACAGCCTCTTTTTTAGCAGTTTCGATTAACGAAGCGCCTTGGGCTTTTGCCTCTTCTAAATCTTTTTTTGCTTGTTCTTTTTTCTCATTTGATTCTTTTAAAATTCTTTGATTTGTTTCAAGGCGTTTAGCGATACTATCGATTCTGGCTTTGAAAGCGTCTTTTGCAGGGCCTTTTAGAAGGTAATATAAAATGCCGAAAAACAATACGAAATTTATCGTTCTCCATACTATATCGTAGTCTTTGGGGCCGTCATGTCCGCTAGCTAGCGAGATAATTGGCAAAATAAGGAAAATTAGATATTTTTTCACGCCGACTCCTTAAATTTTCGAAAGTGCAGATTTGATTTCGTCTTTGAAATCAGGGATTTTCGCACTCAAATCACTTTTTAAGCTTGCTTTTTGCTCGTTTAAGCTTTCGCTAAATTTCGCAAAATCGGCCTCTAATTTAGCTTTTTGCTCAGCAATTTCTTTGCTAGCAACCTCTTTTGCGCTATCTACCGCTTCTTGCTTAATTTTACTTGCCTCGACCCTCGCAGCGTCAAGAACCTTTGCTATCTCTACTTTGTTAGAATCGACATCTTGTGCGTTTTTTCTAGCATTTTCCTCATCTTCTCTAATCGCTTTTTCGCGCGCTTCCATGTGCGCAAGAAGCGGTTTGTAAAGCTTGGTATTTAAAAATGCTATTAGAGCCAAAAACACAATGATTGTCGTCAGCATTGCAGATACACTAATTTCTAGCATTACACCTCCTTGGCTAAATTTTATATAAACTTTGGATACTACAATAATTAAGATTAAAATTTAATATAATTTTAACCTATCTGTTTCATAAAGTCTGAAATTTGTGAAATTTCGCTAAATTCTATGAGAATTTTCTTATCTTTCACACTGATTTTTCCAAATTTGTTTAATTTTTCTTTCAGCTTCATAAGTTCTGGCTTAAAGGTTTGGAATTCTTTATGGTTGTTTGCAGTTTTGACATTTTCTTTGCTTTTTAGCTTTTTGATCAAATCCTCGGTCTCTCTGACGCTGAGTTTTTGCCCAGTGATTGTATTTAAAACCAAAATTTGCTCATCTTCGCTAAGACCTACGATGACCTTGGCATGGCCTTGACTGATTTTTTCCGTGCGCAAAGCATCTTGGAGCGGGGCTGATAAATTTAGCAAACGCATGGTGTTTGTGATTTGCGTGCGGGATTTTTTGATGATATCGGCTAACTCTTCTTGTGTGATTTTATACTCTTCGATTAGTTCGCGGTATGATTTGGCTAGCTCGATTGGGTTTAAATTCTCCCTTTGGATATTTTCGATTAGGGCTAGTTCGCGCATGTTTTGCGAACCAAGGTCCGCTACGACGGCTTTGATTTTAGCTAGACCTGCTAGCTTGGTTGCTCTTAGTCTTCTCTCGCCGGCGATTAGGACATAGGCGCCATTTTTTTCGATGACTACGATTGGCTGGATAAGGCCGTGTCTAAGGATACTCTCGCTTAGTTCGCGAAGTGCTTCTTCGTTGAAATTTAGCCTTGGTTGATATGGATTTGGCGAAATTTTATCCACATCGATTTCGATGACTAAATTTTCAGATTGTCCATCTTCTAGCTCTTTTGTATATGCCTTTTCGACATCTTCTAAAATACTGCCTAAACCCCGTCCTAGCACACTTTTTTTGACCTTGCTCATCTTTTCTCCATTACTGCTTTTGCTAAATCCTGATACGCTAGCGAACCAGCCGATTTTTTATCATATAAAATTACCGGTTTGCCAAAGCTTGGGCTTTCGGCGAGTTTTACATTGCGTGGGATTACGACAAGATTTTTGTCCTTGCCGATGTAAAATAGCTTTTCGCCAAAATACTCTTGCAAATTCGCCACGGTTTCCTTGGCAAGGTTGTTTTGCGCAGAATACATTGTCGGCAAAAAGCCCCTGATTTGCAAATTTTTATTTATGGTTTGTTTGACGATTTTTATGGTATTTAGCACGAGTGCGACACCCTCTAATGCGTAAAATTCGCACTGAATCGGGATTATCACGCTATTGCTAGCTGCTAGGGCATTTACCGTGATACTGCCAAGCGTAGGCGGTGAATCAATAATGATATAATCATATATATCTTTTATCTCTTCGATTTTGTTTTTTAGGATTAGTTTGAAATCAGCCTCGTCAGCACTTTCGCGCTCGATACCTACCAAACCGATATTTGAAGGGGCTAGATCCATATACTCCATTTGTGTTTTTTGTATGACTTCGGAGAGTTTTTTGCGACCAGTTAGGACATGGTAGATATTAAACTCAAAATCGCTTCTGTTAAAGCCAAGCCCAGTCGTGGCGTTTGCCTGAGGATCGACATCGATTAGAAGCACTCGCTTTTTTTTCATCGCAAGCGACGCGCTTAAATTTATCGCTGTGGTTGTCTTACCTACACCGCCTTTTTGGTTTGCAATCGTTATTATCTCGCTCATCTTAAACTATAAATCCTCTTTTTATTTATTATTATCGCCCCGTCGTCGCAGAGCCTCGCTTGCGAGAGTGGGACCTTTTCGCCCTCGATATGAGCGCAAAAATTTTGAGACAGGCGAAATTGTAACGAAAATTTACTAAAAATTTGCTTCCACGAGATTTTATTTTTGTATAAATTTAAAAACCCCTCCACAGCGTCTTTTGGAGTGATTTTTATATCTAAAATATCCGCAAATTCGGGCGCGCTTACTAGATTTATACCTATGCCACAAACTAGGGTATTTTTTATTTTATTTGTCAAAATTCCACCGATTTTGCGATCATTTATGTAAAAATCATTTGGCCATTTAAGCCAAATTTCAGAACCGCGCGAAGCGAGAAATTCTCTCATTATCATCGCAAAATAAATGCTGCTCGATTGAAGTGGCACATCCCCTGGCAAATCGCTAATCTCCACACAAAACGAAAACGCCAAATTTCCGCTTGCACTCTCCCAGCCATTTCCGCGTGAGCCCAGACCACTGCTTTGCGCCTGCGCCACTAGACAAAACGGCGCGCGAACGCTTCCGTTTTTCAATCTTTCGATTAATTCGCTTTGCGTCGAGGGCAAAATCCCAGCAAATTCTATCTGCATAAAAACTCGCCTACGCCCAGGCGTTTGCCATTTATAAAATCACTCGCACTTATGGGCTTTTTGCTTGGTTCTTGCAAGGCTGTGATTTTAATCGCACCCCTTTTGCAAGAAAGGCAAAATCCGTCTTTTTGGATACTTAAAATTTGGCCAAATTTATCAAATTCTTTGTCTTTGAAATCCTGTGCTAACTCTAAATTTAAAATTTTAAGCCCCGAGGCAGTGTAAATTCCAGGCCACGGAGTTAGAGCGCGAAATTTATTATAAATCTCGCTTGCACTCTCATTAAAATCCACAAGGCCGTCAGATTTAAGGATTTTTTTACAATGCGAAGCAAGGGCGGAATTTTGTTTAATCGGCGAAATTTGGGCAAAATTTTGCAAAACTTTGACAATCAGCCCTGCCGCTAACTCTCCAAGCTCGCTAAAAAGCTCGCTAGCCATTTTGCCCTCGCACGAAGTGCGGGCAAACCCCAGCATATCGCCAGTATCTAACCCCTCGTCCATGAGCATTGCCGTTACACCAGTTTGCGCTTCACCCGCTAAAATCGCGCTTTGGATAGGGCTAGCGCCACGGAATTTTGGCAAAATAGAAGCATGCAAATTTATACACGGCGCAATCTCTAAAATCCCTTTTGGCAAAATTTGACCATACGCTGCCACGACGATAAATTCTGGCGCAAGCTCCCTAATAATGCGCTCATTATCACCCTCGCGCAATCTATTTGGCTGAAAAATCGGCACGCTTTTTAAATTTTCCTGCGCCCAGATTTTCACGCTTGGCGGGGTTAGGATTTGCTTCCTACCCACAGGGCGATCTGGCTGACAAAATATCCCCACAATCTCAAATTTAGCCGCCAATGCCCTTAAAATCGTCGTCGCATACTCTGGCGTGCCCATAAAAACTATTTTCATTTTTCCTCTTTTTTCACAAGTTTAAATAGCTCAAATTTTAGTTCGTTTATACCTGCGCCCGCAACGCTCGAAATCCCCATAACAAAGGCTGGTTTGCTCTCATCGAGCTTGCCAAACATTTCGTAATCTTGCCTTTTTTCATATCCAAATTCGCGCAAAAATTCATCGTATTTTTCCTCAAAATTTTCGCATGCGTCAAATTTCGTAAGCGCAATCGCAAAGGCGCGCTTTGCGAGATCTGGCGAGAATTTTTCAAGCTCGGCGCGAAGTGCGCGGTATTGCTCGCCTAGGCTTCGATAATTTGCAAGATCAAGCATAAAAAGCAAAATTTTAGTGCGCTCGATATGGCGCAAAAATTTTAGCCCAAGCCCCTTGCCGTCGCTCGCCCCCTCGATGATACCAGGGATATCAGCGATGACGAAATTGCTAAACTCATCTACGCTAACCATGCCAAGCTTTGGCGTGATTGTGGTGAATTCGTAGTTTGCGATTTCTGGTTTGGCGTTTGAAACGACAGAGATTAGCGTGGATTTGCCCACATTTGGGAAGCCTACAAGTCCGACATCTGCGATGAGTTTTAGCTCTAATCGCACATTTTTAGCCTCGCCGGGAAGCCCTGGTTGAGCGTATTCTGGGCGCTGATTTACGGAGTTTTTGAAATGCACATTTCCAAGGCCCCCTTTGCCACCCTTTAAAAACAGCTCCGTTTGCCCGTCAATCGTCAAATCAAGCAAAAGCTCGCCACTATCATCGTCATACACCGCCGTTCCAGGTGGCACTATGAGATATAGATCCTCACCACTTTTGCCAGTTTTCTTGCGACCCTCGCCTTGCGCGCCATTTTGGGCTTTGAAAGCGCGTTTGCCTTTATAAAATGAAAGAGTGTGAGAGTTTTTATCTACTTTAAAAAATACATCGCCGCCTGCTCCACCGTCTCCGCCGTCAGGTCCGCCTAAAATGACAAATTTTTCGCGTCTGAAACTTACGCACCCTGCTCCGCCCTTGCCGGAAGTTACACTAAATTTTGCACTATCTATAAACATAACAATCCTTAAATTTAAAAACGGCAATTATAGCCAAATCGGTTAAAAATACTTTTTAAAGTGGAAATTTTAAGAAGAAAAGGGGCGAAAAGCCCCTAAAATTACGCAACAGGATAAACTGATACTTGTTTGCGATTTTTGTCTTTGCGCTCGAATTTTACTACGCCGTCGATTAGAGCGAAGATTGTGTGATCGTTGCCAAGACCTACATTGCTACCTGGGTGAGTTGCAGTGCCTCTTTGGCGGATGATGATATTGCCAGCTCTAACAAACTCGCCACCGAATTTTTTCACACCTAAGCGGCGTCCGATACTATCACGGTTATTTTGGGTTGAACCTTGACCTTTTTTGTGTGCCATTAGCTATCCTTTATGCGTTGATTGCGACAACTTTGACGCGAGTGTATTGGCGTCTGAAACCGCGTTTTAATTTTGAGTCTTTTCTTCTGCGTTTTTTGTAGATTACGACTTTTTTGTCTTTACCCTCTGTAACGACCTCTAAAACCACCTTTGCACCCTTAACAAATGGCGCACCTACCTTTAACTCGCCGTCATTTAGCGCTAAAACTTCGCTAAGTTCGACTTTACTTTTTGGCTCTGCTGCAAAATGATCTAGATTTAGGTAGTTTCCCTCCTCTACTCTATATTGCTTGCCGCCGTGTTTGATGATTGCATACATCAAAGCTCCTTAAAAATTTGGTAGCCAAAAGGGCATTTGCATTGCAAAATTTAATAGCCCGATTTGGTAATAAACTTGGGATTTTATCTTAAATTTCATAAATTCCTACTGAAACGCATAATAAAATTTAAGATATTTGCAGTTTTAATTTTAAACTAAACATAAATGTGATACTATCAGCGTGAATTTATTTTAGGAGAATTTAGATGAAAAAATTAGCTGCGATAATCCTTTTATCCGCTATTTTCACAGGCTGTTCTAACTGGAATATAGCCAACCAACCAACTGGCGCACGCACTCAAAGCGCTTCTCAAACCACTGCCCCGGCAAATGAGCCAAGCATAAGTGGCGTGACAGACAAAGTCCAAGAGGTCTCAAACGACACCGTAGAAATGGTCGAAGAAAACCTACCAGATGCAAGCACAACCGATGCCGTAGTCAATAAAAGCGATGCTTTTCATATCAACCAAGTAATTTCAGCGTGGAATAAACAGCCAGATTCTATCCGCACTACCGCAAACAACGGCAATATCTACACTTGGAAAAACTACAAACCAGGTTGCGATGTCTCTTTGACTAGCGATTCTGAGGGTTATGTCCCTAAATCTGCGATCTCATCAGCAATCTCAAAATGCTTATAATCCACCTTCCTTGCCAAATTTGGCAAGGAATTTTTAAAATTTAATCTTTTGTCATATAATCGCCACAATTTTTGTAATCAAAGGATTTATAATGAATAAAATTTTACTCTCCACAGCGCTTTTTGGCGTATTTTGCGCGAATTTGCACGCTAGTAATTTCATCGAAATTTATCAGGGCCTAACCTGCGAGTGCTGCCATAAATGGTCGGCTTATCTGCGCGAAAATGGCTTTGAGACCAAACATATCTACCTAGACGATGAAGCTTTTATCCAAAAAAAATACGACGAAAAAGTCCCATTGGAGCTTGCTAGCTGCCACACTGCGCTGATTGATGGCTATGTCGTCGAAGGCCATGTCCCAGCAGGCGAAATCCGCATAATCCTAAATCAAAAACCAAGCGATATTGTAGGAATCGCGGTTCCTGCCATGCCACTAGAAAGCCCTGGTATGGAAGTTGGCGCCGAGCCTGAGATTTACGATGTCATCGCAATCAAAAAAGACGGCACCACAAAGGTCGTCGCCACATACAAAGGCAAGGAAAAAATCAAATAAAATTTAGTGAAATTTGGCGAACGCAAATTCGCCAAATTTCAAAGTTACAAGAAGTTTTGATTGAATTTGTATATGATGAATTAAATCGTAGAAATTAATTTTTCCAAGTGTTTGCAAATTTGTAAATTTAATCCGCTAATTTCGGTAAAACTTTAAAATATTTTACTCTATACCACGCCAAAATAAGTATCACAAAACCTACGACAGGTAGTATCGCACCGATGGTATCAAACATGCTTAAAAATTTAATCAATCCACCTAAAAATGAAAAGCCGCCAAACAAAATCACATAAGCCAAAAAATTTGTCAAAAAATATAAAATAAACGAAACAGCTAACAAAACAACATATATTAAAAATAGTTTTTCGTCGCTTAAATTTTTAAGTTCGACAAAAAGTCTAATCCATTTATAGATTGCTATTATTATAAAAATGCAAAAAACAACCATAAAAATAATGATTGTATTGTCGCTAAATTTTGACGCAGAAGCAGACACTACTATGCCAATTATTATTGCTATTAGGCTGAAAAACCAAGATTTAAAAATGCTATAAATTTTTGAATTTGTGTGTTGCGATATTTTTTCAAATAAAACAAAGCAATCATATATAAAAACAAACATACAAAAAAGTGCTGGTGCCATCATTAATGGTGCCAAATCTCTACTTACAGCCTTACCGACAACTGCACCGAAAATAACCAACGCAACCGGCAAAACACCACCAGTAACCCCAAACGCCAAAAGCCCATTTTTGCGGACTTCTTTAAAAACTGCTTCGTCCATATAATTTTGATTTGAAACTTCCATTTTTGTCCTTTAAAAAATTTTCAAAAGCGGTATTTTACAAAAAACAAAAAAACAAATCAATAAATTTGCGATGTTTGGGGAAATTTCTTTTAAATTTCCCCAAAGATATACAAATTCTTCAAGTTTCGTTAGATTGGCAATTTCATCGGGTAAAATGTCGATATTTTTGCTTGCAATATCTAAATATTTTAAATTTTTTAGTTTCAAAATTTCGTTTAAAATTCAAAAAATCGTTCAATGCTAAATTTTAGGTTGAATTTTGAATTTAAATTTTTCTGGATTGCTTCGAAAACTTCGTTTTCTCGCAATGACAGCAAATTTAGCATAAGGAATTTTAAAGTCGTAGATTGCCACGCCGTGCAAAAAGCGTCTTGACGCTTTTTTTGGCTCGCAATGACAAATTGAACAAATTCGAGGCAGTATTTGCGAAAATATAAAATTTATCAAAATTTGGCGAACGCAAATTCGCCAAATTTCAGGGTTACAAGAAGTTTTAGTTAAATTTGTAGTTGTATCCAGCATATCCGCCAAATGTAGATTTGTCGAAATCTGGCCAATCGCTAGTGCCGTTGTGCCATGATTTATCAGCCTTGATACCTGCTTCGAACTGACCAATCTCGCTATCAATGATAAGTCCCACATGGCCGCCGATAATGAAGCCTTTTTGAGTTTGGCTATCGCTAAACTCGCCATCGCTTAGGCTGACTTTTAGTAGCGAAAGACCCATATATGGGCCAACGGCTAGTTTTAGGTTTGAGCTAAGCGCTGGCGTGTAGTCCGCGCCTACTAATAACTCATGTCCGCTAAGCTCGCCTTTGGCTAGGAGGGTGTTATCCATATAGACTTCCTCTGAATATTTTGTGTTGTAGTTGTATTGCGAGTAAGCTCTAAAATCGCCGAAATCATAACCACCCTTGACGCTGATTACGCCTTGTTTGACGCTATCTAGTGAGCCTACGCCAGAGATATCTACATCGCCAGTGAAGTTGTATCCGCCACCAATACCGATAAATGCGCCCTCGTCTGCGAAGCTGCAAGCGCAAGCCAAAGAAGTTGCTAAGAAAATTTTAGCCAAATTTGATTTCATAAAAATCCTTTCAAAAAAATTTTATCCAAATTTCAAACTCAGATAAATTTCATCATTATACCCCCCCCCCTTAAAAAAATCTTAAAGTATGCTAAAATAGGGGCTTTGAAAGGAATTTCATAAAAATTTTGGAAAATTTAGTGGAAATAAAATTTGGATGGGCTAATAGGGGTCGAACCTATATTCACGAATCCAGAGTTCGTTGTCCTGCCATTAGACGATAGCCCAAGGGGAATTATAAATTTTGTTTGATTAAACTCACCGCCGCATAAGCGTTTTCGCAGACAAACTCGCAGTGCTTTCTAAGCTGCGCCTCATCGCCATACCCACACATTACACCCACGCTACGCGCTCCGGCGTTGCTCGCAGCTAGTGCGTCGAGCTTCGTATCGCCCACCATAAAAACGCTTTTATCCACAGGCAAACCTAATCCCTTCATCGCGTTTATGATAGGCTCGGCGTGCGGTTTGACATGCTCTACATCTTCTCTACCGATTATCACGCTAAAAAACTCGCCAACGCCAAGTTTATCTAGCAAGAGTTTCGAGAATTTCGATGTTTTCGTGGTAACCACGCCTAAATTTGCAAATTTAGCACCAAATTCCACAGCTTCGTAAGCACTCTGCAAAAGCGTGGTTTGATCTAGATAAATTTTGACATATTTTTCTTTATAGAGCCTTACATATTCGCTCGTATCGCCCACTACACCAAGTCCAGCGAAAATTTCATCTAGCGGATAGCCGATTAGTTTTTTGATCGCTTCATCATCTGGGCAAGCCTCGCCCATTTTAGAAAAAGCATAAGCAAAACCCTCCAAAATCGCAGAGGTCGAATCTATCAAAGTCCCGTCTAAATCAAATAAAATTGTAGTGTTAAATTTCTGCATTTTTGTAAATAAAAAAAAGCGGAGCCTAAGCCCCGCTTAAAATTTTTTAGAAAGATTATTTTCTAAATTTAGCATCAACGCGTCTGTTTTGAGCGCGGCCTTCTTTTGTAGCGTTTGTAGCGATTGGTTGAGACTCGCCATAGCCTACGCTAGAAATTCTAGCAGCATCAACGCCGAAGTTTTGCAATGCGCCAGCAACAGCAGCTGCTCTTCTCTCAGATAGTTTTTGGTTGTAAGCGTCTGAACCAGTGCTATCTGTGTGGCCTTCTAGGATTACGCTGTAATCTGAGTGCTCATTTAGGTAGTCGCTTACATTTTTGATTTCGCTCATATATTCGTCTGAAATTTTTGAGCTATCAGTAGCGAAATTTACGCCTAGGTTTAGTCTGATTACTTTTTCGCAGCCGTATTCATCTACAACTACACCAGCAGCTGTGCCTGGGCATCTATCCATATCATCGCATACGCCGTCATTGTCTGAATCTACGCAGCCAGTTGCAGCGTCAGCGAATCTTTTACCGAAATCAACAGCGAAGCCAAGTGTGTAGAATAGAACATGGTTGCCGTCTTCGAATCTAATAGCGTCTCTTGCTTCAAGTTTTGTAGCGAAGTTTCTTGTGATGTAGTATTTCATACCTAGACCATATTGCCAGAAACCGCTGTCTTGGTCGCCGTCATTATATACATCTTTGCTATAATCCATATAACCAACACCAGTTAAGCCATATAGTTTAAAGTTATCTGTGAAATTTACCAAATCTTTAACTACATTGATGTGGTAGTATTTAGCGTTTGGCTCTTTGCCACCATTTCTGTGAGCAAGGTCCTCTAAACCGATATCGCGAGAATAGTCAAAACCTAACTCGATTTGATCGATAAATGAATCTTGAAGGTTTTTAGCTAGGCGAAGACCTGCCATGAAATTTGAATCCAAATCCATGTTACCTTCGTGAGTCATGCCACCGATTGTAGGAGTGATCTCCCAGTGATAATCCGCATCTGTTGCAAGTAATGCACTTGATGCACACAAGCTTAGTGCAAGTAAAACTTTTTTCATTAAACATCCTTTCGAAATGAATTTAAAACTTTTAATTATAATAAATATTTTTTTAAAATTTTTTTAAAATTTTCCAAAGAATTTTAAAAAACTTTGGAAAATAACAGCCAAAACCCTATTATCTTTTTGAGAATTGTGGGCTTCTGCGCGCTTTTCTGCGACCAAATTTCTTTCTTTCTACTGAGCGAGAATCGCGAGTTAAAAGACCTTTTGGTTTTAGAGCTGCTCTGAAATCCTTATCCATAGCTGCTAGTGCGCGTGAAATACCGTGGCGCAACGCCTCTGCCTGAGCTGAATAGCCACCGCCTAGTGTTTGAGCAGTGATATCCATAGATGTCTCTTGTTTTGTAACTAAAAGCGGTTGAATAACCTTTAATTTAATAGCCTCGTGACCGCCAAGCCAAGTATTTAGGTCCATACCATTTACAACCATTTTACCGCTACCTGGTTTTAACCATACCTTAGCTACGGCTGTTTTTCTTTTGCCTGTTGCGTAAATTGTTGCCATAATTATTTTCCTTTACTTGTTGTTTGCGCTGTATGTGGGTGCTCGCTACCCTCATAAACGAAAAGCTTTTTAATCATTGCTTTGCCTAGTTTTGTTTTAGGAAGCATACCGCGAACTGCAAGTTTGTATAATTTAGCAGGATTGTTTTTCAACATATCCTCAAATTTAACGCTTTTTAGACTTCCAAAATACCCTGAATAGCTATGATATAGCTTATCTTCGCCTTTGTTTGCACCTGTAAAAACTGCTTTTGAAGCATTTACGATAATGACATAATCGCCACAATCAACATTTGGTGTGTAGCATGGTTTGTGTTTGCCGCGCAATAAAACTGCGACTTCGGTTAGCATTCTACCGAATCTTTTGTCAGTTGCATCAATAACAACCCAGTCGCGTTTGACTTCGCTAGGCTTTGTAATTTCTGTCATGATTTCCGCCTTCTTAAAAATTTTGAAAAATGGGATTTTACATAAATAACCTTATAAAAAACTGAATTTAAGTAAAATTTAAAGAATTCTAAGTTTTTTGTGGCAAAATTTTGCGAAATTTGATACCTTAAATATATTTTCTTTAAAATTTTTTTAAAAAATAATTAAAGTATTCTTTTTTATTTATTATTTATTTATTTTTGTATAGACTTTCGATTTAAGAATTATCAAAAGATAATCTAAATTTATCTTGCAAAGGAGATCTAACGATGCATACCTTGCTAGCCTTTTTACCTATTGTCGTCATTTTGGTTATGATGATAGGGTTTAAACTTAGTTCTAAGCTCTCGCTTAGTGTTGCCATGTTTTTAGCGATTGGCATAGCATTATCTGCGTTTAGCGTAAATGCCGATGACACCAGTGTTTTAGCATACGTGCTTTTGGGCTTTTTGAAGGCGTTTGATATCTTGGTTATCATTTTTGGTGCCATTTTGATATTAAACACCATGAAATACTCAGGCGCTATGCAATCAATCAACAATGGCTTTACCAAAATTTCAACTGACCGCCGTGTTCAAGTATTGATTATTGGTTGGGCATTTGGTGCATTTATTGAGGGTGCGGCTGGTTTTGGAACACCTGCTGCTTTGGCAGCTCCACTTCTTGTCGGTCTTGGTTTCCCAGCTCTTAGTGCGGCTCTTGCATGTCTTGTGCTAAACAGCTCGCCTGTTAGCTACGGTGCGGTTGGAACTCCAACATTTGGTGTTAAAACTACCGTTCAAAGTCTTGTAGAAGGAAGTGGTGGAAACATAGATTCATATATCACTACCGTTAGCACAAATACTGCTATCATCCACTCAGTAGGCGCTATTTTTATTCCTTTTATCGTTGTTATGATAATGGTAAAACTATTCGGTAAAAACAGAAGCTTCAAAGACGCTCTTCCTGCATTGCCATTTGCTATGCTTGCCTCAGTTAGCTTCATCGTTCCTTATTTGATAGGCGCAAAATTCTTGGGTATTGAGTTACCATCACTTCTTGCTGGTCTTATATCTCTTGGTATCCTTATCGCATCTGCAAAAGCTGGATTTATGACTCCAAAAGAGAACTGGGATTTCGTTCCTCGCGCACAATGGCAAGAATTTTGGATAGGTTCAACTCAGGCTTCTGAAAATGCACCTAAACAAGAAGAGAGTAGCAAAAAAGAGATGCCATTGTTTATGGCTTGGTTACCATACATCCTTATTTCATTTATACTAGTTGTTACTCGTATTCCTGCAATCGGATTAAAACCAATTCTACAAAGCTGGAAAATAAATCTATTTACTGCTCCTGATAACTTGATGTTTGGTGTCCCTGGCACTGCATATAGCTTCAACTACGGCTATTTACCAGGTATTATTCCATTTATCTTGGTTGCTATCCTTACTATATTCTTGCACAGAATGAGTGGCAATGATGTAAAAGAGGCTTGGAGCAAAACTTTCAAACAAGTTGCAGCAGCGGCAATTCCACTAGCAGCTGGTTTGGCTTTGGTTCAAATCATGTTAAATGTCGGCACAACAGTCGATGGAACTAACTACTCTATGATTAAGCTTATGGCGAAATTCTTTGCTGATATTTCAGGTCAAGCTTATGTTGCTGTTGCGCCACTAGTTGGTATTCTTGGAGCATTTTTCTCTGGTTCAAACACAGTATCAAATATGCTCTTCTCAGGACTTCAATACGAAACAGCTACGCTTGTTGGCTTAAAAACCGAAGTTATTGTTGCACTTCAAAATGTTGGTGGCGCTATCGGTAACATGGTTTGTATCAACAATATCGTTGCTGTGTGTGCGACTGTTGGCTTGCTAGGTAAGGGTGAGGCTAGATGTCTTACTTATAACATAGCTCCTGCTGTATTCTATGCAATAATAGCCGTTATAATCGGTGTGATATTGCTATAAATTTTATGAGTGAAATTCTATCTTTGCGGATAGAATTTCACTATTTTTTTATGCTTAAATTTTAAAATTTTCAATTTTTTCTTTTTTTAAACTTAAAAAATGTTGTAATAAAAAAATTACATTTCATTTTAATTATAATTTAATGTTATTTTAATCCAAATTTAATACAAAATATTCCAAAAGCGTGATAAAATAACTAAATTTAAATTTAAATTTATTCGAGAAAGGAGAATAAAGGTGAATAAGGTTTATTTTTTTGCAACCTGTCTTGGCAACGCGGTTTTTACCGATACCGCTTTAAATGCAGTTAAGCTTTTAAGAAGAGAGGGTGTAGAAGTTATTTTCAAAAAAGATCAAACTTGCTGTGGCCAACCAAGCTACAATACAGGTTATTTCGAAGACACTAAAAAAATAGCCCTACACAATATCAATCTTTTTAGCGAAAATTATCCTGTTATTGTTCCGTCTGGTTCGTGTGCTGGTATGATGAAGCACGATTATGTCGAGCTTTTCAAAGGCACAGAATACGAAGGAAAAGTCAAAGAATTTAGTTCTAGAGTTTATGATTTGTGCGAGTATTTGGACAAGGTTTTGCATGTCAAATACGAAGACAAAGGCGAAAAAGTAAAAATCACTTGGCACTCGAACTGCCACGCTTTGCGCGTCCAAAAATCAATCCAAAACGCTAAAAATTTACTAGCTCAATTCAAAAATGTAGAATTGATCGAGCTTCAAAGAGAAGAGGAGTGTTGCGGATTTGGCGGAACTTTCGCTGTAAAAGAGCCTGAAATTTCTAACGCTATGGTTCAACAAAAGATTAAATTCATAGAAGAAAGCGGAGCTGATTATATCGTTTCAGGTGATGGCGGCTGTTTGATGAATATCGCAGGAACTATGGAAAAAAATGGTTCAAGAGTAAAAGGTATTCATCTATATGATTTCATAATCAAAAGAATTGAAGGAGCAGCGCTATGATGAATCATGAAAATTTAGTAAATCAAAAGCTTGCTGACAAACAACTAAGAGCAAACCTTGACTCTGCAATGCACACTCTTCAAGGTAACAGAAACAGACTTAGCACTACAAAATTTAAAAATTTTGATGAGTTAAGAAGCAGAGCAAGAACCGTTAAAAATAACTCTCTTGCGACACTTGATGAAAGACTACTCGAATTTGAAGCAAATGCTACAAAAAACGGCATGAAAGTGCATTGGGCAGTAAATGGCGAGGAAGCAAACGAGATAATTTATCGAATTATAAAATCTCACAACGGAGATAAAGTTCTAAAACAAAAAACAATGGCTAGTGAAGAAATTCACCTAAACCACTATTTAGAAGAAAGAGGCATCAAAGCCCAAGAAACCGACCTTGGTGAGTTGATTATCCAATTAATCCAAGATCCGCCTGTTCATATCGTCGTCCCTGCGATTCACAAAAACCGCAATGAAGTCGGTAAAATTTTCCAAGAGCGCTTAGGTGCGCCATTAGAGAGCGAACCTGAAAAACTAAATGCAATCGCTAGAAACCACCTAAGAAACGAATTTAGAACGATGAAAATCGGAATTTCAGGCGCAAATTTTGGTATTAGCAAGGCAGGAGCTATTTGGTTGCTAGAAAACGAAGGTAACGGTAGAATGTGTACCACAGCCCCTGATGTGCATATCGTAATCTGTGGTATAGAAAAAGTTTTAGAGACATTTGAAGATGTAGTAAGCGCTCACTCGCCTGTTACTCCATCAGCCGTAGGTGCGCCTATCACTTGCTATAACAACATCATCACAGGCCCTAGAAAAGAGGGCGAGTTAGACGGTCCAAAAGAAGTCCATGTTGTCTTACTAGATAACGGTAGAACCGATATGCTAACAAATGAAGAATACTTCGAAGCTCTAAGATGCGTTAGATGCGGTGCTTGTATGAACTACTGCCCTGTTTATGAGAAAATCGGCGGTCACACATACCACGCTGTATATCCAGGACCAATCGGCGAAGTAATCAGCCCACAAATTTTTGGTATGGAAAAAAATGCAGATATTCTTAATTTCTGCTCACTTTGTGGTAGATGTAGCGAAGTTTGCCCTGTTAAAATTCCGTTAGCAGAGACAATCAGAAAGCTAAGAAGCAATAAAGTCGGTGAAGGTAAGAAAAAAGCAAAAGGCTCTGATTTGCTAGAACACAGCAAAATCGAAGCAATGGGATTTGCTGGATTTAGAACAGTTGCTACAAATGGATTTATGTGGAGAACTGGAATCTCCATAGCTTCTAAATTCTCAAATTTCGTAGTTAAAAAGGCAGATTCAATCCCTGTCGTTAAACTATGGACAAGACATCGCTCAGCACCTGTCTTAAAAGGAAATCTACACGCAGATATCCAAAAAATCGAAGGAGTAATCTATGAGTAGCAAAGAGACAATTTTAGCTAAAATTAGGTCAAACAGAGTAGCTAAAAGAACAGAAATCGAACCACTAGATATAACTAAATTTGTCGAAAACGAAGGCGATAAATATGAAAACTTTAAGACAAATTTGACAAATAATAAGGCCGTCGTTCATGAGACAGACGAAAAAGGACTTCAAGCGCTAGTAGAAGAGATCGTCAAAACAGTCGGCGCAAAAACAGTTATGTTTGGTTCAGATTTGCCAATCAAAACAGACAAATTGCAAGCAGAAAAATTGCCGTTTGACAAACCAGTAAATGAGATAAGAGAAGCGCTTTTTGATGCGGATACTTCGATTATAGAGGCGAAACTTGGCGTTTCAAACTTTGGCGTATGCTGCGTAGTTAGCTCAAAAACACAACCAAGACTTCTTAGCTTGCTTCCGACAAACTGCATTATTTTGCTTAGAAAAAATGCCCTTGTAGAAAGCTTAGATAAAGCCTTAGCAGAAGTTACAAAAGATGAGTTGCCTACAAATATCAACTTTATCATGGGACCATCTCGCACCGCAGATATCGAGCTTATCACAGTTCTTGGCGTGCATGGACCACGAAATGTCCATGTAGTGCTATACTAAAATTTAACTCCCATTTTGGGAGTTAAATTTATTAAATTTCAAAATTTCTATTGATTTTAGTTAAATTTCGCAAAATTCACTTTCATCTTCATTTAAAAACACAATAAATGCCCTTAAATTTGGATAAATTTTGCTTAACGAATTTTTGTAGAATTCGACCTGAGCGCGGTTTTTCGCCAAATATTCGCCGTTTTTGCTACTTTTATAATCGATGAGTATCGCTTCGTTTTCTTTAACCAAAAGCAAATCTATACGCCTAAATTCGCCATTTTCGGTTTTAAATGGAATTTCTTTGTAAATTTTAGCACCATTTACTAACGCCTTAAATTCACTAGAATTTATTAGGCTTAAAACCCGCTTTTCGATACTAGCGAAGCTCTCATCGCTCAAAAACTGACCAAATTTATTTTTACTCGCCATAAGCGCAGTTCCTAGCGAATTTTCATCAAATTTATCACACATTTCAAGCGTGTAGTGAAGCACGCTACCAAAAATTTGGTTTTTATAATCCACCAAAGCATTGCCATTTTCGTCTATATCGCTCTCATCGCTACCGACTAGCTGTTTTGGGATAGCCTCGTCGAATCTCATCTCCTTCGGCTCGCTCTCTTCGCTGATTTTCGCCATACTAGGGTTGATAAAACCATACTCGAAATCGCCCAAATTCAAATAATCATCGCACAAAACCTTTTTATCTTTGCTACCTGTATAATATGGCGCAAAATAGCTAGGATTGCTTCCGTTTGCCTCTTCTCGCCTGATGATGATTAGAGATTTTTTCGCGCGGGTAAAGGCGACATAGATATCGTTGATTTTCTCTTCTTTTTCGATCTGTTTTAATTTTTCTTTGAAATTTTTATAATCTATATCTACATTTTCGCGCCCGCTAACCTTGTATTTGACCTGCCATTTTTTTGCGTTTGTATCGTAATTGATCAAAAAATTATCCGTGTCGTTGTTTTTGCCACCCACTAAATCACAAACGATTAGATGATCGAATTCCAGCCCTTTTGATTTGTGAATACTCATCAAATTTACGCCACTATTACTTTGCGAAAATGCGTTAGTATCGTCATTAGCATAGATATATTCGATTAAATTTTCGTATTTGTTTAGCACTTCGAAAAAGAGCAAAACATTTTCATTATTTAAATTTATCTTTAAAATTCGGGCTATTTTTTTGGCTAAAATTTGCGGATTTTGCTTGAAATTCAAATTCTCGCGCTCAGGCGCAAAACCCAAAAGCGCATTTAAATTTTGCTCGTAAATTTCCGCCCCACTTAGGCAAAATTTAGCGTATTCAATGATAGAAGCGACCTCTTTTATAGAGCGCAGTTTTTTGGTGCTATTTATCGTAACGCCAATCCCCCTATCCTCTAACATCTCTTTTAATTGTTCGCAATTATCATTTTTCCAGCAAAGCACGGTTATATCGTCATAGCTCACGCCATTTTGGTGCAAAAAGTCGATTTGATTTAGCACTTCATCTAAAATTTCTGCGCTACTAAGCGATTTTATGTAGCCATAATCGTCCTCTTCTATCTCAAAAAGCGGGAAGTTTGGGTTATTTTTTATATACTCTTGTGAGCTTTTTATATCGATTGGTAGGTCGTTGTTGCATTTTTGCTCTACAAATTTGCCGCCAAATTTATCTTTAAAGGTGTGATTTACAAATTTAACCAAAAGCTTCAAACTGCGGTAATTGATATCCAAATTTGTCGTTTTGATTTGGCGAAATTCATCTCTTAGCGCATCAAAAAGCTCTTTTTTCGCCCCACGAAAACCATAAATGCTCTGTTTTTTATCGCCCACATAAAAAAAGCTTCCCACGCCGTTTTGCCCAGCTCCTGCAACTATTTCGCTAATTAGCGGGTGTATAATTTTATACTGCGTAACATTGGTGTCTTGAAACTCGTCAATTAGCAGGTGGGTGATTTTGCTATCTAGCCTGAAATAGAGCAAATTTGTATCGATTTTACCGGCGCAGAGCAACTCATACACGATAGATGAAACATCGGCGTATGTGAGTTTGGCGGTTGTTTTATTGAATTTTGTTTTTGCATTTTTGTAAGTTTGGATAAATTTAGCCAGCTCACCAAGATTGTAAATTTCAAGCTCGTCTAAATATTGTTTAATCGCTCCCTTAAAATCCAAAAATTTTGCATCAATCGCAGGCGTGCAAGCTTTTTTGTGATTTTTACTTTCACTTAGGCTAGTATATTTTAGGGTCGAAATACCCACCAGTTTTGCCATATTTCCATCAACAGCAGCATTAAATGTCTTAATTCCAGCTTCCGAGCAATTGTTGTCTCGTAGCATTTGTATAAGCTCTTTTAGCACGGTATTTGCCATGGTTAAATTTGGAAATTTAGGATTTATAAAATTTGGAATTTCGACATTGTTTTCTTGCAAATAATTCAAATTTCCTAGAATTTTATCCTTTTTCTCATCTAAATTTGCAACCAAATTTATTAAATTTTCAAAATCTTTCGGGTTTTTTATAATCTCATCAACAAAGCCTGTTTGCTGGCGCCCCAAAACAGTATCATCAATACCAAAGCGCGGATCTATGCCGGCATTTAGGGCAAAAAGTTTTACGATTTTGTTAAAAAACGAATCAAAAGTCGAAATGTTTAAATTCGCGTTTAAAAACTCACCCTTTCGTTTATCGCGCAACGCAATAACCTCTTTTTCACTTAAATTTAAATCTTTTGCGATAAGCCCCAACTCTGATTTTTGATTTTCTAGCTCCAAAAAATTGCGAATTATACGCTCTTTCATCTCATTTGCCGCTTTTTTGGTAAAGGTTAGCGCCATAATCTGGCTAATTCGCGCACCGCTTAAAATCAGCTCGATAAATCTCACAGCTAGATTAAATGTCTTTCCAGTCCCTGCGCTCGCTTCTAGCGCCCAAAATAGCTTATCTTGTGGCAACATTGATTTTTCCTTTGCAGATGATTTTATATGGGCAATATGTGCAATTAGGTTTTTTATCCTCGCCATCTTTATCGTATTTAAGCGGGTCGAAACTCACTTCGTTTTCAAACAAATCTTTTAGTTGGGAAATTAGCGCTGTAAGCTCACTTGCGCCATAATCCCTATGCGCGTCGATAATCTCAGCATTGCCGAAAAAGACAAACCTACTTTCGCAATCCTCATCGCCAAGTAGCAACTTATAAAAAGCGAGCTGGAAGGATTTGTGTTTGTCCTGACCTTTGGCTCCGCTTTTATAATCTATTACAAATTTCTGTCCGCTTTCGCTCTCATCAATCCTATCTATTTTGCCTTTGATTTTTATCCCGTCAAATTCGCGCTCATCTATATCAAGCTCGCATGCTTTACATGAAAAATTTTGCTCATGCGCGCCCAAAAAGCCTTCCTCGATTTTTTTAACATTTATCAAATTTAACTCTATATCAAATTTATTAAGACCTTTATCTGTGGCGCGCTTTTTATAAATTTGCGAGAATTTTTCAAAATCAAATTTAGCATTTTTCTCGTAAAATTCCCTCAAACTATCGTGCAAAATATTTCCCGCCCCAGCCTTGTCACTCTCATTAAAAACAATGTTTTCTTTGATTTTGGCGATGTATTTGTAATAGTATTTGCGCCTGCACTCCAAAAATGTATTCAGCCTCGAAAATGACAGCGCCTCGCCAAAAAAATCGTGCTTTTGTGCTGGAATTTGGGCTAAGCTAGGCACGCTTATCTCACCTGCGCCGAAACTTTGCAAATAATCGTTTTGGCTAAATTCATCATCTTTTTTGGTTGCGAAATTTTTCAAAAAGCGCGAAGAGAGCTTTTCTTCCGAGCTAAAATAGCTTATTGCCACGCATTTTGCGGAATTTATCAAACTATCATAATAAAATCTTTGTAAATTTTCCCTATCGGCGTGGCTGATTAGCCCTGCACTTTCGCGCACTGCCGAGCTTAAAAACATCTCGCCACTGCTTCTATTTGGCACCAAATCATCGTTGAAATCGACGATAATAACGCCGTCAAATTTCATACCTCTGCTTTCTAGCGCACCCAGCACACTCACTGCTCCACCGCCTACATGCGGAAGTTTCGCCTCGCTAAGCAAGGTTAAAAAAATCTGGACGCACTCTCTTAGGTTAAGCGGTTTTTTTTGCAAAAATTTCTCAACCATAAAAAGCGGTTTTGCGATGAAAGGTTGCAGTTTTTCAGCGCTTAAATCTAAAATTTGATTTATAAAATTTTCAAATTCGCTAAATTCGCAATTTTTATCAAAATTTTCTTTTATTTTGTTGTATAAATTTTCGTCCAATTCGCACTGAGCGAAAAAGAGCGAATACTCGTTTGAAATTTCATTTTCTAGCGCGCCAAATTTGACAATTTCGCCACCATTTATACTCTCGCAAACTTTCGATAAAAGGCGGTAAAATATGGTCTTAGATAGCTTTTTTCCCATTGCGAAATTTAGCATATTGCACCTATCATGCAACCTCAAAATCTCGCCAAATTCCTCATCCGGGAGTATCACGGCGATATTTTCTGGCCTTATGCCCTTTTGCACAAAAGCTGAAATTTTCTCAAATACATAGGCTGCTTGCAGACTTCGAAGCGAAAAATCTTTCACCGCGATTTGAGTACATTTTGGCAAAATTTCGCTTTTTGTTATGGTTTTTTGGCTTAAATTTAGGATATATTCCTTGCCAAATTCGAAATTTTCTAATGGAATTTCGCTTAAATTTGCTATGTTTTCAACGAGTTTTTTATTTAATTTCGTGCTTTTAAAAATCAAATTTAAATTTGTCAAATTTGCGCATTTTGCGATAATTTCAAGCTCGAATTTATTTAAAAATCCGTCGATATAAATTTCGATATTTTCAAATTCTTTGACGAAATTTTCATTTATTTTATACAGATCACAAACGCTAATATCGTCATAAACGCCGTTTTGCTCCAAAATTTCGAGATAGCATTTCAAAAGCTCGTCTAAAATCTGCAAATGCTCGCTATAACTATCGTAAGTATCTGCCAAAACTAGCTCTTTTACGCTTTTTTTGGCACTTTTTAGCTCTTTAAAAAACTTAAAAAGATACTCGCTATTTTTCATAAATTCGAAAAATTCGTTCGCAAAGCCCAACTTTTCGCTCATAGCTTTGACATTTTCGCAAGCTTGATGCATAAAGAAAATTTTCGAAATTTCATCGCATTTGCTTAAATTTTCTACGATAATGACTTTTTGGAGAAACTCGCCAAAACTTAGCGTTTTTGGCAGGATAAATTCATCAGAATTCGCCCTGAATTCACGGATTTTTCGGTTTGTCGAAAATACAATTAGATTATTTTTTAACGCCAATAAACTCAAATTTATAAAACCCCACATTCTGCCCATCTTCAAGTCTAGCTACGACTTGCCAACGACCTTCCTTTGGGATTTCAAACTGATCGACTATTAAAAAGTTATCTTGGAATCTAACGCTTAAATCTCTATCGAATTCGTTTGTTTCAGGTCTGCTTAGGCGGATTTGAGCGTGGATTTTATCAAAACTAGGCTTAAAAGCTATTTTAAAGCTAAATTTATTGCCTCGTGAAATCTCGTAATTTGGGGCGAGAGGTAGCAAATTTTGCGCGTTAAAACCATTTTCTCTAAAAGTATTTAAAAATTTTTTATCGAAATTTAATTCATTGATTAAAGTGTCATTTTTAGGGGCTAAAACTACAAAATTTTCATCTCCACTGCTACTAAAATCAGAAATAAAAATTTTATACTTTTCGTCAAATTTAGCCTGAGAAATTTGGATCTCATTGTAATTCTCATCGACTTTTTGGTATTTATCGAAGTAAAAATTATCGCTATGCACCGGATAATCTAGCGAGAAAATTATCGTCGCTACGCACGCTGCGATGATTGCTACTATGCTAAATGCGATACCATAGGGCCAGAGAGTTTTTTTATTTTGCGCCATTTTTTCTGCCCTTTTTGTATAGATATGAGCCCAGCGCGAAAATCAGCGTCGCGTAAAAAATATAGCGCAAGAAATTTATGAAATTGTTGTTTGTATTGCCGATAGAATTCTCCAACCCAACCCCCTTTGAAGCGGCGATTTGGTCGCAAATCTCGGCATATCCGTTTAAAAGCGCAGCGTTATAAACGCCGATTTTTTGGGTTTGGTTTAGATCTGTTTTTTGCGAAGCGATGATTGGGATTATGCGCCCGCCACTTCCCACGCTTAAAATTTGCTCTCTATCAAAAAGCGCTAACGCCTCAGGCGAGCCGTAAATTTCGACCTTATGCTCAGCTTCGGCAAAGACTAAAAGCGCATAAGGCGAGCTTAAATTCGAAGCGAAATTTAGGGCATAATTTTCTAAGCTTGCGCCCCCAAGGCTTTGTGCGGCTAGGACATAGACGCCTACGCCAGTTTTATCCTGCGTCTCAGCGCCTAGAATTTCGATTTTTTCTGCAAGCATAGGCGTGATAATCTCGCCCTCGTTTAAAACAAATTTTGCCTGCGCTAAAATGCACAGGCAAAAAATCGCAAAAATTGCTCTCATTAACCGATAAATAGGATATTTCTAGTCAAAACAGAGGCAGCAGTTGCCACAGCCAAAGCGATACAACCAAGTAAAATCAATTTTTCAATCAATGCATCACTCATCACTTATCCTTTATCACAAATACTTTTTTTTGCGTATCGACTGAGCTTTTTTCGCTTACAGAGCTAATATCTTTTAGCTCATAAGGCTTATCCATGACGGCTTGCTGTGTCTTAATGCCAAGGCAGGTAAGGCATGCAAGAATTGATAGTAAAAGCGCAGTTGCGATTAGCATTCCAGTTACGCCATTTAGCGCAAAAACCGATCTTTTTACATTTTCCATAATCGCCCCTTTATTTGATAGAGTTGATATACTCGCCAACGGCGCGTTTTTGCACATCGTTTAAACGCCCGTCATCAAAGGCTGGCATTGTGCCGATGAAGCCTTTTTTGCCACGATTTAGCACATCGACGCTAAATTCAGCCGAGCCGTATTTGCTAAGATCTGGCGCTGAACCGTCCATACCTTTGCCGTCATCACCATGGCAAGCAGCGCAAGTAGGCCATAGCTCTCTACCTTTTTCAACCAAATTTTCATTTTTTGTAGCTTTTAAGCTAGAAATTTCTTTCGCCATAAAAGCAGCTACTGCTTTTGCGTCCTCAGGGCTAACCATACCTGCTGGCATTTCGCCAAGTGGGTAATTTAGACCTTTTGAGCCTTTGTTGATAGCGTCAATTATACCAGCTTCTTTGCCCCATTTAGTAAGGTCAGCAGACTCGCCGTCGATTCCATCTCCGTCAAGTCCGTGGCATTGTGAGCATTGCACCAAATACACCGACTCGCCCATAGCTTTTAGCGTAGTGCTATCGGCGTTTGCATAGGTTTTTTCAAATTTAGCGTTGTGTGCCTTTACCTCATCGTTATACTCGCCGATTTGTGAGTATGAATTTAGCGGATAAGCGATGAAAAAATACACTAACGCATAGACAAACATCAAAACAAAACATATAGCCCAGCCTTTTGGCAAGCCATTTTTTAGCTCGGCAATTCCGTCAAAATCTTCGCCAGTTGTCTCGGTAGTTTCGTTTAAGCTTTTACTTTGACCAGCATATTTTTTAACGATAAAAGCCGTAACTGCGACAAGTATAAACGACGCTATCAGCGCCGCAACATTAACATTATCGCTTAAATTTAGCCATTTCATATCATTTTCCTTTTTCTTCTTTCGTAGGTGTGCGAGACTCTATGATTTCACTGCCAAGCTCATCATCAAGCGCCAAATTTGCATACTTTTCGTAGTTTCTGCGCCCTGTTTTTTCAGAGTGCTTCAAATGAAACCAGTATCCATAAACTCCAAGGCAGGCCAATATGACAAAAGCTATAAAGCCATAAGCTTGTAGCTGCCTTATGAAATCAATGCTCATCGCAAACCCCCTATTTTAAGCTATTTAAATATGCTATTAACGCAACGATTTCGCGTATTTCGCCGTTTTTAAATGCCGCTTTGACATCTTCGTCGCGCATATCATTTACGATTGCCTCAGCCTCTGCCATCATTTCAGCTTTATAGCTTTCGAAATTTGACATAGCGTCCTTGCTAGGATCAGCTTCGAGCTTTGGTGCGCCAGCTGTATCATAAGGGACATTGAAGGCTTTTTTAATCGTCAAAGCCTCAGCGTAGGCTGTTTGCATATCTGCGTTTTTCTTAAACATAGATTTGTATGCAGGCATGATTGATTTGCCGACTAGGACTTTTGGATCTTTCATGTGAGTTTCGTGCCAGCCTGTGGTTCTGTTGCGTCCGACCCTAGCAAGATCTGGACCAGTTCTTTTCGAACCCCACAAAAATGGTCTATCATAAGCAAATTCACCACTTTTTGAATAATCACCATATCTGTCAGTTTCTGATTTAAACGGACGGATAAGCTGTGAGTGGCAGGCATTACAGCTCTCTTGGATATAGACATGGCGACCAGCGAGTTGCAAAACAGTATATGGTTGTTTGCCCTCGATTGGACGAGCGCTATTAGCAAAATCTGGCAAAATCGTAACGATGCCAGCATAAGCGATGACTACAAAAACACCAACCGCAAAAAAGAACGGATTTTTTTCTAACCAACTAAACATCTTTCTCTCCTTACGCAGCCATAGGTGAAGCGCTTCTAGGCTCTTGATCTAAGCTTCTGCCTGCGCGAATAGACATCAAGATATTATATACAAACATACACAAACCTATGAAGTATAATAAACCACCAATCGCTCTAATCCAATAATAAGGAACTAGCGCGCTAACTGTATCTATAAATGAGTATAGCAAGTTGCCATAATCATCAGTTGCTCTCCACATCATACCTTGTGTGATACCAGCAATCCACATTGAGCTGAAAAATAGCACAACACCTGTTGTTTGGATCCAAAATTGAGCCGTCATTAAAGATTTTGAATAAAGCTCTCTTTTAAACATTCTAGGCACCATGTGATACATAGCAGCGATTGTCATAAATCCAACCCAGCCAAGTGTGCCGTCATGGACATGTCCTGGGATCCAGTCTGTAAAGTGCGCTAGGGCATTTACCGATTTGACAGAAAGGATTGGACCTTCCAAAGTAGAGAATAGATAGAAAGTAGAAGCCAAAATCATAAATTTGATTAGCGGGCTCTCTCTTAGCTGATTCCACTCGCCTCTCATTGTAAGGAGCATATTAATACCTGTTCCCCAAGATGGCAAAATCAAAACGACAGAGAAAACCGAACCCATTGTCTGAACCCAATCAGGAACCGGTCCATGGATAAGGTGGTGACCGCCAGCCCATAGGTAGATAAACATCAATCCCCAAAATGAGAACAAAGATAGTTTATATGAGAAAATCGGCTGACCGCTCTCTTTTGGCAAGAAATAATAAATTTCAGCGATAATCGCTACGGTAAATACGAACGCAACGGCGTTGTGACCGAACCACCATTGAACCATAGCGTCGTTTGTGCCAGCATACATTGATACAGAGTGTATCCAGCTACCCATGCCAGTAAGCAATCTAGTTGGGATCTCCATGTTGTTAAACAAATATAGCATAGCAACGCCAAGGAAGGTAGCGATATAATACCAAACAGAGATATAAAGCGTTTTTTCGCGTCTGATACCGATTAGACCAAAAATGCTAATTCCCCACAAAACCCACACGACAACAACCAAAATATCGATAGGCCACTCTAACTCAGAATACTCTTTTGATGTCGTAACACCAGCTAAAAGCGAAACCACAGCGAGTAAGATGATTATGATATAAATCACAAAGTGCAATATACCCACGCACATCAAAAATTTTGATTCGCTCATCGATGCTTTTAAAACTCTCTGTCCTACATAATACCATGTAGCCCAAATTCCAGATAGCATAAAACCATAAATGACACCATTTGTGTGTAATGGTCTAAGTCTGCCAAATGTACCATACTCTCCAAGCAAGTAGTTAAGATCTGGATATGCTAGCTGAAATGCTATAAGCGTGCCTATAAGCATACCGATTATACCAAATGCCAGAGTAGAATACAAAAACAATTTCGCCACTGTATAATCGTAGCTTAGCATCTTGCCACTGCGTAATGCCTGTTCAGGATTCATAAAACCCTCCTTTAAAATTTGGTTAAAAGTCGAGAAACTTTATGGAGGATTATAAGAGTTAATAAGTTTTAAAAAGCTTAAATTTGACTTTTTATTAACTTTTTGTTTGCAAAAGTTTTAAACTTGTGACATTTTTATCAACAAAAATTTTACTCTTTTTTAGATTCGATTTTATAGCCCAAACTTGGGATATTTTTGATAACATCTGCGCCGATTTTATCTCGAATTCGTTTGATAAAAGTTCTGATTGCCACATCTGAGACTGAGTTGTCGTTCGCCCAGACATATCGTTTAATCTCTTCGTGCAAAACCAAAGTATCAATTCGCGAGACCAAAAGCGAAATGAAGGCTAACTCTTTTTTCGTAAGCGAAATTTCCTCTTCGCCGTGAGTTAAGACCCTTTTTAGCGGATCAAAACTATATCCGCCTGAAATTTCTACCACGCTACTGACGCTAAGTTTCGCGCTCATTAGGCTTTTTATCGCTTCTTTAAATTCTTCCATATCAACCGGTTTTATGAAGTATTTGGCTACACCTGCCTCGATTGCCCCTAGAAGCTGAGCCTTCTCGCTAAATCCGCTAAGCACGACAACTGGGGTATCTGGGGAGATTTGTTTGATTTGGCGTGTCATTTCAAGCCCGTCTTCGATAGGCATCAAAATATCTGTAACGACCAAATTTGGATTGTATTTTTTAAATTTTTTAAGTCCCTCTACGCCGTCTTTGGCCTCATAGACATTTTTAAAAATTCCTTCAAATGCATTTCTTAGAGAGTTTCTCATCTTACTCTCATCTTCGACCAACAATATGCTTAAATTTTTTAAAATATCTCTCATAAAACGCCCCTTAAAATGTAATTTGTCATTTTTTCAAAATTTAACTTATATAAGACTTAAAAAATTTATCTTGTGAGAATAAATCCACAATAAGCCCAATAAATTCCAAAAATAATTATGATAAATGAAGAGATATAAAGCATAGCGCGCGAAAATTTTGCGCTGATAAAATTCGCCACGCCACCAAAAGCTAATAGCGCAGGCAAGGTAGATAATCCAAAAACCGCCATTACAAGCGCGCCTTGCAGGGCATCGTGGCTCATTATCGCCATGGCTAGGTAGGTATATACTAGCCCACATGGCAAAAGTCCGTTTAAAAACCCAAGCAGACAAAACCCCAAAATATCCTCCCTGCCAAGGGCGAATTTCATAGGTTTGGCTAAAAAAAGATTATAAATTTTTTGATTTTCGATAAATTTTAAAAGCGCGCCCCGTTTTAATAGCGCAACGCCAAAAATAATCAGTAAAATTCCCGCGCAAAACTGCATAAAACCAGCTGTTTTATCGCCAAAAACTATAACCGAGCCAAACGCCCCACCAAGCGCGCCAAGCATGATATAAGCGAAAATTCTACAAATTTGATAAACAAGCGAGAAAAAAAACGCCCTAGCCCTGCTAAGGCTAGCTAGTTTGGCATTATAAGCTATCACAAAGCCCCCGCACATGCCAATGCAGTGCGTCAAGCTCAGCATTAGCGTGGCGGGTATGATAGCAAAAAAACTAATCATAAAATTTCTAAAAATTCTTTGAAAATGTATTTGCTTTCGTTTGGTCCGGCACTCGCTTCTGGGTGGTGTTGGACTGAAAAAACAGGGTAGTTTTTGTATCTCACGCCCTCGATTGTGCCGTCAAATAGATTTCTGTGCGTGATATCGCAAATCTCAGCTATGGATTCTGGCACATTGTAGTTGTGGTTTTGCGCTGTGATTTCGATAGATTTGTTAAACAAATTTTGCACAGGGTGATTTGCGCCGTGCTGGCCAAATTTGAGTTTGTATGTCTCATAGCCCATAGCGTTTGAAAGCAGCTGATGACCAAGGCAAATGCCAAAAATCGGAATCCTAGCCTCGATTATCTCTTTGATTTGCGCGATTTCGTCTTTTAGCATTTTTGGCTCGCCTGGACCATTTGATAAAAATACGCCGTGAATTTCGCCAGAGTTAAATTTATCAATCAGCGTTTTTGCCTTAGTATTATACGGGAAAACCTCCACGCTAAGGCCCAAATCACAAAGCTCATTTAGGATATTTCGCTTCACACCATAATCCATTACAGCGATTTTTTTGCCATTTTTTTTCGGCGTGCTATAAGCGCCCTTGACTGCGTCCCAATGGCCTTTTTCGTGGATATATGGGGTTTTGGTGCTTACAATGCTGACATAATTAACCTCTTCAATCCTAGCTGAGTCTTGAAGAGCTTTTTTTAATGTTTCTTTATCGCTGATTTCAGTCGAGACAAAAACCCGCAAATTTCCCTCATCGCGAAGCATTTTTGTAAGATATCTCGTATCTATATCATACACGCCAAATTTGCCGTTTTTGATGAAATACTCTTCTAAATTTTGCTCGGATCTGAAATTTGAGGGAATATTGTTAAACTCGCGGATAAAAATTCCGCTAGCGTGGATTTTGCCACTCTCCTCATCGTCGCTGTTCGTGCCTACAATGCCGATTTCTGGCATAGTAAAGACAATAAACTGCCCAGCATAGCTAGGATCTGAGATGATTTCTTCATATCCTGTAATAGAGGTATTAAATACAAGCTCACCAAAGGCACTTCCACCCTTGCCAAACGCCTTTGCCTCCAAAAACACGCCGTTTTCTAAATAAACATACGCTTTCACAGCATACCTCTTTTTTTAAGCTCTTTTTCGTAAGTTTGCGCAAACACAAGCTCGTATTCCTCGGTGCCTGGGATTAGCTTTTTGCCATGACCTTGCATTAGCTCATAGACATCTTCTTCGATTTTTTTGTAAATTTTCAAATACCCCTCGATTGAGTTGTAAATGATAGTTTTGATGCGATTTTCGCTCACTTGATAATCTACTAAATTTTTCTTCCAAATCGTCTCTAAAATTTCATGCGAGATATTTGAGTATCTATCCTCGAAAATCAGCTCGAAATTCTCTTGTGCGGCGAGTTTGCGCTTGATAAGCCAAAACATATCTTTTTTATTTACATTCATTTCGTCAAATTCATCGATTCTCTCGTCCATTAGCTCATTTGCGCGCTCGTCTATGGCTTTTTCTTTTTGCAAATCAGTTTTGATGATTTCTGAGGCTACCTTGGCTATGGGCTCGACGCCAGAGCTAAGTGTAACCATGCCAGAATTTAATATATCTATCGCAATTTTTTGCGCTATGTATGGAACATGTGCTAGTTGTATTCGCATTATCCGCCTTTCTTATAATATAATTGTATCTGTTCGCTCAGGGCTAGTAGAGATAAACCCTACCTTTGTGCCTGTTAGTTCCTCGATTTTTCTAATATAATTTTGCGCATTTTGTGGCAAATCTTCGAATTTTTTGATTCCTTTTACGCTATCCCAGCCCGGCATTTCCTCATATACAGGCTCTACCACGCCAAGCTCGATTGGGAAATAATCAATCACTTCGCCATTTATCTTATATGCTTTGCAAATTTTAATACTCTCAAATCCGTCTAAAACATCTAGTTTCATAAGGGCAAATTTATCAATTCCGTTGATTCTAGATGTGTATTTCGCTGCTACGCCGTCAAACCACCCACATCTGCGTCTTCTACCTGTCGTAGTGCCAAACTCATGCCCGATTTCGCAAAGCCTATCACCATACTCATCTTTGGCCTCTGTTGGGAAAGCGCCATTTCCTACGCGCGTAGTATATGCTTTAACGATTCCGATGACCTCGCCAACATCTTTTGGCGCTAATCCAAGACCCGTGCAAGCCCCAGCTGCGATAGTCGAAGAGCTAGTTACATACGGATATGTGCCGTGATCGATATCTAGCAAGCTTCCTTGCGCCCCCTCTACAAGGACTTTTTTGTCATAATCAAGCGCCTTCCAAATCATATTAGTTGTGTTTGCGATATATGGTTCTAGCACAGATTTATAGCGTTTGATTTCCTCGTAAATTTCCATTTTATCAGGAATTTTGATATTTAAGCTCTCAAAAAGTTGCGCTCTGCTCGCAAAATCCCTAACTAGGGCTTCTGTTAATTTCTCTGGTTCTAAAAGCTCGATTATGCGGTGTCCTGTGCGTGAAATTTTATCCGCATACGCAGGTCCGATACCCTTGCCTGTGGTGCCAATAGCCTTATCGCCTTTTAATTTTTCCTTAGCTTGGTCGATTAGCGAGTGATACTCTAAATTTAAAAACGCCTTTTCGCTGATAAAAAATCTACCCTTCAAATCCCCAAATTGCGCCATTTCAGTGATTAAAACATCAGGGTTAATAACCACGCCATTTCCGATGATATTTATGATATTTTTGTGCAAAACACCGCTTGGGACTAGGTGAAGCGCGTATTTTTCGCCATTTACGATGATTGTATGACCGGCGTTGTGTCCGCCGCAGCTTCTACATACGAAATCGTAATTAGCACTAATCATATCTACGATTTTACCTTTTCCCTCATCGCCCCATTGAGCGCCTACGATTACATCAACCTTACTCATGTTTAATCCTTTATCATTAATTTTTCTATCAATGCATCAACCAAAAGTGCAAAACCACTCGACTTCAATCCGTCAATCTCATAATTTCCGCCATTGCAAAGCACGCTATTTTCGTCTAAAAATCTAAAAAATAGCGCCTTGTAATAGCGCATTTTTGAATAATACAAAAGCGAAACTCTGATATTTTTATACTCTACGCCTAAATTTAAAATTTCATCTAAACAAGGCTTAATCTCCTCTGGGACGATTTTTCGTAAATTTTCCACATCGCCCAAATTTGTCGCGCGCGCTGTTTTGCCTAGCCAGTCGCAGTTTTGAGCCAAAATCGTCTCGATCTCGCCCTTTTCAAAAACGCTAATTGGCAAATTTAGTATTTCGCAAATTCGCTTTGGAATTTCGATATTGCTTAGTTGTAAAACGGGTTCTAAGCTAAATTCTCTAAAAATTTGTATTGCGATTTTTATCGCCAAGGCTAGGTTGCTCTCATCTATTAACTCTGCGCCGATTTGGTAAAATTCCTCACTAGGGTATTTAAATGTAGGCTGGATATAAAAAAGTCTTTTTAGGCTTTCATCTTTTAGTCTTCGGCGCACGATTCGCACGACATCAACCGTGCTATCGGCACGAAGCGCGATTTCGTGGTTGCTAGGATCGGAAAATTTCAAAAGCTTCGCCCCAGCCACGCTTAAATGCTGATGATACGAAAAATACGGCGTGAGAATTTCGCTAAATCCGTGATTTTCTAAAATTTTGCTAGCTTTGTTTTCGAGTTCTCTTTTTAATTTTGCGCTTGTGCCAAAATATAGGCGCGAACCATTTGGTATTTCGTGATCAAAGTCCGCACTGACGCTATTTATCATGATTCCTCCAAATTTAGTATAAACTTATCTACTCGCGCTTTGTATTTTGTAATGAAGTTTTGTAAATCTTCAAATTCAAGCGCAAGAATATCCAAAATTTGCTTATTAATTTCTGTATTTAGCATAAATTTATGGCTTGTGGATTTTTCGATTCTGGTTTTGATCTCTTTGATTTCTTCTTGGAAAACTTCGAAGCGAAGATCGGTGATATCGCCGTGTTCTGCGTTTTCTAAAAATTCAAGCGCGATATTTTTGTAATCAAGGGCAATCAAAAAGTTTTCAAACTCATCTTTTGTGATTGGTTTAGCGCCCTTGGCCTCTTTTAGCTTGGCGATGATAGCAGTGATTTCTCTTCTATCGACGGCTTTTCCGAGGAAATTTCCTTGCATAAAATTAAATTTGAAATTTTTAAGCAAACGGCGTGAGAGCGCGTTTTCGATACCCTGCGCGCCTAGTTTTTCAAATTTCAATTCACCGCGCAAGTATTTCACCAAATCTAGCAGATTTTTTATACCTTCGCGCTTTTTGGCGACATCTAAGCAGAGCCTCATATCGATTTTAATGATATCAAAAGGCATACCTTTTAGGTATTTTGAATTTTGATGATTTGCATTATTTAGAGCAAATTTAATGCCAAAATCAGCGTATCTTTGCCTAATGAGTTTAAAATCAGCTGCGGTTCTGTCGTTAAAATCGGTGATTTCAAACATAAATAGCTCAGTCTTTGGCGCGTATTTTTCTATCGCGCGCGAAGCGAAATGGTAAAATTCATCGCTTTTTAGCACTTCTAGACTGATATTTATCGAGCAGAGAGAATTTGTCTCTTTGTTAAATTTCAACATTTGCGTAAATGAAAATTTAGAGATTAAAATTTCAAGTTTCGGCTCTCTGATATCAAATAAAAAGTCGCTAGGCAACAAAACACCCAAATTTTCGCGTCGCCATCTTAGCAAAAGTTCGTAGCCGTAAATTTTGTCTTTATCATCGATGATAGGCTGATAAAGCATGAAAAATTCGTTGTTTTCGATAGATTTTTTCAGCCTTTCCTCGCTGATTTGCAAATCGTCGAAATTCTCTTTATCAAAGATACAATATCTATTTTTTCCGCTCGTTTTAGCGCGGTACATTGCCCGATCTGCCCTGCTTAAAAGCTCGTTGAAATCGATTTCTTCGCTTCCGTCGTAAAACGCCGCGCCCACGCTCACGCTCGCGCTTACCTCGTTGCCATCAAGATTAAATTTTTTATTCGCAATTCCTAAAAGTCGCTCTAATAGCGCGTGCGCTGCTTTTTCGTCTTTCAAATCCCCTATAATCGCGCCAAACTCATCTCCGCCAAGTCTGGCTAAAATATCGCCCTTGCGAAGTAGGTTATTCATAGTCTTGCTGACCTCTTGCAAAAACAAATCCCCCACATCGTGGCCGAAATTATCATTAATCGCCTTAAATCCGTCAAAATCTATAAATAGCACAGCCGCAAGCTTGTTTTGTTCCTTTGCCGCGCTTAGATACTCGCCCGCTGCGTTCATAATATAGATTCTATTTGGCAAGCCTGTGAGCGCGTCGTGGTGAGCGATTTTGACAAGCTCGCTCTCTTTTTTCTTAATCTCAGAAATTTCGTTAAACATTAAAATATAGTTGCTTACCACGCCAAATTCATCTTTTATCGCGATAGCCGAAAACAGCGCAGGGAAATCATCGCCGTTTTTCTTGACGCAGTAAATTTCATCTGTATAGCTTAGGCTCTCTTTGTCAAGCTTTTCCTTGATTTCGCCCATTATACCGCCGTCGTGATCGACTCTGAAATACTCTGGCACCTCGCCCACGACATCGGTTTCGCTAAATTGCATAATCGTATAAAATGCCCTATTTGCGCGGATAATCCTACCGATATCATCTGTAATGACAATCGCTTCTAACGACCTTAAAAATACATTTGAATTTAGATTTAGCTCAGCTTCAATGTCTTTTTTAGCGGTGATATCCTCGATAGTAGCGACGATTTCTTCGGCACCGCCACTTCTTTTTTCTTTTTTGCTAGCATATCCTTGCAGGCTAATCCACGCGTATTTTAGCTCGTCGTTATCGCTTAGCTCGTCATTTAGCTTGATTCTGATTTCGCATGAAATCTCATCGCTTATGCCTAGCTTGCATTTGTTAAGTTCGTCGTTAAATTTCTTCAAATCCACATAGTAAATTTTCGCTACGAAATCGCCTATACTCATCTCTGTATCGACGCTAGCTTCCTTACTACCTAAAATCTCCATATACTCTTTGCTAAGCATAATTTTTTTGGCTAGCAAATCAATCGTGCATGGGCTATACGATCTGGTTTTTAAAAGCTCTTCGTTGCTTTTCATATCTGATTTGAGTTTGTTGATTTCCATAAGCTTATCGTGTATGTTGGTAAAATACATAACGACTTTGCGCTCTTTTTTATACACGCAAATCGTAATCTCATAAAACGCCCTAATCGAATTTCTATGCAAAATCGGATAAACCCGCTTGGTAACTTCATTATTTTGCCTAGTATCGCTCATAAGGTTTCTTAGCTCGTTTTGCAAAGAATCGGCGTCGCTTTTTTGAAATAGGCTCCAAAAATATGTCTTACCCTCTAAAATTTGAGTATTTTCATATCCCCAAATTTCACGCGAACTAGCGCTGACATCGATTATTTCGCCACCTTTGATGACTACGGTTACGATTGGAGCGTCATTTAGATATTTATACTTTTCTTTGGTATCGGTGTAAAATTTGCGGTATTTTGAGGCGTCCAGTAGGACATAAAGCACCAAAATATCCTCACCATTGCGCACAAAGGTCTTTTTGATATACATATCCTTTTTGCCGTTTGGGGTATCGTGCGTGTGGATAACATAATTTTCTTTGGTGTAAAGTGAAATTTGGCTTTGGCGGGCGTTTTCATACAGCGAAGTCGCTTCTAGCGTAAAGATATTTTTGCCCACGATATCATCGCCGTAAAGCTCCTTGGCTCTAAGGCTAGCGTTGTTTATCATGCCATTTGTGTTTTCGACGCTAAAAATCATTAGCGAGCTTTTTTTCAGCGCGTCGATAAATGTAAAATCCACCTTGCTAGCCCTGCCAGAATACTGCACGCTTTCATCGAGTTTTTGCGCGATTTCTAAAATTTGATCTAGCGCGCCCATGGTTTCGATTTTACTCGCTGTGGATTTATACACGCCACCTGAAACCGAGCTGTGAAGCAGGTGCAAAGGCTCGAAAATTCGGCGTTTTAAAAATTTGTAATTTGTCAAAGTGATTAGCAAATACAAAAACAAAAAGCCAAGCGCTAGCAAAACCAAAAGGTTTTTTAGGCTTAGATATTCTTTTAAATTTTTGCTTATCATTATGAAATTGTTCGAATCGTCAAATTTCTCAAAATAGACAAATTTGCGCTCGCCAAGGCTTTTTAAAATTTTGAGTTTTTTCTCGCCTTCAAAATCAAATCTATTTGTATAAAGCACGAAAATATCGTTTGTGATATTAAAAATTTCGCCATCTTTGTTAAAAAGCAAAATTTCGCCAAGGCCGGTAAATTTGTCATTTAGCGAGGTTGTGTTTGCAAAGGCTATCAAAAATGTATTTGCCTCGACCCTTTGGATCAAAAAATATCTATTTGCGCCATTAATCTGCATGAAGCGCGAGATATAGCGGTTGTCTTTGATTTTTGAGATAAAATTATCAAGCCTAAGTTCGCCCAAATTTGCCATAGCCGAATCGTTGAAATACGAGGCTATAACCTCGTCTTGATTGCCCACAGCCCTGACATAAAAAATCGCGTCGAAATTTTGCTTTTGCGAGGCTGTATGCTCGATGAGACGGAAATACAAGGTTCTTCTTGCATACTCGTTTTCGGTTTTTAAACCTTGATAGGTTTTGAGGTTTTCAGATAAAATTTCAAGTTCGCTAAAAAGCTCAGCGTTGCGGTCTTTTACAGCATTTTTTGCTACGCTTAATTTGGTAGAAAGCTCGGCTTGGATATTTGAGCCCACAAAGCCAAAAATGCAAAAAACAAGCGCAAAAATAGCCAAAATTCCAAGAATCAAAGCTATAAAAAATCGTTTGGTTATTACTCTTTTATCTTCCATTTTTATGCCAAAAATTTAAATTTTTCGCGCCATTTTAGCAAAAAAGTGATTAAAGTCTTATTTTATTTGACCTTTCACCCAAAAAATGCATAGCCAAAAGCACCAAAAAACTAAAAATCAGCATAATCGCCGAGTATAAATGCGCGCTGGTAAAATCTAAAATTTCAGTCGCCTCATAAATCGCGATCGAAGCTACCTTAGTCTGCTCGCTCACAGAGCCTCCTATCATCAGCACCACGCCAAACTCTCCCATAGTGTGCGCGAAACATATCACCACAGCACTTATCACCGAGGGTTTCATCGCTGGTAGTAGCACCCTAAAAAGCGTAGCAAAAAATCCCTTACCTAGCGACCACGAAGCGTGGCGAAGCGAGATTGGAAGCGAACGAAACCCGCTAAGCATGGGCGAAAACATAAATGGTAGAGAGTAAATACAGCTTGCAATCACTAAACCGCTGAAATTAAAGACAAATCGCACGCCAAAATTTTCATCGAAAAACCTGCCAAGCGTCGAATACGGCGATAAAAACACAAGCAGATAAAATCCCAGCACGCTTGGTGGAAGCACGAGTGGAAGCGAAATGACACTTTCAATCACGCTTTTAGCGCGAAAGTTTTTATATGCCATAAAATATGCCAAAAACAGGCAAATCCAAAACAGAGTAAATGTCGTCACCACCGAGAGTTTAAGCGAAATCAAAAACGGCGTGAGGTCTAAATTTTGTAAAGCTTCAATCACTGTTTTCCTCGATTTTTTTCAAATTTATATTAAAGGCTTTTGCGCCCACGCTCACGCTATCGCCCACGCGCAAATCCCTAGCCTCACTCACGCTTAAAACCACTTCGCAAAGTTGCGCCCCAACAGCGATTATAGCGATATTTACGCCACCTGCCTCGCGCAAAGCAACCACCTTGCCACGAAAGCTAAATTTTTGCGAACCGCTAGTTTGCAAGAAAATTTCACTTGGCGAACCCTCGCGCACAAGGCTTCCGTTTTTTAGCTCATACACACGCTCACACAGCCTGTAAATCTCGCTAATATCATGGCTGACAAGGATAATTGTAGGGCGAAATTTCTCATGGATTTTTTTGAGATAGTCTTGGATTTTTTCACGGATTTTGTAATCCAGCGCCGATAATGGCTCATCAAGTAGCAAAATTTCTGGGCTTTGCATGAGCGCACGAGCCAGTGCCACGCGCTGTTTTTGTCCGCCAGAGAGCTGCGAAATGGCGAAATTTGCGTATTTTTCAAGCTCTAAAAATTTTAGCATTTCGCCTGCTTTTTGCAAATCTTTTTTGGCAAAAAGCAGATTTTCTATCACGCTCATATTCTCAAAAAGCGCGTAGTCTTGGAACAAAAAGCCGATTTTTCGCTGCTTAGCGTGCATAAATTTTCGCCCATTATCTAGCGTGATTTCGCCGTTTGTAATCACCCCGCTATCTATTTTCATAAAGCCAGCAAGTAGCCTTAAAATCGTGGTTTTACCAGATCCACTAGCCCCATACAGACAGACAAAGGAACCCTTTTTTATCTCTAAATTCACACTGATTTTAAAATTTTCGTTTAGCCGTTTTTCGCAATCAATCTTAATCATAAATTTTCTCTATATAAATCGCGCTTGCATTTGCGTAAATATAAATTTCATCGCCCACGCAAAGCCCTAAATTTCGCACACTCTGCGTGGTTGCGATAATGTCAAATTCTAAATTTTGCTCATTTTTACAAAAACTTAAATTTGATAAAATTTCGCCAAATTTAATATCCGAAATTTTGGCGCAAATTTCATTTTCTGCCGAAATTTCACACTTTTTGCGCGCTAATACTGCCTGCGTCGCTTTAAAGCCAATTTCTACGCCTAATCCCACGCTAAGGGGCTTTGGGAGTTCTAAAAAAACTCCGCAAAGCCCGTGAGAGAAAAGAATTTTATAAATTCCCTCGCTCGCTAAAATTTGCTCTACCCTAACTCTCAAAACTCATATCCGTATTTGGCGAAAATTTCCCTGCCCTTATCGCTTAAAATAAAGTCATAAAATGCCTTTGCTTCGGCGTTGTTTTGGGCTTTTTTGAGTATTACCATGCCTTGCGCGATCGGCTCGTAAAGCGAGCTAGGCACAAGCACGAAATGTTTGCCCTCCTCGCACGGCGCGCCTGCGCAGCCACCCTCTTTCATTTTTGGTGCATACATCGCACTTGCTGCCACAAAGCCCACATCAGCCGCACTTAGCGTCTGTGTTAGGGCTTCGCCGATTGATTTAGCCTCGATTATTTTTGCTTTTACGCTATCAAAAATTTCAGCTTTTTGCATAGCTTCCACGCTAGCAGTGCCGTAAGGGGCTGTTTTTGGGTTTGCGATAGAAATCGTTTTTACCTTTTCGTCTTTTAGCGCGTCAAGGCCTTCCCCTAGATCCACGCCACGCACGCTTAGCATTGCAACCTTGCCTTTGGCGTAAGTTTGCGCTTTTGCCGTAGCAAAACCAGCCTCAAACAAATCATCGGCAAATTTCATATCAGCCGCCATAAAAATGTCAAATGGTGCGCCGTTTTTGATCTGCGTATTTAGCGCACCACTTGCGCCAAGGCTCACATTTAGCGTGGTTTGCGGATATGCTTTGGCGAATTCAGCCTTAATCTCGTCAAAAGCGTAAGTCGTATTCGCAGCCGCTGCGATAGATACCTCGCCCGCATTTAACGCACCACATAGCGCAAGAGCGCAAAGTAAAAATTTGTGTTTCATAAATTCTCCTTAAAAAAATGGATTTTAAATTTTAAAATTTTATCGCTCAAAATCACACGCCGATAATGATATCATCGGGCTCTATGCACGCCATCACCTCATCGCCCACGCCCAAATTTAGCTCATTTGCGCTTTTGCGCGCGATTATGGCGATTATGTTTTGATGACCCGCAGTATCAAGGCAAATTTGAGCGTTTTTAATGCCGATTTTGACATCACTGATTTTGCATTTCACGCCGTTACACTCGCCCAAATTTTCGCCTTTTAAAATTTTCACACTTGGGGCTTTGAAAATTAGCAAAACCTCTTTGCCAGGCCTTAATTCTAGGTTTTTTTCACTTTCGATTGTGATTTGTGCGTCTAGCTTCTGGCCACCTGAGAGCGTGAGCGTGATCATACTATCGACTGCGCCTCTGCTAATCTCGCTAATTACGGCGTTTAATTGATTTCTGGCTGAGAGTTTTATGCCAATTCTTTCAAGTCCGATTAAATTTTCATCGCTGATATCATCGGCCTTTAAAATTTGCTCCAAAAAACTATCCCCAACCCTGCTAATGATATCATAGGAGCGAATTAGGCTTTTAGCGTAGTCAGTGAGCTCCGAGCCACTATTTTTTTTCGAGCCTTGCGCGCGAGAAATCAGAGGCTTTTTGCTGGCATTGTTTATCAAATTTAGGCTATCCCAGCAGTTTTTGTAGCTAATGCCGATTTTTTGGGCGGCTTTGGTGATTGATTTGGTCTCATCGACAGCTTTTAGCAAGGCGATATGGCGTGAAATCAGCGTCGTATCCTTGCTAAGATAAAGTTCTAGCGCAAATTTAGCGTTCATAAATTTTCCTTTTTATTTCATTTACTTTTTGTGATTTTATCTATATAAAATAATATATTTAAAAAGCTTAAAAATACCTTTTTATGGGATTTTATTTCATTATTTTAATTTTAATTTCACACATAGACAAAAATTTACTTAAATTTTGTAAAATCGCCCTTTCGATTAAATTTAAAAGGATAAGGGTTGAAATTTCATAGAGCTTTTTTATGCGCCGTTGCGTGTAGCTGTGCGCTGTATGCCACCGATACTAGCGCTGAGATTGATGAGTTTGACGCCGAGTATAGTCAAAAGGAAGTTTTCGATCCGCTAAGTGGCTATAACCGCGTAATGACGGGCTTTAACGATGTGTTTTACCGCTATTTGGTGACACCTGTGGCCACAGGCTATGATTATGTCATGCCAGATCCCATACAAGGGGCGTTTGCGAACTTTTTCCACAATCTAATGTATCCAATGCGCCTGACAAACAACCTTTTACAGGGCAAATTCGAAAACTCATGGGACGAGACGAAAAGATTTTTGATAAACACTACAATTGGTTTTGGCGGGCTTAGCGACGCAGCGACTTTGCATTTTCAAATTCCACGCCACGACGAAGATTTCGGTCAGACACTAGGATATTGGGGCGTGCCAGCAGGACCACATATCGTGTGGCCGATACTAGGGTCTAGCAACCTACGCGATACTTTCGGGCTTGTGGGCGATTTTTTCACCAATCCGATAAACTATATCGACGATAACACCGTAAGTATGTCGGTAAATGCGTTTAGGATTTTTAACGATTACTCTCGCGATCCTGAATTTTACGAGAAAATGACAAGCGGGGCTGTGGATTTATACCCATTTTTACGCGATGCTTATGAGCAAAGCAGAGAACAAAAAATAAAGGAATAAAAATGAAATTTTTTAAAATTTTAACTTTGGCGTTTTTACTTTTTAGCTTTTCACACGCTATTAGCGACGCTGATATCGAGCCAGTAATGAGCCAAAAGGTCGCCACAGCAGTTTCGATTATGAGGGACAGCGCGCTCGCAAAGGACGCAAAACCAGCCAAAATTTTCGCTCTATTTGATGAGTATTTCGACTATAAACAAATGGCAAAACTATCCCTTGCCAAGCATTATGCGAACCTTTCAGACGCCCAAATCGCCGAGTTTAACAAAGCTTACGAGGCGCATTTGAAACGCTCATTTATCGATAAACTCTCGCTTTATACCGACCAAGATATGAAAATTTTAAGCAAAGAAGCTCCAAGCGAAAAAAGACGGGTGCTAAAAACGCAAATCATCGGCGAGGATAAAAACTACGCAATAGATTTTAAATTTTTCCCAACCGGGAGTGATTGGCGCATTTACGATGTCGATATCGTGGGCGTTAGCCTAATCCAAACCTACCGCTCACAATTTGGCGATGTCGCGCAAAATTTGGGCTTTGACGAGCTATTAAAACGCCTTAATGCGACCGTAATCGAAAGTGGCAAATAACGCTTGAAACGCATTTTTCGCTTAATTGTCAAATTTCCAAAGAGCGTTTTAGCTATATTTAGCGCTCTTGCGCTCTTTTTTGGTTATTTTTGCACGCACCTGCAAATCGACGCTTCTAGCCAAACCCTGCTTTTAGAAAACGACAAGGATTTAGAGATTTGGCGCGAAGTTAGCGCTAGATATGCTACGCCAAATTTTTTCGTCGTGGCATACACTCCCTCGCAAGATTTACTAAGCAAACAAACACTTGAAAATATCGCAGAACTTAACGCCAAATTTAGCGCGCTAGATTTCGTTGATAGCGTGGTGGATTTGGGAAATGTGCCGCTTTTGTTAAACAAAAAGGGCGATTTAAGCGAGCTTTTAAAACATATCCCCACGCTAAAAGACGCAGATATCGACCTAGCCGCTGCTAAAAAAGAGCTACTAACCAGCCCATTTTACGCTTCAAATTTAGTCAGCGCAGATTTTGGCACGACTGGAATTTTGATAAATTTAAAGCCAGAGAAAAAATACGAAGAGCTACTTCGTGCGCGAGATAGTGCGAAAAACGCCCTAAATTTGGCAAAAAAATCAAATTTGGCGAATTCCGAAATTTCAAATTTAAAGCAAAATTTAAAACTTGCCGAGCAAAATTTCAAAGCTTACAGAGATGAATTACGCATTAAAGACCACGAAAATTTACAAAGTCTTCGAGCCATAATCGCCGAATTTTCTAACGCGCACCCTAGCGAGCGGCTGTTTTTGGGCGGTATAAATATGATAGCTGATGATATGATAAGCTATGTCAGAAACGACCTTAGCACTTATGGTGTGGGCGCGCTAGTGCTCTTGCTAGCGTGCTTTTGGCTCTTTTTTAGGCAGGCGAAATTCATCGTGCTTCCGCTTATTATTTGCGCTTACTCAGTAATGATTAGTAGCGGACTTTTCGGACTTTTGGGCTTTGAAATCACCGTAATTAGCTCGAATTTCATCGCCCTTGTGCTAATCATCACGGTTTCAGTATGTATCCACCTAATCGTAGCTTACCGCGAATACAGCGCCAGATTTCCTAGCTTTTCGCAACGCCAGCTAGTATATGCGGTCTTGCGCGAGCGGGCTAAGCCATGCTTTTTTGCGATTTTTACCACGATTGTGGGATTTATGTCGCTAATTTTCTGCGATATTAAGCCTGTGATTTCGTTAGGAATTATGATGAGCGTGGGAATTGCATGCTCGCTAGTCGTGGTGTTTTGCCTCTTTGGCGCGGTGATGAGCATATCTAGGCGCACGCACAATAATCGCAGTTTTGAGAAACAGTTTCGCTTCACCCATTTTTGTGCGAATTTAGCCCTAAACCACAGAGGCAAAATTTACGCAGTTTGCGCGCTGGCTGTTTTGGCTGGGATTTTTGGGATTGGCAAATTGCGTGTGGAAAATAGCTTCATTGGCTATTTTAAAGAAAATACTCCGATTTATGCCGGTATGGAGGTCATCGACACCAAGCTTGGCGGGACAATTCCACTCGATATCGTGATAAAATTCCCAAAATCGCAGAGCACGCCAAGCGAGGAAATGGACGAATTCGAGGCCGAATACGCCGCGAACGAAAACGACCCAAAATACTGGTTTAGCTCCCAGAAAATGCGCATTATAGGCAAAACTCACGCATTTTTAAAAGACCAAAACATTAGCGATCACAAATTTATCGGGCAAGTAAGCTCTCTAAGCTCGCTTTTGCAAGTCGGGCGCGAGATAAACTCTGGCGAAGAGCTAGATGATTTAATGCTAGCCCTGATTTACTCCGAACTGCCTGAGAACTACCGAGAAATGGTGCTTTCGCCCTATGTTAGCATAGAAGAAAATGAGGCGCATTTTAGCGTTCGCACGATTGATAGCGATCCAAATTTACGCAGAAATGAATTTTTGCAAAATTTGCAAAATGATTTAGATAAATTGCTCGCAAATGACGGCGTAAGCGCACAGGTAAGCGGTATAATGGTGCTTTATAACAACATGCTCCAAACCCTAATGAGCTCGCAAATCGGCACACTTGGCATTACGGTTGGGGTTTTGTTTGTGCTGTTTTGCTTGATTTTCCGCTCGCTAAGCTACGCATTTATCGCGATTGTGGTAAATCTAATCCCGCTTTGCGTATGCTTTGGGATAATGGGGATTTTGGGTATTCCGCTAGATATTATGAGTATTACGATTGCCGCGATTAGTATCGGTATCGGCGTAGATGATGTCATACACTATCTATTTCGCTTCCGACGCGAGTTCGCGCGCACGCAAGATAGCGCAGAGGCAATCCGCGCAAGCCACGCTAGTATCGGGTATGCGATGTATTATACTTCGTTTGCGATAATTCTGGGATTTAGCGTTATGATGATAAGCAATTTTTGGCCGACGATTTATTTTGGGCTTTTAATCTGCCTTGTAATGGCGCTTTTGTTGCTTGGCGCGCTCATAATCCTGCCTTCACTCTTAATGAGCAAATCTAGGTTAAAAATTTAATCTAAAATCAAATTTATCCTGCTATAATGGCGAGTTTTGGAGAGGATGATGACCTGGTGGCGTCTGCGGACTTCAAATCCGATAAGAGGGCGGTTGACCGCTTTCTGGGGGGTTCGATTCCCTCACTCTCTCGCCAAAGTCTAAATTTCAAAATTTCAAATTCTTAGCGCAAAATTTTCTAAAATTCACAATTCTGCAAATTTTATACGAATTTAAAATTTAAACTTAGTATTTTTGAAAAATTTTAAATTTACATAAACCCCAAACCACAAGGCGTGGCTGGGGTTTGGAATTTAAGAATTTGACTAATTTGAGTGTTCTAGATATGAAATCACGCCAAGGGCGGCTGTCGCGCCGTCTGCGGCTGCGCAAACGACCTGTTTTGGCGCATCTATGCGCAAATCACCCGCCGCAAAAAGACCTGGCAGGCTTGTTTGCATTTTTAGATTTACCACGACCTTGCCTTCGTCGTTCATATTGCAGATAAAATCGCCGTTTTCGTCCCTTAGCACGCTGTTTCGCACATCAAGCCCCACGAAGGTAAAAATCCCAGGCAGGCTCAATTCTCTTTTTGCACCTGTGTTTTTATCGCTAACGACAATGCCCGTTACTCCGCTATTATCGCCTTTGATCTCATCGACAATGGCATTTGTGATAAGCTCGATTTTCTCGTTATTTTTGACCTTTTCGATAGTGTTTGGCGTAGCGCGGAAACCGTCTCTTCTATGGATTAGATAGACTTTCGAGCAGATATTTGCTAGATACAGCGCCTCTTCGAGCGCAGTATTTCCACCGCCAAGCACCGCTACTTCTTTGTTTTTATAGAAAAATCCGTCGCAAGTAGCACATGTGCTAACGCCACGCCCAAAAAACTCGTCCTCGCCCTTGACCCCTGCTCTACGAGGTTTCGAGCCAGTGGCTACAATTACAGCCTTGGCGCGAGCGGTTTTGCCACCCTCTAAAAATATGCTAAATGCGCCGTCTTCGTCCTTTTTGATACGCTCGACGCTTATCATTTCGTGTTTGAGCCCGAAGCGAAAGCACTGCTCCTGCCATGGCGCCATAAAGCTCATGCCGTCCATCACGGTCGCTACGCCAGGGTAATTTTCCATTTCGGAGCTACTTGTGATTTGGCCTCCTGGCATACCCATTTCATACATTACGACATTTTTAAGTCCACCCCTTGTGGCGTAAAGTCCCGCACTTAGCCCAGCTGGACCGCCACCGATGATTGCTAAATCTAACATTTTTTCTCCTTTGTTTTATTTTTTAATCAAATTTAGGACTAAATTTCAGTGAAAAATAAAAAGGGCTTTCGCCCTTAAATTTTAAAGTAATGAGTTTATTTTATCAGTGATTACTTGTTTTGATTGCGCGCCGATTAGTTGAGCTGCAACTTCGCCGTTTTTGAAAAATAGCATAGTTGGGATCGAGCGAACGCCAAATTCTACTGCCAAATCTTGCGCCTCATCGGTATTTACTTTGCAAATTTTAGCTTTGCCCTCAAACTCGTTTGCTAGCTCGTCGATGACAGGGGCAATCATACGGCATGGTCCGCACCATGGAGCCCAGAAATCAACTAACGCAACGCCCTCGCCTACTACATCTTTGAAATTTGCAGATGTAAGTTCGATATATTTTCCCATAAATTCTCCTTTAAATAAATTTGGTTGAAAATCGGACTATTATAGTTTTACAATATTAATGAAAGGTAAAAATTTGGGTTATAATGAAATATTATTGATAAAATTTATCCGTTGCGGATAAATTTCAATTAAATCAATCTGCCAATCATCGCAAATTTCGTTTGTCAAAATGTAATAATCAATCGCCTTTAAAATTTTGCTCATCTTCGCAGGCGTTACACGGCTAGCAGCGCAGTAATCGCCACTAGTCGCCTTAACCTCGATAAAGTGCAAAATTTCATCTTTTTGCGCGATAATATCAATCTCGCCAAATCGTGAGTGAAAATTTCGCGCGATTATCTTAAATTTATTCTGCTCTAACCACTGCGCAGCCCTATCCTCGGCAGAAAATCCAAAGAGATAATTTTTTAGCCCCATTACTCTTCGATTCTAATCATAAATGGTCGCTGTATGATAAACTCCTGCGCGTCTAGCTCGCCCATAGCGCGCTTGACATCGGCCTCTAAGCTCGTGTGAGTGGTAAAAAACAGTGTAACGCACTCCTCTGTTTTTTGCTTTGGTTTTTGCAAAAAGCTATCAATTGAGAGATTGTTTTCGCTTAATATATTTGTGATTTTAGCCAAAACGCCCTTTTCGTCTTTGACACGAATTCGCAAATAATACTTCGTGCGAATTTCACCCATAGGCGAAATCGCAAAATCATTTTCAAGCTCTTTTTTATAGCCTAAAATCGGGCTTTTGTTACCGCGAGCGATATCGATTAGATCGCTTATAACTGCACTTGCCGTAGCCCTGCCGCCAGCTCCTGGCCCATAAAACATACTCTCGCTCATACAATCCCCAAAAACGCTCACGCCGTTCATCGCCCCGCCGACCTTAGAAAGCATTGCGTTTTGCGGGATTAGGGCTGGATGGACACGAAGCTCGACACGGCTTTCGTCAATGCGTTTTGCAATCGCCAAAAGCTTGATTACATACTCAAATTCATGCGCAAAATATATATCTTCTTTGCTAATCCTATCAATACCTTTAATCAAAATATCCTCGGGCCTACCTTGCGCCCCATAAGCAATGCTAGCTAGGATTAGCAGTTTGTGCGCTGCGTCAAATCCGCCTATATCGAAGGTCGGATCAGCCTCGGCGTAACCTAGCTCTTGCGCCTTTTTTAGCGCGTCTTCGAAATTTTCGTTTTTTTGCATCATATTTGTGAGGATATAATTGCTAGTGCCGTTTAATATACCGATGATTTTTTCGATTTTATTCGCACTTAAACCCTCGCGCAAAGCCTTGATTATCGGAATTCCGCCCGCTACGCTAGCTTCGTAACCAAAAGGCGTGGAGCCTGCTAAATTTTCAAGCTCATATCTGTGATAAGCCAAAAGTGCCTTATTTGCAGTAACGACAGCCTTTTTGCGTTTTAAAATTTCACTAACTATCTCATAAGGCTTTTCGACTCCACCCATGAGTTCGACAAAAACATCGATATCATCGCGGTTTATGACTGAATTTAAATCATCGCTTAGCGGGATTTTGGCACTGCGCTTTTTGCTTAGATCTCGCACCACGCCGATAACCGGCTCGATTTTAACCCCAGCGCGCGCAGTGATTAGCTTTTCGTTTTCGATGAGTATGTTTGCTACCTCGTTACCGACGGTTCCGACGCCTAAAATCGCTACTCTCATTTGACCTCTTTAAGATATTTTTTGATATTTCGCGCTGCTTGGCGGATTCTATTTTCGTTTTCGATAAAGGCGATTCGCACATAATCATCTCCCGCACTTCCAAAGCCAATTCCTGGGCTAACAGCCACGCAAGCCTGCGTTAGAAGCTGTTTTGAAAACTCCATGCTCTTTAATCCAGCACATTGCGGAGGCAGTTTTGCCCATGCAAACATGCTAGCTTGCGGGGTAGCGATCTCCCAGCCTGCGTTGCCAAAGGCTTCTAGCAAGACATCTCTTCGTTTTTGGTAAGTCGCCCTTATCTCATCAATGCACTCTTGTGGGCCATCAAGCGCGATTGTAGCGGCAACTTGGACTGGGGTAAACATACCATAATCAAACCACGATTTTATCTTTTTAAGCGCGGCAACTAGGCGTTTATTTCCGCATACAAAACCCACGCGCCAGCCAGCCATATTGTAAGTTTTCGATAGTGTGTATGCCTCGACTGCGACATCTTTGGCACCATCGACTTCAAAGATACTTGGAGTTTTGTATCCATCGAAGCTAATCTCAGCGTAAGCGATATCGCTGATGATATAAAATCTCTCTTTTTTTGCCATTGCTACAAGACGCTCATAAAAGCTCTTTTCGACGGTTACGGTTGTTGGATTGTGTGGGAAATTTACCACGACATATTTTGGTCTAGGAATACTCTCGTCAAATGTTTTTTGAAGTTCGATGAAAAATTTATTCTCATCAAATTCCAAAGTTTGCGTATCATAAGGCAAAGGGATTTTCACCACATTTCCGCCTGCGATAATGAAGGCTTGGGTGTGGATCGGATAGGCAGGATCTGGGACTACGGCTACATCGCCAGGGTTGATTATCGCGCTTGTTAAATGCACAAAACCCTCTTTCGAGCCCATTGTCGCGACGATTTCGCTATCAGGATCAAGCATGACGCCGTATTTGCGCTTATACCAGTTAGCACATGCCAAGCGAAGTTTGTAAATACCTTGACTTACGCTATATCCGTGAGTTTTGTCCTTTTGCGCGCTTTCGCAAAGCTTGTCGATGATATGCTGTGGCGTGCGGCCGTCTGGGTTACCCATAGAAAAGTCGATTATATCATCGCCCTTGTGGCGTGCTGCCATTTTAATCGCATTGACCTCAGCAAAAACATAATTAGGCAATCGCTCTATTTTGCCAAATCTAATCTCGTCAAACATCTCATCCTCCTATAAGTTTGATTTCTAAGCCTTGTTTGATATTTTCCCCAGCAAATGCGTCGCAAAGGTGCATATAATGCGCATTTGGCGGGAATTTAATCTCTAACTCTTTTACTTTTGCCTCACTGATTTTGTTTGAAATTTCGTCTAAATTTTTGTCATAAAAAGCTATGTTTGGATACCAAACCTGCGCGCCTTTGGTTTTAACAACTGCTTTTTTGGTGTTTGCGATATTTATAAAATAGCTACTTTTTAGCTCGTTTTGTTCTTTGTTTGTGAGTAAATTCATACTCTCAAAATTTAGGCGAAACAGCATTACATCGCCTAAAATCATAAAATCCTCGACATAAATTTTATGCTTTTTAAGCTCAGTATAAATCGCGCCTGGATCGATCATACGGTTTGTGCGCAAAAGTATGCTTCTTAGCTTTTCGCCCTCGTCTAAATTTAGAAAAGCTAAATTTTTGTAATTCTCTAAATTTAGCCTGTCAAAGACCAAATTTAGCGGTTTTAAAAGAAATTTTGAATGTTGCTTTGTTAGAAATTTTATCTCAATCCCGCGCGCCCTATCGCTTGGAGTGAAATTTAAAATTTGGTTTTTTTCTAAAATTTTGCTTATCTTTGTAAGGTCAGCAAAGCCGTTTTTATCGCTTAAATCATCGGTTGCGTTGATATCGTAACGCGCCAAAATTTCGCTAGGGCTCGCACAAAAAGCCAACCCCAAACAAAACGCGAGCGCGAAAACGATTTTTACCACTTTTTACCCTTATTTAGCCGAATAAACTCTTCGTTTGAAATTTTGTTTATTTCGCCATTTTTGATGTGGAGTTTGATTGTGTTTTTCTCGCTAAATTTCACCGGATCGCCAGGCTTTCCTATGTCAAACATACCGTGCCCAGTAGCGATCAAAAGCTCGTCGCTAGCACTTAGCGTATAGCTTTCGCTTGTAACAAATTCTCGTTTTTTGCCAGTAGTTAAATTTATTATTCCTAGCCAAATTTTAACATGCGGTGTGAGTTTAAGCTCGTCGCTTGGGCTAAATTTCGCGCTTGTGTTATTATCGCTAGCATTGCTATCGCTTGCGTTTGCGTCGCTTGCATTAGCCTCTGCTTTGATGATTTGTATGCTTCGATCTAGCGCATTTGGCGCACTTGCGTTGTAATCGCTGACGCTATAAGCACTAGCGTTAAATTCCAATGCGCGCGGCGATTCATAAGGCTTAATGCCTACATTTTCTAGCTGTTTTTGCGTATCGCTAACCACGCTATTATCGGAGTATGTGGCGTTAGTTTCTTCATTTAGCATGGAGCCTAAAAATTCGTTAAATTTCTTATGAAGCTCGAAATAAAAAATCGCAGCGATTATCAAAAATATCGCCACTAGCCATATTATCCAGCCTCCACCCTCTCTTTTGCTACCACTTGCACGCGCATAGACCTTTTCGACATGAGCTCTTTTATTCGGTTCGAAACTAGCTTTTGCCGCCCTAAACTCGCTCAACCACTCGCTCAAATCCAGCCCAAATTCGCGCTCTAAAATTTTAATATATCCAGCGACATTAAAATTCGCAAGTTTTTGAAAATCTTTATCTAAAATCGCTTTTAAATTTTCCACTTCGATATGCGTTGCATTGGCGACCTCGCCTAGATCCATGCCTCGCAAACGCTCTAAATCTAGATCTTTTTTTTCCTTCTCATCCATTTAAAATCCTATCACAAAGTATCGCAAAAGCGGCGCTTACATTTAGCGAATCCCAACCTTCGCGCATTTTGATCGATACTTTTTTATCGCATTTTTTAAGCACTTTTGCAGGGATTCCAAACCCCTCATTTCCCATGACAAGCACTCTTTTTTTGGCAAATTTAAGCTCTTTGAAATTCTCTCCGTCCGCACTAGCGGCGCAGATTTCAAACCCAGCTTGTTTTAGCTCGTTTAATGCGCCTAGCCCGTCAGTGAGCCTAACTACATTTAGCTCATAAGCTGCGCCCGAACTAGCCCTTAAAATGCCTTCGATGTTTAGATTATTTGCGACAATTATCACGCTATTTGCGCCCAAAGCGTAAGCCGTGCGCATAATCGCGCCGATGTTTCCCACATCGGTCAGCCCGTATAAAACGACCAAAAAATCATCGTTTTTCACACTCGCAAACTCAGCGAATTCAAACTCGCTAACCTCAGCTAAAAAACCTTGATGATTGCCACCATGCGCCAAAGCTTGGGCTTTTTTGCTATCTACGCGCTCGACTTTGACGCCAGTGCGCGCAATACGGCGAAAAATATCGCTCTCGCACTCCTTGGCAAGCATAATGCGAACAAATTTTTCGCTATGGTGTTCTAAAATATGTAAAAATAATTGTTTTCCGTAAATAATCATTTTGCGATTTTAGCAAAAAATGGTTAAGAGATGCCTTATTTTATCAAATCGTTGTAGATTTCTTTGACAGATTTTCCGGTGATTTTGGCAAGCAATTTTGCCTTGATTTTAGGTGAAATTTCAAGGCTTTTAATGTCGTTTTCGCTGATTTTTTCGAAATTTGCCTCTTTTGCACCAGCTACCACCACAGCCCACTCGCCGTTTAAATTCGCGGTTTTTAGGGTGAGGGTTAGCTCTTTTGCGCTGCCAAAAAATTTGGTTTCAAACTTTTTACTCGCCTCTTTTATGGCAAAAATTTGACGATTTTCGTCTAAATTTTCGATACCACAAACAAGGCTTAAAATCCGCTTTGGCGATTCGTAAATCACGCATGGATAGGGGTTTTTGAGCATGTTTTCTATGGCGATTTTGCGCTCTTTGCCAGTATTTGGCAAAAAGCCTAAAAAGCAAAATTCCTTCTGCACTATCCCACTAGCCGCGACTGCTAGCAAAAGCGCGTTTGCCCCGCTTAAAATTTCGTATTCGATGCCGTTATTTTGGGCAAATTTCACAAGCGCAATCCCTGGATCGCTAATGCAAGGCATGCCAGCGTCGCTTAAAAATGCGCAATTTTTTTGGGTGAAATTTGAGGTGTCAAATTTGGCGAAAAATTCGCTTTCATTGTGCGTGTGAAGCGAATAAAACTCTTTTGGAGTGAAATTTATCTGATATTTTTCGCTAAGTAAGTTTAGAAGTTTTTTACTAAATCTTGTGTCCTCGCAGATAAAAATCTCGCATTTGGTGAGTATTTCAAGGGCATGGGTTGAAATGTCAGCGAGATTTCCTATCGGCGTAGGAACGAAATAAAGCAATTATTTCATTCCGTATTTTTGTTTAAATTTCTCAACACGACCCGCGCTATCTACGATTTTTTCGCTACCTGTGAAAAATGGGTGGCAGTTTGAGCAGATATCTACACGGATTTCTTCTTTGTTTGAGCGTGTTTTAAAAGTGTTGCCACAAGCGCAAGTTACGGTTGTTTCAACATAATTTGAGTGAATATCTTTTTTCATTTTAACTCCTTGCAAATTTTAAAAGGTTGCGATTATACAATAAAATTTTTAAAAAATCAAATTTGACTTTTTTAGAAAATCAACCTTGCGCAAGCAGTCATTATCGCGGTATTTGAGCGTAAAATATATGGTAAATTTAGCTCGTAAGATTTGCTAAATTTTTTGCGTTCATTTTCGGAAAATCCACCCTCAGGTCCTATAAAAGGAATCTCGTTTTTATCAAAAATCTCCAAACTTTTGCCCTCAAAATCGATCAAAACCGAATTTGGATATTTAGCCAAAAGCTCGTCCGAGCTAGATAAAATTTCAAGCTTTATGATAGAATTTCGCCCGCACTGACACGACGAATTTATCAAAATTCGCCCCATGCGCTCTAAATCTAGCCTAACATTTTTTTGCGAAAAATCACTATAAACGAAAATGATTTTTGCCACGCCCATTTCATTTAAGCTAGGAAGCGTTTTTTCGATTACGCTTGGCTCGACTACCGCCCAAGCAAGGCAAAATTCGTGCTTTGGAGAGATAACGGAGTTTTTAAAAACCAAATTCGCTACCGCGGTTTTGCGCGAAATTTCAGTGATTTCATAGATATAATTACTTTCATCGCGCAAATTTCTAAAATCCACTCTATCCCCAACGCTAAGGCGTCTAGCGCGTAAATGCGAAAAATTTTCGCCCGAAATTTCCAAAATTTCGCTTCCTGCGTTTTTGTCATAAAAAAATACCATTATATAAAACTCACTATCAAAATTATCGCAAAAATTGCGCCCAAAATTTTAGCTATTTGCGCGCGGTAAATTTCAAATTTTTGCCCCAAAAATGCGCGTTTAAGGCGTTTGTATCCCACCGCGCACAGCCCCATTATGCACACTGCGCCCACGCACATTAGCCCCACACTCACGCTCACGCTAGCCATTACTGGCAACATCACAGCCCCAGTTGTTACAATCGCCGCCAAAACAGCGTAATACACGGGCAAAAATTTGCGAATTCTAGCCAAATATTTTCGCCCATTAAAAAGCTTTTTGCGCGCTTTTATCCCCCTTAAATTTCGCAAAGCAGGAAATTTCACGATGCCGTTTTTCTCGGCTGAATTTAAAGTGTAAAATTTAATGTTTTTATCGATTTTAAGGCGTGTCAGAGCAAAATACACAATCGTAAGCGCGCCAAAGACAAAGGCGAAAAATTTATGAAAGCCTAGCGCGCTAGCAAACATATACTCCATTACTCTACCACTGGTTCTGGCGGGAGTTGCGGGTTGATTTGCGGGAGCGGGTCAGGGTTTGCGATACTGACATCACTAGGCACTTCGCTAGATACAGGCGGCTTTTCTAGCACCTTTTCTTCCTCCTCTTTGCACCCCGTAAAAAGTGCTAAAACCGCAAAAATACCCAAAATTTTCGCTCTCATTAGCAATCCTTTTCGTAGCTAAATTTCACGCCATTTACGAGCTTTTCAAACATTTTTTTATCCCTCCACTCAGCCATTACGCCTGGGGAAAATTTAATCTCTTCTAGCTCGATTTTGCCCATATTTTCGTTATCGGCGTCTTCTTCGAAGCACTGCGCATAGCCCGTGGAGGTCTCATGCACGATGACGCTATGAAGCCTTACTTCGCGCTCGCCGTTTTTCATTTCGCTTAGTTCTAAAAGTCTGCGAATTAAGATAAAAAATATTCTCGCAAACTGCTCCGCGCTCGCATTTTGCGGGATCTCTATCCAGCGCGCGCTGTATTTTTTCAAATCGTTTTTGTATTCGTCGCTCTCGCCAGAAAATATCGTCGTAGCATGGTCGAAACTATCGATTAAATCCCTAATTCCAAGCTTCATATAGCCAAAATCATAGACCATGCCAGCATTGTCAAGGTAGTTTGAGCTTAATAAAACCTCGCATTTATACGAGTGCCCATGGATACTCTGCCTGCACCTTTGCGACCCGCAAAAGCGCACTATATGGGCGTTTTCGAACTCATACATTTTTCTGATTATCATACACTTTCCTTATCGTTCCAAATTCTAATATGCGCTCTATCGGAGTAATTATAACCATTTTTTATGCAAAATTTAGCGACAAATTCTGCGTTTTGCTCCAACTCCGCCTTGTTTGCGCCAAGAGGCATACAAAAAACCTCGTTTTCGCACTCTCTTAAAATTTCACAAATTTCAGCCTCGGCGTCAAATTCAGGCGAAATTACAAATTTATAAAAACTATCTTTTGCATTTTTCTTAATCGCTTTTAAAGCCTCGAAATTTAGCCGTTTTTCGCGCGGTTCAAGCGAGTTTGAAAGCTTTGGCGAGATAGCAAAAACGCAATCTTTGTAAAACGCAAACTTTTCAAAATCGATTAAAATCGTGCCGTTTGTTTCGAAATGCACCTGGTAATTTAACCTTTGTAAATTTTGGATAAATTCGATAAAAATTTCATTTTTGTGGTGCAAAAGTGGCTCTCCGCCGGTGATGACGATGATAGTATTTTTATATTTTTTCTCTGGCAATTGCTCATAAAATTTTAAAAAAAGCTGGTTTGCGCTAGTGATTTCTTCACTCTCAAAATGCCCCGTCTGCACCGCGCGAATCGTATCGCACCCAACCAGAATTTCGCCAGTTTTAGGGGAGCGAGCGCTCACGCCAAATCCAGCGCATTTTAGATTACACCCCGCAAAACGCATAAACAGCGCAAGTCTGCCTGAGTATTTGCCCTCGCCTTGGATACTTAAAAAGCTCTCTACTAGGCGCAATCTCAACCACCGGTTTGGTAAAATGCACGGCTTGAAATTTCGTTTTGAGCGCCGATTTCCCAGCGATTTTTTTCTGGTTTGTTTTCTAAGACCTGCGCTAAAATTTCGCTAGCTTTTGCGATGTCGCCGACGCGCACAGCCTCTTTTATGCTTAGGGCGTCCTCGAAATACAAACACGGTATCAAATGCCCCTCTGCGCTAAGTCTTAGCCTATTGCAACTAGCGCAAAAATCGTGTTTGTGCGGATCAATTATGCCAAAAGTGTAGCCGTCATCTAACGCATAAAGCGAAGCTGGGGAGGTGGCTTGCTTTTGAAGCGGTGAAATTTGGTATTTTTCGCCGATGATTTTTAAAATTTCATTTGATTTCACACCTTTTAAATTTTGCGCGTGAGTGTTTTCCATAAACTCTATAAAGCGAATTTGCACCCCTTTTTCTCTGGCAAATTCGATTAAATGGCAAATTTCATCATCATTAATCCCGCGCAAAACGACGGTGTTTAGTTTGACTTTCAGCCCCACTTCCAGCGCTGCTTCAAGCCCTTCTAAGACATTGTATAAAACGCCCTTTTGAGCGATATATTTGGCGCGCTCTGGGCGAAGTGAATCAAGCGACATATTTATGCGTTTTAGCCCAGCCTCAGCTAAATCTTTGGCGTAATTTTTGAGATAATATCCGTTTGTGGTAAGGGCTAAATCGATACTTGGCGCATAATCGCTTATCATTTTGACAAATTTTGCGATATCACGCCTGATTAGTGGCTCGCCGCCTGTGATACGAATCTTTTCTATGCCTTTGTCGATTGCGACCTTGACGAAGCTAAACATCTCCTCAAAGCTTAGAAGATTTTCCCTAGGCACCCACTCAAATGGGGTGTTTGGCATGCAGTAACGGCACCTGAAATTACACTTTTGGGTAACTGAAATTCGCAAATAATTAATATTTCTACCAAATTTGTCGATTAGCATTATAAACCTTAAATTTCTAAATTTCAGCGATTATATATAAATAAAATTCTTTTTGCAAAATTTTATTTTTATATTGATTGGTTTATTTTTTCACGCTTACAAGTAGCTCTTTTAACTGCTCTAAAAGCGGGCGGATTTGCGCCTCGACCCTAGTATCGACCAAAGCTGAAACCCCGCTTAGTCTTTGCTCTATCACCTCATCGATGACATCAGCGACTGCGTTGATATCTAGGCTGGCTACGCCATTGCCTCCATTTTCAACCATAGCGTGAAGCTCTTCGAGCTTTTTCTTTAACATGTAGTTTTCTTGCATGCTATCGGTGATGACCTGATCGAAGCGTTCGAATTTTTTATCTGTCTGTTTGTCTTTGATAAACATAACGATTAAAATCAAAACTATAACTACACAAAGTCCCAAAATAATAAGCATATTTAAATCCACTTTATCTCCTTAAAACAAACTTATCCAAACAAATATAAAGAATATAATACCCAAATATCCGTTTAAAGTAAAAAACGCTCTATCGATTTTGCTAAAATCTTTTTCGACGATTTTATGCTCTTTGTATAAAATCAGCGCACACACAGCCACGCCGATATAAGCAAATGTGCCTAAATTTGCCAGCGCGCAGTATAAAAACCAAAAAATCACACAAATTGCGTGAAAAAGCTTCGAAATAAACATCGAAGCCTCTTTGCCATAACGCGAAGGTATGCTAAATAGCCCATTTTGCCTGTCATACTCCATGTCTTGGAGCGAGTAGAGCACATCAAATCCCCCTACCCAAAATACCACACCAAGGCACAGCACCACAGACCAAATCGAAATCGCGCCTGTTACTGCGACATTTCCTGCAATCGGCGCAAGGCCTAGGCAAAGACCTAGCATTAAATGCGCAGTTTCGCTAAATCGCTTGAAATACGAATACGAGCCAAGCGCGAGCAAAATCGGCACACTAAGCCCAAAGGCAAGGCTATTGATAAAATAGGCTACAACCACGAAAATCACGGCATTTAGCGCGATGAAAGCTAGCATATTTTTGCGACCTATGCGCCCATCGACACTTGGGCGAGAAGCGCAACGAGGGTTGCCTCTATCGATTTCTTCGTCCAAATAGCGATTTACGGCCATTGCGAAGCTTCTAGCACTCACAGCACACAAAATACCCAAAACAAAAAGTCCAAAGCCAAACCACATTGAGCCGTTTTGCGCCTTTGAGGCTGTTATCATCGCCACGAAAATAAACGGCAGGGCAAAAACCGAGTGTTTAAAAACTATTAATTCGTTGATATCTTTTAAAATTTGTTTAAATTTTTCCATAAATTCCCTTATTTCGGGCGGTATTTTAGCAAAAATTTGGCAAAAAATCTATTTATAATTAAATTTTTCTATCTTAAATTTGCTAAAATTAGCCCAAAAATTTAATTAAAGGCAAAATTTGAGCGAAATTTTACAACTTGCACTCATCGGCACGACAGCCAGCGGAAAGACGGATTTAGCGCACAAAATCGCCCTAAAAACAGGCGCTGTGATTTTGAGTTTGGACGCACTTTGTGTCTATAAGCTAATCGACATCGCTAGCGCAAAACCTAGCAAAGACGAGCTAGCGCAGGTGCCGTATTTTGGGATAAATTTGATAGAACCAAACGAATATTTTAGCGTGGGCGAGTTTATCAAAGAATACGAAAAAGCGCGCGAATTCGCCACGCAATCGCAAATTCCACTCATCATCACAGGCGGAAGCGGATTTTACCTAAAATCCATGCTCTCAGGCCTTGCGCCCAAAATCCCAGACGCTCAAATTTTCCCGCAAAATAGCGAAATTTACGCTCTTGCTAGCAAAATTGATAGTGAGTTTTGCGCCAAATTTAGCGCATTTGATACATTTAGACTGCGCAAATGGTATAGCATTTATGTCGCTACTGGCGAAATTCCAAGCGAATTTTTGCGAGCAAATACTGCCCAGCCCGTGATAAAAAATCTCAAAATTTTTGAAATTTTGCGCGAAAAGGACGAAATCAACGAGCGAATTACGCTTCGAACCAAAAAAATGTTTGAAGCGGGAATTTTAGATGAGGCGAAATTTTTGTTTGAGCGATATGGATATGAGTGCAAATCCCTATCCTGCGTGGGTTTGAAGGAGTGCAGCCAGTATTTGCGAGGCGAGATTTCAAGGACTAGTTGCGAGGAGCTCATCACAATCCACACGCGCCAGCTAGCCAAACGCCAGCGCACATTTAACAAATCGCAGTTTGAGGGCAAAATACACGCCCCAAGCGAAATTTTAGAGAGAGAAATTTTAGAATTTTTGAGTAAAAACGGCTAAATTTAGCACCAAATCTGTTATTATAAAAAATGTGGCGCAAGCTATGAGCAAAAAATTTTGTATCATTGCGAGGCGTGATAACGCCGAAGCAATCCAGTAAATTACCATTGAATTTTAAAAATTTTACTCCAATAATACTGCGCCGAAATTTTAAATTTGAAAAATTTTAAATTTTAAACTCGATAAAATTTTACTGGATTGCTTCGTCGCTTCGCTTCTCGCAATGACAAATTTTGCAAAATTTACGCGCAATTTGTCATTGCGAGAAATGCGAAGCATTTCAGTTAAAATAAAACCAGCTAAATTTAAAGCGAAGCTTTAAATTTAGCCACTTCTAAGGTTTTACAGGGGTGGGGGTTGGTAAGGGGGAGGGTAGCGTCTCCTAAAAAGCGCGCCCTCCCCCTTACAGAGAATTTCAAATTT